>CAVOSG010000006.1:0-417789 GCA_963698825.1 Terriglobia bacterium | reverse complement strand
ACCGTTCCCAATTGCACTCTCTGACATCCTTTGCCCGCGTGCGACGCGGTTGCATCACATATCCTGCTTACAAGGACGACCACCTTCTGTCGTCAAACGTTCGCACAGTTTCCAAGGAAAAGGAGTCGGAGTCTCCTCAGAAAAGCCACGTAACCATTTAGCCTTCAGCGCCAGGGTGGCCGGAACACGCATTTTTCCTGTCCCCGAGCTCCAGTACAATTGCCACTGTGTCGGAATCCACGTCCACTCCCGGTCAAACGCTCGCGAATGTCCCGATCTTCTCCGGGTTGACGGAGAGCCAGATGAGCTTTCTTGCGCAGCGCGCGCGGTACCACGTCACTACGCGACTGGCGAAAGCGTATTTGGCGAGGGCGAGCCTTGTTCTGGACTCTATGTCGTCGAGTCCGGCCATGTGCGTATCTTCAAGAGTTTGGCCAACGGTCGCAAAGCGAGTTCTCAGCATAGATGGTGCAGGGTGGTTCTTGGGCCCAAGCCGCCGGTCTTCGATGGAGGAAGCTATCCGGCATCGGCCACCGCGATCGACGATGCTGTGCAACCCTACTTTTTGTCAGCAAACAAGACTTTCAGGCACCGTGTTTGGCCCATCCCCAGGTGGCACTGAAGGTCTTGCGGTAAGTCGGTGCTCGCTTGCGCCGACTGGTCGGTATCATCGAAGAGCTTTCATTCACTACGGTAGCTACATCACCGCCTTGCTTCGTTTCTGTTCCCTCTACTCGCAAAAGGAAGACAAGCTGGTTCTAGCACAGGCATCGAAATCACATTGCCCATTAGCAATCAGGAATTGGCCTCCCAGATTGGCGCCGTTGTGTGTGTGTGTGTGTGTGTGTGTGTGTGCCCTAAACTCATTTCTCTCTCTCTCGCAAGACCTTCCCCGCCTACAGGCAGAAGGAATGCTCCCCCTCGACGGCCGCACGGTGACGATCTCCAATTCGGTGAAAGCTTTGGAATTTTGCATAGACTCCCCCGAGTGAGTTCCGAGTCCCCAACCTATAGTCTAGCATTTCTGTCCGCCTCCCTGATTATTTTGTTAATAGGGCGGCCGCCGTGACAAAAGTCATCGGCAGGGCCCTCCCCGCTCCGCTAGTCTCGGAACATCAAGCGCAGCCTCAGGCATGGAGCCGGGTCGCGAGGGAGAATGAAATGAGCATGATAAATTGTTAAACCGTTCGTGAATTGGCTCTAGAAAACCCCGCTGCTACGAGAGTCTTTGAAAAGCTAGGTATCGACTATTGCTGCGGTGGCGATGAGTCGCTCGAAGGAGCCTGCCGCGCGGCCAACCTGTCGATGGACGCGGTGATCGATTCGTTGGAGATGGCTGACCACTCGGCGCGAGCCGTGCAAGCCGATCATTCGTGGCAGACGGAGCCGATGATGGCCGACCTCATCTCACACATCAAGTCCACCCACCACAAGTACACACGAGAGGAAATGGCTCGCCTCGCTCCCCTCTTCGACAATGGTCTGTTCGGTTCACGGTCAGAACCATCCCGAACTGCAACAGGTTCGCGCTAGTTTTCGTGGCCTGGTCCAAGAGTTGACTACACACATGATGAAAGAAGAGATGGTGCTGTTTCCATACATAGTAAGGATGGAGGAGGCTTTCATTCAAAAGGAAGCAGTCCTGCCGTCGCCGTTTGGCAGCGTGCAAAACCCCGTCTCAATGATGGAGCATGAGCACGATTCCGACGGCAATGCATTGCGGGCCATGCGTGAGGCCAGGAGTGGTTATACCGCTCCGCCTAAGGCGTGCATCAGTTACCAGACCTTATACAAAGCACTGGCCGAGTTTGAGGCCGATCTTCACCAGCACATTCACCTGGAGAACAACATCCTGTTTCCGCGCGCGATTGCGATGGAAAAGGCCGAGTGACCGGAGCACAAACTTGTTTCGCACGATAGGGCGTCTCCCAAGCAGTCATGCCCCAAATGCGGGACGGTTCTGATGAAAGTGGCGCCTTCCCGATCTGAAACCGGAAAGCACCGCAGAGACACCGAACAGATCGTTACCCTTCTTGAGGATTACAATTCGCACATGGCCTTGGTCGAGAGAGCGAAGCTGAGAATCCGCAATCGACGCAGAGCAAGCATCTGTTGCTCGGCACCGTATCTTTCACGGTTTGTTTCGCGGCATGGGGCCTTATCAGCGTTCGCCCCTCAGTTTCGCCAACAGTTTCATCTCTCCGCCACACAAACCGCTTTCCTGGTCGCAGTTCCTGTTTTGCTGGGTGCCCTGGCCCGCCTTCCGATAGGAATGCTTGCGGATCGCTTCGGAGGCCGCTCTGTTTTCACGGCTCTGATGTTCTTTGTCGCGGTGCCGGTGGCTTTAGTCCCGGCTGCCACCAGCTACAGGAATTTGCTCATCGTCGGCTTCCTTCTCGGGATGGCGGGTTCCTCATTTGCCGTTGGCGTTGGTTATGTTTCCCGCTGGTTTTCCATGGAGAGCCAGGGCAGCGCGCTCGGTGTGTACGGTCTGGGAAATATTGGCCAATCGGCGGCGGTCTTCCTCGGTCCCGTCGTAGCTGCGGCATACGGATTTCGCGCGGTGTATTGGGGAATGTCCGTCATCCTGCTGGTTTGGGTCGGCGTGTTCGTCATCTTCGCTCGAAACGCGCCGCAAACGGCTCGGCCCAAGGGATTTTCCGAGATGCTCGACGTACTCGCGCGCGAACCTCGGCGTGGGCGCTGGCGGCTCTCTACTTTCTGACCTTCGGAGGCTTCGTCGCCTTCTCGATTTATCTCCCAACGCTGCTGCGCGATCAATTTGCCTTTCCCGCGGACGCCGGTTTCCGAACCGCGGGCTTCGTTGTGCTGGCCACTCTCTGCCGCCGCTGGGAGGATGGCTGTCGGACCGGATTGGCGGCGCACGAGTTCTTTCCGTGGATTTTGCCGGGGTGGCTGCGTTCGGATTGCTGCTCGGCGTGCAATCGATGCTGCCGTTCACGGTTGGCGCACTCGGATGCGCGGCCTTGCTTGGCATCGGCAATGGCGCAGTCTTTCAACTGGTGCCGCGATATTTTCCGACGCAGCGAGCCACCGTCACCGGACTGGTAGGCGCCATGGGTGGGATGGGCGGTTTTTTCCCGCCTTTGCTGTTAGGTATTTTTCGCGACCGGCTCGGCGTGGTCTGGCCGGGATTTCTTCTGCTCTCCGCTGTGGCCTGCGTTCTGTGGTGGATGAATCGCCGGGTCTTCGTGCCGAGAGAAGAAGCCCTTGAGCGAAGCTTCCTCCCGCTTGACGCGCACGGCGGACAAAGTCCGCGCCGGGGCCTGGGCCACGTTGTGGACAGGAGTACTGATCGCCGCCATTGTGCTGGGCTCGCGCAATCTGCAGAATTTCGATCCTGCACTCGGTGATCTACACTTCGCGATGATTTTCGCCACCTGGGGCGTGATTTACCACTACTACGTCTGGCTACGAAAGCCTCCGACTTACGTCTACTGGCAGCGGGATGGCAGCTATTTCCGGCAGCGCGGCGTCATGCGCAGCTTGCTGCACTGTCTTCGTCTCGACTCTCGGGACGCACCTGCTGGCGCAGACCTTCATCGGAGACGCTCCAGGCTGCGCTGGGCAATGCATCAGATGATCTTTTGGGGTGCCTGCGGCCGTGGTGATCACGTTCCCGCTGGTGTTCGGATGGATTTAATTTCACCAGTGCCCCGAACGACCAGATGACGTACGTGCCTACCTTTTCGGCTTTCCGAGGCCGTTTCCGTCTGCATACGTTTATTGCGCTGCTTCTTTTTCACGGCCTCGACATCGCCGCGTTCCTGGTTCTGGGAGGAATTGCGCTTTCGCTGTGGCGGCGCATGCGGGACGAAGGCGCACGCGCGGTGCAGCCCTTCGGCATGGATTTCCGGCCCCTCATCCTGCTCTTCGCCATTTCGACGACGGGCCTGGCGTTGACGATTTCGCAGGAGTGGCTGGGTGGCAGCCTCTATGACTTTATGGCCATCCTTCACGCCATCACGGTGATCGCCGCGCTGCTGTTTCTTCCGTTCGGGAAGTTCTTTCATATTTTCCAGCGTCCGGCGCAGTTGGGGATGAAACTCTATCAGCGCGCGGGCGAAGAGGCGAAGGCGCAACCGGCGCGCGGTGCGGCGCTCGCTACGCTTCGCACATGCACGTGGCCGATCTGAGCGGGTGCTGCCGCAAGTTGGATTCGACTACTCCATGCCGGGGCCGGTGGGAAATTGGCAAGAGCTATGCCCGGCCTGCAAGCGCAAGTCACTCTCCATCGCGCACCAGAAGATTGAAAGAGGAAGCGAATGGCTAAAGCGCCCGTCTGGAAGAGGTCCTGAAAGTAGAAAAAATCGGTCTGCATTTGAATTACAAACCGCCTGGCGGCTGGAACGACGAATCCGTTCATCCTCCAGAGAAGCTGGTCAAAACGCATTGCTGCTTTTGCGGGCAGCAATGCGGAATTCAACTAAAGGTCCGCGAGAATCGAGTGATCGGGTTCGAGCCCTGGGAGGAGTTCCCGTTCAATGGCGGCATGCTTTGCCCGAAAGGAGTGAAGCGGTATCTCCAGGGCAATCACCAGGATCGGCTGCTCGGCCCCCGCTCATGCGCAGCGCGCAGGGATTTCGCCCCGCGTCCTGGGACGAGGCACTTGAGCCTTACCGTGAACCGTATGCGCGAGATTCAAGCCAAATATGGCAAGGACGCCTTCGCAATCTACGGCGGCGCATCGCTCCTCGACGGAGAAATCGTACCTGCTCGGCAAGTTTGCCCGGGTGGCGCTGGGCACTCGTCACATCGACTACAACGGGCGACTGTGCATGGTTTCTGCCGGAACGGCATACAAGCTGGCGTTCGGCGTCGATCGAAGCCCAATCCCGTGGAGCGAGATTCCCAAAGCGGAGGTATTGTTTGTGATCGGCGCGAACATTGGCGACTGCGCCCCGATCACGACCGACTACATCTGGCGCTGTCGCGACAAGGGCGGGAAGCTTATCGTCGCCGATCCCCGGATGACCCCCATTACGCGTAATGCCGATCTCTATCTTCCACTGCGTCCAGGAACTGATCTCGCGCTACTGATGGGGATGCTCCACGTCATTCTGCGGGACGGCCTGGAGGATCGGGATTTCATCGAGCAATACACCATTGGTTTTGAAGCCGTCGCCGAGTCTGCAAAGGCGTGGGATCTCCGCACGGGTAGCTGAGATGACGGGCGTGCCGCCCGAGTCCATCGAGAAAGCCGCGCACTGGATTGGCAAATCAAAGCGGGTCATCATGATGCATGCTCGGGGACTGGAGCATCAGTCTAAAGGCGTGGAGAATTGCCTGGCGGTAATTAATATTGCGCTCGCCACGGGAAATATCGGGCGCGAGGGCGCCGGTCCCACAATGATTACCGGCCAGGGAAACGGCCAAGGGGGGCGTGAGCATGGGCAGAAGTGCGACCAACTTCCCGGCCAGCGTTCGCTCACGGATCCCGCCGCTCGCGAGTATGTTGCAAGTGTCTGGGGCATACGGCCTGACGAACTTCCCCAGCCGGGTTACAGCGCACAGGAAATCATGAACGCGATTCATCGCGGCGAGATCAAGGGACTGCTGTCCACGTGTTTTAACCCGCTGGTTTCACTTCCAGACGCAAACTTCACGCGTGAGGCGTTGTCGAAATTGGAATTCTTCGGCGTGATCGATTTCTTTCTCTCAGAGACCGCGCATCATGCGGACGTCGTTCTGGCGGGCAGTTTACAAGAGGAAGAAGACGGGCTCGCTTGCAATACCGAAGGGCGCGTCATTCACTGGCGAAAGAGCGTGGATCCGCCGGGCGATGCGAGATGCGACTCCGACATTATCATCGAGTTGGCGCACCGGCTGGGCCGTGGACAGTATTTTCCATTCAAGAACCCTGCCGACATTTTGGAAGAGCTGCGCATTGCTTCGCGGGGTGGTGTAGCCGACTACTACGGCATCACCTACGAAAGAGTGGATCGGGAGATGGGTATTTTTTGGCCCTGCCCTTCGCTCGACCATCCCGGAACGCCGCGCCTCTTCGTCGACAAGAAGTTTTATACCCATGACGGCAAAGCGCATTTTAACGTGACGGAGTGGCGACCTAGCGGCGATCCGATAAATGACGAATATCCCTTGTTCCTAACGACGGGCCGCGTGGTCAGCCAGTACCTGTCAGGAACTCAAACCCGGCGTATCGGGGCACTGGTGGACCAGAATCCGGAACCTCTGGCGGAGATTCATCCCCGGCTGGCAGAACGATATAGGATCAAAGACGGCGACTGGATAACGGTGACGACACGACGCAGATGATCTAACCATTCGGGTCATGGTGGTCAAGACCATCCGTCCCGACACGATATTCATTCCGTATCACTGGGCTGGTACACGTAGTGCAAATCGCCTCACTCATCGGACTCTCGATCCTCGCAGCAAGATTCCGGAGTTCAAGGTTTCGGCGTGCCGGATCGCCGGAGCGAAGGGCCCTGACCAGTCTCCGGATGATCGCGACGCATATAGCAACGGCGCATCGCGGGGAGGTGTTTAGTGTACGGGTACGAATTTTATGTCGATCCCTCCCGGTGTATTGGCTGCCAGCTCATGCTTGCAGGCGTGCGAGGAATGCGACACTCACCGCGGAAAGTCGATGATCAACTTCGACTTTATCGAGCGCAAAGAGAGCATCAGCTCTGCCGCGTACGTTTGCTGGCATTGTGACGAACCCACCTGCGCACAGGTCTGTCCAGCGGATGCAATTAAGAAAGGCGAAGATGGAATTGTCTTTTCGGCCCTCAAGCCCCGCTGCATCGCCTGCAACAACTGCGTGCTAGCCTGCCCTTTCGGCATCCCAAAAATGATGATTCCCGAGCGAACAGATGATGAAGTGCGACATGTGCTACGACCGCACTTCCGTCGGGAAGAAACCCATGTGCGCAACCGTTTGTCCGAGCCAGGCACTGGCTTACGTCAGGCCCGAAGAGATTGCGAATCGTCGCGAGAAACCGACGAATATTTTCTATTTCGGCAACCAGCAGATCACGACCAAGGTTTTCATGATGGCTCCAGCCGAACGTGAGGCCATCGCTTTGGATGTTGTCGACTACATGTGGGAGGGGCAACATGAACTGGGTGCAACGCGGGAGTAACGAACCGCTGTGGAAAGAAGAGTTCTCAGTTCGCACCGCGGACGAGCGCTATGTCACGCGTCGGCAACTCACGAAATTCCTCGTGCTGACCAGCCTCGGCATGTTCGTGGGGAATATCTGGATACTCATTCGTTCGATCTTTTACAAGGCTCCCATTTACCCGCAACAACCTGTAGCCCACCTGGGCGAAATTCCGGTGGGCGGAGTAAAACTGTTCAGCTACCCGACAAAAGAAGACCACTGCATTATGATCCGGACGGGCGAGAACGAATACGTAAGCTACAGCCAGAAATGCACTC
This sequence comes from Terriglobia bacterium, assembly GCA_963698825.1. Taxonomy (GTDB): domain Bacteria; phylum Acidobacteriota; class Terriglobia; order Terriglobales; family Acidobacteriaceae; genus JAIQFF01. The sequence continues at coordinate 410,360 of CAVOSG010000006.1, read as the reverse complement.
ACTTGTCATGCGCTGTGTACTATTCGCAGGCGGAGAACAGGTTGGAGTGCCCGTGCCATAACGGCTTCTTCTCGATCAAAGACGGCGCCGTCCTGCAAGGTCCCCCGTCGCGCCCTCTGCCGCGCATTGTTCTCGAAGCCCGTGGCGAGCAATTGGTTGCGATCGAGGTAAAAGGTTAACTTCTCATGCGGACTTCGAACGAACTACCTCCTCAAAATCGCAGCCTTACGGCGATCTCGGGGGCGATGTCTTTGATTGCCATTCTGCTGATCGTGCAAATCTGGTTGTTGAGCGCTACTCTAGAGTCCTTCCTGAGTGGAAATCGTCATACTGCGCTGCCGGCGGCCATATTCTCCGGAGTCATGTTTTTGATCTCTCTGGGTCTCTATGCGTTTGTCGATCGTGTTGATTCGGGGGGGCGCGGCTCTGGCAACAGTGTTTAACTCCTTCCTTTGGTAGTTGTTACAACTTCCAGGTGTCTGAATCTCTCTCTGTGACATTAGTCACATGCGGGTAGTGGCAAGTCTGTCACGCTTGATGTCAAGGCAACGTTTTATAGGCAGCGGGAAAGAGATGAAGGATGCAGAACAAGGCACAAGGAATCACGGCGGAATACAGGCGAAGCAGCAACGATATTCGAGACAATCCCAACAGGGGTAACCTTCCTTGTGGGGCTCGGTACTGCCATCGGTGCAACGAAGAGTGCGGCGTGATTGTGAATGCGTATATCCGGCGGGATATAGCGAGTGAGTCGCGCGCGGAGGATTTCGCGCCGCGCCGGGAAACGTTCACCGACCCCACCCTTTTCGAGAGATCGGAGAAACATCTCAATGCGACGGTGGCAGTCTGACAAAAGTCCAGAGCATTGTCTCGATGTACAAGCAGCACATCAATATCGAGGACAACTTCGTTGTTCCTCTGGCAGCCCACTTGTTGTCCCTGGCTGATATAGCAGCCCATTGCAGCCGAAATGGCAGCCCGACGAAAAGTGCGCCTATCAGCATGAGTCTCAAGTATTCCCGTATAAAACAGTTCCATGACCACACTTTAATCCGACAGGTCATTCATTGAACTGCCCCGCAGTTCAATTCCAGAGTGTACAAAACTGACCATAATGCAAAGCAGAAATCCGACATACTTAAGAGGAAACGCAGGACACGAGCGAAACGCGAGAGATAACGAGCCGCGTGAGTGTGACAGAATCGGGAATGATTCTGCGATCTCGCGCCCAGAAGAGTATGCCTTGAAGCATAGCTGACGGAGGTAAGCATGACTGCGCAACTTGCTACCGTAGAGGACCGACGTTTGGCTCGCGAGGGCCAAGCTCGCTCTACTCGCAACGGGTCCGTTCTTCCCGAGACCGCAAGCGATAGACCGCAAGTCGACGGCATGCAATTCGACTGCGGATACCTCTCGCCCTACTTCGTGACTGATCCCGAACGCATGGAAGTTACATTCGAGAATGTCTACGTTCTCATTCACGAAAGACAAATCAATTCTGAAAAAGGACCTGCTCCCACTACTTGAGCAGATTCGAAAGAGTGGCAAGCCGCTGCTAATCATCTCAGAGGATGTTGGGGGCGAGGCGCTGGCTACTCTCGTCGTGAACAAGTTGAGGGGCCCGCTGCAAGTTGCTGCAGTCAGGGCACCCGGTTTCGGGGATCAGCGCAAGAGTATTTTGCAGGGCATTGCCCTCCTGACCGGTGGCAAAGCCATCATCCAAGGCACGGGCGTCGATTTTAGAAAAACATACAGATTTCTGACCTCGGTCAGGCCACGAAGATCACGATTGACAGGAACAGCACGGTGATCGAAGTCAGAGCTAAGTACGGCCGACTTTCGTGTGCGCCTGCGCCCACGCAAGTGCTCGCACCTCTTCCGGTGTGCACTCTTCAAGCCACGGCAGGCTAGGCCGGTGTCGACGGCCTGCTGGCTGGATGAAAGCAAGGGGAGATACCATTAATCAAATACCTCTGTATCCGCTGCGATTCGAACCGATCTATCAGTATCGGCTCTGGGGCGGCCGGCGTTTGGCCGACCTGCTCACCGCACCGCTGCCGGGCGAGGCCCATCGGCGAAGCGTGGGTCCTCAGCGACCGCGACGACCATCCGAGCCAAGTCGCCGATGGACCGCTCAAAGGGCAGACCATCACGTCAGTTGCTGGAGCAGTCTCCGGAGCAATTGCTGGGAAAGCTGGCCGGGCGTTTCCGCCGATTCCCGCTGCTGCTGAAGTTCCTCGACGCACATGAAATGCTCTCGGTCCAGGTGCATCCCTCGGACCGGCAATCCGAACATGCTACCGGCGGGCGAGACCGGCAAGACCGAAGCATGGGTCGTGCTGGAGGCGGGGACAGAAAGCCGCATTTATGCGGGTCTGAAGCCGGGCACCACTGCGGACGTTCTGCGGCGGGCGCTCACAAACGGGTCGTGGCCGACCACCTCGCTGCTTCACTCCGAAGCCCGGCGACGCCGTGTTTCTGCCAGCCGGGACGGTTCACTCTCTGGGCGGTGATGTCGTGGTGTTCGAGGTGCAACAGAACAGCGACGTGACGTTTCGCCTCTACGACTGGGACCGTGTCGACGCCAAGACGGACAGCCGCGAGCACTGCAAGTCGATCAGGCGCTCGCCTGCATCGATTTTGCGCAGGGTGCGGCCGGTCCGGTGGCGCCTGTGGTGGAGGCGACGACGCCGGTGGAGCGCGAGAGACTCTTCGATTGTGAACATTTTTGGTTGTGGCGCCTGCGCGGAGGATCGCCGTTTACCGTCGGCGCCGCGGGTGTGCCGCGCGTGCTGGTATGCATCGAGGGCGAGGGACAGTTGAGCACGGCGGGGCCACTTATGCCGTCGGAAAAGGCGACGTGTTGCTCTTGCCGGCGGTGGTCGGCGCGTGTACTTTTCGGCCGCAGCGGTGCAGTGAGCTTGTTGGAAATTGCGGATGTCCTGATTGAGATCGCAGAATTCGGAGGGTGGAAGCAACAGTGAAAAAACTCATTGTTTTCGATCTGGACGGCACACTTGCCGAAAGCAAATCGTCTCTGGATGCCGAGATGTCGGCGCTGCTGCACGACCTTCTCGGCGATCGTCAAAGTGGCCGTGATTTCCGGAGGCGATTGGCCACAGTTTGAAGAACAACTGCTCTCCAATCTTCCGCATGACGAACACCTGACGAATCTGTCGCTCCTTCCTACCTGTGGAACAAAGTTCTTCCGATACGACAGGAGACTGGAAAAAGATCTATTCGGAAGATTTCACCACCGAGGAAAAAGAGAAGATCATCGGTTCGCTCAAGAAGGCGATCGGAGCGCGGGCTTCAAGGTCGAAAAGGTCTGGGGAGAGCAGATCGAAGACCGGGGAAGCCAGATCACTTTTTCCGCATTGGGTCAGCAGGCCCCTCTGGAAGAAAAAAAAAAATGGGACCCTGATTTCGCCAAGCGGAAGAAGATCAAAGCGATCCTCGACAATTCTCATTCCCGAGTTTTCTGTCCGAACTGGGGGGGCGACGTCCATCGATGTCACCAAGCCCGGCATCGACAAAGCCTACGGGATCAGAAAGCTGCGAGACATTCTGGGCATTTCCATCGAAGAGATGATTTTCATCGGGGATGCCTTGTTCCCGGGAGGCAATGACTATCCGGCCGAAGAAGCCGGCGTTGTTTCCATCCCGGTCAGAGATCCCGACGAGACCAAACGGGTTATCGAAACAATCATCGCTTGTTTAGCGGATCACTTCGGAAGCGTGACCGTTCGTGAGGGAGATTCGATGAGTGAATTCAGTTGCAGCGGCTCGGGATTGGTGATGGAGCCGGAGCCGGGCAATCCGCAGGAGGTCGAAGGCGTCCTGAATCCGGCCGCCGCTCGTGGCCCTGACGGCGAGCTTTACCTCTTCCCGCGGCTGGTCGCGCGGGGCAATTACTCGCGCATCGGCATTGCACGAGTGCGGTTCAATGAGGCCGGCGACCCGGCCGGCGTCGAGCGGCTCGGCATCGCACTGGAGCCCGAAGCCGATTATGAGCGGCGGCCCGACGGCAGCGGTGGCTGCGAGGATCCGCGGATCACGTTTGTCGAACCGCTCCAGCGCTACGTGATGACTTACACGGCGTTTTCGGCCCAAGGCCCACGGATCGCCCTGGCCGCTCTCGGAGGATCTGTTCCACTGGCAGCGCTTGGGGCTCGCGACCTTCGCTCCGTATCACGGCATCGAATTCGACGGCGTGGATGACAAAGATGCCAGCCTCTTCCCCGTCGCCATTCCGAATCCATCCGGGCAACCGGAACTGGCCATCCTCCACCGGCCGCTTTTTCCCGGCACTCGTCCGGAGGAAACCGCCTGCCGCCCCGCGTCCCGTGAGGTGGATCTCGATCGGGAAAGCATCTGGATTTCCTACTGCCCGATGGCACTTGGAGGCTAGCGAACCGATCGCCTCGGCCGGTTTACCTCGCATCACCGGCTGGCGACTCCGGTGTCGCCCTGGGAGCGGCTCAAAATCGGCGGCGGCACTCCGCCGATCCTGACCCGGCACGGCTGGCTGATCGTTTACCACGGCGTCAGCGAAATGGCGGAGCCGAGCGGCGAAGGCGCACATCTGTGCTACTCGGCCGGAGTGATGGTGCTCTCCAAGGAGCATCCGCATGTGATCCGCTATCGTTCGCCGGAGCCGGTGTTGACGCCGATGCTGCCGCAAGAACGCCGCGGGATTATCGCCAACGTTGTGTTTCCCACCGGCATCGACCGGCGCGACGATCTCGGCTCACCGGACCGCTTCGACGTCTATTATGGAATGGCCGACAACCGGATTGGCGTGGCGCGCCTTGACCTGCCGGATTTCCTGCCGTCGGTAGGAGTCGCCGACGCTCCGAAAAAGATGTAAACGACCGATTTCAGGAATTCAAAACGCAACTGAACTTCTGCGGGAGATTGGCCGCCGAAAGTAAGAAAAGAACGCAAGGGTAAATGCTTCTACCCCGCGAGTGGGCGAGCACGGTTGTTATCTCCCTGTAAACGCGGTGTTCGACCATACGAATACGCTATTTCGACAGGTCATGACAGGCTCATGCCCTCATCTTGCGAGTTGCGGGAGTCTATTCAGGTAGGCTTGCTTTGAAATGACTTTTCGCGCCATCGCTTGTCTTGCGGTCCACGCGCAAACACTGGGGCATCGCCTCAGGAAAGCGGTACCAGAACGGCAGGTCTGAAAAAACCTTCCAGACCACCCGTCAATCCGCCCAAGCGCCCACCGCTCACAGCCGACAAAAACAACGAGGCTCCCCTTTTGTGCCTATATTGTGCCTATACACCAGGGCTTGGGCTGAGATCTGTCGTTCCTCCTATGCCCGTCAAGGAGCAATCATGCAAAAAGGAAGTCTCATTCGTTCTTCGCGTCGTCGAGGACCCGATGTTTGGGAGTACCGCTGGAGAGAACTTTGCTCCGGACAAAGAAGAAAGCATCGCAGAATCGTTATCGGGACGCTCGATAGTCTGAAAGACGAATCTGCGGCGTTGAAGTCGATCGCGGCATTGCGGATAGACATCAATATTAATGATCGCCGATTGAGGACAAAGCCGTTGGGACTCGCGGAGCTGGTAGCGCACTATCGGCAGAAGGAACTCGCCTCTGACAACGAGTGGAAGACCTTATCAACGAGGACGACATACGAGGGCTATTTAAGAAAGTGGATCGTGCCGAGATGGGGATCGACCAATCTCAGCGGAATCCGGGCAATCGACGTTGAGCTGTGGCTACGGACCCTTCCACTCGCCCGAGCTAGTCGCACCAAGATTCGAAACTTGATGAGCGTGCTCTTTAACCACGCGAGACGACACGAATTCACCGATCACAATCCCATCACCCTCGTCCGCCAAAGCGCGAAACGACGCACAATACCAGAAGTGCTTCTGCCTTCCGAAATCAATCGACTCGCTCACAGTTTGCGTGACCGAGAGAGGACTCTCGTCCTCTTGGCTGCTGGTACCGGGCTTCGCATGAGTGAATTGTTCGGTCTAAAGTGGGGAGACGTCGACTTCGCCGGAAAACAGGTTAGCGTCCTGCGATCCATCGTCAAACAATCAGTCGGCCCGTGCAAAACAGAAGCATCCCAAAAGCCGGTGCCCCTCGATCCCCGTTTGGTTCGAACTCTTCGGGCTTGGCGTCGCACTGCTCGCTTCCGCCAACCAGCCGACTGGGTTTTCGCCAGTCCCGTCCGCCAGGGGAAGTTTCCATTCTGGGACAGGCCCTCTTGCGCCATTACATCCGGCCGGCTGCTGTTAAGGTGGGCATCACCAAGCGGATAGGCTGGCATACCTTTCGACATTCGTATTCCACTTTGCTGAAGGCCAGCGGAGCGGACATAAAGGTGATGCAGGAGCTCCTTCGACACGCGTCCACGCGTGTGACACTCGACACGTACACGCAGGCCGTAACCCCTGCGAAGCGAGCGGCTCAAACCGCAGTCGTCAGACAATTCTTTCCGAATGCAAAGACTGCTTAGGAAGCCGTCGCCCAAAATCAGGGTGCGGAATTGCTCCGAAAAGTTGTGCCTTTTTGTGCCTACGAATTTTCGAGCGAAAGTCTGGAAGTTGTTGGTTCTTTATTGGCGTCCCCGACGGGATTTGAACCCGTGTTACCGCCGTGAAAGGGCGATGTCCTAGGCCAGGCTAGACGACGGGGACCACGATGCTGAGGTGGGAGCCTGCGACTGAGCTTCGATGGTAACAGTGCGCCCGGAACAGTGTCAAAGACGACGGCTTCGGGTGCGACGATTTAGAATAGTGAATTGTGGCTGAGCCTCGAATGCCCGATCCTCTCTATCTAAGTATTTGGTTTTCCACTTTTGAAGTGGACGACATGTTGCCTCACGCGCTGGCCGTGATGCGACAATTTTCCTTTTCCGCGGCCCAGCCCGGGATTACTTATCTGGCGCTTCATCCCGTCTCATGGAACGAACCCACCATCCTTGAACGTCGTTTCAGGCCCGGGGTTTCGCCGGAGGAAGCCGTGCTGATCGCCTCCGACCTGTTGCATGAAGACTACGCCTACATGTTCGACGCTTTCTGGGACCTTTGGGTTCTCGATGAAAATGGCGAGCGGACCTTGCGGCCCTCGCCGGTGAAATTTCTGGTGCACGGTCTCGAGTTTGATGACGGCGTGTATCAGCAGGAGGGCCACATCCAGGTGGACCTCGGGCTGGACTCGCCGTTTCTCCAGGAAGAAGTGCCTCTGACTGCCGAAGCCGAGGCCAGCGTGCGCGCCAACGTGCAAAGGCTGGTGGAGTTCACGAGCAAGGTAGAGAAGAACTCTGGAGCTAATACGCGCCTGCTGTGGTCGGAGTCGGAACAGAACTTCGCGCAAAAGCTGATCGCGCGACTGCAGAAAGTCCAGTAGTTCCTCTTAACCAATTCTTAGCCACAGAGGACACGGAGTTCACGGAGGAAGAAGCGTTCCCCCTCCGTGTTTCCGCGCCAGTGATGGGTTATTTCGTTCTTCCGCCTTCAACTTTCAACTTATCGGTTGCAGCAGCCTGCGCCGCCGCCAGACGTGCGGTCAGGACACGGAAGGGTGAGCAGGAAACGTAGTTCAGTCCTACCCTGTGGCAGAATTCGACCGATGATGGTTCGCCGCCGTGCTCGCCGCAGATTCCGACTTTGAGACCAGGACGCGTCTTCCGCCCGCGCTCGGTCGCCATCTTGACCAACTGTCCAACTCCCTCCTGGTCGAGGACGGCGAATGGATCCTGCTTGAGAATCCCTTCTTCCAGATACGTGGGCAGCACCTTGTTAATGTCGTCGCGAGAGAATCCGAAAGTGGTCTGGGTGAGATCGTTGGTGCCGAAGGAAAAGAATTGGGCTTCCTTCGCGATCTCATCCGCAACCAGAGCGGCCCGGGGCAACTCGATCATGGTGCCCACCAGGTAATCGATCGTTCTTCCCTTCTCCTCAAAGACTTCCTTGGCAACGCGGTGGACGATGGCCGCCTGGTTCGCCATTTCTTTCAGGGTCGCGGTGAGCGGAATCATTACTTCGGGAAACACTTTCACTCCATCCTTGGCCACGACCACGGCCGCCTCGAAGATGGCACGGGCCTGCATCTCGGTGATCTCGGGATAGGTAATCCCCAGGCGGCAACCGCGATGTCCGAGCATGGGATTGAATTCGTGCAACTCCTCCACCCGGCGCAGCAGCGTTTTGAGTCCCTTCAGTTTGGGAGACTTTGGCTTGGTGGCTTCAAGCACCGCAATTTCGACCATCAGGTCTTCGCGGCGCGGCAGGAACTCGTGCAGCGGCGGATCGAGCGTGCGAATGGTGACGGGGAAACCGTCCATGGCGCGGAACACTCCGACGAAATCGGCGCGCTGCAGGGGAAGCAGTTTCTTAAGCGCGGCGCGGCGGTCTTTCTCGGTGTTGGCCAGAATCATCGCCCGCATGTGCGGCAGCTTCTTTTCGCCGAAGAACATGTGCTCGGTGCGGCACAGGCCAATGCCTTCGGCCCCGAAAGCGCGCGCCTGGATGGCATCGCGCGGAATGTCGGCATTGGCGCGCACACCGAGCTTGCGGAAGGGCTCGGCCCAGCCCATAAGCTTCATCAGTTCAGGATCGTCGGGCTTCGCGGCCATGGTGCCGAGCTTGCCTTTGATCACGCGGCCGGTGGTGCCATCGAGCGAAATCCAGTCTCCGGCTTTGAAGAGCTGCCCCTTGACCCGCATCTCTCGCGCTTTTTCGTCCACCTCGATATCGCCCGCGCCGGCGACGCAACATTTACCCATGCCGCGCGTGACTACGGCAGCATGGCTGGTCATGCCGCCGCGTGAGGTCAGAATGCCGACTGCGACTTCCATGCCGTGAATATCTTCGGGCGTGGTTTCCGCGCGCACCAGAATCACGGGATTCTTGGTGTGGCCGTGGCCGGCTTTTTCGACTGCCTCGTCGGCGGTGAAGACGATCTGTCCCACGGCCGCCCCCGGCGACGCAGGAAGGCCGGTCGCCAGCACTTCCACCTTCGCGCTTTTCTCATCCAGACGCGGCAGCAGGAATTCATAAACCTGGTTGGGTCTACCCGAAAAATCGCTTCTTCTTTGGTGATCAGACCCTCATCCACCATCTGAATGGCCACGCGCACCGCCGCTGGCCCGGTCCGCTTGCCGTTGCGGGTTTGCAGCATGTACAGCTTGCCTTCCTGAATGGTGAATTCGAAATCCTGCATGTCTTTGTAATGTTTTTCCAGGCGAGTGGTGATCTCGCGCAGCTGGTCGTAGACGCCAGGCATGACTTTCTGCAATTCGAGAATCGGCACCGGCGTGCGGATGCCGGCGACCACGTCTTCGCCCTGCGCATTCATCAGGAATTCGCCGTAGAATTCTTTCGCTCCGCTGGCGGGATTGCGAGTGAAGCCGACGCCCGTGCCGCTGGTGTCGCCGAGATTGCCGAAGACCATGGCTTGCACGTTGACCGCGGTGCCCAGCATGTCGTCGATGTTGTTGATGCGGCGGTAGTGCTTGGCGCGGTCGTTCTGCCAGGAACGGAACACGGCATCGCGCGCCATGACCAGCTGCTGATGCGGGTCCTGGGGAAAGTCGCTGCTTGGTGTGCTTCTTGACTACCTTCTTGTATTCCTCGATCACTTCCTTCAACGCCTTGGCGTCGAGGCCGGTATCAAGCTTGGCTTTCTTCTGCTTTTTCTTGGCGTCGAATACTTCGTCGAAGGCAGGCTTGGGGATATCCAGGACTACGTTGCCGAACATCTGGATGAGGCGGCGATAGGAATCGGCGGCAAAGCGCGGATTGTTGCTGCGCTTGGCCAGGGCCTCGACGCTTTGATCGTTGAGGCCGAGATTCAGGATGGTATCCATCATGCCGGGCATGGAGAATTTGGCGCCCGAGCGCACGCTGACCAGCAGCGGATTCTCGCCTTTGCCGAGCTTCTGGCCCTGCAGTTCTTCCAATTTCTTGAGCGCCGCATCCATCTGGCGCTCGACTTCGGCGGACACGCCATTGCTGCGCATGTATTCCCGACAAGCTTCGGTCTGAATGGTGAAGCCGGGAGGCACGGGCAGGCCGGCATTGGTCATCTCAGCCAGGCCAGCGCCTTTGCCGCCAAGGTCGTCTTTCATCTTGCCGTTGCCGTCAGCTTTGCCGCCGCCAAACGAGAAGACATACTTGGTGGCGGAATTCTTTTCCGGTGTGCTAAAGCTGGTTTCAGGGAGAGTTTGCGTCGCCATAATAGGGTTCGTCCTTTATTGTTTCGAAGATTCTTTGGATTCTTTGCCTTCGGTCACGATCTCGGAGAAATCGGCGATCGTGGAAAATTCCTTGCAACAGCGTTTGCAGTAGCGCCAACCGATTCGCGCGAATTCGCCTCGTCGTCGACCATTACCATCACCTTGTCGAAGAACTGCGTCTACAGATTCGCACGTACAGTCGCGAGCATCAGAGAGCGCTGAATCATAGTCTCCTTCTTCATGCCGGTCGCGCTTCGAGCTCCGAGACGCACTACGTCTCCACATACGCCGAAAGATCCTTCTCCTCAGTCGCCGCTCCTGGCGAATATTGAACTCGTCTGGCGCTCCGGGCTGGAAATCCTCTTTTCTTCGGCCTGCTTCAAGATGTTCTGCATTCGCTTGAAGGCGCTGCAAATAGCCTCGAGATCCTTTGCATGTCGCTGAGTCCCGCACTTTGGTCACCGCCTGCGCCCGCTGCCACCGCGTCCACCACGTCATCCGCATCCGCAGCCAGCACGGCGTTGACCACGTCGTAGCTGAAGCCAAGCGCGTCGCGCAGATAGAACTCCAGGCGTTCACGCAGAAAATGTTTCACCACGCTGCTGTAGTCGACCGCAGGAGTAAACTTGGTCTCGGCGGCCGATCCGCGGTAGGCTTCGCGCGCATCGTTAAACAATTGGGTAAGACTCACTGGCAGCTTGTGCTCGGCAATCGTTTTGACGATTCCGTTGGCCTGCCGGCGCAGAGCAAATGGATCTTTCGATCCCGTCGGCTGCAGTCCGAGCGCGAACATGCCGGCAATGCTGTCGGCCTTGTCGGTGATGGATAGTACCGCTCCCTCGACTGTGCGCGGAACGGAGTCTTCCATGGACTCCGGTTTGTAGTGATCGTAAATCGCGATAGCGACGGCTTCGCGCGCATCGGCTTTCATGTCAGGATCGAGTTCTTGCACTCTGGCATACAAACCGCCCACGATGCCCTGCAGTTCGGTAAACTCTTTGACCAGTTCTGTGGTGAGGTCGGTCTTAGCCAACAGCGCGGCTTTATGGACCACACCCGGCCGAACCGCGATGCCACCCTGGCGAATCTTCTCGCATAGCCAACTGCACACTCGCTGTACCCGGAGCACTTTGTCGAAATAGCTGCCCAGATCCTTCTGGAAGGTGACATTTTTTAGCCACGCCGCCCGCTCGCGCAGCGGATGCTTCTGGTCCGTCTGCCAGAAGAAACGGGCATCGTTGAAACGGGCGCGCAGAACGCGCTCGTGCCCGTGCCGGATGATGCCGGCAGGATCGCCGTCCGTATTTAGCACTGCTAAGAAGTGCGGCGAGAGGCTGCCCCGGGAATCTTCGACGGCGAAATATTTTTGATGATCACGCATGACCGTGACCAGAACCTCTTCAGGCAGTTCGAGAAATTCGGGATCGAATGCGCCCAGAATCGCCGCCGGCCATTCGGTCAGATTGACGACGGTGTCGAGCAGGGTCTTGTCTTCGCGCCAGCGGGCGCCGGAAATCGTGCGCGTGACAGCGTCGAGAGTTTTACGAATCTGTTTTTCGCGCTGCTCGCGGCTGAGCACCTTGGCTTTTTCCAGCGCTTCTATATAGGAAGACCCCGCACGCGGAATCGAGACTGAACCATCGGCGAGAATTCGATGTCCGCGAGATTTATTGCCAGCGCGCACTCCGTCGAAGTCCAGAGGAATCACTTCGGCGTCGAGCATGGCCACCAGCCACCGCACCGGACGCACGAAGCGCTCGCTGGGCTTGCGCCAGTACATATTCTTGGGCCAGTAGATGGAGGCAATCTCCTTGGGCAGCGCCTGCGAGAGAATTTCGGCGGCGGAGCGCCCGTTCTTCGTGACCTTCGCGGTTAAGTACTCGCCCTTAGGAGTCGCGGTACGTTGCAGCTGAGAAACATCCACGCCGGCCTTTTTCGCGAAGGCGTGCGCCGCGGGGGTGGGCTGTCCATCTTTGAAAGCTACATTGACCGATGGGCCAGTCACTTGCTCGATCACGTCGGGTTGCGCGGCCGGAATATTCGCAGCCAGGACTGCCAGACGGCGGGGCGAGTCGAGATAGGTCAGCGCGCTCACGGGCAGCAATCGCTCACGGTCGAGCAACTTGTGCACGCGCTCGCGAAGCTCCAGCGACGCCGCGTCAATCATCCGCGCCGGAATCTCTTCGCAACCGATCTCGAGTAGAAAATCTGGCATTTTCTAATTCCTGTCATCCTGAGCGGAGTAACTGCTTCGCGAAGCGAAGTAGCTTCGGAGTCGAAGGATCCCTAGCAATCTACAATTCTGCCGGTTATAGGGGTCCTTCGACTTCGTGGAAACTTCGCCTGGCGAAGTTTCTACTCCGCTCAGGATGACACTACTCACGCCGTTGTCGACACTACTTCCTTCTTCTTTACTTTCTTGTCGGCCGCTGGTTCGACTTCTGCCGGTGATTCAGCTCGTTGCTGATCCACATACGCTTTCGCGATTCCCACCGCCAATGCCCGCACGCGCGCAATCACTCCTACGCGCTCGGTTACGGAGATCGCGCCGCGCGCGTCCAGGATGTTGAACAGGTGAGAGCATTTCAGACAAAGATCGTACGCGCCGAGCAGGGGAAACCGGCGCCGGTCGCGGCCTCCGCTCTCACTCTTCTCTGTGCCCTTGCCCAGCGCCGCATACTGTTGGAGCAGGGCCTTGCACTCTCCCTCGCACAGTTCAAAATGCTTCCACGCTTTTTCGACGTCAGCTAATTCAAAGTTGTACACCGAAAATTGCAACTCATCCGCCAGGCGCACGTCGCCGTAAGTCGTGACCGCGCCACCTTCCGGATCGCGCGCCCACACGATGTCATAAATCGAATCTTTATCCTGCAGGAACGATGCAATACGCTCCAAGCCGTAGGTAAGCTCAGCGGAAATCGGGTCCAGATCCACGCCACCGCATTGCTGAAAATAAGTAAACTGCGTGATTTCGAGGCCGTCGAGCATGACCTGCCAGCCGATTCCCCACGCGCCGAGAGTCGGCGACTCCCAGTTGTCCTCTTCAAACTTAATGTCGTGCTGGCGCAGGTCAATGCCCATTGCGCCCAAGGACTCGAGATAGAGCTCCTGCACATTTTCCGGCGGCGGCTTCAGGATGACTTGCAGCTGCATGTGCTTGAACAGGCGGTTGGGGTTTTCTCCGTAACGTCCGTCGGCCGGCCGGCGCGAAGGCTGCACGTAAGCGACCTTGTAAGGTTGCGGCCCCAGCACGCGCAGAAAGGTCTCCGGCGCCATGGTGCCTGCGCCTACTTCGACGTCGTAAGGCTGTTGCAGGACGCAACCGCGCTCCGCCCAGAACGTCTGCAATCGCAGGATGAGTTCCTGGAAGGTGAGCGGATTGGGTTTTGGAGTTGGCATGCAACCGCTTTTTATGATTCTTTGATCGTTCTAATTCTTCAGTTCTTAGTTCTTAGTTCTCGGTTCTCAGCAGACGCGAGCTAGGCGACAATTTTCTCCAGCATTCCCGCCGTGATCAGCTTTTTCTCGATGTGCCTCTGCAGCGTTTGCACCAGAAATTTTCGCAGATCGCTTCCCTGCTTCTTGGGCCACGGCGTTCCGGCGAAATTCTCCAGCGGGGCGCGAAACATTTGTGCCGCCAGCGCCCGCGAGTCACTCGATATCTCGGATGATGCCAGGCGTTTGTCGTCGCCACACATCAACCCGTCGGTCAACACGTGAAAGAACGCCCGGCTGCCGTTGAGAGTGCGTCCGCACACCATGCACTCGCCGAGGTCTGGCAGATAGCCCATCAGGCGGGTCATCCACAGCTCAAAATAAGTGACCGGCATCCAGACATCGGGCCCGCGCAATCCCGCGAGCACCGACAGCGCCAGCCGGAACGCCGCATCGTTGACTTCGCGATCGGGCAGCAGCTCGTCGAGCAACTCGGCCACATGCGCCAGCGCGACGGCCCGCGGATAGCTCACTTCGGTCGCCAGCGGTGATTCCAGCACCTCGCAGGAATCCAGCCGAGCCAACTCCTGCCGCTCGCGATCTTCGTAAAACGCCCGAACGTAGGTCAGCGGCTCCAGCGCCCCGCCAAAACGCCGTTTCGATTTCTTGGCTGAGCGCGCCACGCCGCGAACTTTTCCTTCCATCCGCGTGAACAGCGTCACCAGCAGATCGGCCTCGCGCAAAGGGTAAGTGCGCAGGACAATCGCCTCCGACTCCTTGAGTGCCATGGAAGCCCAGCAGATTAACGTCTGATTGTAATGGAGCAGCGGGAGGATGGAAAGGCGGCCGTCGGACTTCGGACGCCAGACCTCGGACTTTCAAGGTCTCGTGCTTCGGCACAAACCAAAAGAGCTTCAGCACGATGCCGAAGCTCTCATCTCGAAAATCGACGACCGAAGTTTAACCGCCCGAGGTCTGACGGCTGAGGTCCGACGTCTGCCCTAGCGCCCGAAGTACTTCGCGTTGCGCTCGGTGAACGACGCCCACTTTTCCGGCAGGTCGTCCAGCGCGAAGATGGCGGACACTGGACATACCGGCACGCAAGCGCCGCAGTCAATGCATTCCACCGGATCGATGTACAGCATCTCTTCTTCCGCGTGGGCCGGAGAATCCTTCTTAGGATGAATGCAGTCCACCGGGCAAGCATCGACGCAGGCCGTGTCCTTGGTGCCGATGCATGGTTCCGCGATCACGTAGGTCATGTTTCTGGTCTCCCTGGTGTGCCGAGCTGTACTGAACTGGTTATATTAGCAAGAATGCGGCGGCGGGTACAGATTTTGAAATGGATTTATGTCGCTCTAAAAGAAGTGTTCAGACGTTGTATCGGAGAGCAGGAATGAAGCATGGAGGGAGGCCAGACGTCATGGCCCGTCCAGGGCTGCAGCGCCAGGGACGCCCGTACTCCGGTGAAGCTTGCTAATCCCGCTAAATTCTGCAAAAATAATGGTTTGTCTCAGCCTGCCTGAAGCAATTAGGAAAGGAATATAAGCTCTGTGTTAATGATTCGTCTGTCGCGCACGGGTGCGCGCAAACAACCGCAGTATCGTGTGGTGGTGATCGAAAAGGAACGCGCGCGCAATGGCCGTCCGGTCGAGGTGGTGGGAACGTACAATCCCCGCACCAGCCCGGCCAGCATTGAACTGAAGCGCGAGCGTATCGACTACTGGGTTTCCAAGGGCGCCAAGATGTCGGACCGGGTCAGCAAGATCGTGTCCAAGCCCGCGCCGGCTCCCGCTGCGTCCGTTGCCTGATCTCAGATTGCGCGTTCCCGGAACCTTCACCACGTAGAACGGATAACGCCTATGAGCGAACCAGCGGGAGACATGCGGGTTCTGATCGAGCAGATTGCGAAGGCCCTGGTCGATGATCCCGCGCAAGTCTCGGTCAATCAGGTCGAAGAGGGCGGAGAGTCCGTGCTCGAACTCACGGTGGGCCCGAACGATCTGGGCAGGGTGATTGGCAAGCAGGGACGCACCGCGCGCGCCATGCGTAACCTGCTGGGCGCGGCCGGTTTAAAGTCTAACAAGCGTTTTGCGCTGGAGATTCTGGAATAGCTGACGAGTTCATTACGCTGGCGCGCGTTCTGAAGACCCAGGGACGCCGAGGCGAAGTGGCGACCGAGCCGCACAGCAACGTCCCGGACAGATTCCACCAGGGTATGCGTCTGTGGGCCCTGCCCAAAGATGGAGATGCGCCGCGGCGCGCGTTAGAGATCGAGGAACTGTGGCCCCACAAGGGCCATCTGGTTTTGAAGTTTGAAGGCGTTGATTCGATTTCGGAAGCCGAAACGCTGATTGGCTGCGAATTGCAGGTTCCGCGTGGCTGAACGCTCGACGCTGGAGCCGGGATGGGCTTACGTCAGCGATCTGGTGGGATGCGCGGTTTTCGACGGCGATCGTGAGATTGGTTTGGTTGTGGACGTGCAGTTTGGAGCCGGCGAAGCGCCACTGCTGATCGTCAAGGCGGAATCGAACCAGTACGAGATTCCTTACGCCGAAGCGTATTTGAAGAGCACGGACCTCGAACACAAGAGAATTAACATGATTTTGCCGGAAGGCATGCTCGAGTTGAACGCTCCGTTGACGGCGGAAGAGAAAGAGCAGCAGAAGATTAGCAATAGGAAGCTGCCCGTTCTGAGCGGACATGACAGGGGTTTAGGGTTCCGCGATGAAGATCGACATCTTAACGATCTTTCCTGATTTTTTTCGCGGACCGCTGGATTACGGCATTGTGCGCCGGGCGCGGGAAGCGGGGCTGGCGGCAATCGAAGTCCACGACTTGCGGGCGTTTGCGCACGACCGGCACCGCACCGTGGATGACCGCCCTTTCGGCGGCGGCGAAGGCATGGTGCTGAAGCCGGAACCGATCTTTGAATGTATTGAAGGCTTGCATATCCAGAGTCGTGAGCCACGTCTTGCGCCGGGCGCGAAGCAAAGCGTGGTGTTGCTCTCGGCCCAGGGCCGGCGTTTCGACCAGGGCGTCGCGGAAGAGCTAGCCGCTCTTGAAAGAATTGTCCTGATTTGCGGCCGCTACGAAGGCGTGGATGAACGCGTAGGACAGCATCTCGCCGACCGTGAGTTATCGATCGGCGACTACGTGTTGAGCGGCGGCGAGTTGGGCGCAGCAGTGATTCTGGATGCGGTCACGCGGCTCATTCCGGGCGCGCTGGGGAATGAAGCCTCGACGCGGCAGGAGTCGTTTACATCGACTCCGATCGTGGAAGCGGATGCTGCCGACTCCACTTGCGCCTCGGGCGGGTTGCTGGACTACCCGCACTACACGCGGCCGGCGGACTTTCGTGGCTGGCAGGTGCCTGAGGTTCTGGTGTCAGGCAATCATGAAGAGATACGCCGCTGGCGCCGGCGCACGGCTTTAGAGAAAACACTGCGCAACCGTCCTGATCTGTTGGAGGGCGCGGCGCTGGGTAAAGAAGACAAGAAGTTACTGGCCCGCATCACGGCCAAGAACAACTGAACGGATTCCAAGATTTCTGTCACTGGGAGAAAAGATTGTGACTAACCTGATCATCGAAAAACTTCTGGCCAAAACCAAGCGCACCGACATTCCTGAGTTCGCGCCCGGCGACAGCGTCCGCGTGCATGTAAAGATCAAGGAAGGCGACAAGGAACGCCTGCAGGCATTCGAGGGCGTGGTGATCGCGCGCAGCCGCGGGCCACAGGCCAGCTTTACGGTACGCAAAATCAGCTTCGGCCACGGCGTCGAGCGCATCTTTCCGCTCCATTCCAAAGTGGTCGACAAAGTGGAGCTGCTGCGCTCTTCCAAAGTCCGCCGCGCCAAGCTGTACTACCTGCGCAGTCTGAAGGGCAAAGCCGCTCGCCTGAAGGATGTGGATCGCGAGCAGGTTGTAGCAGAAGTCGCGGCCAAGTAGTCGTGTGGGGCGGGCGCCCTCGCCCGCCGCCTTTGCTTTTTGACTGGGCTCCAAGACCCAGCACAACCGAAACGTTACCAAACCCCAAGGTCAAAGGTGGAGGGCGAATAAGCCATTCTATTTGTGGATTTCAAACTGCAGGGTGTCTTCCAAGTGCTTCTCTGCTAACTTGCGGATCAGAAACTGCAGGATCTGGCGTTCACCTTTTCGAATCTCCCGGAACTCGATTCCAAGTCCTTCGTGCGGTTCGGCGTGCCGGACCTGCCCCTTCAGCGTCAGCTCCTGGTCTTCGACTCGGAGCGTCACTTTCAATTCCGTGCCCGGAGGCAGCATGTGCTTGGTCATGACCAGGCAGCCGATCTCTGACATGTTCTTCAGCACCACATTCGCCTTGAAGGTGTTGACTCCCGGTTCCGTGAGCTCCGCGGTTCCGTCCAGAGTAAAGCGCTCCCGGCGACGGCGCCGCTCATGGGACGCAAAGGTACGAGGCCGCTGCGAGCCTGTATCCAGCGACACCGGCTCATAGACCTCGACCATGTCGCGCAGTTCCGCTTCCCATAAGATGCGGTCCGATTCCACGCTCTGCAAACCGATTTGGCCCCGAACCTCTGAATTCGGGTCGCCCACCCACACTACCCGGCAGAACGCCTTGTTCTTGCCGCGCTCGATTGCAACGACTTCACCCGCTTCCTTCACGTTGCGCAGACCGGTGACCCGGGCGCCGTGCTCGGAAATATCGTAGGTGCAAGCCATCTCAAGACAGGGCTTTTGCGCGTCGTCCCAATACGTGACCCGAATGGGAAGCGCAACATGGAGGCGCTTGCCCTGGCGCTCCGGCGATGGTTTGGAGGTTTTTTCCTTCAAAATAGGTTCCGCGCGTGGACGGTTCTCTTAGTCAAGCTAGCAACCCGCGGGGGGGCGGTCAATTTACCGCGGTAATGGTACGGAATGGTTACCTTTGGGGGGTGGGGGGAGTTGTGGAGGGGGCAAGTTTCGAGCAGGCGGTTTTCCACATTGCACTCTGAGCGTGGAGTGGGCGAAGATGACTTCATCTCCGTCTCTGTGTCCCCGAAACTCACATCCGCGCCAGCGAAGCCGCTCTCTGCCTCTGCCGCCAAACTGCGCCTACTCAAGAGGCTGCACTGCACACTGAAGTTTGAAAAGAGAGTGTGGCAACTGGGCGCGCGCTTTGTCGCCGGGGTGGATGAAGTTGGACGCGGCTCACTGTTCGGTCCGGTCGTCGCCGCCGCCGTGATTCTCGACCCAAATTATCGGATACGCGGGTTGCGGGACTCCAAGCTGCTGCCAGCGGAACGCCGCGAGGTTCTCGCGGAACGCATCCGCGAACATTGCGTTGCCTGGGCGATTGCGGCGATCGATGCCGCGCGAATCGATCAGATCAACATTTATCAAGCTTCGCGTTTGGCCATGCGGGATGCGGTGCTCGGCCTCAATCCCGGAGCCGACCACTTGCTGGTGGACGCGCTGCGCCTCGACTGCGAGCTTCCGCAGCACCCGATCATTCACGGCGACGCCCTGTCCGCTTCGATCGCCGCTGCATCCATCCTGGCAAAAGTCGAGCGCGACCGCATGATCGTGGAATGGGACCCAGTTTTTCCCGTCTACGGCCTGGCTTCGAATAAAGGCTACAGCACGCCTCGGCATCTGACCGCCTTACGCGAGCACGGGCCTTCTCCGTTGCATCGCCAGTCATTTGCTCCGGTGTGGAATGCGCCCGTCCCCCAGGATGTGCTGGCCTTCATGCTCGACGAAGATGAGGCCTTTGATAGCGCCGGCCTTCGGCAAGCCTGATGGCTGGGCGGGACGCCCACCCGACAGCCGGCGAGACGCCGGCGCTACATCACAGCGGGCGGGACGCCGGCGCTCCGTCGAAGATACAATCCCTGCATGCCGCGCATGATGGTGGTAACCGCGCATCCGGATGACGAAGCCAGCAGCTTCGGCGGGTCGTTACGCCTTTATCACGAACGTGGAGTGGAAACCTGTATCGTCTGCCTGACGCCCGGGCAAGCGGCCACGCATCGTGGAGGAGCGCACAACGATCAGGAGCTGGCGGCCATACGGCGCAAAGAATTTGCCGACGCCTGCGGCATCCTGAAGGTCTCGCGCGGCGCCGTTCTGGACTATCCCGATGGCCAGTTACACCGGCTGGAGATGCAACGGGTGGTTTCCGATCTCGCGCTTCGAATAAGAGAGTTCCGTCCGCAGGTTCTGCTCACGTTCGATCCGGCGGGCGGCGTTACGGGCCACACCGACCATTCGATGGCGTCGGTGTTCGCCACGCTTGCGTTCCACTGGGCGGGAAGAAGCAATCGCTTCCCCGACCAGTTCAACGGATCGGTCGCAGCTTACCGGGTTCAGAAGCTGTACTATGCCACGGCCAACTTCGGTCTGCCGGGACGCCAACCCGTCACTCTGCCTCCCGCCACCGCCGTGATCGAGATTGGCAAATATCTGGATATCAAGATTGAAGCTTTCCGCGCGCACACCAGCCAGCAACCGCTATGGCAACAGTTTGAGGAGTATGTGCGGAAGCGCGCAGGACGCGAGTTGTTCCATCTGGCGTCGGCGGTAGAGACCGATCCCGCTATGTCCGAGAGCGATCTGTTCGCGGGAGTGGTTGACGACGGCGCTTAGGCTAGTGTCAATCGTTCGGTCACGTCAGTCGTCAGGAAGAGCCACGAACGAAGCCGCTTGGGCTGACGACTGAAGACCGACGACCGACGACTGCTAGTGGGGCCTGATGATATCCGTCAGCAAGTCCGGCTTGGTTTCGTCCCGCACCAGGTGCGGATACTTTTCTCCGCCGTGATAATCGACCTTGAAGGTCTTGTAGTATTCCGTGTTCTCAACCAGTAATTCGAGCGCCGTGGAGTCGTTCTTGCCTTGCCGCAGGACGTCGCGCAGGACTCCGGGTGAGAATTTTTTCCCATTGACCGCGATGAGTTTCATTCCGGGTCCGATTCCAGCTTGCGCTGCCGGCATGCCTTCGACGGTATCGGTAATCGAACCGTCTTCCCTTAGCCAGAGCCCGATCGAATAAGCAGCGTTTACGACTCCATTGTCCTCTTCGCGGGCGCGAACCAGGGCAGTGCGATTCTCGTCATACACCAGCTTCCAGCCGCTGCCCTCGATGCCGCCCAGGGGCGCGCCGGGCCCGTGATTGGTGAGACGCTCCGTCCAGAATCCGCGCCAGTCGTAGGGCGCAACCTGGTTCAAGGTGCTGACGATGTCGTCGAAGGTATAGGTTTTCACCTGCGGCGCCCCGCTGGGAGGTCCGTGAAAGATGTGGCAAAAGTCATCCAGGGTTTTCTGACCGTGAGTCTGCTGGCGAATGATGGTGTCCGCCCACAGCCAGTTCAATTCATCCTCGTCGTAGTAGTCCAGCGCGCGGCGCCATGATTCCCACTGCCGCGGAGCATCCTGCATCGAAGGGACGCCGTCGGCGGTATCCTGCAGGTTACGCCAGGAGCGCCCCGGCGTGTGATCCAGTTCAGCGGCGGTATTCGCCAGCGCATCGCGGAATTCCTCCGGGGTTCTCTGGCCCATGCGGCCGGTGAGGATTTCGCCCAAATATTGAGTCAGGCCCTCGTACACCCACAGCAGGTCAGTCTGCATGGGCTTTTCGTAATCCGGCGTGGCCAGATCGGCGGGGCGCCGGTATTTTCCGTTCCAGGAGTGCACGAATTCGTGCGACAGCAATCCCGCGCCCAGAAGGCGCTTGGCAGGATCGACCAGGGCGCGCTCGCCCAGGCGGCTGTCATTGGATTCGTGATGCTCCAGGCCGAAGTGGGCCACGTGGTCGCTCAAACTGAACAGAAAGTGATAGTCGCGATAGTGCTGCGCTCCAAACAGCGCGCCGGCTTGCGTCACCAGGTTCTTGTAGTGTTCCCAAACCTCAGGGGGCGCGTCGAGCGCGGCCGCACTGTCGGCGGCAACGTCCATTTCGACGGAAGGAGTCTGTCCGGGATTGAGAGGAACAACCTTCAGATACTGTCCGGTAATGACGGGCCCATCGACCAGCATGGTCAGCGAGACCGGAGCGAACTTGATTTCCGCTCCCGACTGCGAGGCCACAGACAGCGAAGTGCCGAACTTCCACTCCGGCGGCAGCCGCAGGCTGGCGGTGTAGGTCAAGTCATCCGACGGCCAGCCCTCGGGATAAAGCAGCACCGTGTTCCAGTTGAGCACCGCCATCCGGTCGGTGGAGGTGGCGCCGCCGGTGTAGATGCCCCCTTCCCCCGCCGGCGAAATGAAATCCAGCGAGGCTTCAATGCTGCTGACGCCAGCGGGCACATCAACGTGAAACGTCCAGCCATCCTGCAGATCGCGGCGCCAGGTCAGGGGCTTTCCATTGGCGGTGAACTTCAGCCCGGCCAGGTCCTCGATCGGGCCGGTGGGACCATGCTCACCTGGAATCCACTTGGGGTAATAAAGAGTGAGGCTGCCCGGCTTCGCCGGAATCGTCATCCGAGCGTGAAAGATTTTTCGCGGCGCTTGCGTGGCGTCCACAAAAAGGCTGACCTGGGGGGCAGGACCGGTAGCTGCCATCATTGGTACGGCCAAAGCAAGCGACAGGAAGACGTGGCGAAAAACCTTTCCCGGGAAGTCAGTCAAGATGCTCTCCTTAAGCTCCTGCAAAATCGTTTTAGGACAGATGAATATAGCAGCGGACAGCCCTCCCGTCACTATGGCCCCGGGTCAAATGCCAAGTGCCAAATGCCGAATGCTCATTTATGATTTCCGCTGTGCCCTCACACAGCCATCGCGGCCGCTTCATCACCTTCGAAGGTCTCGACGGCTGCGGCAAGAGCACGCAGATGGAAAAACTGGCAGGCATTTTGCGCGCGCAAGGCTTGTCAGTGGCGGTGACTCGCGAGCCGGGTGGGACCGCGACCGGGGAGAAAATCCGCCGACTGCTGCTCGATACCGCGACCGCCGGCCTCACCCCAATGGCGGAACTGGCGCTGATGTTCGCCTCGCGCGCGCAACATATTACCGAAGTGATCCAACCCGCACTGGCGGAAGGCCGAGTTGTGCTGTGCGACCGCTTCACCGACTCCACCGAAGCCTACCAGGGTGGCGGGCGCAAGCTGGGCAGCGAAGCGGTGCTGGCGCTGCATCGCATCTTGTGCCACGGGCTGCAGCCTGACCTCACCATTCTGATGGATTCGGACGTAGCCGCCAGCGTCGAGCGCGCCCGCCGCCGCAACAAAGCCGACGCCGCCAAAAGTGGCCGCGCCAGGCATGACGAAAACCGCTTCGAGCAGGAAAGCCGCGCTTTCTTCGCCAGAGTACGCAGCGCCTACCTGGCCATCGCCGCGCGCGAACCGCAAAGAGTTGCGCTGGTGGACGCGCGTGGAACAGGCGGCGGAAACGCATGCGCGGATCGTGGAGATCGTACGCAAAAAGATGAAGTTGGCGAAGACGGCGTGAACTCACCACAGAGGCACAGAGAAACACCCTGTTTGTTTTTGAGATGGAGCGGATAATCCGTGCTTTTCCAGGAACAAGACTGCTTGCCACTGAAGAGTGGTATCGTGAAATAGATTTTTCGATGATTCATTTGGTGTTTCTCTGTGCCTCTGTGTCTCTGTGGCTGAATATGAGGTGTTCACCGATTTTCACGGCAACTCCGACATCGTCCATCGCCTGCGCGAGATGCTGGCGCGCGACCGCTTTCCCCAGGCTGTGGTTCTGGCGGGCCCTGCAGGTTCAGGCAAATACACGCTCGCCCTCATGCTGGCCAAGGCGATTAATTGCCTGTCGCCAATCACCACCGACGGTCTGCCTGACTTCTGCGGCAAATGTTCGAACTGCGTTCGCATCGGCCAATCACAAGACCTCGATGCCCGCTTCGCAGAGGCGGTCGAAGCGCGCGAGAATCTGCGCGAGACCGACAAGAAAGAAACGCGCCTCTTTGTTCAGACCCATCCCGACGTGCTGGTGATCCCGCCCGATCCGCCGCAGATGATGATCAAGGTGGACCAGGTGCGGCGCGTGATCGAGACCATTTATTACCGGCCGGGCGAAGCCAGAGAGCGGGTCTACATCTTCACCGAGTCTTCCTTCATGAAGGAGGCTGCCAACTCGCTGTTGAAAGTGCTGGAAGAGCCGCCGGAGTTTGCCACCATCTTTCTGCTGACTGAGAACCCCGGCGAGCTGCTGCCCACGATTCGTTCGCGTTCGATGGTGATCACGCTGGCCGCCTTGCCCGCGGAGGAAATCGAGCAAGATCTCGGCCAAGCATCGTCCAGAGTGGACACCCAAGCAGCGCGCCCTGGCGGCGCGACTCGCGAATGGCGCCATCGGGGCCGCGCGCAGCTTTGATCTCGCTGGCTACACCGCTGCTCGTACTCAGGCCCTGACCATCCTCAATACGGCGCTGCGCGGCACGGAACACAGCGAGCTCTTCAAGATGACCGAGACCTATCGTGCCGGCGCCGACGGGCGCGACAAGCTGGAAAAACTTCTGCGCACGCTCTACAGCCTGCTGCAAGACCTGACCTTCCTCAACTCGAGCACGCCGGAACTGGTTCGCAATACCGATATCCAGGGTGAACTGAAGAAGTTATCGGAGGGAGCGGACTTCGGCTGGATCGCCTTCGCCGCCGATCGCCTGAACGAGGTCGAGCGCGGCATGCGGCGCAACTTGTTGCGTTCGTTATCTCTAGATGCGTTTGCGACCGCCCTGGAACGACCAGTGTAGGGCGGGCGCCCTCGCCCGCCGCCGTTGACCTGGCCTTTTAGTCTTACTCAAATTCAGAAGGTCGGCCAGATCAAAATCAACCGCAAAAGCGGCGGGCGAGGGCGCCCGCCCCACACCCATCGTGCTAAATACTGAATTGCTAAGTGCTTTCTCCCCCACGACTTGGCCATTGTCATAGCGGCGGCTGCTGTGCTAGGTTAGGAACAACTCACGCCTTCATCCACAATCACAGCAGCGCGTGTTGTGGCCCGCAAAAAGCGTGTCTAACGGTGGCGCCATGAAAGATGCAGTCGATTCACTTCCAGCCGATCGGTCTGCGGAAGCAGAGGGTTTTGCCAATCGTAAGCTGATTCGCCCTTCGCTGAATCGGGCCGACCACAATCATGCGAATCATGCGCAGGCATCCATGAGCGAACCCAGAGAGCGGACAGACGGCCAGAGCGTCCCGAACGCGGTGATCGCGGCGACCGGTCTGGTGGCGGCCGGAAGCCCGCGCCCCCGGAGCAGACCAACGCCGAGAACTTTTACTACCAGAAGCAGATGCAGTCGAAGACCCCGATGGTGATCGTGCTGCGCGACGGCGAGGAAATCCACGGCATGATCGAGTGGTACGACAAGAGTTGCCTGAAGGTCGCCCGCAACGGCCACTCCAACCTGCTGATTTACAAGCCTGCGATCAAGTACATGTTTAAAGAAGGGGAGAACAGTAAGAAATAGGCGTCGGGCGTCAGACTTCGGACCTCGGCGCATCCCACGCGGTTTTCATCACAGATCGTTTCCTTCCAGCGGGATCATCACAACATCAGGAATCGAGCCGAGGCTGACGCCTGAAGTCCGACGTCCGCTCTCTAGAGTTTCGGCAGCACAATTCCCTTCTGCGACTGATATTTGCCTTTGCGGTCGGCGTAGCTGACTTCGCAGACTTCATCTCCGGTGAAGAAAAGAATCTGGCACAGACCTTCGTTGGCGTAGATTTTCGCCGGCAGCGGCGTGGTGTTGGAAATTTCGAGGGTGACGAAACCTTCCCACTCCGGCTCGAAGGGCGTGACGTTCACGATGATGCCGCAGCGCGCGTAGGTGGACTTGCCGACGCAGATGGTCAGCACGTCGCGGGGAATTTTGAAGTATTCGACCGAGCGCGCCAGGGCGAAAGAATTGGGCGGGACGATAGCGCACATCCGAACTTACGGTAACGAATGATCTTTCGTCGAAATTCTTCGGGTCAACCACGGTGCAATTGACGTTGGTAAAAATCTTGAACTCATCGGCCACGCGCAAGTCATAGCCATAGGAAGACAGTCCGTAAGAGATCACGCCCTCCCGTACCTGCTTCTCGGAAAAGGGGTTAATCATGTCTTTCTCTTTGGCCATCTTGCGGATCCAGCGGTCGCTCTTAAGCATGCAGCTCCTTAGAATCAGTCGTCGGTCGTCGGTCTTCAGTCGTCAGGAAAATCCTCGCTCTTGCGCGATGCAGTCTGTGCTTTTCCTGAAGACTGACGACCGAGGACTGACGACTGGGGTACGACTGTGAGTCTACGGGAGAGAAGCTCCCGTTGACAATCTCTCTTATGTCCCTTAGCATCAATCACTTGGTAGGTTATTCTCAGTCCGGCGACGGGGGCCTCCATGTGATCAAGCTCGACATTATCAACGAAGTGGTGAACAAGACCGGGATTACCAAGACCAAGGCCGAGTTGGCCGTGGAAACGGTTTTCGAGAGCATGCAGCCGGTCGCTCACCAAGGGCGATCGTATTGAATTGCGGGGCTTTGGCGTGTTCAACGTGCGGCCGCGCAAGACCGGTATTGGACGCAACCCGCGCACCGGCGCTGAGGTTTCCATTCCGCCCGGGCAAAGCGGTGCGGTTCAAGCCCGGCAAGGAGTTGCAGTCGATCGAATAGGTCTGGACTGCTGTCCCAAGACAGTCCCGGCCCCGCGCCGTTGGGGCGACCCGCACGGCCACAACCCTTCGTCTCACCCAGCGTCGTAGCGTCTAAGTTCTCATGTCTGACCTCGATCCCTCACTTCCCGCGCCGCCATTTCCAGCGCCCCCACCGGAGTACTTGCCGGCGGAAGTTTATCTGGTGCAGGCCTCCCAGCCAGAAATACTGGCTGCACATTCTTCTATTTGCGGCGACGATTTTCACCACGCTGGTGGTCGGCGCAAAAATGCAATTTGATTTTCTGAACAGCGCGCCGCCGTTTGTTCATGGAGACGAAACTCTGCCGCTGTTTCCCGTGGGCTGGGCGCTGCACGATCCGTCTCGCCTGCTGCTGGGAGTTCCCTTCTCGGCCACGCTGCTGCTGATTCTTCTGGCGCACGAGATGGGACACTATCTTTATTGCCGCTACTACGGCGTGTACGCGACTCTTCCCTTCTTCATCCCTGCGCCCACGCTGATTGGCACGCTGGGCGCCGTGATTCGGATCAAGTCTCCGATCCGTTCGCGCTGTGCGTTGTTCGATATCGGGATTGCCGGACCGATCGCGGGATTTGTGGTTGCGCTGACCGTGCTGGTCATCGCGATGCACCATTCCCGGGTGCTGCCCGGCGTCATGTCAAATTCAGATGTGGAGATAAATTATCCGCTGATCTTCCATTTTTGTGGACCGTGCTTCCGCTGGCCGACGCGCATGGCGGGTCGTCGCTGATGCAGGACATTTATTTCCATCCCACCGCGATCGCGGCCTGGGTGGGGATGTTTGCCACCGCGCTGAACCTGCTGCCGGGTGGACAACTGGATGGCGGACATATTGTTTTCGCGCTCAATCCGCGCGCGCACCGCATCGTGTCGCGGCTGACGATTCTGGCCCTGATCCCGATGGCATTCTATTTCTGGGCGGGCTGGCTGCTGTGGGCGATCCTGCTGCGGATCAGCGGCATGCGCCATCCCATGGTGGAGGAGTGGCCCGGCGTCACTCCGGGACGGCGGTGGCTGGCAGGCATCGCGCTGCTCATGATGATTGTCACGCTGACGCCCGCGCCCTTCGCACATAGTTCACTGCTGCAAGTGGTGCGCGCGATACGGGGCCATTAAATTTGTAGCGCGGGCGCTATAAACTCTCAGTCTTCCACCACTCTTGCGGTCATCTCCACCGACGGCTCACCGCCGGCGACTTCCTGGGCCAAGATCAACTCACGGGCTTCGACTCGAATTTTAGGCAAGTGGAAGAAGAACAAGAAGGCCGCACCGACGCACGCCACCGCGCCGACGGAAACTGTAAACGTCGCCCCCAGATGTTCCGCCAATGCTCCCGCAAACAATGACCCGAAGGGAGCCATTCCCATAAACATCATGGTGTACATCGCCATCACGCGGCCACGCAGGTGGTCGGGCACCATGGCTTGAATCAGCGTGTTCGACGATGCCATGCCCAGCATCATGCAGAATCCCACCGGCAGCAGTAGCGCGACCGACAACCAGAAGTGACGCGAGAAAGAGAACAACGCCAGGCTAAGCCCGAAGCCTCCGCATGAGAATGCCACCCAGCGGCCCAGTCCCAGCACTCCGGAGCGCGTAGCCAAGGTCAGCGCTCCCAGAAGCGCGCCCACACCCGTGGCTCCCATCAGAATTCCCAGGCCGCGGGCTCCGCCATGCAGAATCTGGTCGGCGAAGACGGGCATGAGCACGGTATAGGGCATGGCCACCAGGCTCACCAAGCCCAGGAGAAGCAATAAGGAGCGAATGGGGGCAGTGTGGCGGGCGAAGCGATAGCCTTCAATCAGATGCGCCAGGGCCGGGCCATGCGGCGCCAGCCGCCCGGGCCGTTCCACCCGCATCATCCAGAGACCCGCGATCACAGCGATGTAGCTGAGAGCGTTCGCCAGAAAGCACCAGCCCTCGCCGATTTTGGCCACCAGAATCCCAGCCACGGCGGGACCGATGATGCGCGCTCCGTTGAACATCGAAGAATTCAGCGCGATGGCATTCATCAGGTCTTCCTTGCCCACCATGTCCACCAGAAAAGATTGTCGCGCGGGAATGTCAATGGCGTTCACCACGCCGAGCAGGGCCGCCAGCACGAAGATGTGCCAAACCCGTATGAGATGAGTAAGGGTCAGCGTGGCAAAGACCAGCGCCAGAATCATGGATGAAATTTGAGTTCCAATCACGATCCGTTGCCGATTGAAGCGGTCCGCCACGATGCCGCCTACCGGGGCCACCAGAAATACGGGAATCTGGCTGGCGAATCCTGCCGCCCCGAGCAGCAGGGCGGAACCGGTCAGGCGATACACCAGCCATGACTCTGCAATATTTTGCATCCAGCTACCCGTCAGGGAGATAAGTTGTCCGCTGAAGAAAAGCTGGAAGTTGCGGTGCCGCAAAGCCCGAAGAGTTGCGGGTAACCTGCTTGTATTCTGCTCCGTTTGTCCTGAGTTCACCGATAAGTACCCGCTAGATCCGGTTGGAAGTGCCGAAATCGAGTGCTTTCAATCTCACTATTTTGGATGTCGCCGGTCGCTTCCGGAAACCCCGTCCGCCATCCGTCCCCAAGACTGGAAGTTTTGACAGGCGGGAGCAACTTCGGGCTTCCGCGCTGCCCCTGGCTGGAGTAGAGTAGTCGAGGTTCGACGTTGGGTTATCCGGGAGTTTCCGGCATGTTTGGCTAGTATAGAGGCTAGGCACTCGTTGAGCTGGAATTTCCCGCGAGCGCGGAGAAAATTCCGCTTCGATGTCACCTCCAAACCACTCACATGTTGGATTGCCCGCAAGCGGAGAAATCATGAGCACCGATCAGCTTCACTTTGAGCGTCGCGCCTCGCAGCGCTTTGAGTTCCAGCTTCCTGTTGGAGTGCGGTTGTCCGGGACCGAACGCGAGGGTTGTGGATTTACCCAGGACTTGAGCAGGCGCGGAGCATTCTTCTACACCGATTTTCAGGTTGCGGAAGGTGATGCGGTTGAACTGACTTTCATGATGCCCGCTGAAATCACGCTCACCGAAAATATGCAGGTCCGTTGCCGCGGCCGGGTCACTCGAGTTGTGGCGGTGGAGAGTAAATACGCGGTGGCCGTCCACATCGAGGGATACGAATATCTCTCCGCGGCCGAGACCGCAGCGCAAGCTTCCGCCGGTTTTCCCCGGATTTCCGGGGCGCACGACGCGAATCAAACTCGCAAGAATCCCACGGTGCCAGGTTCCCCCGCACTTGCGGTGGAAGGATAGAAACCGGGTCTGACGCGAAGCCGTCGGGCCAAAAGTGCGGTGGGGTGCGGTTTTTCCACGGTTTTACTCCTTCCCAATCCTCGCGCTTTTGCATAGAATGTTATTTACGGCATGGAAAGTGGCTTCGAATTCCTCCTGACACGTTTGCCCCCCAGCCACCAGTGAAGACGCACCATAAGTGTGTGGTTTTTCTTGAGGAACTCGGATTTTTGCTGCAATGCCATTGAGTTACGGAAGTCACTTGGCGTAGCCCTTATATCTCA
This sequence comes from Terriglobia bacterium, assembly GCA_963698825.1. GTDB lineage: Bacteria > Acidobacteriota > Terriglobia > Terriglobales > Acidobacteriaceae > JAIQFF01. The sequence goes on along the minus strand of CAVOSG010000006.1, from coordinate 380,607 downwards.
ATAACATACTGATGCAAGAAGCAGAGTGATGCCATGCAGGGTATAGCGGTAACTCTTCTGTCAGAAGACAGGGAACGGCTCTCGGTACTCCAGCATCGCCTGGAAGGCACCGGAATGGGCCGAAATGTCTTCAGCCACGCGGGATTCCCAACCAGTCCCACGGACCCGGTGCTGCGCCAGATCCAGGATGTCCGGGCAGAAGTTGTGATCGTCGATATCGATGCCAGCAATTCTCAGCGGGCCATCAGTGCCATTGAACTGATTCAGGCCAACACCAGCGACATTGCGATTTTTGCCGTGGGCGAAATGAGCCATCCCCCCACCATCGTGGCCGCGATGCGGGCGGGCGCCGGCGAATTTCTGGAACGCAGCGCCACCTCCGAAGCCCTGATTGAAGCCTTCACCCGCGTTGCCGCCACTCGCGGCAAGGGCCGGACTTCTTCCGGACGGGCGCGCATCTTCACCGTGATGAATTCCAAGGGGGGCGCGGGCGGCACGACGGTCGCCGTCAATACCGCGATTGCGCTGCAGGAAACCCAGGGTGGAGTTCTGCTGGTGGATTTTGCTCCTCTGGGACACTGCTCTCTTCATCTCAATGTACGGCCCACGTTCGGCGTGGTGGATGCCCTGCAAAATCTGCATCGCCTGGATGCTTCACTGCTCGAAGGTTTGATGACCCAGTGCAAAGGCGGACTGCAGCTGCTGGCCGGCCCACAACAGCCTCAAGGTCTGGCTCCAACAGCGGCTGAACTTGCCCGGCTCTTTGATTTACTTGTCGCCCACTTCCGCTATGTGGTCGTCGACTGCTCCGGGACGCCTGGACCAGACGGCGCGCTTGCTGTGCGACCATTCGAACGCTGTCCTGCTGGTTGCCCAGGCCGACGTGGTTTCGCTGTGGAGCGCCAGCCGCATACGCGCTTTTCTCGAAGAGGGCGCAACCCGCGACCGCGTGCGAATCATACTGAACCGTTACAAGAAAATTCCCGGTTTCACCGACGAAGACGTCGAGAAGGCCACCAGTTGCAAGCTGCTCTGGAAGATTCCCAACAACTACCAGTCGATTGCGCCGTCCATCGACAAGGGAGTTCCCGTGGCCCTGCAGGAAAACACCGACATTGGGCGGTCTTTCCGCTCACTGGCGGGAGCTCTGGCACAAGCTTCGCCAACCGCCGAGGGTTCTCTCGACTTGTCCTATCAAAGCGAAAAGCCTGACGCCGGCAAGAAGTCAACCGGCCGTCTCTTGATTTCGCCTCTGCGCGCGGGCCAGTAGACCGCGATCCAGTAGACCACGAGTCCAATAAACTAAAGATTGTTGCCTTCATCTCGTTGGATCCTTCGTTCTCGTTTCTAACTCCTTTAACAAATCCGGCAGCACGGCGCGTCCTTCCGGCGTCGGGGCGAGATCATGCGCTTCCTCTGGATCGCTGCTCCGGTCGTAAAGCTGGGCGCCACGTTTCTCGTGAACGATCAATTGCCAGCGCGGTGTTACCAGAGTTTCCATCGAGCCCGTGGTTGCGATCGGCACAGTGGCTTCGACCGCCCTGTCTTCCCGAACCACGATGTTGGTTTGTGGAAGCTGAGAGAGCGGGTTCGGCTGTTGTGGGATTCCGCCGGCTCCCTGCCAAAGCGCACTCAAGGCGGGTCCGGGAAATATTTCTGGGTCGCCGGCACCTGGCCGATTCAGCAGACTTAAGACTGTGGCGGGGATAGCGGCATTGCTGACCGGGGTTGCGACTCTGAGACCTAAGCCGGAAGATGTCCGGGATAAGAAATGATGAGCGGGACGTGAATCAGTTCCCAATAGAGCGCGGCCCCGTGGTAGGTCAGATTATGGTCTCCCAGAGATTCACCGTGATCTGAGGTGAGAACAACAATCGTATTCTGGGCCAGACCCAGGCGGTCCAACTCGGCCAGCAGGAACCCGATGGACTTGTCCACGTAGGTCACGCCGGCATCGTATTCATCGATGGGCGTGCCCCGGTCCCAGGCGGGCTTGGGGTAGTTCCAGGGCACGCCATACTTGTAATGCACATCGAGGTAATTCAGGAAGGCAAAAAAGGGACGCGTCCGATCACGCTCGACCCAGCGCAGCATCTCCTGGTTTACCTCGTCCGGCTCGTTTGCGTACTCCGAACGCTCCGCCGTACTCACCGGAACCCTCGGAGTCCTGGTCACGCCAGGAGTCCAGCCCCAGATAGCGCAAGGCTCGCGTCACCTTGCTCTTATTGCTGCGGTAGAAATAAAAGCGCGCGATTTTTCTCCCATAGAGCGTGCGGGTTAGGGCGTCGCCCGCAGAGGAGAAGTAATCCTCGAAGTGAATGAAGCCATGCCCCAGCCCAATACCTTCGCTGAAATACACGCGATTGGCGGAAAATGCGCCCGTGCGATAACCGCGTTGCTGCAGGGCTTCACCAATGGTTGGATATCCCCTCATCGCGGTCTTGCCCCATCCCAACCACGGCATGGGCTGTACGTTGACCAAACCGTGGTCCAGCGGATAACGGCCGGTGAGCAATGACGCATGCGAAGGCAGGCTCCAGGAACTAGGAGCTATGGCGTTTTCGAACAGCACTCCCTGCTTCGCGATGAGGTCTATCACCGGGCTGGTAGGCCGCGAGTACCCGTACGCGGAAAGATGGTCGGCACGCAGAGTATCCACGACGACCACCAGCACATTGGGGGATCCCGGCGCCGCGGCGGGAAGGCTGCTCTCCACCCTGCGCTCCTGCAGGCTTTTGCCGCCTTGAATCCCAGCAAAAAGAATCAGCAGGGCCAGAACAAGATAGGCGCTCGACCTTTTCCAAAATCTGCAAGCCGCTGGTTCATGCGTGTTCAGCCAGCGCACGAAGGTTGCAGCGACACCCAGCGACAACAGCAGGCAGGCCCGGGGATATAAGCGCCCGGTCAGAGAGAGCCAATCATAGGCCGCCAGAAAAACCAGCAGGAAAACGAGGACTCGAATGGCCGGCAAGCGCTTGAAAAATCGCGAGACCAACCATACAGCCAAGGCGACTAGGAGAAAGAGAATCAGATCTACCAGGGGAGAGACCCACAGAATTTCCCTGGAGACGTGCATGATCCGTCCCCACTGTTTCCAGTTGATCCTCTGGAACAGCAGCAGTCCGAAGCCCTCCAGCACTCCGGTAAAGATTCCGAACCATATGGCAATCAGCGCCAGTAAACTCGCCGTAGCGGACGTTGGTTGCGCTTCGGACGGCAAAGTGGGGAGCTCACTCGTCATTGATGTGTACCTATGCTCTCACAGTCGCTCGCAACAGAACGTACCGTACTTGGAACATCGGAGAACTCGCGGCCTGTTATTCAGGCCAGATAGGATATAGAGTTATCCCGAAAATATACTGACGCAGCTTCCAGAAGCGGAATGCCGCCCACTCAAACCCGATCGCGGTCCGCGTTGCTTCCACTTTGCCTGATCGGTGGGTTTCTGGTGCGCCTGATTCCGGCCCGCTTGACGTTTCTCAACCCGGATGAGTGCCTGCACTATTTTCTGTCGCACCAGCCTTCACTCGGCGCGACTTACAGGGCCACGCTCACGACGGCGCATCCGCCGCTGCTGATTCTGCTGTTGCATTGCTGGCAATTATTCGGCCGCTCCGAAATATATCTGCGACTCCCTTTTCTGGTCGCCGGAACCGCTTTTGCCTGGGTGATGTATCTCTGGTTGAAAAAGGTGACGGACAGCTCCACCGCGCTCACGGGACTGGTCCTGCTTCTGTTTTCACCGGCGCTGATTACGGTTTCATCGGAGGTCCGGCAGTATGCTCCGCTGTTGCTCTTCGCCGCCGCCAGCTTGTACTTTCTGGAGCGGGCGATCGAGGAGAATTCGGCGGCGATGATGTTGCTGTCCGCCTTCGCCCTTTACCTTGCGCTGCTGACGCACTATTCCTCTTTAATCTTCGCCCTCACGCTCGGAATTTATGCGCTGGCTCGTTTGCGCACCGTGACAACGGCCAGGGTGGCTGCCGTATGGAGCATTGGCCAGTTGGGAGCCCTCGGCATTTGCGGGTTCCTCTACAAGAGTCACCTCGCCAAACTTCAGCACAGCGCGTTGCGTCAGGAGATTGCCGACACCTGGTTGCGCGTTTCCATCTACCATCCGGGCCAGGACCACCCCGTCGCTTTTATCGTGACGAGGACGGTCCGGCTTTTCCGATACTTTTTCAGCAACGGGACCATTGCCGTTTTGGCTGTGCTGGTTTTCATCGCCGGCATTGCGTTTCTCGTGTTGGATCGCAGACCGCATTCTGACGAGCGCAAGCCCCCTCCACGCCAGCTGGCTCTTTTGCTGACGCTGCCGTTCGTCATCACCGCCGCTATCGCAGTTGCAGGTATCTATCCTTACGGCGGCACCCGCCACGATGTTTTGCTCGCGGCCTTCGCCATGCCCGGAGTGGCCCTGGGCCTGGCGCGGATTGGCTCATATTTTCATTCTTCAAAAGAATGGCAACGGCTGGCAATCGTTGGAATTGCGCTGGCGGCGGGCAATCTGCATCCGTTTCCGACCCCACCGTTTATCAAGCCGAAGAATCAAAACCGCCAGCTCATGACTCAGGCCATGAATACGCTGCGACGGGACGTGCCCCGCGACTCAGTTCTGGTGACTGACTACGAAGGCGGCCTGATGCTGAGTTATTACCTTTGTCCCAATCGTGTGGTGGACATCGAAACCGCGCAAGCATTCCTGCACTCCACTTGTGGGGACTATCGAGTAGTCGCGGCGTCTCCTGATCTTTGGGCTTACGACCTTCAAACTCTTCGGGCAGCTCTGGGCGAAGCGCAAGGGAGTCCGCTGTCGGTGCGAAAATGCCCCTCTGGCTGTTTCAGGCGGGATGGATTGATGACAAGCAGGCTGAGTGGATAGGCGAGTTGGCGCAACTTGGCTGTCGCAGCCCTCGGCTGTTTGGGCAGAATATTTTTCTGTGTCGAATGGAGCAAAAATAAAAGGCAGGCTCCGTAGCCTACCTTTTCTTCGTGGGGTGAACTCCTCAAGACCGCGACCGGGGAAGGCCGCGTGAGGTCATAAGCGTTGACTCAAACTAACTCTCGGGATTGTGCCGCACAATACTGAGAAAATACTAGAAGTTTGACAAGGATGTAATTCCTTTAGATTCCACGCATTCGTAGCCACGACCGGCGGCAAGGTTCTTGTATTCCTCCGTTTTGCCGCTAGGCCAGTCGATCACCAGGCGATCAATCTTGTCGCGTTTCTCCAGACCAAATGTCAGCGGGAGTTCGGATTGCGACAAATAACTTGATCCTCCTTTGACCAGGCGCGACTGGCTGCCCTCGCCGTGAAAAATACGGACACGGGATCCGATGGCATCCCGGTTCGATTTGGTGCCGATCAAGCGAATGCGCACGCTCTTGTTTCCGGCAAGCTGATCGTTGCGGTAGAGATAAGCTGGGCCGTTATTGGTGGTCACCAGGAGATCGAGGTCGCCGTCGCGATCAAAATCGCCGTAAGCCAGCCCGCGCCCAACTTTGGGTTGAGCGAAACCGCCGCCGATTTCGCCAGCAACGTCGCGGAATTTTCCCTGGCCATCGTTGAGAAACAATTGGGGCGGCTGGGCGTATCCGACACCGCGCACGTTGCGCACGGTGTCATCGATGTGGCCGTTGACGACAGCCAGGTCGAGCCAGCCATCCAGGTTGGCATCGAGAAACAAGCAACCGAATCCCAACTTATCTTTCGTGGCAAGTCCGACTCCGCTCTGGGTGGCGACGTCCGCGTAATTTCCTCCGCCGGAGGAACGGTAGAGGCCGATCATTTCGTTGTCGAAGTTGGTAATGGCCACGCCCGGCGTTCCTGAGTTGGTGAAGTCGGCCACATCCACACCCATGCCGGCACGGGCCTTGCCTTCCGCGCTGAAAGCGATTCCGGCCTCCAGCGCGACATCCTTGAATTTCCCATTGCGCTGGTTGCGGTAGAGCTTGTTGGGTTGCGTATCATTCGCTACCAGCAAGTCGGGCCAGCCGTCCTGATCGTAATCGAGCAGGGCGACGCCGAGAGACTTCGAGCTGCTGTCGAAAATCCCGCTGCTCGGGGTGACGTCTTCAAACTTTCCATTTCCCAGATTGCGGAAGAGCCAGCAGGTTTCTCCGCGATAGGCTTCGGGTGTGCAATACGACTTGGTTTTCCCGTCGAGGCTGCAAAACACATCGTGCTCGGGAGACCACTTCACATAGTTGCAGACAAATAGATCCAGCAACCCGTCGCGATCGAAATCAAACCAGAGCGCGGAAGTGCTGAAGGCCTGGCGGCCGCCCAGTCCGCTCTGCTTCGTTACATCGCGGAACGTGCCCTTCCCGGTATTCTTGAACAAAACATTCTGCCCCACGCAGGTCACCAGGATGTCGGGATAACCATCGTTGTCGTAATCTCCGACCGCCACTCCCATGCCGTACATTTCGACATCGAGGCCGGCGCTGCGGGTCACATCGGAAAAAGTGCCATTGCGATTGTTGCGATACAGCTTCAGCGGACTGGGTTCGCGCTTGTGACCCGGCCAGTCGGTTCCATTGAGCAAGAGAATGTCCTGCCAGCCATCGGCGTCATAGTCGAGAAAGGCGCATCCTCCGCCCAGTGTTTCCGGAAGCAGCTTGCCGCCGTAAGCGCCGCTGTTGTGGCGGAATTGCACGCCGGCTGCAGCCGTCACATCGACCAACCGAAATCCGGGAGAGGATTGAGATGCCGGCGTGGCGAAGGCATCCAGCAGGAGGCTGGACGTGGATGCCAGACCTGCCATGCCCCAGAGGAAGTGCCGCCGGTTCACGGAAGATTTACCAGGCCGTTGCGGATGGCGTAGACCACCAACTCGGCGGTCTTGTGGATTCCGAGGGCGTCCATGATATTGGCGCGATGCACCGCTACGGTGTTGGCGCTGAGATCGAGCACCGACGCAATGTCCTTGTTGGACTTCCCTTCCACGATCATTTGCAGGATTTCGAGTTCGCGGGGCGTAAGGTGCTCGTCCCGGTCGCCTTTCAGGGCAGTTGGGCGATGGAGTTGAGAGTCCAGTACGGTTTCGCCCGCCACGACCCGGCGGATCGCCGCTCCCAATTCCAGATCCACCGCATTTTTCAACACGTATCCCCGGGCACCGGCATCGAGCGCCTGACGCACCAGGGTTTCCTCCGGGGTGCATGCTGAGCATGAGCACTAAGGTTTGCGGCTGCTGCTCAAGAATCTTTCGCGTGGCTTGCAGACCGTTCATGTTCGGCATGGCGCAGTCCATCACCACAACCTTCGGCTTGAGCTCTTGCGCCAGGCGAACGGCTTCCGCGCCGTCTCCGGCTTCGCCGGTCACTTCGATGTCGGGCTCGTCTTCCAGAATGCGCCGGAAGCCCCGCCGCACCAGGCTGTGATCATCCACCAACAGAACGGAAATCTTATCCGGCATGGGACTCCTGCTTTTCTCCCAATTTTTCTCCCATACTTTCTCGGGGCACGGTCAGTCGCACGAGAGTGCCGCCCGCTGCCGGCCGAGTAAATTCGAGGGCGCCGCCCAGCAACTCCGCTCGCTCGCGCATGGCCACCAGCCCAATACCCTGCCTGGCAGACTGCTCCACAAATCCGCTACCGTGATCTTCCACTTCCAGCTCCAGACTTTTGGGTAAGTATCGCAAACGTATCCAGGCCGCCTTGGCCCCGGAGTGTCGCGTCACATTATTCAGCGCTTCCTGCACCACGCGATATACATGAATAGCAGCATTTCCATCCACAGGATAGGCCGCTCCCGATTTCTCATAGGATATGCGAATGCCCGCCTGCCGCTCCACCACGGGTAAATACCAATCGAGTGTACTTTCGAGGCCGGTCTCGTCCAGCATGACGGGATGCAGCGCCTGGGAGAGGCTGCGCACCTTGTCCAGCGTGGACTGGGCGATCTCGGCCACTTCGCGCAATTCGGCGCGCAGCGGCGACCCTTCCGGCGCCTGGTTTCCCGCGCGTGCCAACATGGCGCCCACCGCGGTCAGAATCTGCCCAAACTCGTCGTGCAGTTCGCGGGAAATGTGGCGCAGAGTGGATTCCTGGGTCGAGATCAGCTTCTGCGCCAACTCGCTGCGCTGCGCGGAAAGCGCCGCCAGTTGCGCAAACAGTTGCCGGTTGGAACGGATCGAATACAGCCCTGTCAGCAGGATCGCAACCAGCGTGAGCGCGAGGAACAGATACACCTGGCGCTGCACCCGGTCATAAATCTGCGCGATGCGGAGAGCGGCCTGCTCCTCGCTTTCGTTGTTCTGCACCAGCAAACGCGCCACCGCCGTGCTCAACGCCGCCTGTCTCGCCTGCAGCGAAAGCTGGATTTGAGTGCGCGCCTCGGCCGCTTTGTTGTCCGCCGCCAGCGCGAAGATGCGGTCGACCGCGTCCCAGAACTGGGCCATGGAGTTCTTCAGATACTCGCGCTGTTCCGGAGTGCGGTCGGCCACCGCAACCTGCTCCTCGTGCCGCAGAGCATCGTTCAAATCCTCCCGCACCCGCTGGAATTGCGCCGACCATGCGGTCAAAGGATAGGGTTCATTGCTGTCCAGCATGTCGCGCATGGCCAGCGCCAAGTGTATTGAGATCGTTTTGAATACGCAGCAATTGCAGGGAGTCTTTGCGGTTGCGATCCACCAGATTGTTCTGCAACTCCCGCAGCCCGGAAATTTGCCAGGTGATGTATCCGGAGCAGGCCACCACGGCGGCCAACGTAATGATCAGCCCCAAGAAGAGTCCCGGAGTGGGCGACCGATGAGACGCAGGTGGATGCGGCACGAACCGAGGATACAATGCGCTGGCTTCAAGTTCCAATGGGAGGGCTTGCTTTGCGGGCTTTGCGTCTCTCTTCGCGCTTTGCGGCAGGAGATTTGGAATGGTTGAGGCGAGGTCAAACGCTTTACCGCAAAGGACGCAAAGAAAGGCCGCAATGGTCGCGAAGAAATGCATCCAACCATCAATTGGGTTTTTGGGCGGGACTGTCCAGGTCTTGCGGAAAAGACTTGAAGGCTACCTCGCGTGACTTTGACGAGGTTTTCTTATTGGCGTCGGTGGTGTTCTGTATCAGCGTGCCCTTAAGCACGTAATAAGCCTCATCGCCCTGATCCTTGCCCGGACCACGCTCGACCGTTCCTTTGAACTCGTACCACGTGCCGTGCACGGTCTGGGTCGTGAAAGTCAGATTCTTGCCCTCGAGCTTGCCGGACTTGAAGAAGAGATCGAGAAAGGCTCCACGATCGCTCTCGCCATCGCCATAGTGCGAAATGAATCCGGTGATCCGGCCTTCCTCTTCGACCGTCAACTGTATGAACTCGCCATCCTGCAAGAAGGAGTACATGCCGGAATAGTCATCGGCGGGTTTTGCGGCGGGGGGATTTGCCTGAGTGGTCTGCGCCTTCGAGATTATGCAAGTCAACAGCAGAATAGTGGGAAGTAACCGGCACAGTCTGACCATGTGCGTATTAAAACATGGAAACTCGAATGACGGCAGCGGGATAGCGGAGTTTCATGTGGTCGCCCGCGACCACACAAGCCGTCACAACCACTGTTCTCGTCGTGAACTCATAAGTTATCTGGGGCCTGGAACGCAGGCTATAATTGGGGTTTCGACTCATGCGGTCTAAGCGATGAAACCAGCCCCGGTCCTCCTGGAACCTACCGCCGGATCAGAGTCAGAACCCCTGACAGCACCGGCGTTTCTGGTGGATTTGCCGCCCTGGCATAGGGTTTTCCTTCGCAACTTTTTGGATTTGTTTCGCACCCGCACAGATTCATCGCTCCATCTGCACTCTCGTCCGGGCACATTCTGGCCGGATGTCTTCGTCACATCGGGCCTTCCCTGGAAGCGGTTTGGCCAGTCTGGCCTGTGTCATGTCATGTTCATGTTTGCTCTTTGGGGATCCGTGCAGCTCTGGCCGCAGCGCCCGCAGGTGCTGGATCGTCCGGCCTTCAATCGCGCGGATGTGATCTACTACGCTCCTTCAGAATATCTTCCGCCCCTTGATACCGGCGGCAAGCGGCGGCCGCTTCCGCAAAAAGGCGAACCGGAGCATGCGGCGCAACCTATCATTTCCGTGCCGGCCGAAGCAGATAATCGCACGCAGACGATCGTCACTCCTTCCGACATCAAGCTAAATCAGGATGTGCCGCTGCCCAATATCGTGGCCTGGTCGCAGACCCAGGCCCAGCCCGCGGTGCCGCTCGCGTCGACCACGACGGTCGCAAACCTGAGGTCGCCGGCGCTTCCCGTAACCGCGGTCGCGCCCGCGCCGGAAGTTATTCCCGCCAACCAGCAGCGGTCGCCATTGCTTTCGCACACTGCCGTCGCGCCTGCGCCGGATGTGAACTCTGAATCCTCGCGCACTCTGCAGGCGCCGCAGGCAGCGGTCATCCAGCCTCCCCCCAGCGTGAACGCCTCTTCGGCCCGCAGAATGGGCGATATCAACATCGGGCACGCTCAAGTGGTTGCGCCCGCCCCAGAGCTGCCCCTGGCCGAGCAGTACGCGGAGCAACCGGAGCGACCGGCAGAGCGGAAGCAACGATCGGCGGCGGGGCAGGATCTGCAGTTGTGCCACCGCCGCCTTCGATTCCTGGCAATGGCACTTCCAATCCAGCAGGACGGATTATCTCGCTCGGCATTCATCCCGTACCCATGAGCGATGGCATGGCCATGCCGGCGGGAAATCGCCGGGGCACGTTCGCGGCGACTCCCTCGGGAAAACCGGGCGCTCCGGGCACGCCTGACATTGCGGCTAGCTCGATTCATGGCTCCGGAAGCGGCGCCGGGCCGGGAAGAATAATGACGGCATTCCTTCCGGACTGACCGTCGGCGCCGGGCCCGACAACCAGAATCGCTCTCCGGTCGCGGGAGCGGGCCAAGGAAATGGAGCTGGGGGAACCTCGACTGCGACCCGGAGCTCCGACAACTCGCGCCTGATGGCGGATGCAACGCCGCCGCGGGTCTCGTCCACGCCACCTCGAGCCCTGTCCGAAGTCTCCCCTGACAAAGCCACCGATGTGGATCGCTGGGTCTTCGGCGACAAAAAGTTTTATGCCATGACCCTGAACATGCCCAACCTTAATTCCGCGGGTGGAAGCTGGGTCATTCGCTTTGCCGAACTCAATCCCAATCCCAATGAGGCTAAGGGCGACCTCACCGCACCCGAAGCCACGCAGAAGGTGGACCCGGCCTATCCTCTGGAGTTGATGCGCCGCAACGTGCAAGGTACGGTTACGCTTTACGCTGTCATTCGCAACGATGGGTCGGTGAGCGATGTGCGCGTCCTGCGCGGCGTGGACGAGCAACTTGACCAGTACGCGCGTACTGCCCTTGCCCACTGGCATTTTCGCCCTGCCACCAAGAACGGCGCTGCCGTGGATCTCGAAGCCGTGGTCATGATTCCGTTCAAACCGGTGCGGCTGAAGTCTAGTTTCTAGTTTCTGTTTCTGGTTTCTGGTTTCTAGTTTCCGGAGACTGGCTCCGGTTTCTGCATTCCCTTCGTCGAATTCCCACAATCAGAGCGAGGTTTCATGCGGCAAAAATAAATTCTTGCATTACTACTACGTCATATAGTAGGCTTACACACTGTTGTAGTAATAACACATGTGCTCATAGTAGAGGAACCAAAATGGCCGAGACAAAACTAAGTAAGCTTGAACTTCAGATCATGGAGGCGCTGTGGATTCGTGGCAGTGCTTCCATCCGCGAAATCCAGGAAGCCTTCCCGGAAAAATACCGGCCCGCTTACACCACGATCCAAACCACGGTTTATCGCCTGGAGGGAAAGAAGGCGTTGCGCCGGACCAGGAAGGTGGGCAACTTCCATCTGTTCGAGCCCGTGGTCTCCCGCGAGGTGGCGCAACGGCGCTTGATCGATGACTTGCTGGCGCTATTCGGCGGGCGCACCCAACCCGTGATGGCACACCTGATCGAATCCGGCAAACTCACGCTGGAGGATGTGAAGGAAGCCGAGAAAACTCTTCGCAAGCTGGAGAGAAAGGACAAGGGACAAAGCCAATGACGACCCAATATTTTTCGGCTGCGTGGCCGGCGGTCGTATCCGCTCTGGGCGATCACCTGTGGCAGTCGACGCTGTTCGCCATCGCCGCCGGATTGCTGACTTTTACTTTGCGCAAGAATCACGCGCGGGCCCGCTACTGGCTCTGGCTGGCAGCGTCGGTAAAATTCCTGGTTCCATTTTCGTTGCTGACCAGCGCGGGGAACCATCTGGCGTGGTCGCGCAGTTCCGCGGGAGCCACGACTGGGTTGTACGTGGCCATAGAACAGTTCAGCCAACCCTTTGCGCGATCAGCGGCACCGGCGATTTCTCCGGCCGCTCCTTCGAACACACTGTGGAGTCTTCATCACCTGCTTCCCGCACTGCTTGCGGTGTGGCTAGGCGGATTCCTGGTGGTCTTGTTCGTATGGGGCGTGCGCTGGCGACAAATTTCTTCAGCTTTGCGGGCTGCGCTACCGGTGCGCGAAGGACGCGAGGTGGAGGCCTTGCGCCGGTTGGAGCCGATGGGAGGAATTCGGAGGCGGATCGAGATCTTCCTGTCGCGAACTTCTCTGGAGCCGGGAATCTTCGGCATTGCCCGGCCCGTACTGATATGGCCGGAAGGCATTTCCGAGCATCTTGAAGATGCGCACCTGGAAGCCATTCTCGCGCATGAACTATGGCACGTGCGCCGGCGCGACAATCTGGCAGCGGCGATCCACATGCTGGTGGAAGCGATCTTCTGGTTTCACCCGCTGGTGTGGTGGCTGGGGCACGCCTGGTCGAGGAGCGCGAACGCGCCTGCGACGAAGAAGTTTTGGGCGCGGGCACCGCACGGCATGTCTATGCCGAGAGCATTTTGAAGGTGTGTGAATTTTGTGTGGGATCGCCGCTGGCCTGTGTTTCAGGCGTGACCGGAGCCGATCTCAAGAAAAGGATGGTTCATATCATGACTGAACCGCATTTTGCGCAAACTGGATTTCAGCAGAAAGCTATTGCTCGGCGTCGCGGGATTGCTGGCCATCGCCCTGCCGATCGTGTTTGGCCTGGTACACGCCACTCCAAGCCGCGCTGCTGCGCAGTTGGAAGATTCCACGATTAATGTGCCCGCATACGAGACGGTTTCGATCAAGCGGAACCGATCCGAAGGCCTCATGCAGAGGATCTTGATGCGACGCCGGCCCGACGGCTTCACTGCAATGAACGGGACGTTGCTGATGCTTATTGGAGACGCATACGGAGTGCCATACTTTCAGATCTCGGGATTACCCGAATGGCCCACGTCTGAAAAATACGACATCGAGGCGAAAACGGACAGCGCTGCCGTGGATGAACTCAACCGGCTCAGCGAAGGTGAACGCGATCTTATGCAGAAGCGCATGCTTCAGGCGCTGCTATCGGACCGGTTCCAGCTGAAGGTCCACCGCGAAACGAAAAGCCTTCCCGAATATGCGCTGGTTATCGCGGAGAACAGCGCCAAGCTGAAAGAGGCAAAGACGGGCGACACTTATCCCAACGGAATGAAAGGGCCCGATGGTGGCAGCGGAGCGGGCATCATGATGATGGGATTGAATGGAGGTGGACTGACGGCCCAAGGAGTTCCAATGGCGAATCTGGTGCGTATGTTATCGCAGCAACTGGGCCGCACCGTTGTCGACCGGACTGGACTGACGGGCAAATATGATTTCACCCTGCAGTGGACACCCGACCCAAGCCAAACTCCAATGTTCAAAGGGGCACTCGGCGGCCCTCCGCCGGCCGACAACGCGCCCTCTCCAGGATCTGCGGGACCTTCGATCTTTACGGCGCTGCAGCAGCAGCTGGGACTGAAACTCGAACCGCAGCAGGGTCAGGTGGACATGGTCGTTATCGATCACGTGGAGATGCCTACAGAAGACTAGCTGCGGACTGCGCATCTATCGCCGGTGGAATTGCAGACTAGAAACTGCCTTTCGCCGGCTTTCCTTCCAGCATCTCGTAGATCGCGGGGTTGGTGCACACTTCGTAGTAGCGGCGGTCGGTCCAGTGTTGCAGCGAGAATTTGTGCAGATCGATTTGAGGGATACAGCTGGAGCGGACCAGGATCTTCTTGAAAATCTCGTTGCCCACCGGCACCAGTCCGCGCTGCAGCTGAAAGGCTTCGCTGCCCCACAATTTGGGTAGATCGAGCGGGCAGGGCTCGAGAGAAATTTCCTGCTGCAGCCGGCGGAAGGCGGCTTCGCTCAGGCGGATTCCATTCAGATTGTATTTGAGGATGAAATCGTCCGGGCTCTCGCCAGCGTCATCATCTTTCACGGTCTGAAAGGCGTACACGTTGAACGGGCCTTCGACACCCGCGATCGCCTTGCGCACTCGCTTGTTGCAGGAGGACAGCCGGTCGCTCTCGTTCAGCGCGTCGGAAATCATGATCTGTTGTTCGCCATCCATCAGGTACATGGGCGCCGAATCCTGGAACGAAATTCCGGTCCCGAGTTCCAACGACGGCAGTCCCGCCCGCTCCAGCAGATGGTTATAGCCGCGCACGATGTCGATGATCTCCCGCGCCAGTACGCAGGCGCGGCTTACGGCCAGCGGAGCCTCGCCTTCGTGCTCCAGTAACGCGACAATGATGGCGTCGCCCTCGACAAACACTTTGCGGGCGCCATACTTGGCCAGCAACTTGTTGACGGGATCGTAGAAATTCAGGCTGAAGTAGGAAGCCGGATTCTTGCCCTGTTCCAGCAGTGACCGGGTGAGGCGTGACGAGTCGCGGATATCGGCCTTCAGAATCACGTGGCGCAGGATCTTGTCCTCGGAAGGCTTCTGCTCCTCCGGCAACAGGAACTCGTAAAGCGTGCCGTTCATGGCCGAGAGTTCGCGCAGCTTCCAGTTGCCGATGAGATTGCCGCCATCGAGCGCGGAGTTCAGCGCTTCCAGTCGCCGCAGATCGCGGTGATAACGCAGAAAGTCGCGCAGGAAGCGCGCCGCCATTTTGGCCCGCTCCGTGCCCCGGCATCCGGCCACGCGCGCCGCAGCCGAGTACAGGCTTTGCGATGAGAGTTTGCCGTGTTCCTCGATCAGTTTCTCGACCCGGTTGCGCTCCTCCCGCGAGATCAGAGCATTTTTCAATTGCTGGGCATTGATGCGGGGCGAGTACTCAGCCAGAAGCGGTACCGCCTCGTAGGACGCGATCACATGGTCCATGAGCTTTTCCCGCTCCAGCAATTCGACCCAGGCCTCCAATCGCGCTTTCTGGCCGCGCCCTTCGCGCGTGGCGTCGTCCGGCTGGCCCGAGCCTACGAGTTCGTGGGCGTTTTCCGGGACGTTCAGCCAGCCATCGACCACCGCTTCATCCTCGGCTTGCGAACCGAGATTCAGCGACAGCAGAAATTCACGAGTGACCCGGCGCACATTGGAAAATCTATCCGGATCGCGGTCAAAGTTGCCCAGCATGACGTAGTGCTCGGCGTTCAGGTAGGTGTCGGAGCCGTCCTCGTTGAAGAGCAGCGGGTTCAGAAAGAGTTTGTATTCGGCCTCGGCGCGATTGCCAAACAGCGACCGGCGCATGCGCGCCAGAGTTTCCTTCTCGATCTCGCGCAGGATGCGGAACAGCTCCTGCCCGGTCTTGCGCAGGATGATTTTCTTGGCCACCTGAAAACCGGCCACCTTCTCGCGATACTCCAGCGCCTTCTGCTGGCGCACGCCTTCATAACTCTTGAGCATCATGCGGCCGCGTTCCAGCATCTGCGCGAATTGCGAGTTCAGCTCGATGCGCAGGAACTTGACGATCGCCGCCCGCGCCAGCGCATCAATGGAGAGATTTTCCGCGGCCTTGGCGCGATTCAGAGCGGACACATGCAGGTCGGCCAGAAGAGGTTTGAGTTCGGACCCGGCCGCCTTGCCCGGCGCCTTCGCGGCCGGAGCTGATCCTATGAAGTGGTTCCCGCCGCTACCTTCTCTCTTTTCCGCGGCCAACAATCCTTCCATGTCGCCGTGACGGACAATGAGGCGGGCGATGTGCAGCCGCGCCTGTTCGACGAACCTGGGGCTCAGATGCACGTCGTGCCGCAGGTTGTCGACGCCGACCTGCAAATCTTCCAGCGGGAGCTTGGGCGTGTAGCTGCTGAGCTGGGGAGGCAGCGCCTCCTCGGCCGAGCGTCCCAGTCTGAAGATGGGAATCCTTGGCATCGTTTGGCGGTTTCGGTTCGCGACTCAGTTCGGCGCTCGGTCATCAGACCGGCGCTGGTCGTGGAACCCGATGCACGCTTCATCGCCGCTCCCTTGCAAACGCGCGGGCGCGGGCAGGCGTGCAACTTGCACACTCCTTGCAAATTGCTGATTTTCCTACGTATGCGGGAGGGTAGCATGCGTGCGGAGCCCGGCCAACGTTACCCAAGTTACTGGCCCGATTGCTCCGCCGTTTGTTTACTGCGGACGGGTGTCCAGAGGATGAGACGCCTTCTCGAAGAATTCGTTTTGCAGCCTGAGGCTTTCCTGGTCGGCTTTTACCGCGCGCGTGGCCTTGACGATTCCGTCAATCCAGGCGTTCATTCGGAATTGGCCGAACTCATGAGTGGCCGCCGAACCGTCTCCCGAATAGTGATTGGGGAAGCGCGAATACCACCAGATTCCGGTATAGACATTCTCCGGCAGCTTTTGGCGGCCGAGATCGGCGCCGGATTCGCTGCGGGCGCGATCCTGATGCACCAGTTCGGGATGCGCGATCAGCATGGTAGCGGTTTCCGCCTCGCCCGCATGCCAGTCTGGCCCCGTGCTCTTCAGCGCAGGCCCGCCGGGCGGCGTCTCGACTCGTCCCAGCACGTACACCACGTAGTCATGCGGCTTTTCCAGCTGGCTTTGAGCGAAAAAAGGCAGAAGGTGCTCGTTTCCGCCATGACCGTTCACGATGATGACTTTCTTGCATCCGTTGCGGGCCATCTCGTCGGTGGTTTCCTGCAGCAGTTGCAACTGCAGCTCCCGGCTATAGGCAATGGTGCCGGGTTCGTGACGGGCTTCAAAGATCTGGCCAAAATAGTACTCAGGGAACACCACGGCGTACTCCTGCTCGGCGGCGTGCAAGGCGGCGTACCGCACATCGAGAAGGTCGGTTCCCAGCGGCAGGTGAGGACCGTGTTTTTCCAGAATGCCAAAGGGCAAGAGGCACGTGCCCTGGGACTGCTGAATGGCAGCACGGAAATCGGGAGCCGTAAGTTCTTCCCAGCGGACGGACAGCTTTGCCTGCGGCCAGCTCAGGGTGGTGCAGAAGCCCAGTAACATAACCATGATCAGGGCTTGGCGAATCACGATCTTACCGGTCACGATCTTTATCTTTCGAGTCACGAACGTGCGAACCGTAGCTTCGCTGCATGAGGATTCTCCCGAGGCAGCGAATTCTAGCATTTACTTCCGGTCACAGTTACTTCAGTCACCATGCGCCCGCACAAACGTCAAGGTATGATTTCTGGAACCGTGATCTCCATGAAGAAACTCAAATTCCTGGTTTCCCTGACCACGAACGACAACGATTATCAGATTGAGCAGGCCGTGTCCGCGGAGGAAACCGGGCGGCGTCTGGGCGTGGAAGTTCAGGTCATTTACGCCGACAACGATTCGATCACCCAGAGTCAGCAGATTTTGAATGTCATTCAGTCACGGTCCGATTCCCATCCGGATGGAATCATCTTCGAACCCGTGGGCGGGACGGCTCTGCCGCAAGTGGCTCGGGCAGCGGCGGCTGCCGGTATCAGCTGGGTCGTACTGAATCGAAATGTGGATTACATCTCGGAGATTCGCAAAACCCACCGCATCCCGATTTTCGGAGTCAGTTCGGACCACGAAGAAATCGGGCGCATCCAGGGACATCAATTTGCCGCGCTTCTGCCCAAGGGTGGAACCGTGTTGCACGTTCAGGGACCGTCTGAGAGCCTGGCCGCCAAACAACGCGCCACCGGCATGTACGAGACCAAGCCCGCCGATGTCCAGGTAAAAGTGATGCGGGCACAGTGGACCGAGGCCAGCTCCTACCGGGCGGTAAGCTCGTGGTTGCGCTTGTCGACCTCGCACCAGAATCGTATTGACGTGATTGCTGGCCAGGATGACGGCATGGCCCTGGGGGCAAGAAAAGCCTTCCAGGAACTCCCCGATAGCGCGAGCCGGCAACGCTTTCTGAGCCTGCCATTTATCGGATGTGACGGCTTGCCCAAGACCGGTCAAGCCTGGGTGAAGCGGGGACTGTTGACCGCGACCATCTTTGCCGGCCCGAACACGGGGCAGGCGTTGGAGATGCTCGTCAAAGCTCTCCAGACAGGCACGATTCCACCGGAAAACACCCTGACCAAGCCGGTGTCGATTCCCTCCCTCGATGCGCTTGCAGCCACGCAGGCGGAAAAGGTGCGGTTGTTGTCGGTGTAGGCTGCGAAGACCAGTTTCTGGTTTCTGGTTTCTGCTGTTTGACCTCTCTTCCCTGCGCGCTTGGCGCTTCTCTTGATAAATTAGTGGTCGCTTTCATAAGCGTCGATTTCATACAACAAGGAGAAGCGATGCCTACTTTGGTTGCCCAGCCTACGCGCATCCGCGCTGCGGGCACGAAGCCTAAGCTGATCGACGAGTTCATCGGACGGGTCAACACTCAGACCTCAGGAGTGAGCGTCGCCCACATGCGCAGCCCGCAAGGTTGGGAAGAGCCCGGACAAACTCCGGAGTTTGATGAATTCACGATCGTGCTGAAAGGCAGCCTGCGGGTAAAGCACAAGACCGGCGAATTGGACGTCGCGGCCGGCCAGGCGGTCATTGCGCACCGCGGCGAATGGATCCAGTATTCCACTCCGGCTGAAGGCGGAGCCGAATACATCGCGTATGCCTGCCCGCCTTCGCGATGGAAACCGTACACCGCGACGCATGAAAGCGCCGCGCATGAAAAAGCATGTCATCCTGAGCGGAGCCAAGTCATTCGCTCGCGAATGACTTGACGGAGTCGAAGGACCCCTACGGCTCTACAGAAGCGAACCGTGTGGATTTTGATCCTCGCCCAGCGCTGATACGGAAACTTGCCTAGCGTTTCGCAGCCGCCTTCTCCAGCAACGCCTTGACTACATCGAAGCTACCCTGCTTAGGATTCTCGCTGGAGACCGACAGATTCAGGTAGCCACCCTCGACCAGGAAGCACGAAGTAGTGAGCAAAGGCTTTGGCAGTGGCTTGCCATCGAATCCTTTTTTCATCTTCATGCTCAGGCATCCGACATTTCCAAAATCTTTGGTATTGGTTTCGGGAGTTTGTTTTGCGGCGCCCAACATCATGCGGGCGCCCGCCAGTCCTTGCGGAATCGAAGTCGGCAATCCACCTGTTCCCGGCGGGGCGCTTTGCAGCTTGACCGCGAGTCCTCCGATATTCACCGTGCAAATCGAAGAATCTCCATCAAAGCCATGCGGATTGGTTACTTTGCCGCCAAATGCTGCCTCCAGTTCCGGAGTCGGCATCAGCTTGCACGCTTTCACGTCGGAACCATAGGCTGGCGAGGTCTGCGCGGCTACGGAATGGGGCCCGGCAACGAGGACAAGAGTGATTGCGAGGAACGAGGCAGCAACGGCGGTTTGCATCCGGGTCATAGCTGAAGGCTGACAGCTGAGAGCTGACAGCCGGGTTACGGCGCTTCGATCAGCTCCATCTTTCCGTCGCGGGTGCGGTGCAGCACCATCACTTTGCCTTTGGGATCGCGGAAGACAAACACGTCGCGGTCGCGGAAGTGCGCCTCTTTGATGGCTTCTTCGAGCGTCATGGGGCGCTTGGCAACAGCATCATCGGAGCGAACCACATGCACGTCTGTGGACTTGGCCACGGCGGGGAATTTGTGAACGACCAGCGAGATCTCGGTCTCTGTGGTTTCAACGAGTCCGATCGCGACCGGCAGGCTCTCCTGCTGCTCGGATTGGCCGTTCCATTTCTTCAGGTCGTGGCGTTTCTTGCTGCGCCATCGGGTCTTGTACTTCACCGCCTGCTTTTCCAGATGCTCGAGGGCCTCATTGACGGCAGACTTCATGTCGCCGGCCTGCGCCTCGCCGACCAGCGGCCCGTTGCGCGGGCTGATAGTAATTTCCGCCTTATGACGGCGCTTTTCGATGGCCAGAATCACCTTGCTATCGAACTTGTCGCCCAGGATTTTGCGGATTTTGGTCAGGCCGGTTTCGACTGACTTCCGGATGGTGGGAGTGATTTCGTAGTGCCTGCCGGTGAATTCTACGTTCATGAGCGCCCCTTTTTAGTGGTTGCATGGGCCGACAACTCGCGGCACGGTTTAAGCCGTGCCCTTCCCTCTTATTTCTTGACTCTTCGCTGGTGGGTGCTGGGGATGCGCATATCTTCACGGTATTTCGCAACCGTGCGGCGCGTTACCTGTATTCCTTGCGATTGAAGAATTCTGGTGATCTGCTCGTCGGTCAAGGGACGGCTGGGATCTTCTTCTTCGATAAGCTTCTTGACCCGGCGCTTGAGGATGAGCAACGACGTGCCACCGCCCTGAGGACCGTTCACGCTCTCGCTGAAGAAATAACGCAGTTCGAATACGCCCTGGGGCGTGTGCGCATACTTGCTGGCGACCGCCCGGCTCACCGTGGAAGGATGCACGCCGATTTCTTCGGCCACTTCCTTGATCATCATGGGCTTGAGCTGGTCGATGCCCTTTTCCAGAAAGTCCTGCTGCCGGGTCACGATGGCATAGCAGACCTTGGTGATCGTCTGCTTGCGCTGTTCGATGTTCTTAATAAGCTGAATCGCGCTTTTGTAACGTTCTTTGACGTAGTTGCGGGTGTCCTTGTCGTTGGTCTCGCGGGTCAGCAGGCGCTTGTACGCCGGATTCAGGCGCAGCACCGGAACATCGTCTTCATTCATCATCACCAGCCACTCGTCGCCGTGCTTGATGAATGCGACATCGGGCTCGATCAGGCGCGGCTGGCTCTTGTTGTAGCGCAGACCGGGGCGGGGATCGAGGGTGCGAATATAGTCCAGGGCTTCCTGCACTGCTTCGGGCGTCCGGTTGATGGCGCGGGCAATTTCCTTGTATTGCTTGTTCTGCAGCGCGCGCAGATGCTGGTCGACGATGGCCACCGCGTCGGAGAGCACTTGCGCGGTCGCCTCGCCATTTCCATTCTTGTGGGCGGCCAGTTGCGCCTGGTGGTAGCGCAATTGATAGAGCAGACAATCGCGCAAGTCGCGGCAGGCGACGCCGGGAGGATCCATTTGCCGAACCAGGTCCAGGGCTTCGTGCAGATCAGCCACGTCGAAGCTGGGCTGAAACACAGGCTGCGGCGGCTTTCCGCGGAGCAGCGGGCTCTGCCGGTGACGCTGGCGGCGGATCGGGAGCGACTACTTCCGGAGCAGGCGCGAGCGCAGTCCCGTCCAGGCTTGCGGAAGGCTGCAGGCCGGGCGTGCTTTCCGTGTCCCATCCGGACTCCGAGGATACCGCTTCCGACTCGTCCGCCGGCGCCTCCGGCTCTTCGAGATCCGTGGCCAGCCCCAGGGCAGCGGCTTCCTTGACTACATTTTCGGCGATGCTCGCGTCCACTTCCGGAGCGAGCGGGCGGAGCAATGCCGAGTAATTCCTCGTCACTGGCGATCAGGTAGCCATCTTCGCTCAGGTTGCCGATGATCGTATCCGCAGCCTCGCGTACTTCCGGACGCACCGACAGCGCACCCAGCTGCCAAGCCAGGTGATCGGAAAGAGTCGTGGGTTTGGAAAGAAAATTCTCGAATGAGGGGCGCTCAATCTCTTCCATCTCACCCCGGCTGCGGTAGCCAGGATCGAGATACTCCTGAAAGAATGAGCCGAAATCAATTTCTTCGAAGGGATCTTTCTTTTCTTCCGCCGTGACCGTGTTTTCTTCGGGCTTGACCCGTTCGCGGTCTTCCTCCTGGCGAGCGGCATCGTCGAGCAGGGGAACGGTATCTTCCAGCTCCTCCAGCACCGGATTCTCCACCATCTCGGCGGTGATCATGTCGCGCAGCTCGAGCTTGTTCAGCGCCAGCACGCTGACCATCTGCACCAGGCCAGGCGTGAGGATCTGCCTCTGCGAGACTCTAAGATGAAGCTTGGGCTGCAGTAAGACCATAATGAGTCGTCAGTCGTCGGTCTTCAGTCGTCAGCAGAATCTTAACTCGCCATCCGTTCAGGCCGACAGCTGGTTTGGCTGAAAGACCGAAGACTGACGACCGACGACTGCCTTCACACCAGCGAAAAACTCTCGCCCAGATACACCTTGCGCACCTGGGGATCGCTGGCCAGTTGCTCGGGCATGCCCGAGGCTAAAATCCTTCCGCCATCAATAATGTAGGCCCGATCGGTGACCGCCAACGTTTCCCGCACGTTGTGATCGGTGATCAATACTCCGATCCCGCTCGTCTTCAGATCGCTGATGATCTTCTGCAGATCGAGGACGGCAATCGGGTCGATCCCGGAAAACGGCTCATCGAGCAAGATAAATGTTGGGTTGATGCACAGAGCGCGGGCAATTTCCACGCGCCGCCGCTCTCCCCCGGACAGAGCGTATCCGCGATTCTGGCGGATATGCTCCAGCCCCAACTGATCAATCAACTCTTCCATTTTTTCCCGGCGTTCATGCCAGGAGATGGGCTGGGCTTCCAGCACGGCGAGGATGTTTTCCTCAACCGTAAGCTTGCGGAACACCGAAGCTTCCTGAGGGAGGTAGCTTATTCCGTACTGGCGCGCCCTTAGGTACATCGGCACGTCCGTAATTTCTTCCTCGTCGATCAGTACCCTGCCCGCATCTGGGGGTATCAAACCGACGATGGCGTAGAAGGTTGTGGTCTTACCGGCGCCGTTAGGTCCAAGCAAACCAACGACTTCGCCCTGCCCTACGCGAATGCTGACCCCGTTTACAACCCGTCGACCGCGGTAGGATTTGCCGATTTCGTCTGTGGCCAGGGTACGCATTTAACGTGCCACTCGGGTCTGCGTGACAGTAGGGGATGTATTGTTGCCTTCGACCAAAACCCTACCATCGTGTCTGAACAAAGTCAACGAAACCCCGGTAATCTTGCCGTG
This sequence comes from Terriglobia bacterium, assembly GCA_963698825.1. Taxonomy (GTDB): domain Bacteria; phylum Acidobacteriota; class Terriglobia; order Terriglobales; family Acidobacteriaceae; genus JAIQFF01. The sequence continues at coordinate 357,577 of CAVOSG010000006.1, read as the reverse complement.
TTCGGCATCAAAAATGCTAGGCGAACCGCCGGTCAGGACGAACTTGTCATCGGACGTGGTGTAAACCAGCTGCTCGCCAACCGCTCTTCGAGCCGGCTGAGTGATGACTACCTGCTCCCGCGCGACGATGTGATCGATCCTTCCGGTTCCTGTAAGCGACTGATTCGGAGTCGCTTGACTTCGAGGCTGCAGGAAGACGTCCATCACTCTTGCGGTGATTGTGAGGTCAGCGCTTTTGGCCTGCACGCCCTCTTCAAAGTGAGCCTTGTGCTCGCTGTCGGTGTAGCTCAGCCGATCGGAAGTGATCTTGACCGGGGTGACTTTTCCACTTTTTTCCGTCTGAACCAGCACCGTCGACACCGGTTGCGCCGACGAACCTCGCGCGACAACAGACCGGTGGTCACGGTCAAACTCGATCGAGGGCGCCTGAATTACGTTGGCGTTCTGCCAGAGACGTGCGTCCCCGGTATACAGTGCGACCGCCGGACTGCTGTGGGCCGTCATGGTGCGGGCGGTCACATGAATCGGGTCGGATGCAGCCAGAAGGGCGCCGTTGGGCTGCACTTTCAGGTCGCTGTAGGTGCTCTTGACGTCGCCGTCGGCAAAGGCGTCCCCGGTCGCACGATTCAGTCGCATCGTCCGGCTGGTTGTGGTCATACCGCCGTCGACGACCCGCGGAGAGCCGTTGAGCACGAGCATCTGGTCGGCCGGGGTGTAGGTGGCGCGGTCGCCCCAGGCTTTGCGATCGCCATCCAGGTAGGCCACACTGCCCTGCTGCACGATGGAATCGATCCCGCTGCCGGGGCGGAAGGAGGCATCGAGGACGTCGCTGGTGCTGACTCGATCGGATTGGCCTGGAGTCTGCGAAACGATGCGCGCGTTCGGCGCGCCGTGGACCGAAGCCAGCTGTCCCAAGTCATCGAAGCGCGCCTGAAATTTGCCAGCCGTCACCAGCGTCTGCTGCCCGTTCGCTGTGGCGGGGCGAAGGGCGATCTGAGCCGTCCCGGAAGTATCGGCCCGCTGCAGGCGGCGCCCATCTGTAACGATGAAATCTATGGCGGAGGCGGCGACCTCGACATCCTGCGCGCCGGCGGATGCGTTCGCAGGTTTCTGATGCTGCACCAGCTTGACGTCCTCCTGGCTGTGGACGGTGCTCAGCACATTGTTCCCAGTAAAGTTCAGGACGACCCGGCCGGCATTCCCCTGCATCGCTTGCGGTCCCGAGTTTTCCATTCGGACGTCTCCGGAAAAAGCCGCTGAATGGACAGTGTCCCCTTTCTGCGCCATGAGCAATTCCAGCTGGTTGGACTGAATTTTCGCGGCATTGGCGTCCTCCGATTCGACCCGGACATTGCCCATAGCCAGGATGCGATCGACTGTGTTGTCTGGACGCAGGAAGAGAGTGCCTTTGTCGGCGGAAGCGTGCCGCGCGCCGTTCTGCAGGCGGGGGAGATCGAAGTCAACCACCCGCGGATTCTTCATGATAGTGCCGTGAATGGCGGTCAACCGCGCGGGAGTGGCTCCATGGAATTCCACGTCAACCTGCGACTGCAAAGTAAGCACCGTGGTATTGGCCACATAGCTGAGTCCGATGGCGGAGCCGCTGGCTTGGGGCAGGCTGAAGACTACTTTCTCCTGGGTTTGCGCATTCCCTGTCTTCTGGTTGAAGAGCAGGTTCGTGGTGGTCAGGTGGACCGGATTCTTCAGTTCTTTGGGTGTTGCCTGGTCGGGATGAATGATGCCCTCGGGATTGGCCTCAAGATCCATCTGGACCTGACCTTTGCCGATGACATCGCCGGATTGCGGATCATACTCAAAATCCGCGCCGTAGATCTGGTCGAAGCGGCTGGAATCGCGCCCGTACAATGTGATGGTGACATCGTGCAGCTCGGCGCGTCCGCCTGACTTGTACTGCACCGCCTTGCTGGCCTGAATCTTGAATACTGTGTGTCCCTGCTCCGAACGAGAGACGGTAAAGCCCTGGGCGCTCTGCTGAATTTCGATTCCAATCTTTGCCGGCACCTCCTTCAGCGCGTTCTCCGCTTTGCTGCGAGCGTAGAAATACACCCCAGCCACCACCAGCAAGAGGCTGATCGCACCCGTCGCAAACCAGCGCCGAAGGTTGGAAATCTGGATGGACATCTCTGAGACAAGTCTACTTGAAGCGGGCCTGCCGGCATCGGCACAGTCCACGTGGGGACAGCCGCCCCCGACTGTCCTGGCAGAGCGAGGCTCTGCTATTTATCGCTCCCGGCAAAAAGCTTGTCGAGCTTCGCTCGACTGGGCGGGTGAGGGCACCCGCCCCTACGTGGTCCGTGGAGCGCGCACCCCTGATCGTCTAAACTCATACGACCATGAACCGGCACGAGCCTGCTCTACTGGATTTGCAGAATATCTCCGTGATGCGCGGAGAGAAAGTTGTGCTGCAGGATTTCAGCTTGACCATCCGCGCCGACGAACACGTCGCCATTCTGGGGCCAAACGGCTGCGGCAAGTCCACCCTGATCAAGACGATTACGCGCGAATGCTATCCCGTGTCGCGGGAGAGTTCTTCAATGACCATCCTGGGGCACGACCGCTGGGACGTCTTTGAACTGCGTTCGATGCTCGGCATTGTTTCAAACGATCTCATGTCCAAAAGCTCCAGCGACGCTTGCGGACGCGACGTAGTACTTTCTGGCTTCTTCAGCAGCGCTCGCATCTTTCCTCATCACGTGGTTGACCCCAGACATCGGCAACTGGCCGATGACGCCCTGGCGCAGCTGCAAATATCGCATCTGGCACAGCGTCCAGTCGGCGAAATGTCTTCGGGGGAGGCGCGGCGGGTGCTCATTGCCCGTGCTCTGGTTCACAAACCGCGAGCCCTATTGTTCGATGAGCCCAGCAACTCGCTCGACGTTTTCGCCAGGCATAGTCTGCGGCAGAGCATGAGCTCGCTGGCCAAGGCGGGCATCGGAATCATCCTGGTCACTCACGATCTCTCGGATCTGATTCCGGAAATCGAGCGCGTGCTTCTGATGTCGAACGGAAGGATCATCGCGGACGGCCCGAAAAATGAAATGCTTCAGCCGGAGCGTCTGGAGAATTTATTCAAGACCAAGGTGGAAGTGGACCAGCGTCACGGGTACTACCATCTGTGGTGAACACGATATTGCATCATCGAAAGCCGCCTGATTTATTCAAAACAGTTCTCAGATCTCAGTAAGAAAAGTTCTCAGCACCACCCACTATGCATGCTGGTTGCGAATCGCTTACAGTCCAGCCGCAATCTTCTTTGGCTCGGCTGATGAAATGTCATCGGCAGCTTTCTCTGGTCGTACGAAGTCGCGAAGTGACAGTTCGAGACCGCCGTACTCCGGGTGATCGTTGTTTTCGATGGTGTAGGCGATGTCAAGTGCATCGCCGGGGAGCAGGCCTGCCTGCTGACATCGCTCCGCCATGTGCCAGCCCAGAGCATCGTAGGTGATGGCCTTACGCCACCTGCTATCTGTTTGCTGCCGGTTGTCAGTGGCCTGGCGGACGTCGCTGCGGCGCAAGGCCGCGGAATCAGGATCACAGCGCGGAGTGGTCAGGATGCCGAGATCGAGGCCATCTGGGCCGCGTGACAACGATGCCAGCGCGGGCGCCAGCCTCAGCTTCACATGTTTGTCTTTAATGTTTCGGGGAGAGGCCATGAGGCGAGCGCCGCGGGCAACGAAAACAGGTTGCGGATTGCCTACGCCAAACGGCTCCAGCCGCTGCAGCAGCTTGAAGAATTCGGGAGTCACCTGGTCAAGCGACAGTTCAGCATCGAAGTTGAGCGAAGGCTCAAAGTCGGCGAGGGTAAGGCGGGCACGGGCGTACTCATCCAGACGCTCACGCAGTTCCGGCAGATTTGCCGCGGGTAGCGAGAAGCCGACGGCGTGGGCATGTCCACCGAAGCGCGTAAACAGGCCCGCACACGATTCCAGCGCATTCAGCAGATGAAAGGCGCGAATGGAGCGGCCCGAGCCATGAGCTTCCTCACCATTCCGCGAAATCACCAGCGCAGGACGTCCGTAGCGCTCGACGACTCGGGTGGCCGTGATGCCGATCACGCCGCGATGCCAGCCTTCGCCATCGATCACAATGCAGAAAGCCTCGCGCAGTTCCGGATGTTCTTCGAAATGCGCAGTGATCGATTGCAGAATACGGCGTTCTTCCTCCTGGCGGTCGCCGTTGAGCTGATCGAGCTTGTTGGCAATTTCACGGGCCCGCGCGGGATCTTTCACACTGAAGAGTTCGATGACATCGCGGGCCACATCCATGCGGCCGGCGGCGTTGATACGCGGAGCGATACGGAACGCGATTTCGCCGGAACTAAGCGTGCGGCCATGATTGAGCTGCGCGACTTCGAGCAGCGCCTTGAGGCCGGGATTCACCGGTAAGCGCAGCCCTTCCAATCCCAACTTGGCGAAGACCCGGTTTTCTCCGGTGAGCGGCACCGCGTCTGCGATGGTCGCGATCGCGGCCACTTTCGTGAACGACCTCAGATACCGAGCCCGATCAGGCTCCGGAATTCTGCGCTCGATCAGCGCCTGGGCCAATTTGAAAGCCACACCTGCGCCGCACAGTTCCTTACATGGATAGGCACAGCCGGGCTGGTTGGGATTGACCACTGCCAATGCAGCTGGAACACCTTGCGGGCCCGGAAGGTGATGGTCGGTGACAATCAGGTCCACGCCCAGCCGCCGGGCGGTTTCGGCGGGAGCGAAGGCGCGGATGCCCATGTCCACACTGATGATGAGTTTGATGCCGGCAGCGGCGGCGCGCTCGATCACGTCGTCACGCATGTCGTAACCATCACGGATGCGATGCGGAACGTGAAAATCAGCCGCCCCGCCGCAGAGCTCGATCGCGGTCTTGAGGATGACGATCGCGGTGGTGCCATCCACGTCGTAGTCCCCGTAGATCAGGATCGATTCTTTGTTCTCGATCGCAGCTTCGATCCGATCGACGGCGGCCTGCATGCCGGCCATCAAGTACGGCGAATGCAAATGTGAGAGCGAGGGCGTCAGGAAACGCTCAGCAGTCTCGACGCTGGAAATTCCGCGCATCAACAGCAGCCGAGCCAGAGTCGAGGCAATCTGTGTGTCTTCCAGGTGAAGCGAGGGTTGGGAACTTAACTCCGACGCGAGACGTTCGACAGTGTCGGAGTCGGCGGATTTTAGGTCCCAGCGCATGGGCGAAGAGAAATTCTGGCCTCTTGAAAGAAAGGTCTCTAGTTCCGGGTTCCTTTGCGTCATTTGCGGTTCAATGCTCTTGACCGCAAAGAGCGCAAAGAAAATCCGCTGCTGCGCGATCAGGGTTCTTCGTCCTGGTCGGGCTCGTCGATGGGGATGCCGCCGAAGTCTTCGGACAGTTCCAGCAGGCGCTGGTAGTGGTCGTACCAGTCGGTGGAAGCCTCGTAGACCATCATGATGCCCTGGTGGGCGAAACCGAGCTGGACGAACCCGGTCTTGCCGATATAAGTCTTCAGCCAGCGCGCCTCCTCCACATCTTCGTCGTTGGTAAATTCGACGTTCCCCAGGCGCTCGATCATCTGGTCGAGCTCTTCCTTCCGCATCGTCCACGAGTCCATGGTGAGGAAGGGCGCGGCTGCGGCTTTGGCCAATTCGACGAAGTCCTTCCAGCTTTCGGGATTCTCTTCGCTCTTCCAGACGACGCTTTGCACCTCTTCGTAGTCGACATAGCCATGGAAACGCCGCATGCCGTGGCCCTCGATGAAGGCGATCATGTCGTCTTTGAGGCCGGCCAGATTGTCGGGCGCAGGAGACATTTATTTCTGCATTGTATGCCTGTTTGGAGGGCAGCTACTAGCTCCTGGCTACTAGCCTCTGGCTCATCCACGTGAACTCAGAATCGCGAAAGGCCTTCATCGCACGGAATGTCTGAGGTCTTGAGCCAGGAGCGAGAAGCCAGACGCCGCGGAGCGGGCGGGCGCTGCGCCCCGCCTGTGCTACACTACGTGTTTCGCAAACGAAAACTGATCCGCGCTATGCTTCTTTCCAAAGAATATGTGGGCTACCTGGCCCGCGAAGTCACCAAAAAGCTGATTGCGGGCGGGCATATTGAAACCAAGGCCGTGCCCGTGGTCACCGAGAAGGTGCACGCGGCCATGCTGGAAGAACTGTCGCTTGAGGATCGCATCAATGACGAAGTCCGCGTCATTCTCGAAGCTTACTCCGAGGAAATGCGCCGCACCGGAGCCAACTATCAGGAGATGTTTCGCAAGGTGAAGAGCGAACTGACCCGCAAGTACAAGGCGGTGCTGTGAGAATCAGCCGGGACAAGGTCAACAAGGTGGCGCACGTGGTCACGGACGCGTTGGCCGAGATTGATGCGGTGGATTTCGTGGAAGATCGCAACACCATTCGTCTCGAAGTACGCAAGATTCTCGAAGAATTGCTGAACCAGGAAGCCAGAATCGACCAGAGCGCCCGCCTGAAGATCGAGAGCCAGAAGCGCACCATCCTCGAAGGCAGCCAGGAGTGGGACATCCTCTACCGGAAGTACTACAACGAAGAAGTGAAGAAGCTGGGAATGTAATCTGCGGTCGTCGGTCTTCAGTCCTCAGTCAGCAGTCAATCCCCCATTTCGCCCCGAGCATCCTTTGCGAACTTTGCGGCTTTTCTTTGCGACCTCTGCGGTTCAAAGCTCTGAATGCCGCCACACCAAGCAACGCCAGTGCTCAGGATGCCCAAACCTGGGCTAGGATAGTACTGTCGCCTTGAATCAGATCACCCACACTACTGATGTCGTAAAACAGGCTGCCCGCGAGGCCGGATTCGAAGTGGCGGGGGTGGCTCCAGTTCGCGATTTTGAGGACATGGACCGCTTCCGGGAATGGATTGCGGCCGGCCGTGCCGGAGAGATGCAGTACATGGCAGCCCGCGATGATTCGGGCTCGCTCAAGCGGGCATCGCTCCGCGCGACTTTGCCCTGGGTGCACAGCGTTGTCGTGTGCGCCATCAACTACAACACCCACAACCTTATTCAACCCAGGCAGATGATCCGCAACGGGGATGGATCTCCCGCTACGCCTGGGGACAGCAGGACTATCACGAAGCTGTCATGAAACGGCTGCGGGTCGGTCGAGAGCAAGCTGCGCGCCGCAGTGCGCTGCGCAAGTACCGCGAGCTGCAAACCCGCTGTTATGTGGATACGGGCCCGCTGGTCGAGCGCGTCTACGCCAAATACGCGGGTACTGGGTGGGTGGGAAAGAACACGTGCATCATTAATCAGAAGCTGGGGTCGTGGCTGTTTTTGGGCGTCATCCTGACTTCGCTCGAACTTGAGCCTGACCTTCCTGCGCCCGACCGCTGCGGCACTTGCACCCGCTGTATTGACGCCTGCCCTACCGATGCGCTGGTCGCGCCGTATCAGCTCGATTCGAATCGCTGCATCTCCTATCTGACCATCGAAAAGCGGGGAGCGATCGCCGAGGACATGCGCGCGGGCATGGGTCACGAAGTCTTTGGCTGTGACATCTGCCAGGATGTTTGTCCCTGGAACCGCAAAGCTCCAGCGACCAGCGCGGCGGAATTTCAGCCGCGCCAAGGCCTGGTCAATCCCGCGCTGGAATGGCTGGCTGAAATGACGGACGAAGAGTTCCGGGAAAAGTTTCGCGGTTCCGCGATCCGGCGGACCAAGCGCAGCGGCTTGCGGCGAAATGCGGTGATTGCGATGGGTAACAGCGGAGACCAGCACTTCACGCCCCTTCTGGAAAAGCTGAAAGAGGATGAAGATGAGGTAGTCGCGGAGAGCGCAGCGTGGGCGGCGAAACGCCTTTTGGAGGTTCCACGAACCACGTAGGGGCGGATGCCCTCATCCGCCCGGCGAAGCGAAGCTTCGCTATTTTCGTGGCAGGCAAGGACGTGTCGAGCGTTGCTCGACTGGGCGGATGAGGGCATCCGCCCCCACGTGGTTCGTGCCGTTTGCGGCAGGTGGGGTGGTAGCATCTGTTATATCTGGCGTTCCGGTCGAACATGCCTTGTATTTCATTTCACCCGCGACACGTTTTCCCCGCTGTCCTGTGCTTCCTGATCTCAGCATCTTCTGTCGGATCTACACGCAATTCTGAACCCAAGTGGATCCGGATAAACTCCGCTCATTTTTCCGTCCTGACCGACGCTGGGGAAAAGAAGGGCCGGGAAGCGAGTTTGCGGCTGGAGCAGATGCGGGACATCTTTGGCCAGCTCTTCGTTAAGACGAAACTGAAGTTGCCGGAACCGCTGGACGTGATCGCGCTGCAATCGGACGAGGAATATATCCGCGTGGCACCGGTTCGCCAGGGCCAACCCACTTCGGCTCCCGGGTTCTTTCTGCCCGGCGAAGACCGCAACTACGCCGTTCTCGATCTGGCCGCCGAGGACAGCTGGCGTGCGGTCTCACGCGACTTTGCGCGACTACTTCTACGCTTCAACTATCCTCCCACGCAGGAATGGTTTGACGAGGGCTTTGCCCAATATTTTTCCAGCCTGCGCCTAGGAGACACTCAGGCACAAGTGGGTGGCGACCCCGCCGAGAACCTGCCCTGGAACCATGGCTTTCCAGGCCCATCGGCGGCAGGCTCCGACCTACCTAAATCATTTGCGGAGGTCCTGAACCGCCCGTGGCTGCCTCTACCTGAATTGTTCACCTTGCGTCCAGGCCCAGCGGGTTACCCGCCGATGTTCTATGCGCAGTCGTGGATCGTCATGCACTACCTGCTCAACCAGAACAAGCTGTCCGACGCCGGAGCTTATTTCGGACTGGTGCAAATACGGAAAGTCCCGATCGACCAAGCCATCCAGCAGGCCTTCGGCATGAGCGCGGCGCAACTCGAACAGGCGGTCAAAGACTACTTTCACTCGTTTCCGCCGTCGGCGCCGGCGAATACCAAGCCGGAAGCAGCCAGCGCGGCAAACCATTTGACCCAGTTCCCTGCTCCCCTTGGACCGCTTGATGTTGGGGGCAGCCTTCTGGACGTCAGCGCGGCGCAGGCACAAGCGCTGGTCGCGGAAATGGCAGTGCGTCTGCCTGAACATCGCGAGCAGCAGGAGAAGGACGTTGAGACGCTCATCAGCGATCCCAAGACGGACAATGCCATCGCGCACCGCGCCCTGGCCTGGGTGCGCATGGAAAGGAAGGAATTCGATCAAGCCGGCGAGGAACTCGCCAGGGCACGCGAGCTCGACAGCAAAGATACCTGGACTCACTACTATCTGGCGTTGGTGAAGTATCGCGCCGCCCAATCCAGCGGAAAACCCATTGAAGGCGTTTCCAACATGATTCAGGACCTTATCTTTGTCGTCGACAAAGAGCCCGACCTTGCCGAGGCCCACCACATGCTGGCCGTGGCGCGCCTCCAAGGCGGAGGGGTGCATGCAGCGACTGACTCCATAAAGGTCGCGATCCGACTTAGTCCGCGCAGCGATCAATATCTCCTCAACCTGGCGCAGATTGATCTGGCGGGAAAGAAGTGGGAGGAGGCCACTCCGCTACTTGAACGTCTTAAAGACAGCGCAAACCCGCAAATCGCGCAAACCGCGAAGAAGAGTTTGGAGGATCTCCCCACCTTGAAGAAGTACGGCGTGTTGCCGCAGCAGAGTGAGTCGACGCCGACCGCTCCAGCCAGCGCGGCGTCAAGCGCTCCCCGCACTTTGACTGAGCCGGATGGGGAAGATGGGAGCTCTCCAAGCGAAGCCACCCGCGCCGAGCCCGTGCCGGACCGGCGCAAATCCCAATATGTTCGCGGCAAGCTGGTGAAGGTGGATTGCAGTCAGAGTCCTGTGGCAATCCTGACGGTCAAAACCAACTCGCGAACTCTTAAACTGCGCACCGACGATTACAAATCATTGTTGCTGGTCGGGGCCGACGAATTTTCCTGCGACTGGAGCGACCGGGCAGTGATTGCAAACTACAAAGCCGGCGGGAAAGCAGACGGTGATCTGGTCTCCGTCGAAGTTCAGTAGCAAGGCAAAAAAACAAACCCTCCCAGGGGAAGCTGAGAGGGCTCGCAGTGGTTGAACTTGGGACTGTTTTATTGCACCCGCACCACATTACCTGCCTGAAAGCCCTTTGGCCCCTTTAGCAGATCGAATTCCACGGTTTCGCCTTCGTTCAACGTCCGATAGCCGTTCTCCTGGATAGCGGAGAAATGAACGAACACGTCCTCCCCGGTGGAGCGTTGGATGAAACCATATCCCTTGGCCCCGTTGAACCACTTTACTGTGCCCTTCTCTCTCACAAAGAACTCCTTTCGCATCTACTCCGAGAATTAACTTTCGTGTCCTCCGCGAAGCTCATGCTCCTCTACTGACCCCCTTCAAAGGAAAACGAAAGCACTGCAGGCCCAGGTCCCGCTCAATCGCGCCTGCAAAAAAAGCTCCTCTGGTTTGGGTCGCGGAAAAAACCGCGACACAAACTAGTCGGAGCAATCGTGCTGGCGCAATTTATGACTGCTGGACACGGACCCTTTACCCCAAGCGACAGCTCGTTGCCCAGAAGTCGGGCAGCGAGCAGAAGATAATATTCAGGATCGCCATTCCTGGCAAGTAAAGAAATCTGAATGATCATGCGATCAAAAATGACGTTTGAGGCAGTCATGGCCCACGCCCCCGAGGGGCCCGCAGCAACGACCCGCCCTTCCGTGCGCCGGGCAAATCGTAACTGTCTGATAGGATTAGAGAAAATGCCAGATGACCAGCAGTCAGCGTCGGCCGCCTCGCCCCCTGCGCCATCCCGATCAACCCCCTCCTGGCGGATCGAGGATCCCTATGCCGGCTTGGTCAGTTCCACAGTGAAATATTTGTTACGGACTGAGGTACATACGTTTGCGTTTTCCGTAGCGGCCAATGCCATCCTCTCATTTTTTCCCTTTGTGCTCCTGCTCATGACCTTGATCCGGCGGGTGTTTCAATCGCCGGTGATGTACGACGTGGTGGTGCAACTGCTGCGCGATTTCCTGCCGGCCGGTCAGGATTTCGTGATTCGCAATCTGAACGCGCTGGTCGAGGCGCGTCACCGCGCACAAGTAGTCTCACTCATTATTCTCTTGTTCACCTCGACGGGAATCTTCATGCCGCTTGAGATCGCACTGAACCGTATTTGGCGATTCCCCAACAACCGGTCTTATTTCGGCAACCAACTGATCTCGCTCGCTCTGGCGTTCAGTTGCGGTGTGCTGGCATTGCTTTCCATCGCATTGACCGCCGGAAATATTGCCCTGCTTGAGAATGCCTTGCGAAGTCACGGACCGTTCGTGGTTCGGCTGGGAGGTTTTCTGATGATGAAAGCGTTCGCCGTCTCCGCCAGCATCGCGATTTTCTTCCTGATTTACTGGGTATTACCCAATGGAAAGGTGCCGCTGCGGGCGGTGCTGCCCACCGCGGTGATTATGGGATTGCTGTCGGAAACCTTGAAGTACGCCTATATCTTGGCCTTGCCCCGGCTCAATTTTCAGGAAGTCTACGGCCCGTTTGCGCTTTCCGTCAGCCTGATGTTCTGGGCATTTCTTTCGGGATTGTTGATGCTGACGGGAGCACATTTGTCAGCCCGAGGCTACAGCCGCCGAAGGGTGCTGTAGGCGCGAGCGCCTCGCTCGTGTAGCAGCGCAGCGAACCACACGATTTGTTTGTCCGTCACACCATCTTGTGACCCCCGGCACATCATGCGGATTCCGCTCCCATTAGCATCGCTGTATTCCCTGTCCCACCTGGTCTCGTTTGAAACGAGGCTTTGCCATGCCGCTTTCTTTTCAGCAGCTGCTCGCGCTGGGGCTGGCGCTGATGTCGTTCCATGCCGCGGGACAGTCCCCTCCTGAAATCCCCAACCTCCGCACGCTGACGCGCAACTCGGGATACATATTCGATGGCACCGTGTTGGCGGTCGAGCGCTTCGCCACCAACGACGAAAGCACGGTGCCCACCGTGCAGATCACCTTTCGCGTCGAACAGGCCATGCGTGGGACTCGCAACGGACAGATACTGACTATTCGGGAGTGGGCCGGCTTATGGAATTCAGGTGACCGTTATCGCCTCGGGGAACGGCTGCTCTTGTTTCTCTACAGCCCCGGAAAGCTGGGCCTGACCAGCCCGGTTGGCGGTCCGTGGGGACGCTTCGCAGTGGACTCCGGTGGAAATATTGTGCCTGAAAACGTAGCTTCTCCGGGTCTTAATTCTGTCCTACCACGGCCGTCACAGCAGAAAAACCGGATGAGCACGCGGGCTTTGGCCATCGCCGTTCGGCGGGCAGACACAGAATAGCTATGTCAGTCCGCTTCCCTCCTCGTAAGGCTGTCGGCGGGATGACATGTCCGCTGACTTGCATCCTGGCAATTTGCATCTGGGTCTTGTGGCTCCCGCCGCGACCGGTGTGCGCAGGCGGGCCAGCTATCGTTGCCGGAACCGGTTATTTCGATCCCGGACTGAAAGGCACTCCGCTCACCTGGAACCAAGGCGTCGTCAGCTACTACACCGACCGCGGAAACCTGAGTCCGGTGCTTCCCGCCGCCAGCGCCGACGCCTTCGTGGCCGATGCTTTCAGCCGCTGGACTTCGATTCCAACTGCGGCAGTCTCGGCGCTACGCGTCGGCCAGCTGGCGGAAGACGTGAGCGGCGCCAACGTAAGCTCGGCTGGCGGAGCGATCACGCTTCCCGCGGACATCCTGCCTTCCGCCAAAGCCTTTCCGCTCGCCATTGTCTATGATGCCGACGGCTCCGTGACCAATGCGCTGCTAGGCCAGGGCGCGGGCGGCTCCAGTTCGTGTTTCAGCAATGCGGCGTATGGCGGCGTCGACAGCTTCGGCACCGATGCTCATGCGCAGCATGCTCTGGTGGTCCTGAACGGCGTTTGTGCCCAGACGTCGGCTCAACTGCCGGACGTTGAATATCGCCTGGTCCGCGTGCTGGGACGAGTGCTGGGACTCGGTTGGTCACAGGTGAACGTCAACGTTTTCACGCATAGTCCCACACCCACGGCGACCGATTTTTCCGGGCTCACCATCATGCACGCGATGGACCCGATCAATTGTGTTCCGATTTCCATCTGCTATGCCGGTGCTGACCAGCCTAAGATGGACGACCGCGCCGCGCTCTCGCGTCTTTACCCGGTCACTGCGGAAAACCAGGCGTCATTTCCCGGGAAGCAGCTGTTTGCCGCAAATACCGTGCGCATTCACGGCACGGTTAGTTTTGCGGACGCCAACGGACAGCCGGCACAAGCAATGCAAGGTGTGAACGTGGTCGCTCGTTGGATCGATCCCGCCACCGGTCAGCCTTCGCGGACCACTGCGGCAGCATCGGTTTCCGGTTTTCTGTTTCGGGGAAACGCAGGCAACCCAGCCACCGGATTCAACGACAGCACGGGCCAGGCACTGAACCGCTTTGGTTCCGATGATCCCGCGCTGGAAGGTTTTTTCGACCTGGCTGGACTGGAAATACCAAACGGCGCCAACAGCGCCCAATATCAGTTGAGTGTGGAAGCGCTCGATCCCTTGTGGTCGCAGCCCGTCGGACCATACGGACCCTGGCAGGTGCGGCCTTCGGGCACTTTCCAACCCTTAACGGTGACAGTAAGTAAAGGTGGCGACTTGCCGCAGGACATCCTGATGCAAGCCAGCGCCCTGCAAGTCCGTGACTTTTTCGAGCCCACCTCGTTCGCTGCGCCCACGCCTTTGCCCCCTGCGGGGGAATGGGACGGAACGCTGAGCGGCGCGGGTCGCGCCGACTATTTCTGGTTCATCGCGCAATCCAACCGCACATTGTCAGTAGAAGTGACGGCGCTGGATGAAGCGAAGGCCGCCTCGATCGCAAAGGCTCAGCCGGTCATCGGTCTGTGGACGCTGGCCGACTCCGGGACGATTCCCGCCCCTGCAAGCTCGCACGGAGCTTTCAACAGTGTCAATTTAGGCATGACGCGGCTGGATGCAACTCTTCAGTTGAGCACCGCGTTTCGAGTGGGAATCTCCGACGATCGGGGCGACGGCCGTCCCGACTATCGCTACCTCGGTCGCATCTTCTACGCGGACACTGTCGTACCGGCGCGAGCCCGCGTCGACGGCGGCACCGCGATCACGGTACAAGGTTCGGGCTTCCGAACCAACACCACCGCCACGGTCGCGGCCGCAAAGGTGCCGGTGCTGGCAGTTTCGCCGAACCAGGTGATCGCATCCGCGCCCGCGATGGCCGACGGGTTACAGAACATTGCATTGAGCGACCCCACCACCGGGGCGTCGTCAACCATGACCAATGTCCTCACCTACGGCGCCGGACCGAACGACACCATCAAGCTGGTTCAGGGATCGAATCCAGCAACTCCGGTCGGGGGCCAGGCACCGAATCCGGTTCGCGTGCAAGTGCTGGCGCCCGATGGGACGACGCCGGTCGCCGGGGCCAGCGTCCTTTTCGTCTCCACTCCCGCTTCTTCCCTCTCGGCCTGCGGCGGTTCCGGCAGCTGCACGGTGCTTACCGACGACAGCGGTCATGCGTCCACCCAAGTCACGGTCCTGCAGGCGGCGGTGATCAACATCACCGTGCTGCTGGCGCCTGCGTCCTACCAGAACCCACGGTCCGTGCAGACCACGCTCCTCGGAACAACCTCGCCGCAGGATATTTCACTGGCCCCGTCGGCTGCGTGGATTGCGCAAGGGGCCACTGTGGATTTGCCGCTTTCCACGCGCCTGCTTTCGAATGGCTTGCCCACCGCGGGAACGATGGTGAACTATCGGGTGGTAAAAGGAGCAGGCACTCTCAGCTCTTCCAGCCCCAGCAGCGATGCTAACGGATTTGCGAAAACCACGCTGCACCTGGCGGCCATCGCGGGAGATGTTCAGGTCAGCGCATGTGTCGCCCCCAGCAACATGCCGTGCCAGATTTTTTCCGCAACGGCGGTCCCGGCTACGGTGATTCGGATCGAACCGGTGAGCGGGAACGTGCAGACTATTCCCGCAGGCCAGGCCTTCCAGCCGGTCACGGTGAGGGTCATTGATTCGGCCATACCTCCGCACCCGGTGATCGGCGCCAGCGTGACTTTTCAGGTAGTCGTGTCTCGCCCAGCAAACGCACCGCCTCCGGTGTCAATCGGAGGAATTGTCATCACTAGAAATCCTCCGCCCATCATCGTGTCGTCGTTCCAGGTATCGGTGCTGTCCGACGGATCGGGCGTGGCCACGATTCAGCCTTCGACCCCGGGCGCCTTGGGAGCGCTGGTGGTTCAAGGTACGATCGCCGCCGGCACCGAGCCTTCTTCCCATTCAACTGCAATCTCTGGCGCCGGTAACACCCTCAGCGTCGAACGGTTTGCGCCTGCCGGCGGATCGTCCAAGCGCAGACCGCCGCAGTGAGATGCGCTGACTTGTTGGGCTCCCTCTCCGAGGTCAACTATCGCAGTTTCTCGGCAACTCGCCACCGCCTCCGGCATCTAACTTAGGGAATAAAGCTGCAGCTCCCCTGTGTCCGGCCCTCTGAGCGGAGAGGGACTGACATAGGGGGAGCCGCGGTGAGACATGAAGATTTCCCTCTCAGCTTTCGCTACACTATCTCTATGAGATTGACGCGGTTCAATGGAGTGGCAGCAGCCCTTCTTCTCGCTTTTGCCTGCGCTTCTATTTGCCTGTCATCGCCTGCGGCCCTGGCCCAGGAAGGGGCTCTCGATCCTGCCCCACCCAAGGGCGTTACGACGGACGAGATCATCCGGCATTTTGCCTCCAAGGAAAAGGAATTCCAAACGGCGCGCGACCAGTACACCTACCGTCAGGATGTGAAGGTAATGACGCCGGACGACAACGGTGAGTATCACGAAATCTTCGACGTGCTCTTTGACGATCAGGGAAAACGGCTTGAGAACGTCGTATTTGCGCCTCAGTCTTCCTTGAATTTGATCTCGATGTCTCCCGAAGATGTCGATGACATCCGGCATCGCCTGCCATTTGTTCTGACCAGCGACGAGATTCCCGAGTACCAGATTCTCTACGTCGGACAACAGCAGCAGGACGAGCTGCGCTGCTATGTCTTCGACCTGGCCCCGAAAGAAATCGTAGGCAAGAAGCGCTATTTCCAGGGCCGCATCTGGGTCGATGACCGCGATTTCCAGATCGTGAAAACCTACGGCAAAACGGTCCCTGACATTCGCAAGAAGAAGGGACAGGAAAACCTCTTCCCGAAGTTCACCACCTGGCGCGAGCAAATTGACGGCAAATACTGGTTCCCGACCTACACCAAAGCGGATGACACACTGCACTTTTCCAGCGGTGACATTCACATTCGCGAGATTGTGAAATACAGTGACTACAAGCGCTTCGGATCAAACGTGAAGATCACATACGAAGGTCAGGAAGTGCAGAAGGCGCCTGGAGGGAAGGACCAGTCTCAACCACCACCACCACCGAAATAGTTTCGAGTTTCTGGCTTCTAGTTTCTAGAAACCCGAAACTGGAAACTCGAAACTAGTAGAAGAGATACTTGCGCCACTTGTCATCCGAGCGGCCCATCAGGCGCATGATGTGGCGGCTGGTGTGCAGGTTGAAGGCGCGGGGCTCGCGCATCAGTTTCATATCTGCCTCGACGGGAAACTGATTTCCCTTTTGACGATTGCAGGAATGGCAGCAGGCCACCAGATTTTCCCAGGTGGAAGCTCCGCCGCGCGAACGAGGCACCACGTGGTCGAGGGTTAACTCGCTCGAAGGCAGCACTTCTCCACAATATTGGCAGGTATTGCGGTCGCGCAGCAGGATGTTCTTGCGGGAGAGCGCGCGCGTCTGGTGCGGGATGCGCCGGTACTCCAGCAACCGAATCACCGAAGGCACGCGAATCGCCAGACGGGCGGCGTGAAGAAAATGTCCGTTTTCTTCCTCGGTCATGGCCACGCCCTTCAGCACCAGGACGATCGCACGGCGCGCGGCGCAAACGTTGATGGGCTCGTAGGACGCGTTCAACACCAGCACGGGCGCATGCAGCGCATGACCGTTGCCTTCACGGTGCGTCCCCTCGCGGTGCACTCCAATCCCTCCCAGGACGGGCCCATGGCTCCTCATCATCGAGCCGTTCATCGAATTGTTCCACTTCCCCGACATACATTCCTGGTGGGACTAGAAGTGTTGGAACCAGTGCTCAACTCCCGACGCATTTCTTCCGCGCAATACCCGCGTGCCTACCCCGCTGCCGCCAGCGTGTGCTCATCCTCAGCCAAGGTTTGCCGCACATCCATGCCTTTCGCATCGGCTTTCAATGTGCGGGCCACGGTCGCGACAAATACTTTAGATGCGCCAGCCCGTCGCAAAACCCGGGCGCACTCCGAGGCCGTCGTGCCCGTGGTAAACACATCGTCGACCAGCAAGACCTCGCGGCCGGCGATATCGTCCGGCCTGGCCACGGCAAACGCACCACGAATGTTTTCACGGCGCTGATGGCGGGTGAGCCCGATCTGGGACTGGGTTTCTCGCCTGCGCTCCAGAACTCTGGGACAAAAGACCAACCGATCATCGGTGCGGTGTTTAAACGCATCGCGGGCGATCAACTCCGACTGGTTGAATCCGCGCTGTCGTAGCTTCCGCGTGTGTAGCGGCACCGGCACGACCGCGACCGGACGCGAGGTCCAGCACGGCTCGAGCGCGTTTGCCGCTTCCGCCAGCATGCGACCCAAAACCGCCGCGGCGGATCGGACCTGTTCGTATTTCAAGAGATGAATTAGTTCGCGCAGCCCACCGTCATAACTCCCGTAGGCCACGGCTTTGACGAACAGCGGCTCGATCCGGCGGCACAAACCGCAGCGGGCATCGCCGGTCCCACCGCTCAGCGCATAGGGACTGAACAGCCGCTCTCCGCAGATAGAGCAAACGCCTTCCGCGATGGGGTGGATATCGGCGAGGCATGGCCAGCAAACCGGCACACGGGAAATGTTGACCAGGGGGGCGCCGCAGAGACGACAATCGGAAGGGAAGAGAGTAGCGAAGAGACTTTCAGCAACACCGCTCACCGACGAGACCAGCATTGACCCTAGGGAACGGTCACGCGTCAGAACCTTGGTCCCGGTAGCCCGGATTGGGTCCTCACTACTGCTGAAGACGAGCCTCCCGCGTTCGCCCGGTACGGCATGAAGGTGCTACGGGCTCACTGACCTCAGTATAGCGGGCCGCCAAGTCCCAAGCAACGATTCAGGCGTCAGGCTGTCACACCTTGTGCCTTTTTGGGTTCTCGCCGTGGTCGCACCGGGACGAATATTGATTCGTAGGAACGCCGGAAGCAATGGCCGCAGCGCACCGGACGGTGTAACAGCAAAGGCAGCAGGAACCTCTCGGTAGAATTGCGCGGCCGTGAAAGGTAACCATGGAAACCGCCACAGTCTCTACATTAAACAGTCTGGGGGACATGACTGTACCTCGGAGATGCAGTGGAACAAAGTGGCGATATCATACCAGAACTCGCCACCGGTGCGGCATCCGACCTGAAAGTGGTGCGATCGTCCCGGGTTCACGATCCATCCTGCACCTGAGGCAGGCGGCGGTGAAACACTTGTAAAACAGGCCGCACGCATGTTAAGGTGCGCCGTCCCATGGATCGCCGCAGATCACTTCGCCGGAGATCATTAGTTATCTAGGGCGTTATCTAAGGTCCTTACTATCCTAAATATCCAGCCGCGTTTGCACTTCCGAGGATCCTCCATCATGAGTCCAGAAAATCCGGTACCTGGCAGCGAGAGCGAAAAGAAATTCAAGCCGTATGTCCCAGAGGACATGGAGATGCGCGAGTTTACCTGGCGCGCCATTCTGCTCGGGCTCGCCATGACGGTGGTTCTGGGCGCGGCCAATGCCTACCTTGGCCTGCGTGCGGGTATCACGATCGCGGCGACCTATCCGGCCGCCGTCATCGCGATGGCTGCCATGCGGGCGTGGAAGGGATCTCTGCTGGAAGAAAACATCGCCCGAACCGCGGGCTCGATCGGAGAAGGCATCGCGGCCGGCGCCATCTTTACCATACCCGCTTTCCTGATTGCCAAGGCTTGGCCTTCATTCCGCCCCGCGGACGCATATTGGAAATCCACCGCGCTGATCATGGTGGGCAGCATCCTCGGGAGTGCTTTTCATTTCCCTGGTGCGACGCGTGATGGTGGAAGATCCGGAATTGCCCTTCCCCGAATCGGTGGCGGCGTCGGAAATCCACAAAGCAGGACAGCGCGGCGCGGAGGCCGCAAAGTATCTTTTCTGGAACATCGGCGTGGGTGGCGTGGTGTATATGCTGGGACGCTTCGGACTGTTCGCCGCCGACAAAGACTTTCACTTTGCCATCGGCAGCCTGGGCCGCAGTCAGGTCCGCCTGGGCGCGGCGGGAAGTACAGACATTCTGGCGGCCGGAGGCGCAAGTACTTTCGCGGCGCCGAGCGTAAGCCCGGCCTATCTGGGCGTCGGTTACATCATCGGGCTGCGACTGGCGTCGCATCCAGTTCGCCGGCGGCGTGCTGGCCTGGGGCCTGATGGTTCCGCTGCTCATATTTTTCCTGGGACCGCAGCTCAAGGCAATATCTTCCAGCCGACACTCCAGACAACTGGGCGACGATGTCGGTGGCGGTGTGGCGATTCATCGTGCGGCCGATTGCTGTCGGCGGCATGCTGGTGGGAGCGGCTTATACCCTCTACAAAATGCGGAAGAGCCTCACGGCGGGGTTGGGCAAGGCATTTTCCGATTTGCGCCAGACCGCCGACGAGCAGTGCCAAACTGTCACGCACCGAACGTTACATGAGTTCGAAAGCGGTCTTCAGTCTCATCGCGCTGATGTTCGTTCTCATGTGCTTCCTCTACATTCACATTTCTGGATTGGTGTGGCCGGCAGTGCTGGCGGCAGTGGTGATGCTCGTCGTCGGGTTCTTCTTCGCCACCGTCTCGGGCAGCCTGGTGGGAATCATCGGGTCCTCCAACAACCCAGTTTCCGGCTTGACGCTCTCCACCCTGATTATCGCGGCGCTGCTGATGGTCTCGCTGGGCGTCTCCGGAATTTCCGGCGTGGCTGCGGTGTTGGGCGTGGCCGCGGTGGTTTGCGTTTCCGCATCAGTGGCCGGCGAACTGCTGCAGGACTTCAAAGTCGGATACATCCTCGGCGGCACCCCTCGCACCATTCAGATTGCGGAACTGATCGCGGTGGTCGTGGCCAGCCTCGTCATGTACTGGCCGCTGATGCTTCTGCATGAGGCCAACATCAGGGCCGGAGGCATCGGATTCGGCGACCGCCAGCTTTCCGCTCCGCAGGCCGGGCTCATGGCCACGCTGGCCATTGGAATTGTCGGCGGCGATATGCCGTGGCCGCTGGTGGTGGTGGGTATGTTCTTTGGCATCGCCATGATCATGATGCAGGTGAAGAGTCCGATGCTGGTGGCAGTCGGAATGTACTTGCCCTTTGAGACGACGTTCGCTATTTTTCTCGGCGGCGTATTCCGCTCGGTCGGAGACTGGGTGGCCAAGCGCCGCGGCTTCAATGACGCGCAGAAAGCGCGGGTGGAAAATGCGGGCGTGCTGACCGCTTCCGGCTTGATTGCCGGAGAAGCGGTGCTGGGATTGCTCTGGGCCGGACTGCAGTTCGCTCCCGCAGTGGACCCGGACGCAAATCTTTAGCCAATCCGTCCTACCTTGCGGGCATCGGAGTGATGGTTGCGTCTCGCGGCCTTGATGATCTGGCTGCCGCTTTCGAGCGCCGGCGATCCCAACGAACCTGCGCCGCCGACAGCGATGATGTAAGACTTTGGCCGCAGGGTGAGCGTCAACGAAGTCGCTTTCCTCCGTGTTACTTCGTGTCCTTTGTGGTTTATTGTTGTTTCATGCCGATGGCACAAAACATCGCGTCCATCCAAGAACGCATCGCCTTGGCGGCGCAGCGCAGCGGCCGTAAATCCAGCGACATTACTCTGATGGCGGTGAGCAAGACTTTTCCGGCGGAGTATTCGCGAGGCTTACGGCGCTGGTCTTAGAGTCTTCGGCGAAAATCGGGTGCAGGAATTCTCGCAGAAAGCCGGGCGCCCTGCGAAACCTGCAAGACGCGAAGTGGCACATGATCGGTCATCTGCAATCGAACAAAGCAGCGGTGGCAGCGGAATTGTTTGACGCCGTGGATTCGCTCGATTCTCTCAAGCTGGCGGAAAAACTGAACGCGTCCGCGGCGAAGCTGGGAAAGAAGTTGAGCGTGCTCATCGAAATCAACGTAGGCGGTGAAGCCGCAAAGAGTGGCTTGGCGCCCGATTCCGATGAATTGGAGAAGATCCTGATGGCTGCTCCGCGGCTCGAATATCTCGACTTCCGCGGGCTGATGACCGTTCCTCCATTCACCGAAGATGCTCAGGAAGCGCGCCCGTATTTTCGCCAGCTGCGCGCCTTGCGCGACGACATCGCTGGGCGGCATCTGCCCGCGATCCGCATGGATGTGCTTGTCGATGGGCATGTCGCACGATTTTGAAGTCGCGATTGAAGAGGGCTCGACCTGCGTGCGCGTGGGGACGGCAATCTTCGGGCAAAGGCAAGGCATAGACCACGGAGGACACTCAGATACACGGGATTAGCTGGGATCGGGCGCGACCTTCGCGGTGAAGTCCATCCGCGCGCCAGGAAAAATGCCATTACCGGTAAACTCGGAGATGCACTCAAGCTCTCCTTGACCGCCCCGCCCGTTGAAGGCAAAGCCAACCATGCCTGCATCGAATTTCTTGCGAATCTTTTGAACCTGCCGCGTTCCTCCGTTACCATAGCGTCCGGCCAGAGCAGCCGCAACAAAGTGATTCGAGTAGCAGGCCTATCCGCGGACGAGGTGCAAAAGCGATTGAGGAGCCATTTCTGAATTTCTCCGAACGATTGCACGAGATTCGTACCGGCTTCGAGCGGCCCTTCTGGGTCGCCAATATCAGTGAACTCTTCGAGCGCCTGTCTTACTACGCCGCCTTCGCGTCTCTGGCGCGCTATCTGCATGAGACTTGAATTTCCGCGTGGAGCAGGCCAGCAGCCTGACCGGATTGTTCGGAGGCTTGGTCTGGTTTCTCGCGGTATTTGGCGGGACCGTCGCCGACCGCCTGGGTTTTCGCCGCTCGCTTTCGTTGGCCTATCTGATTCTTGAGCTGCTCCTATTTCCTGCTGGGATCGCTGGGCGCTCCCTGGCTGGCGCCTGTCCGCAATGCGGTGCCGCTGGTCGTGCTCGTGACTTTCGTCCTGATGCTCCCGGCACTGGGAGTCGCGCTGGTCAAACCTTGCGTGGTCGGTACCACGGCACGAGCATCGAAGGAAAATGTTCGCTCCATCGGCTACTCGATCTACTACACCCTGGTAAATATTGGTGGCGCGGCCGGGCCTTACGTGGCTTCGTGGGTCCACCAGCACATGCGCGTGGAGAATGTATTTCGCGTGGCGGCGCTGAGCGTGTTTGCCATGTTCTTCGCCGTGCTGCTGCTGTTCAAAGAACCGCGCCGCTCGGGGGAGACAAAGACCGTAAGCCTGGCCGAGTCCGCCAGAAATTTTTGGACAGTCATGTCCAACCCGCGCTTCATGGTGTTTCTGCTGATCTTTTCCGGCTACTGGGTGGTGTACTGGCAGGAATTCATTATTCTGCCGCTGTACATCCATGACTACATCGATCCCAGGGCCAATACTGAACTCATGCTGGTGGCTGGACCGCTGACGGTCATTGCACTGCAACTGCTGGTCAGCTTTCTCACCCAGCGCATTCCCGCATTCCGCGCCATCACGCTAGGAACGCTGGTCTCAGGACTGGCCGCACTCATTCTGATCGCTCACCCCACGGTTCCGATGGCGGTGCTTACGCTCATCGTCATTTCTCTGGGCGAGATCATCCAGTCCCCGCGCTACTACGAATACATTTCCCGGCTCGCGCCTGAAGGACAGCAGGGCACCTACATGGGCTTCGCATTTCTGCCCATCGGAATCGGCTCGCTGATCGGCGGCTGGTTTGGAGGCAAGTTAATCCATCACTTCGGTGAGGTCACACACCAGCCTGAACGCATCTGGTGGGCAGTCACGGCCGTGGGCGTGGCCACAGCCGGGCTTTTGTGGATTTATGACAAGACACTGAAACCTGCAACTGCGGGGTCTTGAAGACGCGACAGCAAAGCTTGAAACCACGAAGGACACGAAGTACCACAAAGGAAGGCAACCCAGGATGTCCTTTGTGTGCCTTCGTGCCCTTCGTGGTTCAAGCTTTGAGACTGCCGCTCCGATTCGCTCAAAACCCCTCGGTTGTTTAGAATGGTTGTTTGCCCATGGATCTTTCCGCCATACAAGCCGCGCTCCGCGAGCGCAACATCGACGCCTGGCTTTTTTACGATCACCATCATCGCGATCCGATTGCGTACCGCGTGCTGGGGTTGCCGACCGGTCAGATGGTGACCCGGCGCTGGTTCTACTTGATCCCGGCCAGCGGCGAGCCTGTAAAACTGGTCCACAAAATTGAGCCCGGCCATCTCGACTCGCTTCCGGGCAGCAAGCGGCAGTATTCAGGCTGGCAGGAATTATTTGACCGTCTAAAAGACGTACTCGCCAATCACCGCGATATCGCGATGCAGTATTCGCCCAACAATCTGGTATTTACGATTTCCCTGGTGGACGCCGGCACGGTCGAGCTGATCCGTGGACTGGGCAAGAATGTGGTCAGCTCCTGTGATCTGGTGGCGCAGTTTGAAGCTACCCTGACGGAGGAACAGATCAAGTCTCACTTCGCGGCCCGCGATGCGATTGACGCCATCACCGCGGCCGCCTTCCAGGAAATCGGCCGGCGCGCGCGCAGCGGCGGCACCCACGAATATGAAATGCAGCAATGGTTCATGGAAGCCTTCCAGCGCGAAAACCTGGTAACCGACGATCCGCCGCTGGTCGCAGTCAATGCCAATAGCGGCGACCCTCACTACGCGCTGCATGCCGAGACTTCAAAACCGATTCGGCAAGGGGATTTTGTCCTGCTCGATGTCTGGGCCAAGAAGAACACGCCCGGGGCCGTATACTACGACATCACCTGGACGGGTTTTGTGGGGAAGTCTCCGTCCGACCGCATGCGGGAAATCTTCCAGGTGGTCCGCGATGCGCGCGACCTGGGAGTGAAGACCGTGGTCGAAGGCGTAAGCTCGGGCAAGGCTCTGGCCGGTTGGGAAGTCGACCACGCGGTGCGAGGTTACATAAGGAATGCAGGTTTCGAGCAGTACTTTATTCATCGCACCGGCCATTCCATCGGCACCGAGATTCACGCCAACGGCGCCAACATGGACGATCTGGAAATTCACGATGAGCGTCGCATTCTGCCCAACTCCTGTTTCTCCATCGAGCCGGGCATTTACTTGCCGGAATTCGGAGTGCGCAGTGAAGTGAACATGCTGGTCGGTCCCAAGGCGGCGCAAGTAACCGGTAAAATTCAAAGTGAACTCGTAACCATCTGAATGGCAAATTCGGCTAAGACCGCTCCCGTAGAAACCACAAACGCGGCGCCGGCGACTCCGGCGTCTCCCAGCATGTCCGTCATCGCCCCGGCGGTCGCATGGTTCATCCCGGGCGCGGGCCACCTGATCCAGAAGCGCTGGATTCGCGGCTTCCTGATCATGGCTTCGATCACGATCATGTTCGCGCTCGGCCTGATGATGCAGGGCCGCGTCTACCAGCCCAATGGCGGCGATATTCTGGACATTCTTGGATTCGTGGGCGACGTGGGTGCCGGCGGTCTCTACATTCTGACCCGTATGCTTGACTGGGGACATGGCGCGATCGCTCACGCCACCGCCGACTACGGCACCAAGTTTCTAATCGTCGCCGGACTGTTGAATTTCATCAGCGCGGCGGACGCCTATCACATCGCCATCGGCAAGAAGCCGTGACTGGAAGAACAGAATGACCCTGGAACTCTCCCACTTCAGCGCCGCCGTCCTGTTCTCGGTCTTTGCCTCGGTGGTTTTCGGAATCACCCAGCGCAACACCGCCCGCGAACAGATCCGCTACGGCTTGTATTGCTTCATGCTGTTCGTCGGCGGAGTGTTCCTGGCAGGCTGGGTCATGTGGCTGTTGCGGCACTAGAAGGCGGCTTCCGCTTCTAGCTTCTGGCTTCTAGCTCAAGCCTTCGCTGTTGAGTCACCGCACCGAGCAAAGGGCTCTCTGATCTAGCTGTCACCCGATGATCATGCGCTGAAGGCCCAAAGCTAGAAGCTAGCAGCCAGAAGCTAGAAGCTGCTCTATCCCTCCCACACGAACGCATCGAACACCCGGTTGATATCAAATCCCAGACGTTGATACAGAATCACGGCGCGCGCATTGGCCTCGGTCACGGTGAGCGACAGCAACGAGAAGTTTCGCTGGCGCAGATTCCCCACCGTAGCCGCGATCAGCAACTCTCCCAGGCCGTGCGAGCGATAGTCCGGAAGCACGCAAACCTGGGTGACGTGCCCAACATCGTGGCGCACCCGGGAGCACAGAATGAGTCCGACCAGGCTTCGTGCCCGCTTGTGTACCGCCACAAACGAGCCTTCAGGATCGAATGTGCCGCATCCCGGAAAACGCACAATGTTGTTCAGGAAGCGCAGGGACCCGCTCAGGGTGCGGTATTGATCGTTGATCTCCGAGTCCACGTGGCCACGATATGCGCTGGTGATCAGGGCGGCGGCGGGTTGATAGTCTTGCTCGGTCCAGCGCCGGATCTCAATCTCAGCGTCCAGGGGCAGCGGAGGTTTGGGCGCATCCTTGAGCTGTACCGCCATGAAGAGCCGCGGGTGCCGCTGAAATCCCTGCTCCACAAACGGCCGCGCCACCACGCCCGCCTCGTGCACCAGCAATTGCGCTTCCACGCGGTGAATGCCCGGCGACTGCTGCAAGGTCTCAATCACATGCAGCAGCAGCCGCGATTCCACTTCGTGCGGGTCGGGCAAGCGGCCACCGTTGGCCACGAAAAGATCTCCAATCACGCCCTTGCTGCCTTCATACACAAAAAAAGCGTAACCCACAATCCGGCCACGCTCGATGGCAGCATAACCGGGCAGGATTTTGGCATCCACGTAGCGCAGAATCATCTCCGCCGAACCGCTGTAGTCCCAGGAGAGCAGGCGGGCCCATTCCCTCACCTCGTCCTCCAACAGCGGACGCAGATCGACGGAGGAAAAGTGTCTGAGGTCGAGAATCTCCACCTGGAGGCTCCTGGAGGGTTCGGGCTTGCTTAGCGCGCTCATGGCGGGCTGCGAACAGCGAGTTTAGTGCTTCGTCCCGGCAAGAGGCAAACGGGGGGACAAGAGTGGGTAACAGGGAAAGCAGCTTCTGGCTTCTGGCTTCTAGCTCTTAGCCATTAGCTTTCAAGCCCGACGCTGGACGTGTTTCAAATCTTCAGGGCCGAACTAACAACTAGGAGCCAGGAGCCAGAAGCTGCACTGCTAATTGCTGCTCTTCCCGGCCACCCAGTAGTAGTCCACGCCTTGCGGTGCGAAGCTTCCCAGGTACGTGATCCGCCGCCCGGTGGTCCACTTGGCGATGCTCTTCTGCGATCCCTCGGGAGCGGCCAAGAGATGTTCGCCGGCGGGCACTTCTCCAGCTTCGTAACGCGCAATCTTCTGATCGCGATAGAAGTGGAGACCATATTCAGTCTCGCGTGAAAGCCGCAGAATGGCCAGCGGAAGTGCACGGTTATCCACGCGGCTGATCTCCTGTGCGAGCGGCCGAGCGGAGAGGGTCGCATCCAGTGCAGGCGCTCCCAGCCGCAAGACCGCCGCTACCGCCAACACAACCGGAACCAAGGTGACGAAGCGCAATACGCGAAGACCCAACGGGCGGCGCAAAGTGAGGGCTATGCCGATCGCCAGCACCGCCGCGAACCCGGCGGAGATCGCGGCCGCCCGGCCCCACGGCAGGCTGTGTTGAAACACAATGTATTGCATCATCAGCGCTGCGACCACGGGCAGGCTCGCGACCACCGAATGCAGCACAATCAGCAGAATATTGGGACGGTCTTTCGCGATCGCGTCATCGCCGGTCACATCGGCGATCACGTGGCGGCGAACATACTCCGCTAACAGCAACGTGCCTGCGGGAATCGCCGGCACAATGTAGCCCGGCAGCTTGGATGCAGAGAGCGAAAAGAACGCGATTGGAACGATGAACCAGATTACGAGAAATGCGGGTAAAGCATCTCCCGACTGGAACATCTGTCTTTTTTCTGTCCACCAAACCCGGAGTGTCTCCACCACGGCCGCGATGATAAACACCGTCCAGGGCACAAGTGCGAGCAGCGCGACGGGCAGGTAATACCAGAAGGGCTGAGTGTGATGGTAGAGGTCCCTGCCGAAGCGGGCCAGATTGTGTTCGAGAATAAACACGCGAAAGAATTCTGGATTTCTCAGCTGCACCGCGACGTACCACGGGAACGCTGTCAGGGAAAACAACGCGATGCCCGGTATCCAGCAAGTGCGCGCCATGAGCCGATAGTCGCCCTTGGCCACGGAAAAAATCACGACGATGGCCCCCGCCAGAAATGGCGCCACCGGTCCCTTGGCCAGCATCGCCAGCCCCAGGAAGATGTAAGACAGCGCGAGGTAACTTTTGCGTGCGCTTTCGTACCAGGCATACCAGGCCAGCAGGGCGATGGTGAAAGTGGCGGCAAGCGGCATGTCCGTCGAGGCGGCGCGCGCAAAACCTATGGCTCCACTGGCGGAAGCCGCGATCAGAGCACCATCCAGTTGAAACCCACGACGAAAGCGCTGCAGAAAAAGATAGACGGCGACCACCATCAGCGTGGCGTCCACCGCGGAAGGAAGACGAGCCGCCCAGTCGCTCACGCCGAAGACGGTATAGGCCAACATGGTTTGCCAGTAATAGAACACCGGCTTCTCCAGCCAGGCCTTGCCACCCAGCGTGGGCGTGATCCAATCGTGGCGCGCCAGCATCTCCCGCGCCACCTGCGCATAGCGCGGCTCGTCGGCTCCCAGCAGGCCGAAGTATGCCAGCCCAAAGAAAAACAGAAAACCACAGAAACCCGCCAGGAGCAGGCGATCCATCCATTGTCGATCGCCGGGGCGCCGTTGATCGACGCCGGATGCGGGCGTTTTCGAAATCGAATTGGCAGGATCCGAAATCACAGGTCTGAAGTTTACATCTGAAATCGAGATGAGATTTATTGTATGGAAGGGCTGAGAGGTATTTCCGCGAGAATCCGTGCCGTGGCCGCCGGCAAGGGCCCATCGAGCGCGCAACCGCTGGCGCACTGGTGTCCGCCGCCGCCGAGACGTTCCGCGATAGCCGCCACGTTGACCCGGCCCTTGCTGCGCAGACTCACACGGAAGCGGCCGTCAGGAAGCTCGCGGAAGAACAAGGCGACTTCGACACCCTGCATGGAAAGCGCGTAATTTACCAGCCCTTCGCAGTCTTCTTCCTTCGCGTGGCAGCGCTCCATCTGCTCCTGAGTCACCGAAATCCAGGCCAGAGGCCCTTCGCGGCGCAGGTTGGAAAGCGCCGCGCCCAGCAGCCGCATCTTGGCGGTGGAGTGTCCAAAATAAATATTGCGCGCGCAGTAGGCCGGGTCGGCGCCCGCGAGCACCAACTCCCGCGCCAGTTCGAAGGTGTGTTCGTTGGTCCCTTCAAACATGAACGAGCCGGTATCGGTAAGCACCGCGGTGTAGAGGCAGGTCGCCATCTCGGGAGATATCTTCACTCCGGCCTCGCGCGCCAGCCGGTAAACCATTTCCGCTGTGGCCACGGCTTTAGGATCGATCCAGTTCACCTGGGCAAAGGGACGGCCGCTCTGGTGATGGTCGATGTTGATCAGAAACCGGTTCTCCAGTCCCTGCAGCCGGGTGCGCTGAATGCTGTCACACTCCAGAATGATGGCGGCTTCGTAGTCGCCGTTGACCTTCTCCGACTGGATTACCTCGTCGAGCATAGGGAAGCGGCTGGTAAATGCGGGGCACACCATCGCGCAGAACGACATCGGCTTCCTTGCCCATCGCGCGCAGTATCTGGCGGCAGGCCAGCGCTGAACCGATCGCGTCCCCATCCGGCCGGGCATGCGAGGTGAGCACAAACCGGTTGCGCTGTTCGATGTGCTTGAGAACTTCCTTCAACATAGGAACAGTCGTCAGTCTTCGGTCGTCAGTCGTCAGTCTTGAGTTGCCAGCATTTGCTGACGACTGACGACCGACGACTGAAGACTCATTTCTTCCTTTTTTTCGTGCGGCCTAGCAACTCATCAATTCTGGCGCCGTATTTGTCGGAGCGGTCGAGGTGGAAATAGAGTTCCGGAGGACGGCGAAGGTGCAGGTTTTCCGCCACTTCGCGGCGGATAAATCCAACTGCCGCGGTCAGGCCCTCGAGCGAACGGTCAGCCTCCGAGTCATCCCCTTCGAGCGTGACGTATACCTGCGCCGAGCGTGAATCTTCGGCTAGGACCACGCTGGTCACGGCGACCAACCCGATGCGGGGATCGCCCAACTCGCCCTCGACGATGGTTTCAATCTCCTCGCGCAGAGCCTCCCCCAGGCGCTCCCGATGATATTTCGCGCCACGCTTCTCCACAGCCACCTCTTGAGTAAAACGAATGAGAATATCAGAAAAACCGCCCCAAGGGGACTGGCGCTACCTGAGAGCTAGAGGTATTCCAAAAACGAATCTGCAACATCGGCGCCGCCGTTGTTGGCGATGCGCGTTGCCTGGCGCTCCACATTCTTCATCAGGCCATCGAGATAGTCGCGCGAATCCGAAATACCCACCACGCCGACCGTCGCCCGGTTCCACAATCCGCTGGGATCCAGTTCGGCCACCGCAACGTTGAAATGCGCCCGCAGCCGGTCTTTGAGGCTGCGAACCACCTGCCGCTTGTCTTTGAGGGACTGCGCCGCTTCGATGTGCAGTTCGAGGGTGAGAAAGGCGATCATGCAGTCGTCAGTCGTCGGTCTTCAGTCGTCAGCGAACCCTGAAGACTGACGACCGATGACTGACGACTGCTTTTAAGCTATGGCTTCCGCTGCGATTTTCTCGGTAACGAAAGCCTCGATCACGTCGCCGACTTTGATGTCGCCGTAGTTGGCGATAGAGATGCCGCACTCCATGCCGTTGCGCACTTCGCTGGCATCGTCCTTGAAGCGCCGCAGGGAGCCAACCTTGCCGGTGAATACCACGTTGTTGTCGCGCAGCAGGCGCACTTCCGAGTCGCGTTTGATAAAGCCATCGGAGACGGAACATCCTGCGATGGTGCCCACCTTCGGGATGCGGAACGTTTCCTTGACCAGGGCGCGGCCCTGATAGGTTTCTTTGATTGTGGGCTCGAGCAGTCCGGTCATGGCGCGCTTGATCTCGTCCTGCAACTCGTAAATGATCGAGTGCAACCGGATGTCGACCTTTTCCTGCTCCGCCAGTTCCTGCGCTTTGCGTTCTGGACGCACGTTGAAGCCGATGATGATGGCGTTCGAGGCCGAAGCCAGCAGCACGTCGGACTCGGTAATGGCGCCCACGCCCG
Organism: Terriglobia bacterium; assembly: GCA_963698825.1. Taxonomy (GTDB): domain Bacteria; phylum Acidobacteriota; class Terriglobia; order Terriglobales; family Acidobacteriaceae; genus JAIQFF01. The sequence goes on along the minus strand of CAVOSG010000006.1, from coordinate 327,130 downwards.
AGCGCAGGACTTTCAGACGGACCTTGTCGTTGGACAGCTTGGTCAGCAGGTCGGTCAGCACTTCGACTGAGCCGCCAACGTCCGCTTTGAGGATGATGTTCAGTTCCTTGGTGCCAGCGGTCTTCAGTTGCTCGGCCAGACCTTCGAGCGAAACGCGGGAACTCTTGGCCAATGTGGCTTCGCGAGCCTTCTGTTCGCGGTATTCGGAAACGCCACGTGCTTTGTCGCGGTCCGCGACAACTACAAATTGATCGCCCGCTTGCGGCAGTCCTTCCATGCCGAGGATTTCGACGGGAGTAGAAGGCGGCGCGGATTCAAGCTGGTTGCCGCGATCATCAAACATGGCACGAATCTTGCCATACACGTTGCCGACCACGAAATTTTCGCCGGCGCGCAGAGTACCGTTCTGAACCAGCAGCGTCGCCACTGGCCCGCGCCCACGATCCAGCTTGGCTTCGAGGACCACACCGGTGGCCGGACGGTCGGGCGTCGCCTTGAGTTCCTGCAGGTCGGCCACCAGGCAGATCATTTCCATCAGCAGATTCAGGTTCGTCTTCTGCTTGGCAGAGACGTCCACGAACACGGTGGTTCCGCCCCAGTCTTCGGGCATCAGACCGCGGTCGGCCAACTGCTTTTTTACCCGATCTGGCAAAGCGTCCGGCTTGTCGATTTTATTGACCGCGACAATGATGGGAACCTCCGCGGCGTGGGCGTGATCGATGGCTTCGAGAGTCTGTGGCATTACGCCGTCATCGGCGGCGACAACCAGAACCACGATGTCCGTGGCCTTGGCTCCGCGAGCGCGCATGCGGGTAAAAGCCTCGTGGCCCGGCGTGTCGAGAAATACGATCTGGCGTCCGTAAGCAGGAGAGTTCTTGTCCACAATGGTTACTTTGTACGCGCCGATGTGCTGGGTGATGCCCCCGGCTTCGCCTCCGGCCACATTGGTGAGTCGAATGGAATCGAGCAGCGTGGTCTTGCCGTGATCGACGTGACCCATGATGGTGACGACGGGCGGCCGCGTCACTCCTTCGGTCGGGGTGCCCTCTTCGCCGGCGGCGGCTTCGGTAACGTCTTTGGCAGCCTGCTCTTCGAAGGTGATCACGTTGGTGTCCGCTCCGAAGAAGCGCGCCATCTCGCTGGCCAGCTCCGTGTCGAGCGTCTGATTGATGGTGGCAAACACACCGCGGGTCAGAAGCCGGGCGATCAGGTCCTTGGCGCGCAGTCCCAGCTTTTCCGCCAGGTCCTTTACGCTGATGCCCTCGGTGATGGTGATGCTGCGCGTGATCGGTTGGGGCTCGTTCGAGAGCGACAGCCGTGGCGGCGGCGTGTAGCCCTTCATCGGGCCTTCCTTCACCCCGCGGGGCACATAGCGTTGTCCTGGCCGGCGTGATGGCGCTCCTGGCCGGCTGCCCGGCCTGGGCGTAGGCCCGCCGGACGGTACAGCTCCCGGCCCGACTCCAAGAGGACGCGAACCTGTAGGCGACTGCCGCGTGGGATGCATCGGCCGGCGCTCGCCCGGACGCAGTGGCGGACGATTCGTGGGCGCACCCGGACGCGGGCGCTGGAAAATCGGCTGTCCCGGCACTGGACGCCCGGGAGCAGGACGCATGGTGGCTCCCATGGGCGCTCCGGGCGCTGCTCCCGCAGGAGCGGCAGGCCGTAAGGGCGCCTTATAGACGGGTCGTGGCCCGGTCTGGGGAACGATCATTCGCGGCGGTGGAGCAGAAGACTGCACTGGCGCGCTGGGCGCAGCAGGCCTGGCCGCCATGGTTGGGGCTTGCGCGGGGGGCGCTGCGGGCCTGGGCGGCGGTGCTGACGGCGTCGCGGCCCCAGTCTGCACCGGAGCTTGCGCGGGAGGCGGCACTACCGGGCGCGGCGCGGGAGGCGCGGCAACTGGCGATGCAGCGGTTGGCGGCGGAGCCGGTGGCACCGGAGCGGTAAACGTCGGCCTCGGGCTTGAGGTCGGAACTACAAGTCTTGGCGGCGCGGCGGGTGGCGCCGGGGCAGGCGCTTTCGCGACCGGAGCTACAGGCGCTGGCGGCGCCGGGGGCGGTGCGGGCTTGCTTTCGACGGGCGGTGGTGCTGCCGCCGCAGGCCCTTGCTGTTTGCTGATGATGGCTTTTAGAGCGTCGCCGGGCTTGGAAATATGGGAAAGGTCAATCTTGGTCTTGATTTCATCGGCGTCGGCGCGACTCGGCCGGGACGATCGGCCTGAAGCCTGTGCCTGGCTGGCGGCGCGGAGGCGGGCACGGACTTTATCCGCTTCATGGTCTTCGAGAGAACTGGAATGGCTCTTCTTCTCGGTGACTCCGACTTCCGGAAGTACATCGAGAATCGACTTGCTCTTAACTTCCAGCTCTCTTGCCAGATCGTTGATTCGAATCTTGCTCATCCGCCCTTTCGCCCTCCGGACTGTTCCGCTAAGTCTTCATATCAACCTCACGGCGTCAGTTTTCAGGTTCGCGCAGCCGCTTGCGTCAGCGCGAAAGAACCGCACTTACTGCTTCTCCTCGGAAGGAGCAGGCTCCTCCGCGGATTCAGCACTTTCTTGCTCGCTATTTTCTTCGCCGGCAGCCTCTGGGGCCGCTGCTTCGACTGGGGTCTCAGAAGCCGATTCCGGCACCGCCTCGACCTCCGCGGTGATGTCGTCTGGGCTCGCGGCCGACTCTTCCGCCGCTGGCTCTGCCGCCGGCGCTTCACCCTCCGCGACTGCCGCGCCCACCTCCAACCCGGAGAAATAATTATTGACTGCCAGGCTGATTTTTTCCACCGTCTTGGGCCCGATGCCCTCAATCGCCTCGAGCTGCTCAGGCGTCATATCGGCCAGGGCCTCCACCGTAGTCACACCGGCGGCGCTTAGCTTCTCCACCAGCCCTTCGCCCAGGCCGGGAACGTCTTCGAGCGGTGTGGATGCCGTGCCCACCAGCGCCGACATCTGCAACTCCACTTCCTGCCGCTTCTCTTCCTCGCTCTTGATGTCAATTTTCCAGCCCAGCAGCTTCGCCGCCAGCCGGACGTTTTGTCCCTTCTTGCCGATGGCAAGCGAAAGCTGGCTGTCATCCACCACCACTTCGAGATGCTTGTCCGCGGAATCGACCACGGTCACGCGGCTCACTTTGGCCGGCTGCAACGCCTTCTCCGCGAAGGTCACCGCATCTTCGTGATATTCGATGATGTCGATCTTTTCGCCGCGCAACTCGCGGATGATGGATTGCACCCGCATGCCCTTCATGCCGACGCAGGCGCCTACCGCGTCTACGTCTTTGTCCTTGGACATGACCGCGATTTTCGTGCGCTCCCCGGCTTCGCGCGCGATGGCGCGAATGACCACCGTGCCGTCGTAGATTTCAGGAACTTCGGTCTGGAACAGGTGCTGCACCAGTTCCGGCGCAGCCCGTGAAACCACCACGGCCGGCCCTTTTGAGGCCCGTTCCACTCTGGCGATCACTACGCGAACGCGCTCGCCCATGGCGAACGACTCCAGGCGCGACTGCTCCTTGCGCGGCATGCGCGCTTCCGCTTTGCCGATATCGAAGATCACATCCGGACCTTCGATCCGCTTGACGGTGGCGTTTACGATCTCCCCCACGCGGCCGATGTACTCGTTGTAAACGGTATCGCGCTCCGCCTCGCGCACCTTCTGGAAGATGACCTGTTTGGCCAGTTGCGCCGCGATCCGTCCCAGAATGCCTTCCGTCTGCTTGTTGATCTGAAGCTCGCCTCCCAATTCGACGTTGGGATTGATCTTGCGAGCATCATCCAGCGTGACTTGAAGGACAGGATCTTCTACCTGTTCGGGAGTTTCCACGATCGTCTTGACCGCAAAGGCGCGGATCTTGCCCGTTTCCTTGTCCAATTCGGCGCGCAAGTTCTCCTGCGTCTTGTAATACTTGCGCGTAGCCACCACGATGGCATCTTCCACCGCACTCACCACAATTTGCGGATCAATGCCTTTTTCCCGGCTCAACGCGTCGATCGTGTTATAGAGCTCACTTGCCATAGCAATACCGACCTCGGACCTCGGACTTCAGACCTCGGACAAATCCCAATGTGCGGAACCGGTGGTACTGGCCGACGTCTGAGGGCTGATGTCCGACGCCCGTTCTCAGATTTCCGGCACCAGGTTCGCCTTCTCGACGTTCTTCAGCTCGATTTCGAGTTTCGGCGCAACGCCTTCTTCCGGACGGCTCTTCTTTTTTTTCTGGCAGCGTTCAGGTCCAGGATCAAACGCCCGTGCTCAAAACTTTCCAACCGTCCTTCAAAGTGGCGATTGCCGTTGACCGGCTGCTGCGTCGTTAACTTGATGCGGCTTCCGGTGAAACGCTCGTAGTCAGCGGGACGAATCAATTTCCGATCCAGTCCCGGAGAAGAAACCTCCAACGTGTACGAACCGGAAATCGCATCCTCGACATCGAGGATCGTGCCCACTTCCCGGCTCACGTTGGCGCAGTCTTCGTGCGTCACCCCGGCGGGCTTATCAATCACGATGCGGAGCATGCGAGCCTTGCCTCCGCCGCGCAGTTCGACTTCCACTACCTCGAGTCCGCTGGAGGCCGCCACCCGTTCCGCAATCTCGCGAACTTTGTCAATCTCAAGTGCCATGAAACCAATAGCTTACGGCCGATTTTTCATTCCCAAAATGGGCCTAAACTAAAAAGTGGGCTTGCGCCCACTGGTGTGTCTCGCCACGTGCTGGTAACTACACAACAGTTCCAGCTATCAATATACGCCGCAGGCACTGCCAAAAAACAAACCTGCCCGGGCGGCGATTGAGGCACTTTCAGTCGGGCCAGTTTTGAAATTCCCGCTTTCCCGGGCATGCTGGCTTGCAAGCATCTTCGTGCATCGCACTTGCCGCCGGCCGGGCGTTCTTCTTTGCGCGCCAGATCCTTCGGGTAAAGGCCCTCAGGTGACCTCGAATCCAGTAGGTGCAACCAGCAGCCTCCACCGGTGAGGCTCTGATTTGCCTGAACCTCGAAGCGTCTCTAGAATGGAAACCTATCCTTCACGTCTGAGAAAACTTATGATTCATTTTCCTGTCCCTGAGGCACTCACCTTCGACGACGTGTTGCTGCTGCCGGCACGTTCTGACGTCGTACCTGCGCTGGCCAACACTCAGACCCAGCTGACGCGCAATATCCGTCTGAACATTCCCATTGTGAGCGCCGCCATGGACACCGTCACGGAATCGCACATGGCCATTGCGCTGGCCCAGCAGGGCGGGATCGGAATCATCCACCGCAACCTCACTCCGGAACAACAAGCCAACGAAGTCGACAAAGTAAAGCGCTCGGAAAGCGGCATGATCGTGGATCCGGTCACCATGTCGCCCGACGCCAAAGTTTCCGACGCGCTAGAAATGATGCGCAAATACAAAATTTCCGGCGTGCCCATCACCAAAGGCGGAAAACTGGTCGGCATCCTCACCAACCGCGACCTGCGCTTTGAAACCCGCTTCGATATCCCCGTCAGCAAGGTGATGACCAAGGAGAATCTGATCACCGTCCCCGTCGGAACCACGCTCGAAGACGCGGAGAACATCCTGCACAAGCACCGCGTGGAAAAGCTGCTGGTGGTCGATGACAACTACAACCTCAAAGGCCTGATCACGGTCAAGGACATTCAGAAAAAGCTGAAGTATCCCAACGCGGCCAAGGACTCCCAAGGCCGGCTGCGGGTGGGCGCCGCCATCGGCGCTACCGGAGACTTCCTCGAGCGGGCCCAGGAAATGGTGAAGTGCAAAGTGGACCTGCTGGCCATCGACAGCGCCCACGGACACTCCACGCGCGTGCTCGATGCCATCAAAATGGTGAAGTCGAAATTGCCCGAGGTCGACCTGATCGCCGGCAATGTCGGCACCTTCGACGGCGCCTGCGAACTGGCCCGTGCCGGTGCGGATGCCATTAAGGTCGGCATTGGTCCAGGATCGATCTGTACGACACGCGTCGTGACCGGGGCGGGAATGCCGCAAATTACGGCCATCGCGGAAGCTTACCGCGCGACAAAAGATGCCGGTGTACCGGTGGTCGCCGATGGCGGCATCAAGTACTCGGGCGATATCACGAAGGCCCTGGCCGCCGGCGCTTCCGGAGTCATGATCGGATCGCTGTTTGCCGGAACGGATGAGAGTCCCGGCGAATTGATCCTTTATCAGGGCCGCTCCTTCAAATCCTATCGCGGTATGGGTTCGCTGGGCGCGATGGCCTCGGGCTCCAGTGAGCGCTATTTCCAGAACACCGAGGGAGACGCTTCCACCGCCATGTCCGGAGGCGCTGAAGATGCCAACCGCCTGGGGAAACTGGTCCCTGAAGGTATTGAAGGACGCGTGCCCTACCGCGGTTCCGTCGCCATGATCGTGCACCAGATGGTGGGAGGCTTGAAATCCGGCATGGGATACTGCGGCTGCGCCACTATTCCGGAGCTGTTACAGAAAACGCGGTTTGTGCGCATCAGCGGGGCCGGCCTGCGCGAAAGTCACGTGCACGATGTGATGATCACCCGTGAGGCGCCGAACTATGCGGTCGAGTAGGGGCCGGGAAAAGCACGCTTGAATCCGGCTCAAAAGCATCTGCTGAAAACCTGGATCGCGGCGGGTTTGTGGCTCGGCCTCATCGTGAGCGAGTCCACAAGTTTTGCGTCTGCCGCGAACACCAGCCGGCTCCTGTATCCGCTGCTGCACTTTCTTTTCGGGTTGGAGCCGGCTCATTTTCCCGCCTGGCACTTCCTCATCCGGAAGACCGGTCATTTCGTAGGCTATTTCACCTTGAGCTGGCTGCTCTTCCGCGCCTGGCGCGACACCTTTCCGTATCCGGGCAAGAATTGGGCAATCCAGTGGGCGAGGATTTCATTTTTCATGACCGCCCTGGTCGCCTGCCTGGACGAGTGGCACCAAACCTACATCCCCGGACGCACGGGAAATGTGCACGACGTGCTGTTGGACAGCACGGCTGCACTGGTCGCACAAGTGGTGATCTTCCTGATTCTGCGGAGGGGAAATATCGAGTCAGGCCCGCAACTCAAGAGCTCTTAGAAATTGCGATGCTGTAATCTTTGTGAAGCCAACGGCCAAAGGCCACCGACCAAGGACGGGTGTCAATACATCGAATCGTACTTTGTCACTACCCACTCCGCGCCTTTTCTTTCCAGCGTCACCGTGAAGAGTTCCTTGTACGTACCCTTCTGATCAGGAGCGTTGCGCCGTTTGCCGCGGTAGTGCAGGATGCGCAAGGGCGGGGTGTCTTCCCAGTCCGCGATCTCCCAGGAGAGCAGTGGATGCCGGGCTTCCGAGTCGCAGATGAAGGCCGCGTACTTCTTGCGATAGTCCTTGTACCAATCCTTAAGCTCCTCGGTGCAGTTCCCGTCCCGCATGCTGCGAATAAACTTGGCCGCTTCGCGCTCCGAGGTGCGGTCACGCAGAGGGTTCAGCGAAATCGAGTTGGGAATTCCGGAGAGAGGATCGCGTTCTTCCGACCGGTCGAGCACCGGGCCCTGACCGTTCAGATGAATGAGATAGCCAAAGAAAATAATCAGCAGAAGGGCGCCAGCCCCTGCGGCAATGCCGATTTGGTTGCGCGAGAACGCCATGGCCCTCACATCAGTCTAACGTGAGGTCAAGGGAGAGCAAGATTACGCCGGATAGAAACCAGCGTACATGTACGACTGGGGCAAAATGGACGGGGAATGCAATCGTAAAGTCTTCGATCGTAAGCCAAACCGCGACTGGCTGACGACCGAAGACTGACGACTGATGACTGCAGTTCTACTCTTTTTCGTCTTTGACCTTGTCGGCGCCTTCCGCGTGATCCGCGGGGTGTTCGACGCCCTGCTGCGCCTCGGCTTCATCCATCGCGCGCTTGGCTTCTTCCGCACGCTTGGAGCGGGCCACGGCGCGCTTTTCGCGCTTTTCCTCCTGTAGCTTCTCACTGCCCAGGAGTTCAACGAATGCAGTGTCTGCGCCATCGCCTTTTCGCCAGCCGGCGCGAACAATGCGCAGGTATCCGCCTTCGCGGTCGCCGAAGCGAGGAGCGATGACGTCGAAGAGCTTGTCTACGGCGGCGCTCGTCATCAGGTAAGCCAGAGCCTGGCGGCGGGCCGCCAGATCGCCGCGCTTGCCTAGCGTGATCATTTTCTCGACCCGCGGACGCAGGGCCTTGGCTTTGGGCACAGTGGTCTCGATTCGCTCTTCGAGGATGAGCGAAGTCACCAGGTTCCGCAGCAAGGAGCGGCGGTGGCTGGTGTTCCGTCCCAGTTTCCATCCTGCTACTTTGTGACGCATTTGAATCCCTCTGGGGCCACTTAGCGGCAAATGGCCAGTTCAGTTCGGTATCTTGGTTTCTAGTTTCCGGTTCCTGGTTTCAAATTCCTGGTCGCAGGCGAAAACATGCAGCGTTCGTATCTTGGAAACTAGAAACCAGAAACTAGAAACCGGGTGGCGCCGAGCGCCACCCGAAACTGCTTTACAGGTCGTTGTCCGGACCGTACGCCGACGCCGGCAGCACCTGGTTGGAAGTCGGGCCGGGCACGGCATTGCCGTGCTCGTCGATCTTCATCCCCAGGCTCAGCCCCATCGATGACAGAATTTCCTTGATCTCGTTCAGCGACTTGCGGCCGAAGTTCTTGGTCTTCAACATCTCGGCTTCTGTCTTCTGAACCAGTTCTCCGATGGTCTGGATATTGGCGTTCTTCAGGCAGTTGTAGCTGCGCACCGAAAGCTCCAGCTCTTCTACCGACCGGTTCAGGTTCTCGTTCTTGATCTCCGGCTTGCGGTCATCGGTCGAGGTGGAAGTCTCGATGTCCTCTTCGAAGTTGATGAAGATATTCATGTGATCCTTCAGCAGCTTCGCCGCCAGGCCGATCGAATCGGTTGGGGTAATGGAGCCGTTGGTCCACACTTCAAGGGTCAGCTTGTCGTAGTCAGTAATCTGCCCCAGACGCGCCGCTTCCACGGTGTAGTTGCACTTGCGCACCGGAGAGTGCACGGAATCGATGGGAATAAAACCGATGCCCAGGTCTTCATCGAAGTTCTTGTCCGCCGCAACGTAACCGCGTCCGCGCTTGAGGCGCATCTCCATATCGAGCTTGCCGCCTTCGCTGACGGTCGCGATGTAGACATCTTTGTCGAGCACTTCCACGTCGGCATCCGCTTCGATCATGCCGGAGGTGACGACACCAGGCTGCTCACTGCGAACGTAAATGGCCTTCGGCGCATCCCCGCTCAACTTGAACGGAATCTGCTTCAGGTTCAGGATGATGTCGGTCGCATCCTCAACTACGCCGGGAATCGACTGGAACTCGTGCAGCACGCCTTCGATCTTTACCGCGGTCACCGCGGCGCCTTCGATGGAAGAAAGCATGACTCGGCGCAAGCCGTTTCCGATCGTCGTCCCGAAGCCCCGTTCAAAGGGCTGGGCCCAGAAGATGCCATATTTGTCGGTTAGGGTTGAGGTGTCGACGGCGAGACGTTTGGGTTTTTGAAATCCCTTCCAAAGCATTACGTTGTTCTCCTTCGGCCGTTTGGCTCAGTCCTGACATCCCTGAACAGGTCCGCGTTTCATTCAGGTCAAGCGTCAGAGACAGGCTGATCTGGCTCGAATTGTTGGACCAGTCGTCGGTCGTCAGTCATCGGTCGTCAGCCAAGCATTTGCTGACGACTGAAGACTTATTTACTGTACAACTCCACGATCAACTGCTCGTTCACTGGCAGGCTGATGTCTTCGCGCTTGGGCAAAGCCAAGACCTTGCCTTTGTAATTGTCGCGATCGATCTCCAGCCAGTTGGGTGCATTCTGGTGGCTGGCAAATTCTTTCGCCGGCTCCAGGATGGGCAGCTTCTTGCTGCCTTCGCGGATCGCAATCTCCTCGCCTACACTCACTTGAAAAGAGGGAATATTGACCTTACGTCCATTCACCTGGATGTGCCCGTGGCGCACCAACTGACGAGCCTGGCGGCGGGACATACCGAATCCAAGACGGTAGACGACGTTGTCCAGACGGCGCTCCAGCTGCTGCAGAAGCATTTCGCCGGTAACCCCTCGAGTGCGCGCGGCTTTCTCGAAGTAGTTGCGGAACTGGCCTTCCTGGGTGAAGTAAATGCGTTTTGCTTTCTGCTTTTCGCGCAGTTGCAGACCGTAGCCAACGATTTTGGCTTTACGGTCCTTGCCATGCTGTCCAGGAGCGAAGTTGCGCTTCTCGATCGGACACTTATCGCTGAAACATTTGGTGCCTTTGAGGAACAGCTTCATGCCCTCGCGGCGGCAGAGACGACAGACGGGATCAGTGTAACGGGCCAAGTTGTTTTCTCCTTATTAGATGACCGGTTTACAGGTTTGGCTTCACCCTTCATCCCGGACGAAATCAGCATTTGGCTCTTAGCCGCTAGCCCTTAGCTAAAGGCTAAAAGCCAAGGGCTAAAAGCTCGCTCTTTAGACTCTCCGGCGCTTCGGCGGACGGCAACCGTTGTGCGGAATGGGAGTCGCGTCTTTAATGTTGCGAACTTCGATGCCGGCCGCGGCCAACGCACGAATTGCGGATTCGCGGCCGGAACCGGGGCCGCTGACTCGCACTTCAACACTGCGCACGCCGTGATCGCGGGCCATGCTGGCCGCGTTCTGGGCCGCCTGCTGGGCGGCAAACGGCGTACCTTTTCGCGATCCACGAAAACCCAGGGAGCCGGAGCTCTTCCAGGCCAGCACATTTCCCGCCTGGTCCGCGATGGTCACAATCGTATTGTTGAACGAGGCCTGGATGTGGGCGATGCCGTGCGGAACGTGCTTCCGCTCTTTTTTCTTAAAGGTCTTCTTCTTGCCCTTTTTATCCGGCGCCGCCGCTGCTCCGGTGGTTGCTGCCGCTGCTGGTGCTGCTGGTTTTGCCATTTTAGCTTCAGCTCCTAGCTTTTAGCTCTCTACGCCAGGAGCTAGAACGCTAGCAGCTGATTTTCTAAGTCTTTGCCGTTGCCTTCTTCTTCTGCGCTACCGTGCCCTTGCGTGGGCCTTTGCGGGTTCGCGCATTGGTGTGGGTGCGTTGTCCGCGGACCGGCAGGTTCCGGCGGTGACGATAGCCGCGATAGGAACCGATTTCGATGAGACGCTTGATGTTCATCGAAACTTCCTTGCGCAAGTCGCCTTCCACCATGCCTTCGGCTTCGATCACCTGACGAATGCGATTGACTTCGTCCTCGCCCAGGTCCTGAATCTTTTTCATCGGATCCACTTTGGCCGCGTCCAGAATGCGGGCGGCGCGCGGGTTGCCGATGCCGTAGATGTAAGTCAGCGCGATGTTGGTCCGCTTGTTGCGCGGAAGATCGACGCCTGCAATGCGTGCCATAGTGCTCCTCGAGTCCTTCTAGCCTTGACGCTGCTTGTGCTTGGAGTTGACGCAGATCACCCGGACCACGCCCTTGCGGTGGATGACCTTGCATTTATCGCAAATCTTCTTTACCGATGCTCGTACTTTCATAAACCCAGCCTTCAGTCGTCAGTCCTCAGTCGTCAGCAAAACCAGCGACGGCCCAGGAGGCGACATTCATTTATAGCGATAGACGATGCGCCCGCGATTCAGGTCGTAGGGCGAAAGCTCCACCGCGACCTTGTCGCCGGGCAGAATGCGAATGAAGTTCTTGCGCATCTTTCCCGAGACGTGGGCCAGCACCTGATGCTTGTTTTCCAGTTCCACCCGGAACATGGCATTGGGCAGCGGTTCAACCACCGTTGCCATCACTTCAATCGCGTCCTCTTTGCTCATCGACTCCTTGAAATCGCTTCTAGCTTCTGGCCTCTAGCCAACCTCTCGTGCCATCCGGTCAAGCTAGCAGCTAGAAGCCAGGGGCTAGAAGCTGCTACTGCGTCAAAATCATCGGGCCATCTTTCATGACCGCCACACAGTGTTCGAAGTGGGCGCTGTAGCTGCCGTCGGCAGTCACCGCCGTCCACTTGTCGTCGAGAACCCGCGTTCCCGGACTGCCGGAATTCACCATGGGCTCAATCGCCAGCACCATGCCTTCCCGCAAGCGGGCTCCGTGCCCGCGGGTGCCGTAATTGGGCACTTGCGGCTCCTCGTGCAGGCGGGTCCCAATGCCGTGCCCGACGAACTCCCGCACCACGCTGAAGCCGTTAGCCTCGACAAATTCCTGTACCGAAGCGCCAACATCTCCGACCGCGTTGCCGATGCGGGCGGCTTCGATGCCGCGGTACAAAGACGCCTCGGTGACTTCGAGCAACTTCGCCAATTCCGGCGTGAGCGAACCATCCACGGGAACGGTAATGGCCGCGTCGCCGTAGTATCCGTCCAGCACCACACCGCAATCGATCGAAACAATGTCCCCGGCTTTCATCACCCTTTTCTCGGAAGGGATGCCGTGAACAATCTCTTCATTGATCGAGGTGCAAAGCACACAGGGATAATCGTAATACCCCTTGAAAGCCGGCTTCACGCCCAGGTCCTTGATCTTCTGTTCGGCTGCGCGTTCGAGATCCATGGTGGTTGCACCCGGCACCACCAGGCTGCGCACGTGGTTCAGCACCTCGCGCACAATGCCGCCGCTGCGCCGCATCTTCTCAATCTCCGCCGCCGATTTGCATACAATCGCCATGGTTCAGTGCAAAAAGCTCAGTGACTGCCCGACGCCCCGCTGCGCTGGCTCTCAATCACTTTGAAAATCTGCTCGGTTACCTGATCAACCGGCAGGTCGCCATCGACGGAAACCAGCCGCCCTTTGCGCGCATAGTACTCAGCTACGGGCTTGGTCTGCAGTTCGTAGGCCGCCAGCCGGTCCCGGATGACTTCTTCGCGGTCATCTTCTCGGGTCACCAGCGTAGAACCATCAACATCGCAGCGATCCGCGATACGGGGTGGCTGGGAGTAGACGTTGTAGATCCGTCCACAGACGGGACAAGAACGGCGTCCGGTAATCCGACGCAACAATTTATTATAGTCCACGTTAATTCGGATCACAATGGGCAGACAGGCCGCCCGCTGCGCATTTTCAAAGAACTCGTGCTCCAGAAACGCATCCAGCCACCCGGCCTGGGCCGGATTGCGGGGAATACCATCCAGAATGAAACCAGGCTCGCAGTCCGCATGCCGCAACCGCTGCGCCACCATGTCGTAAATCAGGTCGTCCGGCACCAACTCACCCCGCGCCATTACGTCCTTGGCTGCGATGCCGAGCGGAGTGCCGCGCTGCACATTTTCTCGCAGCAAGTCGCCGGTCGAAATCTGCGGGATCCGATACCGCTTTACGATCTGCTTGGCTTGTGTACCCTTACCCGCGCCCGGCGAGCCGAGCAGGATGACAGGTCCGATGCCGCGCGAGGTTGCCTCCGCCATCGAACTGGTTCCTCCCGCCTCTTAATTCCAATTTCACTCAACCAGCACGACCGCGGGCCTAGCTGCCGCCAATTGCTGTTTCCCTGTTACAACCTTGCCCAAACCCAGTTGCCAGAACCTCGTCCCTGCCACTCGCGGGAGCGCGAGACGCTCGCACCTACATTCTTCGACCAGGTACTCTTAGGACCAGGTCCGGCGGCCGCGAATCCGTCCGCTGCGCGGCGTGAAACCGTCATAGTGACGCATCACCAGCTGCGCCTCGATCTGGGTCACGGTATCCATGGCCACACCCACCACGATCAGCAGCGAGGTGCCGCCAAAATAAAAGTTCACGCCTAATCCGTTGGTCACCCAGGTCGGAAGCCGCTCGAAAAACGCGCCAATCGGTCCATAAAGATGGTTCAAGTGGATGCCGGTGATCATCCATTCCGGAATGAACGAGATGATGATCAGATAGAGCGCGCCGACCAGGGTGATGCGGGTCAGGATCTCGTTGATATGGTCCGCAGTGCGTTTGCCGGGGCGAATACCGGGAATAAATCCGCCATACTTCCGCATATTGTCGGCAACCTCGTTGGGGTTGAAGACAATCGAGACATAGAAGTAAGCGAAGAAGATGATTCCCACCGCATAGAGAAACGTGTAAAGCGGTTCTCCCCATCCCAGATTGCGGATCAGCTCGCCGAAATACCGGTTGTTGCGCAGGCTGTACCCCACGGTCTGGGGGAGGGTCAAAATCGATGACGCAAAAATGACCGGCATGACGCCGCCGGAGTTCACCCGCAAAGGCAGGTGCGTAGACTGCCCACCCATCACCTTGCGGCCGACCACGCGCTTGGCGTATTGCACCGGAATGCGGCGCTCGCAGCGCTCCACATAAACGATGAAGGCCACGACCAGGACCATCACCACAACCAGCAGAATTGTCGCCGGCGCGGTGAAAGCTCCCCAGGCATCGGTGCGTACCTTGTCGAAAAGGTCGATGATGCCGCGCGGCAGGCCGACCACGATGCCGGCAAAGATCAGCAGCGACATGCCGTTGCCCACGCCGCGCTCGGTAATCTGCTCGCCCAGCCACATGATGAAAACGCTGCCCGTGGTCAGGGTCAGCATGGTCATTAAAACGAAAGCCGGCCCGGGATGGACCACAAAGTCTCCGCCCCGCTGCAACTGCCAGGCAATGCCGAATGACTGCACCGCGCTCAGACCAAAGGTCAGATAGCGGGTCCACTGGGTAATCTTCTTGCGCCCCAGTTCGCCTTCCTTCTGCAACTTGGCCAGCGGCTCATAGACGACCGTCAGCAACTGCAAAATAATGGACGCGGTAATGTAGGGCATGATGCCCAGGGCGAAAATTGTAAGGCGGCGGAGCTGACCACCGGAGAACAGGTCCACGAATCCCAGCAGGCTGCCCTTGTTCTGCTCGAAGAACTGCTGCAGTTTGTCCGCATTCACGCCCGGCGTCGGAATGTGTCCACCCAGGCGATACACGGCCAAGAGCCCAAGCGTGAACAGAATGCGCTTGCGCAGGTCCGGAATACGAAATACGTTTGCCAGTTTCTCCAGCATGACTACAGAACCTCGACCTTGCCGCCAGCCTTGGTGATCTTTTCCTGGGCCGACTTGGAAAACTTGTGGGCGTGCACCGTGAGCGCAATGGTCAACTCGCCGTCCCCCAGCACCTTCAAAGGATGTTTGCTCTTGATCACTCCCGCTTTGCGCAATACGTCAGGCGTGATGGTAGTCTCGCCCAGACCCACCAGCTTTTCCAGGTTCACGATGTTGAATTCCTGGCGGAAGATGTTGGTGAATCCGCGCTTGGGCATGCGGCGATGCAAGGGCATCTGGCCGCCTTCAAAACCGCGCATCATGCGCGAACCGCTGCGCGAGCGCTGGCCCTTGTGTCCGCGGGTGGAGGTCTTGCCCATGCCCGAACCCATGCCGCGGCCCACGCGTTTCTTGTTGGCTGTCGCTTTCTTTGGAGCGCGAATGTTCGAAAGATTCATAAATAAGCTCTCAGCTGTCAGCTTTCAGCTCAGCTCAGTTTTTGCTGAGGACTGATGTTTGACGACTTACGACTGAACGATTTCCACCAGGTGCGGCACCTTGGCCACCATGCCACGGATGGCCGGGTTGTCGGGCCGCTCGATGACCTGGTTCAACCGGGTAAAACCCAGACCTTTGACCACCAATTTCTGCTGCACCGGAGCGCAAATCGCCGAGCGCACCCACTTCAAATGGATTTTGGCGCCACTGCCCGGGCTCGACTTCTTGGCCAATTTGTTAGGCATGATTACAGTTCCTCGACCGACTTGCCGCGCATGGCGGCCACGTCGCTCTTGTTCTTCAAATGCTTCAAGGCATCAAACGTCGCCTTAATGACATTGTGCGGGTTGGTGGTGCCAATGGATTTGGTCAGCACGTTCAGAATCCCCGCCGAAGTCATCACGGCGCGAACCGCGCCTCCGGCGATCACTCCCGTACCTTCCGGCGCCGGCTTCAACAGCACTCTTCCCGATCCATAGCGTCCAAGCACCAGGTGCGGAATGCTGGTCTGGGTAAGGTTGACCCGCATCAGATTTTTCTTGGCGGACTCAATTCCCTTGCGGATGGCCTGGGGAACTTCCTTGGCCTTCCCCGAACCATAGCCGACGACTCCGGCGCCCGGGTCTCCCACCACCACCAGGGCCGCGAAGGAAAGGTTCTTGCCGCCCTTGACCACTTTGGTCACGCGGTTGATCGAGACCACCTGGTCTTTCAACTGGTAGGAACCCGCATCGAGTTTCTTAATGACTATTGGCATCGATTCTCATTTCACGATCTGGTAATTTTCTCAGAACTTCAGCCCGGCTTCGCGGGCGGAATCGGCCAGGGCCTTGATCCGTCCGTGATAGATGTAGCCGCCGCGGTCGAACACGACCTTTTCGATTCCCTTGGCCTTGGCGCGCTCGGCAATGTTCTTGCCCACATTCTTGGCCGCGGCCAGATTGCCGCCTACACGGCGCTCGCCCTTTTTGCCTTCCGCGGAATTCGCGGAGACCAGGGTCGCGCCCTTGAGGTCGTCAATCAACTGCACGTAAATATGGTTCAACGAGCGATACACGTTCAAGCGCGGACGCTCGGCCGTGCCCACCACCTTCTTGCGGATGCGATTGTGCACATGCCGCCGGTTCGCGTTCTTCGATGTCTGGGTAAGCATTTTTAGTCCTCGGTCGTCAGTCGTCGGTCGTCAGCCAAACCCTCCACTGAAACCGATAACGGAACGACTGTTCTTGCCTCGATCATCAGCTCGATTCTTCCAATCGTTTGCCGCTAGGGCTGACGACTGAAGACCGACGACTGACGACTATTTCGCCCCTGTCTTTCCAACCTTCTTCTTCAAGCGCTCGCCGGCATAGCGCACGCCTTTGTTCTTGTACGGATCGGGCGGCCGCAGGCTGCGCATTTCAGCCGCCACCTGGCCCACTTTTTGGCGGTCGATGCCGGTCACGCTGAGCTTGGTCTGCTTCGGCGTCGACGGTGGCTTCAATTCCGAGCGGCAATGGATACTCGATCGGGTGCGAGTACCCCAGGCTGAATACGACTGTGTTCTTGCCCTTGAGCTCGGCGCGATATCCGATGCCAACGATTTCCAGCTCGCGGGTCCACCCCTTGGTCACGCCTTCAACCGCGTTGTTGACCAGGGCGCGGGCCAGTCCATGGATCGCGGCCTGCGAATCGTTCTCGCGGATCGCCACCAGGTTGCCGTCCTGCTGCTCCATGCGGATGCCGCGCGGCAACTCGGTATCCAGCTTGCCCTTGGGGCCCTGCACGTTCACCGTGCTGCCCTCGATTTTGACCGCAACTCCCTTGGGGAGCGGGATCGGTTTTCGTCCAATTCTTGACATAAGATCAGCTCTTAGCCTTTAGCTCTTAGCTCGTTAGCTATCGTTCCTCCTGTACCTCTCGGTCTTTGGCTGAAAGCTAAAGGCTAAGAGCTAAGAGCTGGTTTTCAACTACCAAATCTCGCACAACACTTCGCCGCCCACGCCTTGCTTGCGGGCCTGGCGTCCGGTCATGACTCCGCGGGGCGTGGTCAGAATATTGATCCCCAGTCCGCCCAGCACGCGCGGGATCTCGCTGCGCCGCACGTACACCCGGCAACCCGGACGGGAGACACGTTCCACGTTCGAGATGGCGGCTTCATTGTTGTTGCCATACTTCAAATAGAGGCGCAGGACCTTGTGGCCCTCCTCCTCCGCCGGCTTGAAATTGGAAATGTAGCCTTCCTCTTTGAGGATGCGGGCAATCTCCACCTTCAGCTTGGAAGCAGGAACATCGACTTTCTGGTGGCGGGCGCGTATCGCATTGCGAATGCGCGTCAGCATGTCTGCGACCGGATCGGTCAACCTCATCGTTTGCTTCTCCTCCGCCGCCCGTTTGCTTCGGTCTTACTGACTGTGCACCGAAGAACCCGCGACGACGCTTCCACCCCAACTCGGGTGCCCCACCCTCGCGCGTTCTTTGCGCAGGGTGGGAGACTCATTACCTCTACCAGGACGACTTCGAAACTCCAGGAATCTCTCCGCGCAAAGCCAGACCGCGGAAACACAGGCGGCAAATTCCGAACTTGCGTAAATACGCGCGCGGACGTCCGCACAATTTGCAGCGGTTATGCCGGCGCGAGGAAAACTTCAGCTTCGGGCCTTTGCCCCGCGCCTTGTCAAACTTTGCCTCGATCTTCGCGTCCTTCACTCTTTTTGCTGTCGTCAATTTACTTTTGCTCCTAGCTTCCGGCGGGTAGCTCTCAGCTTCCAGCCGTCAGCTCTCAGTTAAAACTCATCAGCTTCAGCATAAAGCCCTACGGCCGGAACGGCATGCCCAGATGCTTGAGCAGAACTCGCGCCTGGTCGTCGTTGGCCGCCGTGGTCACGATGGTGACGTTCATCCCCTTGGTCTTGTCCACCCGGGAATAATCAATCTCGGGGAAAATCAGCTGGTCGTGCAGTCCCAGGGTGTAGTTGCCGCGTCCGTCGAACGACTTGGTCGAGACTCCCTTGAAGTCGCGTACCCGGGGCAGCGCCACATTCACCAGCCGGTCGAGAAACTCCCACATGCGGTCGCCGCGCAGAGTCACCATGGCGCCGATGGCCTGTCCCTCGCGGACTTTGAAGGCCGCAATCGATTTCTTGGCCTTGGTGGTAATCGGCTTCTGGCCGGTGATCTGGCCCAGTTCGTTGACCGCGGGATCGAGAATCTTGGCATTCTGCGTGGCTTCGCCCATCGCCCATGTTGACCACAATCTTGTTGATGTGCGGCACCGCCATGGGATTCTTGAGGTCGAATTCCTTCATCAGCGCAGGCGCGACTTCCGCCTTGAAGCGGCTCTTCAGCCGCGGCGTTTCCTTGGCGCTGTGATGCGCCTGTGCAGGCTTCGCCTCCTGCTGCTGCTTGTCGCCCTGCTTGTCTCTTTTCTCTTTTGCCATTTGCTTCCTCTGTGAACTCAGCTTCTAGCTACTGGCTCTTAGCTTTTAGCTTCAAACTCAACGTCTACCGCTCGTGGTTCTCTAACTAGCAGCCAGGAGCTAGCAAAGCTAGAAGCTAACATAAAGCTATTTATCCAGCGTGGCCCCGCACTTGCGGCACACCCGCACCTTGCGCTCGCCCTGAAACTCGTGTCCGATACGCACCGGGCGCTTGCAACTGGGACACATCAGTCCCACGTTCGAGATCGCGATCCGGCTTTCCTGTTCCGCGATCCCGCCCTTGACGTTGCGCTGCGGGTTGGGGCGCACGTGCTTTTTCACGATCATGACGTGCTCCACCAGAATCTTGGCGTCGTTGGGGAAAATACGCAGCACGCGGCCTTCTTTTCCCTTGTCACGTCCGGTGATGACGCGCACCGTATCGTTGCGCCGCAGGTCCACTCGCTTGTTCGCTCTCTCGACTGTCTTCATGATTCTCAGTTCTCAGCTGGCTAAAGTTCGAAACTTCTTACAGTACTTCCGGCGCCAAGGACACAATCTTCAAAAACTTGCGCTCCCGCAACTCGCGCGCCACCGGACCGAAGACGCGGGTCCCCACCGGCTCGCCGGCGTCGTTGATGAGGACGGCGGCATTGCTGTCAAAGCGGATGTAGGTGCCATCGCGGCGCCGGTGTTCCTTGCGGGTACGCACGATGACCGCCTTCACCACTTTGCCCTTCTGCACCTGGCCTTCCGGGGCGGCCTCTTTCACGCTGGCGGTAATCACGTCACCCAGCCCGGCGTTTAAGCCGGTCGAACCACCCAGCGGCAGAATCATCTGCAGCTTGCGGGCGCCGGAGTTGTCGGCGACCTCGAGCATCGATCTCATCATCACAGCCATAATCGGATCTCCTGTGCGGCCCGGCCGGGGAATGCCCGGCTAACTGACTTCCGGAAGCGTGGCTTCCGGCAGCAACGCGGCCTGCCGCACCACTTCCTTCAACCGCCAGCGCTTCAATTTGGACAGCGGACGAGTTTCTTCCAGCCGCACCACATCGCCCACGTGGGCAACATTCTTTTCGTCGTGCGCGTAGAACTTCTTGGCCTTCGAAACTACCCGTTTGTAGAACGGATGCGCCTTCTTGCGTACCACCTGCACCACGATGGTCTTGTGCATGCGGCTCGAGACCACTTCGCCCACCACTTCTTTGCGCCGCCCGGCTAGCTGGGTAATCTCCGGCGCCGCTGCGGATTGTGATTTGGTTTGCGCCATATTACTTTTTCTCCGTTCCGGTCTTGGCGGTCAGCTCGCGTTCGCGCGCGATGGTCTTGACCCGCGCAATGTCCCGGCGCAGGCCGCGAATCTTCTTCAGGCTCTCGGTCTGTCCCATATTGAGCTGGAACTTCAGCTTAAAGAGCTGATCGCTCAACTCCCGCTCCTGGGAGACCAACTCGTCCGCGGTCAAGTTCCGTACTTTTTCCGGTTTCATATCGGTTCTCAGTTCTTACTTCTCGGTTCTCGGTCCAATGTTCCTAGTGCGCGCCTTCGCGTTTCACAAACACGGTGCGCAAGGGCAGCTTGTGCGAAGCCAGACGCATGGCCTCGCTGGCATCGGTCTGCGAGACCCCTTCCATCTCAAACAGGATCTTGCCCGGCCGCACCACCGCCACCCAGTGATCGGGCGCGCCCTTGCCTTTGCCCATACGGGTTTCAGCCGGCTTCTTGGTGACCGGCTTGTCCGGGAAAAGACGGATCTGGATCTTGCCCCCGCGCTTGATGAACCGGGTCATGGCCACGCGCGCCGCTTCGATCTGGCGGTCGGTGATCCATCCCGGCTCGAGCACCTTGAGGCCGAAATCGCCGAAAGCCAACTGGCTCCCGCGCCACGCCTTGCCGGTCATGCGCCCGCGCTGCTGCTTGCGGTACTTCACTTTCTTTGGCATCAACATAAGAATCAGCTCTTAGCTTCTAGCTTCTAGCCAAACACCTTAGAACGCGCCCGCCTGCTGCGGCTCGCGTTTTTTGGCCGGCAAAATTTCGCCTTTGTAGACCCAGCACTTCACCCCGATGACGCCGTAGGTGGTGCGGGCTTCAGTAAAACCGTAGTCGATGTCGGCGCGCAGGGTGTGCAGCGGCAGACGGCCCTGCAAATACCACTCCGAGCGCGCGATTTCATTGCCATTCAACCGTCCGCTGACCCGGACCTTGATACCCTTGCAACCGAAGCGCAATGCCGAATCCACCGCTTTGCGCATGGCACGGCGGAAGCCCACGCGTTTTTCCAGCTGCAGGGCAATCGACTCCGAAACCAGCTGCGCGTCCAGTTCAGGCTTGTGCACTTCCTGGATGTCGATGTAAACCTCGCGCGCGGTGCGCTTCTGCACGTCCAGCTTGAGCTTGTCGATTTCGGCGCCCTTGCGTCCGATGATGATGCCGGGCCGCGCCGTCTTGATGATCACGCGCAGCTTGTTGCCGGGGCGCTCGATCTCAATCGAGCTGACGCCCGCCGACTTGAGCTTTTCCTGGAGCTCTTTGCGCAGCTTGACGTCTTCGAGCAGCAGCTTGTCGTAGTCGCGCTCCACGAACCAGCGCGACTTCCAGGGCTTGGTGTAGCCCAGGCGAAAACCATAGGGATGAACTTTTTGTCCCATTATCTGGCTCCTACTTTCTTCTTGCCCGCCGGCGCTTGTTCTTACTCTTGGCGCCGGCCCTAGCCTTGCCCCGAACCGGAGTTTTCGCGGCTGCGCCTTCTTCGCCCACCACGGTGGCCAGCGATTCTCCGCTCTTACCCCGCTCCGCCAGCACGATTTCGATATGCGCGATGCGCCGCACGTAGCGGAAAGCCCGGCCCATGGGCGCGGGACGGATGCGCTTCATGCGCGGCCCGTCGTTGGCCACCGCGTCCTTGACGTAGAGTTTGTCCACATCGACGTCGATGCCCTTTTCGCTGGCCAGGTAGTTGGCATTTTCCAGCGCCGAGCGCAGCAGCTTTTCGACGGTGGCAGCCACGCGCTTCTTGGTAAAGATCAGGGTATTGAGCGCGTCTTCCACCTTGCGGCCCTTGATCAAATCCAGCACCAGGCGCGCCTTCTGCGGCGAGACCCGGCTGAAGCGGACTTGAGCTCGAAATTCCATGTCGGTGCTTCTCCTTTACGCCTTGGACGCCGGCGCCGCCGGAGCCGGTCCTGATCCCGCCGCCGGAGTAATCGCGCCCGGACCGCCGGGCACGCCCGCCGGTTTCGCCGCCACTTCGGTGGCCGCCCGCATCGAGTGCCCCTTGAACTGGCGGGTGAAGCTGAATTCACCCAGTTTGTGGCCCACCATGTTTTCCGTGATGTAGACCGGGATAAATTTTTTGCCGTTATGCACCGCGATGGTGTGGCCCACCATCTCTGGAATGATGGTCGAGCGCCGCGACCAGGTGCGCAGCACCTTCTTCTCATTGCGCGAGTTCATGCCGTCCACCCGCGCCTGCAGGTAGCCATCCACGAACGGACCCTTCTTGGTTGAACGTGCCATAAAGTCAGCTTCTAGCTGTTAGCTCCTAGCTTTTAGCTAAATCCAAAACCTTTCGAAAGCCTCGTCCTCAGTCTCCGCTCTTGTCATTCCGAACCGCTTTCAGCGGTGAGGAATCTGCTTTAGCCGACGACTGAAGACTGACGACCGACG
This sequence comes from Terriglobia bacterium, assembly GCA_963698825.1. GTDB lineage: Bacteria > Acidobacteriota > Terriglobia > Terriglobales > Acidobacteriaceae > JAIQFF01. The sequence continues at coordinate 304,691 of CAVOSG010000006.1, read as the reverse complement.
ACTGCTCTCTCTACTTCTTCCCTCTGCGGTTCACGATGAACGAATCCGTGCGCTTGTTGTTGCGCGTCTTGTAGCCGCGTGTCGGCTGGCCCCAGGGCGTAACCGGATGCCGGCCGCCGGAGGTCTTGCCTTCACCACCGCCGTGCGGATGGTCCACCGGGTTCATGGAAACACCGCGGTTCACCGGCCGCCGTCCCAGCCAGCGCATGCGTCCGGCTTTGCCGATGGTGATGTTTTCGTGATCGAGATTGCCGACCTGCCCAATCGTCGCCATGCAATCCTGCGAAACTTTGCGGGTCTCACCGGAAGGCAGTTTGACCAGCGCATATTCGCCTTCCTTGGCCACCAACTGCGCCGAACCGCCCGCCGAGCGCACCATCTGCGCGCCCTTGCCCGGCTTCAACTCCACATTGTGGATGGTTGTGCCCGGCGGAATATTCTTCAACGGCAGAGCGTTGCCCACCAGAATGTCCGCCTCGGGGCCGCTGACAACTTTCTGTCCCACCTTCAGCCCGTCGGGCTGCGAGAATGTAGCGCTTCTCGCCGTCGGCATAGCTCAAGAGCGCGATGCGCGCCGAGCGGTTGGGATCGTACTCAATCGAGGCTACGGTCGCGGGAATCCCGTTCTTGTCGCGCTTGAAGTCGATCAGGCGCAGCTTGCGCTTGTGCCCGCCGCCGCGATGCCACATGGTGGTATCGCCGCTGTTGCGGCGTCCGCCGCTGCGCTGCTTAGGTTCGAGCAGCGGCTTGTGCGGATTCCGGGTCGTAATATCGTCATTGACCAGCGTGGTCCGGTAGCGCAGCGTCTGCGTAGTCGGTCGATATGTCTTGATTGGCATAAAAATCAGCTCTCAGTCTTCAGTCGTCGGTCGTCAGCAAAATCCGTTGCTTCCATCGGCCTTGCTGACGACTGAAGACCGACGACTGACGACTATAAGTTCTGCGCGTACTCCGGCATCTTTTCGCCAGACTTCAACCGCACGTACGCCTTCTTCCAATCGGGACGATAGCCGGCGAACTTGCCCCGCCGGCGCTCTTTTCCCGGATAGGTGGCAGTGCGAACGGACAAGCACCTTCACTTTAAAAATCGACTGCACCGCTTGCCGGATCTCGGTCTTGGTCGCGGCCGGCGCTACCTGGAAGACCAGGGTGTTCTGGTTCTCCTTGATGGCCAGGCCTTTTTCCGTAATCACCGGCCGTGCGAATGATCTGATATGCGGATTTCATCAGGCAACCTCCGCCGCTTTTTCATGACGCGCCCGGCGCCGCGGAGCGCGCGTAGCCTTCTTGCTGCCTTCCTCGGGCTTGTCTTTCTGCTTGCGCTTCGAGGTCGAGTTCTTCAGCGATACCTGCAGCGCCTCGATCGCCGGCTGCGAGAAAATCGCACGGTCGTAACGCAACAGATGATAAGGATGAACGGCAGTGCTGTTGACCAGTTCCACCCCATCCAGGTTGCGCGAACTCAGCGTCAGGTTCCGATTGCTGTCCCGCCCCGCCTCAACCAGCAAAACGGTGGTTTCAACTTTGAGTGCATCCAGGGCCTGGCGGAAGAGCTTGCTCTTCGGTTCCTTCACGTCAAACGCATTGACCACGATCAGCTTACCGTCGGCGAATTTCGAAGCCAGCGCGGAGCGCAACGCTCCCATCAACTTCTTGCGCGGAAACGCGTAGTCATAAGAGCGCGGCTGCGGGCCATGCACCGTGCCACCGTGCCGCCACAGCGGCGAGCGGATGGAGCCCACGCGGGCGCGTCCCGTGCCCTTCTGCTTCCACAGTTTCTTGCCGGCGCCGGAGACCAGCTTCTTGTTCTTGGTGGCGTGAGTGCCGGCGCGATGCGCGGCGCGGTAATGCTTTACCGCTTCCCACAGCAGGTCTTCGTTGACCGCGCCGAAAACCTCTTCGGCCAGATCGAGCGTGCCCACCTTCGCACCGCTCAGATTGTGAATGTCAATCGTTGCCATATGTCTATTCCGTACTCGCATTCGCGGTCTTAACCGAATACTGAAGACCGACGACTGCTTTTAAGCTTTCTTGGCTGCCCGCTTGGCTGCCTTCAACGGATCCACCGTGGCTGCGCCACCAAATCCGCGACGCTCGCGGGGTGGCTTCTTGGCCTTGGTAATCACCAGGTACCCGCCATTCGGACCGGGCACGCTGCCCTCGACCACCAGTAGGTTTTCGTCTTTGTCCACGCCCAGCACGCGCAGGTTGCGCTGGGTCACTCGATCCTACGCCCATGTGTCCCGACATGCGCATCCCTTTGAACACGCGCGAAGGGAATGCCGAAGATCCGATCGAACCGGTGATCTGAAACATCGAACCGTGCGATTTGGGACCACCGGCAAAGTGATGACGCCGGACCACACCGGCAAAACCGCGACCCTTGCTGATGCCGACGATGTCCACAAACTTTTCGCCCTCGAAGATATCGACCAGCACCCGGTCGCCGGCCTTCACCGCGGCGGCCTCTTCCGTCTTTTCAACCTCGATCGGCACTTCACGCAGGAATTTCACCGGCGGCAAATTGTTCTTTCCCAGATGGCCCTTCATGGGTTGGGTCAGGCGCGATTCCTTCATGAATTCGACCAGGCCGATCTGCGCCGCATCGTAGCCGTCGCGAGTCTGGGTCTTATGCTGCGTAATCACGCACGGACCCGCCTGCAGAACGGTGGCCGGATGCACGTCGCCCTTGTCGTCGAAGAGCTGCGTCATTCCGACTTTCTTGCCCAGAATTCCGGTTACTTTTGCCATTTCAATCTTCTCCGCTAGCTGAATCATGCTGAGCTCTCGAGCTGACAGCTGAGAGCTGACGGCTATTTATGTTCCTTGCCAAAAGCCTTGATCTCGACGTCCACGCCCGCAGGTAAGTCGAGTTTCATCAAAGCATCCACGGTCTGCTGCGTGGGCTCGAGAATATCGAGCAAACGCTTATGGGTGCGGATCTCGAACTGCTCGCGCGATTTCTTGTCCACGTGCGGAGAACGCAGCACGCAATACTTGTTTTTCATCGTGGGCAATGGAATCGGGCCCGCGATCTGGGCTCCCGTGCGCCGCGCCGTGTCGACGATCTCACCCGTGGACTGGTCCAGGATGCGGTAGTCGTACGCCTTCAGCCGGATTCGAATTTTCTCTTTTCCAACCATGTTTCACTCTTTCACCCCTCCCGGCTCACCGGGAGAAAAGAACTGGCGGCATGATGCAAGCCGCTTAACTGCAGCTTCTAGCTTCTAGCTCAATCCATCTGAGAACTGAGAACCAGCAACCGACAACTGGTTCTTAATCCTACTGAATAATCTCTGAGATCGTGCCCGCGCCCACCGTGTGCCCGCCTTCGCGGATGGCAAAGCGCAAACCCTTCTCCATCGCCACCGGCGTGATCAGCTCAATCACCAGCTGCACGTTGTCGCCCGGCATCACCATCTCCGTCGCCGCCGGCAACTCCGCCACGCCCGTCACATCCGTCGTCCGCAAGTAGAACTGCGGCCGGTAGCCTTTGAAGAATGGCGTATGCCGCCCGCCTTCTTCCTTGGTCAGAATGTAAACCTCAGCCTTGAATTTGGTGTGCGGAGTAATCGACCCGCCCTTGGCCAGCACCATGCCGCGCTCGACATCTTCTTTCGCGATGCCGCGCAGCAGCAATCCGGCGTTGTCGCCCGCCAGACCTTCGTCCAACTGCTTCTTGAACATTTCGACGCCCGTGACCACCGTCTTGCGGGTCTCGCGGAAGCCGACGATTTCCACTTCCTCGCCGACCTTCACTTTGCCGCGCTCGATTCTGCCGGTCACCACCGTGCCGCGGCCCGAGATCGAGAAGATATCTTCAATCGGCATCAGGAACGGCTTGTCCAGTTCGCGCGCCGGTTGCGGCACGCTCTTGTCCACCGCCGCCATCAGCTCGTCAATCTGCTTCTCCCACTTGGCTTCCCCGTTCAGCGCGCCCAGGGCCGACAAACGCACCACCGGCACATCGTCTCCCGGGAACTGATAGCTCTTCAGCAACTCGCGCACTTCCAGTTCCACCAGGTCCAGCAGTTCAGGATCATCCACCGCATCGCACTTGTTCAGCGCGACCACGATGTAAGGCACGCCTACCTGGCGAGCCAAAAGCACGTGCTCCCGCGTCTGCGGCATCGGACCATCGGTCGCAGCCACGACCAGAATCGCGCCATCCATCTGGGCCGCGCCCGTGATCATGTTCTTGATGTAGTCGGCGTGGCCCGGGCAATCGACGTGCGCGTAGTGCCGGTTCGCCGTCTCATACTCCACGTGCGCCGTCGCGATGGTGATGCCGCGTGCCTTTTCTTCCGGCGCGTTATCGATCGAATCAAACGACCGGAACTGGATCTTCGGGTTGTGCTTCGACAACACCTTGGTGATGGCCGCCGTCAACGTGGTCTTGCCATGGTCAATGTGACCAATCGTCCCTACGTTGCAGTGCGGCTTATTACGCTCAAATTTCTCTTTCGCCATTTCCTAGCTCCGTTCTTTGCTCGTGTGGCGGACGCCCTCGCCCGCGACTTCTGCGTCTATCTCTTCGTGTTCCCTGCGACTTGCCGATGATCTCGTCCGCCGCGCTGCGCGGCACTTCTTCATAACGCGCGAAGTGCATCGAGTATTCGGCGCGGCCCTGCGTGCTCGAGCGCATATGCGTGGCGTAGCCAAACATTTCCGCCAGCGGCACAATCGCCTTAATCACCTGCGAACCGGCGCGATGTTCCATACCTTCGATCCGCCCGCGGCGCGAACTCAGGTCGCCCATGATGACGCCGGCGTAATCTTCCGGCGTAACCACTTCGACCGCCATCACCGGCTCCAGCAGCACCGGAGACGCTTTGCGGGCGGCTTCCTTGAACGCCATCGAACCGGCGATCTTGAATGCCATTTCGTTCGAATCGACATCGTGATAGCTGCCGTCGTAGAGCGTGGCCTTCACGTCAACCATGGGATAGCCAGCCAGAATGCCGCCTTCGAGAGCTTCTTTAATGCCCTGATCGATCGGCTTGATAAATTCCTTCGGCACCGACCCACCCGTGATGTCGTTGACGAACTCATAGCCCATGCCAGCGGGTTGCGGGTCGAGATAAATCTTGGCATGGCCATACTGCCCTTTGCCACCGGTCTGGCGGATGTATTTGCCTTCGGCTTGCGCGTGCTTGCGGATGGTTTCGCGATATGCCACCTGCGGTTTGCCGACGTTGGCCTCGACTTTATACTCGCGCATCATGCGGTCGACGATGATTTCGAGATGCAACTCGCCCATGCCGCTGATGATGGTCTGTCCGCTGTCGGGGTCGGTGTGAACCTTGAAGGTGGGGTCTTCCTGGGCCAGCCTGGAAAGCGCCATGCCCATTTTTTCCTGATCGGCCTTCGTCTTGGGCTCAACCGCAACCGAAATCACGGGAACCGCAAAGGTGATGTTCTCGAGGGCAATCGGATGCTTCTCGTCGCAGATGGTGTCGCCGGTCGAAACGTTCTTCAAGCCAACCGCAGCACAAATATCGCCTGCCAGAATCTCATTGATGTCTTCACGCTTGTTGGCGTGCATCTTCAGCAGACGCCCAATGCGCTCGCTGCGTCCGCGGCCCGAATTCAGCACGGAATCGCCGGATTTGAGTTGGCCGGAGTAGACCCGGATAAAGGTCAACTGGCCGACGAACGGGTCGGCCATGATCTTGAAGGCCAGCGCGGAAAACGGCTCACTGTCGGCCGGCTTGCGGGTAATGGTCTCGCCGTTGTCGGGATTCGTACCCGTGGTGACACCCAGGTCGAGCGGGGAAGGCAGATAGTCGACGACCGCATCGAGCAGGGGCTGTACACCTTTATTCTTGAAAGCGGTGCCGACGACAACCGGGAAAACCTTCAACGCAATGGTCGATTTGCGCAACGACGCTCGCAGCTCCGCGGCGGAAATGGTCTCGCCTTCGAGGAACTTGTGCAGCATCTCGTCGTCATTTTCGGCCACAGTCTCGACCAGCGCGGTATGAAATGCTTCGGCCTTTTTCTGCAATTCGGCGGGGATTTCGCCAGTGATGTACTCGGCGCCAATAGTGTCGTCCTGCCAGACGATCGACTTCATCTCGATGAGATCGACGACGCCTTTGAACTTGTCTTCTTGTCCGATGGGAATTTGGATCGCGACGGGCTTGGCGTTGAGGCGCTTGCGGAGGGTATCGACGGCATGCTCGAAATCGGCGCCCATCTTATCAATCTTGTTGATAAAACAAATTCTGGGGACGCCGTACTTGTCGGCTTGACGCCAGACTTTTTCCGATTGCGGCTGCACGCCGTGGACTGCGTCAAATACCGCAACCGCGCCATCGAGAACGCGCAGCGACCGCTCCACTTCAGCGGTGAAATCTACGTGGCCGGGAGTATCGATAATGTTGATTCGAATATCGCGCCAGGTGCAGGTGGTAGCGGCGGATGTAATGGTGATGCCGCGCTCCTGCTCCTGCTCCATCCAGTCCATGGTGGCAGTGCCTTCGTGGACCTCTCCGATGCGGTGCGTCTTTCCCGTATAGAACAGGATGCGCTCGGTCGTAGTGGTCTTGCCGGCATCAATGTGAGCCATGATGCCGATGTTCCTGCACCGTTCTAATGGGACTGTTCTGGACACAGCTTTTTTCTTCTCTTCCTTGCGAGACTCTTGTTCGCCGGCGATGTTGGTACCAGTACTCATCTTAAATTCAGCTTCTAGCTCTCTAGCCTCTAGCTCCTAGCTAACCCTCCGGCTCGTTTTCTTGCTAAAAGCCAGGAGCTAACGGCTAGAAGCTGCCCTTCTACCACCGATAGTGCGCAAACGCCTTGTTGGCTTCGGCCATGCGGTGGACATCTTCCTTCTTCTTGATGGCTGCGCCGCGGTTGTTGCTGGCATCGAGCAGTTCGTTGCTCAGTTTGTCGATCATGCCCTTCTCAGCGCGTCCACGGGAATATGTAATGAGCCAGCGGATGGCCAGCGAGGTACGCCGGTCGGCATTCACTTCGACCGGAACCTGGTAGTTGGCGCCGCCCACGCGTCGGCTCTTCACTTCGAGCAGCGGCTTGGCGTTCTCGACTGCCTTTTTGAACAGCTTCAGGGGCTCGTCGCCACCTTTTTCCTGTAATTTCGTCAACGCCTCGTAAAAGATGCCTTCCGCAGTGCTCTTCTTGCCCTGCCACATCATGGAGTTGACGAATTTCGTAACCAGATCCGACCCGTAAACCGGATCGGGCTCCACTTTCCGCTTCGCGATGTAACCTTTTCGAGGCATATCAGCTTCTAGCTCCTGGCTTCTAGCTGTCGGCTCTCAGCCGTCAGCTTTCAGCCCAACTTTTCCTCAAACTCTCGCTCGAACCAACTCCCCAACTCTTGTCATTCCGAACCGCTTCAGCGGTGAGGAACGTGCTTTCTCTGACGACTGAAGACCGAAGACTGAAGACTGGCGACTGCTACGCCTTTGGTCTCTTGGCTCCATACTTCGAACGGCTCTGCTTGCGTCCGGCCACGCCGACTGCGTCGAGCGTGCCGCGAATCACGTGATAGCGGACGCCGGGAAGATCCTTCACACGGCCGCCGCGAATCAGCACAATGGAGTGCTCCTGCAAATTGTGGCCAACGCCGGGAATATAGGTCGTAACCTCGATTCCGTTGGTCAGCCGCACGCGAGCGACTTTGCGCAGGGCTGAGTTCGGCTTCTTGGGAGTCTGGGTATAAACGCGAGTGCACACACCGCGTTTTTGCGGACATCCCTGCAACGCCGGGCTTGCCGTCTTGTACCGTGGCCGCTTGCGGCCGCTACGCACCAGTTGATTGAAGGTCGGCATAGTGTGTCGGGTACTCCTGTTTCCGGTACTTCCGGGCCGCGCCTCCACGCTCAGGGGCCTAGACACACCCACGCGGATCGGCGCCGCATCTGCTTTTCCCTGATTTCAGGGCTGGATGGCGGACTCGCCAACCATGCTTCCCGCGGCGCCCAGCGCCGAGGAGATTTTGGTTTCCCGTTCTGACTAAAGGCCGCCGACGGTGGCACCAGGCCCGAAATTTTCGGGAGCTGCTCCGTTTCGTCAGCACCGTCCCGCATAGCCTTTCAACGGGTGAAAGGTGCGCGCAGGACGTTTTCAGCGAGGGCGTCTCCGGTTCGTACTTTCAGCGGAGACGTTTGTTGCTAAAGCTCAGCTGCATTTTTCAGGGCTTTCCCCACGCCCACAGGCGCAGCAGAACAACCCACTGCTTACAGGCAAGCCAGACTTAACTCGCGGAACCTTATAAATATAACAATTGGCTGCACACATCGTCAATGGTGCGTGGTCGCATCAGAGGGAAATGAGGGATTTCTCCCGGCAGTGATCGAGAATTCGCGGATTTTCGGATTGGCGAATTCTGGAATGCAAAGTCCTAAATACCGAAATCAGTCAATTTGGGACCCGCGCGACTCGGATCGCTTGCATGCTTCGCGGCAGGTAGGTTTAGCACCAGATCCCTCGCTCCGCTTCGGGATTTCGCCGGCGGGCTCGGACGCCCGCAAAGCGGCTCAACTTGCTGAAAAAAATTCTAGCCTCTACACTTGTGGTTTTCCAGAAACGCGTCAAGACAAGCTCGCCTGGCGGATCCGCCGGGCGGGGAGGGTGCATGGGTAGGGTGTCCGCGAAAGCAAGGCTGGTCCTGATCTTCATTTCCGTCGGTTTGATCGCGGGCTTGAGTGGCTGCAGCAGCAGCAGTCCGACTACGAACACCGTCTTTCCGGTCCCAGGCAACATCGTACTCTCACCGGCGAACTCGGTTTCTCTCGACGTGGGCAGCGCCAACCAGACTTTTACCGCCATCGCACAGAACAATAAAAAGGTAACGATCACCACTCCGATTACGTTCTTTTCGAACAACACCGCGGTGCTTACCATATCCAACAGCGGCTTGGCCTGTGCCGGCACCTGGGATTCGCTCGCTGCCCCTCAAATCTGCACTCCCGGCCCGGTCGGTGTGGCCCTGGTGACCGCCACATCGCACGGGGTTAGCAGCCCGCCGACAACCGTCTACGTGCACCAGCATATCGACAAGATCGTGGTCAGCCCGGTCCCCAACCAGACTCCGCCTACCGGTCCGTGCTTTTCCAAAGGCCAAATATTCAACTATCAGGCAACCGCCTTCAGCCGCGGATTGGATATCACGGCCAGCGTGGGGACTTTCACCTGGCAATCCCTCAACGCCGATGTCGCCACTCTGAAGGTTGCGACCGACGCCGCGCCCGTGGCCGGGCTCGTGACCGGACAGGTCGAGGTCACCGCGCACACTCCGGGAATCACCTCGATATTTGCCGATAACGGGACCGTAGCCGGCCAGCCTCTCGATTTCAGCACGTGCGCCGTGCAATCGATCACGCTGGCGGTGAACAACGGCAACATCAGCAACTCCGTTAATCTGACCCAAGGCAACGCAAGTTCAACCATCGTGAGCGCAACCGTGGTAGACACGGCGGGCACAACCATCACCGACCTGCCCTTGACCTGGAGTTCGTCCGACCCTGGAACCGTGGTCGTGAGCACTGCCGGGGTGATTACGACTTCGCAGGCCGGGGGCGGAACCGTAGTCGCTTCCTGTACGCCGCCCACCTGCAACATCGGATTAAAACCTCTTTTACCGATTTACCCCGAGGGCGCTGTCGATGTGGCGGTCGCTCCTGCCGCAAGCACCACGACGACCGCGACCCCCACGCCCACAGTCTTCGTTTCCAGCACGGGAGTTTCCTCTTCCGGCAACTGTGCCACCACGACGGGCTGCGTGAGCCTGCTTATTCCGATCATTTCGCCCAACAACACCGTGGGCGCGGCCGTAGCCTTGCCCGCAACGCCAAACTCGCTGGTCTTCGATCGCCAGGGCGCGAAGGCCTACCTGGGCACCGATTTTTCATTTTTTGGAAGCCGCGGGTTAATGGTGGCTACTGCCGCCAGCCCGCCGGCCCTGACGGAATTTAGATCCGTCACCGGAAAAGTACTCACGGTCTCTCCGGACGGGAAGAAGCTAATTCTTTCCGGCGCGGACCCGAATGCAGTGCCCGTCCCGGGCAGCAACGCTCCGCCTCCTCCAACCCAGGTGATCGTTTTCGACACCAGTAGCAACGCCACGACGACGCTGCCGATTGCGGGCGCTACGGCTGCGGACTTCTCGCCTGACAGTCTGCGGGCCTTCATCGCAGCCGGTTCCACCTTATATGTGTGGTCGGCGCAGGACGCGTTGAAGCAGATTGCCCTCACCGCGCCAGCGAACGCCGATCTCGTATTCACCGGAAGGCGCGTTTGCGTTCCTGGCTGGCGGATCTAGCACTTCATCGGTGACAGGGTTCAGTACTTGTGGCTTGACCGCAGCGCTCAACACTACAGTTCTGCCGGCGACGCCTCCGTTCATAAAGGCGTTGGCCAGAGACGCGGCCAATCTGGTGCCTCCACTTACGCCGGGAACCACCACGACAAGTATTTTGGCGGTAGATTCGCCGGGCATTGACCTCTTCCGCGTGGCGCGGACGCCCGTGGGATGTGCGTCAACGGCAAGCAGTGGAGCGGCTACGTCTTTCAACCTGGGGCAGGGCAGCTTTGTTCCCATCCAGTTGATTGTGTCGCAAGACCAGGCGCACGCTTACGTAATCACGAGTAACCGGGGCAGCGTGCTGGTGTTCAATATCGACAACCAGACTTCGTCCGCGATTCCGCTTCTCGGGGATGTCATTCCGGTGCAGGCTTCACTCTCGCCGGACGGAAGCCGACTCTACATTGCAGCCGTCGACGGCCAGGTGCACATCCTGGATACGCAAAGCGGCGGCGACATTCAGCAAATCTCGTTTATCATCGACGCGACTACACTGCAGGCTGGGTTGTGTAACGGAGTTACGTTTACCTGCAATCCGGATTTGATCGCGGTCAAACCTTAGAGGAGTCGTCGGTCTTCAGTCGTCAATCTTTCAATGTAGGCGCGAGCGTCCTCGCTCGTGCCATCCGGGACGCTCTAAAACTTAGGTTGGATCGAAGCTGACGACCGAGGACTGAGGACTGACGACTGATCAGCGACTGCTTTCCAGTTTCTTGCCCACACTATCCAGCACACCATTGATGAATTGCACGGACTCGGGGCTGGAAAACTTGCGCGCAATTTCCAGGGCTTCGTTGATGATGACGGCGCGGGGAGTGGTCGGGAAGGCCAGCAGTTCGGCAACTGCCGCCCGCATCAGGTTGCGGTCGACGGCCGCCATGCGTTCCATGCGCCAGTGCTCGGCATGGCCTTCGATCATGCTGTCGATCTCGGAGGCACGGCCGGTCGCGACGCGGAACAAATCCTCCGCAAAACTCTGGACGTCAGCGCCCACATCGCCGCGCTCGCGCCAGAAGGTTTGGCGCACCTCATCCGGATTCTGCTTTCCCATGTCAGCCTGGAAAAGCATCTGCAGCGCAAGTTCGCGAGATTTACGGCGGGTTCCCAAAGCGGACCTCGGACGTCAGGCGTCGGACCTCAGACGTCGAACTTTCAGTCTACAAGAATTGTTTGGTTTCGAATCCGCAAACAGAACTTCAGGACTTGCGTTTCTTGGAAGCCGCGTTTCGCTTCGGGCTCTTGCTCTTGCCGGGGTCTGAGGTCCGAGGTCCGAGGTCTGTCTTTAGATTTGCCATCTCCACCGCCGCCAGCGCCGCTTCGAATCCCTTGTTGCCCATTTTCAGGCCGGCGCGATCGATGGCTTGTTCCAGCGTCTCGCAAGTAAGAACTCCGAAGGCGTGCGGCACTCCGGTTTCCTGCGCGGACTGTCCGATGCCGCGAGCCACTTCGTTGACGATGACGTCGTAATGCGCGGTGTCACCGCGCAGCAGACAGCCGAGACAGATGATGGCGTCGTATTTTTTGGTCGCGGCAAGCGTGCGGGCGGCGGAGGGAATTTCGAATGCGCCGGGCACGCGGATGATTTTGATGCTTTCAGTTTTCGCGCCGCATTGCACGAGTCCATCGAACGCGCTCTGCAGTAGTCGATCTGTGATGAAGGCGTTGAATCGCGAAACCACGATGGCGAAGCGCTTTCCGGCGGCGTTGAGGGTGCCCTCCACAGTCTTGATCCGAATTTTGGAGTGTGATTTCAACGTATGAGCTCTCTGTCGGAAGCATGCTTCTATGAGAACATCAGTTCGCGCTAACGTTAATAAAGCTCCGGACTAATCAAAGATATCTAAATCTTCTCGGTTCCTTCCAAGAGAGGAGCCTCGAAGCCTCGTGGAGGAGCCTTTCCGATCGCTTGCATCATGCCATCCTGTGCCAGCTTGTCGCCGATTGTCCCGATAAGAATCGGATTTGGAGCTCGAAGGATACAGGTCTCGTCTACCAAAAGTGATCTGTTGCCCCCAACCGTCACCGCAAAGGTGACACCGGGAATGTGGAATCTATAGCCGTGACTAAAGTCTTCGCGATAGGATGCCGGAAAAGACATTGCAAGGTGAGGCCGGTCCAGCCAGGACAGCACCACCATAACTTCTACGCCGCGTGGAGGGTCAGTTTCGCCTCTCAGATATTTTCTGATCTCTTCCTGGTACGGGCCCAGACTAATTTGTTCGTACGTCCGGCCGCGACAGAACCAATCACATAGGGAGGCACGCCACACGACGCTGAGGCAAAAATATGAGAGACTTGCAACCTCTTCTACCAAAGCTGAGTACGCTTCGTATTCGAAGCCAGAATCAAGAATGTCTCTTTTTCGTAACTCGGACCGCAAACGAAACCTTCCTTTTCCGCGATAGCAATTGCGTAGCATCCACCTTTCACCTTTGTTATTGAAATGCTGCTCGCACCGGCTGCACAGAATGTGACGACGCGCCTGTTCCGATGACTTCCTGGGAGGGCCGTCTGAAGTGAGCTGAACTGTATCTGGGTGAACCGGATTCGTGCCGCTTCCGATCAACCTATAGAGAGCTGCCGGAAGCAAATGGCTGTACTGGAGCTCTGCTTGCTCGAGACACAACCCACATTTTCCGCACATCGTAGGCATGAATCTACGCTGAAACCCAGACGAAAACCTAACCGGGGTCGTCATAGTTTATTCGGCTTCGGGTTCGCCGGGTCCGAATAATCGTAAAATCCTTTGCCTGTCTTCCGGCCGTACCAGCCCGCCATCACCAGTCGCTTCAACAGCGGCGGAGAAGCAAACCGCCGCTCCTTGAACTCGTCGTACATCACGTGAGTGATGTAGTACGTGGTATCCAGGCCCACAAAGTCAAGCAGCGTGAACGGGCCCATGGGGTAGCCACAGCCCAGCTTCATGGCGTTGTCGATATCGTCGATCGAGCCCACACCCTCTTCGTAGGCGCGGATGGCGTCGAGCAGGTACGGCACCAGCAGCCGGTTTACGATAAATCCGGTCTTGTCGCTGGTGCGGACCGGAACTTTGCCCAGTTTCTTGGCAAACTCGCAGGCCGTGTCGTAGACATCCCCTGCGGTTGCGATGGTGCGCACTACTTCAACCAGCTTCATCAGCGGCACGGGATTGAAAAAGTGCAGCCCGATGAAACGCTCCGGGCGCTTGGTCGAAGTTAAAAGCTCCGTGATGGAAATGGAAGACGTATTGGAGGCGAAGATCGCGTCTTTCTTCACGACGCCGTCGAGCGCTACGTACATCTTTTTCTTTTCAGCGACGTTTTCGATCACGGCTTCGATGACAATGTCGCAGTCGGCCAGGTCCTGCATGTTGGTCGTGCCCTTGAGCCGAGCGCGGATGGCCTGCGGAGTTTCCTTGAGCGTCCCCTTTTCGGCGAATTTGGCCAGCGACTTCTCGATGCCGGCAAAACCCTTGTCGAGAAATTTCTGCTCGACTTCGAGGACGGTAACGTCGAATCCGGCCGTGGCCGCGACCTGCGCGATCCCAGAGCCCATCAGGCCGCAACCGAGAACACCTACTTGTTTGATTTCCATACTGAGTCCTTCAATTCACCACAGAGGCACAGAGTCACAGAGGAAATCGGAGAATTTCTCTGTGACTCTGTGCCTCCGTGGTGAAAGCCTTAGCTCATGCTCTCCACGACCATCGCGATTCCCTGCCCTCCGCCGATACAGGCCGTCGCCAGGCCGTACTTTTTCTTTCTGCGGCGTAGTTCATAGAGCAGCGTAATCACCAGCCGCGTGCCGGTCGCCCCCAGCGGATGTCCCAAAGCAATCGCGCCGCCGTTGACATTGACCTTTTCGCGATCGAGACCGAGTTCCTTTTCGACTCCCAGATACTGGGCTGCAAAGGCTTCGTTCACCTCGATGAGGTCAATGTAATCGAGAGTAAGTCCGGCCTTCTGCAACGCAATTTTCGTAGCGGGCACCGGGCCGCGGCCCATTACTTTAGGATCGACTCCGGCGATGCCCCAGCTCACCACGCGTCCCAGCGGGCGGATGCCGCGCTTGCCGGCTTCATCGAGCGACATCACAACCACCGCGGCTCCGCCATCTACAATTCCGCTGGCGTTGCCAGCCGTGACGGTGCCAGTCTTTCCGAATGCGGGCCGGAGCTTGGCCAAGCCTTCGAGAGTAGTCTGAGGCCGGCGGTGATCGTCTTCAGTCAGTGATTCGCCGGTGGCCTCGCCCTTGGCATTTTTCAGCGCTACGGGGACCAACTCTTCCTGAAGACGTCCTTCTTTATAGGCGGCATCCGCACGCTGCTGCGAGCGCAAGGCAAATTCATCCTGCAGCTCGCGCGTGATGCCCTGTTGCGAGCCGTAGAGCTCGGCCGTGTTCGCCATGTAAAGGCCGCAATAGCTGTCGAGCAGAGCGACCATGAGGGAATCTTCCAGTTTGCCGCCGGGAGCGAGATTGAAGCCATCGCGCCCGCGTAGGGTAAACGGTGCCTGCGACATTGCTTCCATGCCACCGGCGAGCACCAGGTTCGCCTCGCCCAGCTGGATTATTTGCGCCGCATTGACGATGGCCTGAATACCGCTTCCGCAGAGCCGGTTTACGGTCAAAGCCGGCGTCTCGATGGGAAGACCTGCGCGCAAAGCTGCATGACGCGCGCCGTAAATGGCGTCGCCGGAGGTCTGCTGAGCGTTGCCGAATACGGCATGATCGAATTCCTTGGGATCGAGGCCGGCGCGTTCAATAGCGGCCTTGCCGGCAATCGCGCCCAGTTCCTGGGCAGTAAAGTCTTTCAGCTTGCAGCAATAGCGCCCGAAGGGCGTGCGAGCTCCGCTCACAATGGCGATATCGCCGGGCTTCAGCATGTGGATTTCCTGGCGCTCTTTGAAGTCAGAATAGTGCCGCGTGCAGCAACAAACTGGTCAGTCTATCAGCGGAGACGCGGTCTCTGCCAGAAGTCTCCTTTGCATCCTTTCGATCTTTCTTTGCGAACTCTGCGGTTCAAGATTTTGGCGCGGTTCGATGCGAGGGCAAAAGCATTACCGCAAAGGACGCAAAGAGAAGCCGCGAAGGTCGCAAAGGAAAAACGCAACATCGAATCGCGGTTACGCCGTTGCGGCAGCGGCGATCGACGGCGCCACGCTGACGATTCGTCCCAGGCCCTGTGACACCGCAGAATCGAGCGCCTTGTCGGCGCGGTTGATGACTTCGGTGACGATGTCGGCAGGATCGAACTGCTGGCGCACCACCGCTTCCGCCAGGCCCGCGCTGAAGGGCAGAATTTCATCGGAGAGTTTTACTTCTGCCAGCAGCTTGTGCAATTTCTCCACCGCCATCAGCGCTTCTTTTTCCGCAGTTTCGCCGAGCACTAGCGCGATCGTGGTTTTCTCATAGCGAAAGGCCAAATCATTCTGGCGGATGTTGGCGGCAAAGAGCTGGCCGATCTGCTGCATGGCTGCTTCCACGGCTTTCTCGCCGTGCTCTTTCAGCATGGCCGAGCTTTTCCCGAACTGCAGCAAAGTCACCGTCACCGGCGTACTTTGCTGGATGGCACGGCGCGTCTCTGCCATCAAGAGATCAATATAGGAAGCGCGTTTGAGCAATCCCGACTGCTCATCGGTGACCGACAAGCTCTTGACCAGGCGGCGGAGTCCGGCGTTGGTGAGCGCGATCACAATCTGTTCGCTGATGGTTTTGAGCACCACCACATCGGCGGAGTGCCAGCCCCGTGCGCTATTTTGCGCCAGCAGGAGCACTCCCATCTGGTCCTGGCCATCGCTCAGCGGCAGCGCCAGCAGCGAGGTGATGCCGAGTTCCACCAGGACTTCGCGAATTTCCTTCAACTCCGGCGCGGCGGGGGCGTCGGTAATCGTCAACGTGCCCTGCTTGATGGCGGCGTCCTGCACCACAGTGACCAGTTTGCTCAAGGCGCTGGCATCGCCTGCCTTGATGCCTTCACTGCGATACTCCTTGACCGCGCTGGGCACCATGCCCGGCTTGCGCGTGGCCACGATGCAGCGGCTGAGCTTCCATTGGCCGCCGATCTCGGCGGCCGCGGTGGTCATCACAGCATCGGCATTGGTCTGGCGGTAAAGCTTGCGGGTGATGTCAGCCACTTTGGTAAAGCTATTGACGTCGGTGGATTCGGCCGGCGCCGAAGGCCGCGCGGGCGTTGATGCCGATGGCGCTTTCGGGGCGGAACTGGGCAAAGGAGCGGAGTCCGCATGCTGCGGAGTCAAGCCGGCGGACAGGTACAACTGCTGCAAGTCCTGATTGCGTTCTTCTTCGCGCGGAAAGAGTTCCTGAATCCGTTGCAGGCGCTCAATCGCCTTCGAACGCATTCCGTATTGCACCAGGATTTCAGCCTGCAGCATGAGGTCCTGCAAGGCAGCCGCCCCCAGTGTCGGGCCTTCTGTCTTGGCTGGTTCGGACGCAGTCTTCGCCATGCTCGTAAAACGCGAGGCGATCACTTTGTAGCGGTTTTCATCGATCTTGCCGCGCAGCATTTCCAAGCGCTTCTGGTGGCCAGGCTCGTAGGCATCTACGTCGGCGGCGCGATCCAGACATTCGGCAGCCTTGGCATAGTTGCCCATGCTGCAGTGCAGATCGAAGAGTTTGAGCAGAGTCTGGCAGTAGTCGCCTTCCCGGTTGGAGGCATTGAACAGCTCGCTCAGGAACTCCAGCAAGTCGGGCGAGCCGCGATGCTTGGCGACGACATCCTGCATCATCGCGACAAAGGCGCGACGGTCTCCACGGTTGCGTTGGAATGTTTCCAGTTTGCGGGCCAGGGCCGCAGCCTCCGCATCCTGTTGAGCATCGACCAGGCGTCCCACCAGGTCCGCCACATCCTGCTGGCGCGATGGATTCTGCTGAAAGAGCTGCCAGACCAGCGGCTCCGCATCGGTCAGGCGATTCGCGGAGATGAGCGCTTTGACGTAGGTTTCGCGGGTTTCCAGGCTGGCACCTTCCAACTTCGCCAGGGGTTCGAGGACAAAGATTGCGGCCCCGACCTGGCCTTGCGCCATCAGGCTTTTGCCGTAGCCGAGCGCAATTTTCGGGTCGCTCGCATCTTCGCTATAGGCCCGCTCGAACCACTGGGCGGCGCTGACGCCGTCGCTCATCTCGGCCAGCTTGAGGAAGGCAGCGGACGCGCCCGCCTTGTCCCCGGTTTGCGAGCAGAGTTCGCCCAGGCGGAGGAAGTTTCGTTCCGCAGGCTCCAGCGCTACCAGGCGCTTCAGCACGATCAGGCAATCCTGCTGGCGTCCAGTCTTGCTGAAGTCTTCCAGCGCGCTTTCGTAGGTCTCGAGCGCGAGCTTGCGATTTGAGGTCTCAAGAATCTGCCCGAAGTGGACTCTCTGGCTGCTGGTCGGGACAGTGTAGCGAGACAGCTTCTTGTAAGTAAGGCTGGCCCGGGTGTTCTCGCCGGCCGCAATCTGGCGGTCGAACAACTCGCCCAGCAGGCTCACCGCCTCCGCAGTACGTTGCAACGAAAGGCAGATATCGGCTGCCATCTGCCGCACGTTGTCATTTTGCGGATCTTCCGCCAGCACTTGCATGTACTCCTCCAAAGCGTCGCCGGTCTTGCCTTTCTGCAAGAGCTTCTCGGCGCGCTCCACGCGTCGGGCGATCTCGGCTCGGTCGATTCGCTTCGTCGGATCTGGCATGAGAGAGATGGGTAATGTGCGGAGTAACCCAAGTGAGATTTTAGGGGGCGGTTCTCGCAGCGGCAACGAAGACGGCTACGGTAGCGATTACTAAAGTTACGCCGGAATATATCTTTGGTGGAAAAAATGGGTTTCCAGTATAAGTGCCTGCAAGCCGGATAAAGACGACGGACTGAGGAATGCCAGAAGAAGTTAAGGAACACGGACTTCGCCACCAACTCGGCGCCGGACAGATGGCCATGGTCGCCGTGGGCGGGTCCATCGGAACCGGACTGCTGCTGGGATCGGCTGCGGCTCTCGAAATCGCGGGACCCGGAGTCATCGTCAGTTTTGTCCTGGCCGCGTTTATTACTTTGACCGTGACCATGGCCCTTGGAGAACTCTCCAGCGCACATCCGGCGGCCGGTTCGTTCGGGGTTTATGGCGACCTATACCTGAACCAGTGGGCCGGATTCATCGCACGCGCAGGTTATTGGGTGGCTATTTCGATTTCGATCGGCGCGGAGCTGGTCGCCTCCGCCACCTATCTCGCCTACTGGTTTCCCTCCGTCCCAGCTCTGTTCTGGGTGGTGATTTTTTCAGTCGCCTTGTTGCTGATTAATTTGCGCAGCGTGGGCGACTATGCTCGATTTGAATACTGGTTTGCCATGATCAAGGTCGCAACCATCGCGGCTTTCATCGTGCTGGGAGCGGGGTTGTTGCTGAGCGGCCGGGTGCAGCCGGAATACACCGCGCACGGCGGATTCTTTCCCCGCGGATCGCTTGCGCCCCTTCTGGCCATGGGCTTCGCTCTGTACACGTTTGGAGGACTTGAATTTGTAGCCATCACCACCGGCGAGTCGCGCTCGCCGCAGGAAATTCCCCGTGCCATCAAGCTGACATTCGCAGTGCTGGCTTCGGTCTACCTGGGAGCGATCGTGGTTCTGGTGGGCGTGATGCCGTGGAACCGCGCCGGGGTGACCGAGAGCCCGTTCGTCACCGTATTCCGGCACGCCCATATCCCGGCCGCTTCGCACATCATGACCTTCGTGATCCTTACGGCGGCCTTGTCGGGCGCCAACGGAGCGCTCTACGCCGCTTCGCGGGTCTTGTTCTCGCTGGCGCGGACGGGCTGGGCGCCGGCAGGACTGGGAAAGCTCAACGCCTCAGGATCTCCAAAGCTGGCGCTGCTGGCGTCCTCCTACGGGATCGTGGTGGCGCTGGTGCTGGAAAAGTGGGCGCCGAAAGATGCTTTTGTTTCGATTCTAGGCGCGGCGCTGGTGGGAATGCTGCTGGCCTGGCTGGTCTCGCTGGCCGCGCATGTCAGCTTTCGTCAAAAGCTTCGGCCAGAGCAACTCGCCGCTTTACCCATGCGATCCCCGCTTGGCGCCTGGGGTTCGGCACTCGGGTTTGCGCTCATCCTCGTAGCGATTCTCGAAACCAGCTGGCACTCTCGCGTGACGCTGATCAGCATCGCCGTGTACATGGTGGTGCTTACGGCGGCGTATTTCCTGCTGAGAAAGAAGTAAGTCCATGGGGACGAACACTAACGCCCGCCGGCACGGCGTTTACATGGTGCTGATTCTGATGTAGCGGCGAACATCTTTCACGCTTGCGATCAATATGTATCCGGCGAAAACCAGACCCGCCGTTCCCAAAATATTTACGATGGTTCTTCATGGCTTTCATGTCGCTCCTGTCCAAATTGAATACAATCCTGAAAATTCAGGGATTGGATGCGTCGCGCAGTTGCGGAGTTGTCGCGCTGAATTCTGTCCGCGCTCGTTTGCAGTATACGGCAGGCTGCAGAAGTACAATGTCGGCATGGCCGATGAGTTGCTTCGCTATCGCCCCCAGTTCCCCATTCTGGAACGCACTACCTATCTCATCAGCAATTCCCTGGGCGCCATGCCTCAGGGAGTTTACGACGCCATGAAGGGGTATGCCGACATCTGGGCCACCCGCGGCGTGCGGGCATGGGAAGAACGATGGTGGATGCTGGCCGCGCAGGTGGGCGACGAGATTGGCGCGCTGATGAATGCCCCAAAGGGCTCGGTTTCCACCCATCAGAACGTGACCACCTGCCAGGCCGTGGTGGCTTCCTGCTTTGATTTCTCCGGCAAACGCAACAAAGTGGTTTACAGCGATTTGAACTTCCCTTCGGTAATGTATTTCTGGGAAGCGCAACGGGCCTACGGGGCGCGCGTCCACATGGTTCCGACCGACGACGGAATCACGGTTCCCCTGCAGCGATTGCTGGATGCAATCGATGAGCAAACGCTGCTGGTCCCGATTTCGCACGTGATATTTAGAAGCGCATACCTTCAGGATGCGAAGGCCATTATTGAGAAGGCGCACAAAGTAGGCGCGCTTGTGGTGCTCGATACCTTTCAGTCGCTGGGCACGGTGCCAGTGGATGTGCAAGCCTTGGACGTCGACTTTACCTGCGGTGGAGTTTTGAAGTGGCTGTGTGGCGGGCCGGGCGTTGCCTATCTGCATGTTCGTCCGGACCTGGGAAAAAGATTAGAGCCAAAATTCACCGGGTGGTTTGCTCACCAGAATTCTTTTGACTTCGAAACCGGGCCCACTCGCTACGCCGATCCGCCGTTCCGCTTCATGAATGGCACTTCTCACATTCCGGCGCTGGAAGCCGCACGTCCCGGACTGAAGATCATTACGGAGGTCGGCGTCGAGAGAATCCGAGAGAAATCGAAGCGGCAAACTTCGCATTTGATCAAACGGGCTCTGGAGCACGGATGGCGCGTGAATTCGCCGCGCAATGCCGGACGAGCGCGGTGGAACGGTTTCCATCGATATGCCCGACGCCGAGGAGGTCTGCCGCGAATTGCTCAAGCGCGACATCCTGGTGGACTATCGCCCCAAAGCCGGGGTACGCATGTCGCCGCACTTCTACAATAAAGATGAGGAGTTGGACGTCGCCATCGCGGCCGTGGAGGAAATCCTCAAAGAGCGGGCGATCATGACAAAGTAGCGAAGCCGTCAATGTGGGCGCGAGCGTCCCGCTCGTGCGGCCGAGCAAAGATCGGCTTGGTTTTCGCGGGCACCAGCCTTCTCACCTCCGCAACTCCGCCGCCCCTATAAAATGACCCAGTGAGCGATTCCGTCCGCATTGGAATTTTCGGGGATTACGATCCCAAGTCTCCGACTCTTCCCGCCGTTGAGAAATCGCTCCAGCACGCGGCCGCACAGCTGAATCTGCCGGTCGAAGCAGTGTGGATCCCAACTCCGAGCCTGCTCACACCCGACGCCGAAAAGAAGCTCGAGGGCTTCGACGGGCTATGGGCGGCGCCGGGCAGTCCGTACAAAAGCTTTGACGGCATGCTGAAGGGCATAGAATTCGCGCGCCGGCGCGACTGGCCCTTCCTCGGCACCTGTGGCGGATTTCAGTACGCGCTGATCGAGTGTGCGCGCAATGTGCTGGGAATCAAGGATGCGGACAGCGCTGAGAATAATTCCGGATCGAAGAACATCGTGATTTATCCGGTGGCCTGCGCCGTGCCCAATCGCGCCAAGGGTGCGCCCAAACTTTCCGGCGCGATACCGGAAATCCGCTTGCGTCCGGGCTCCTATCTGCAGTCGTACTATTCCCAGGACACCGTGAGCGAGGAATTTTTCTGCAACTTCGAAGTCAACCCCGACTACGAATGGGCAGCGATGGAGGCTGGATTCCCGGTGGTGGCGCGAGGCCCGCAAGGCGAAATCCGCGCCATCGAATCGCCCACCCACCGCTTTCTATATCGCGACGCTTATTCCAGCCGCAGCTTTCTTCGAAACCCGGCAAGCCTCATCCCCTGGTGCTTGCCTTCGTGCAAGCCGCCGCCGACTGGGGAAGAAAAAAGCTGGATGACAGTGTCCTGGAGTAGCAGGCGCCAGACCTCGGACGTCAGCAGAAAATTCAGAAGGAGCCACGGATTTCACGGATTGACACGGATGTCGTTCTGATTTCTTGTTCTGATCCGTGAAAATCCGCGAAATCCGTGGCGTCTTTACGCCGCGATCAATTCAAACGCCGGATAGCTCTGGACCAACTCACCAAAAGCCTCCACCGGAGACCCGGCCGGAATCGGAAAGTAGGTCTGCACTTCACTCTTGAACTGGTCCAGGTAGGCCTTGAGGATTTCCGGCTTCTCCTGATCGGAGAGCGCTCGAAGCCGCAAGCTCTGCCGCTTGCTTCCCTTCTTGAGCGTAACTTCTCCGGCAGCTTCCGCGTTGCGCACCCATTGCGTGCGTCCACGCGGGGCCACCAGATAGCGCTTCCCATTGCGTTCCAGCAGATCAATCGGCGTGGAATAAATCTTCCCGCTCTTGCGCCCCCGGACCTGCAGCAGATAGTTGTAGGAAAAGCCCAGGCCAAGCCCGACGGCAAACCCAAAAACGCGGTTAAACACGCGCTCGACCGCACTAGGCGCACGAAACGCAGGAAGAGTGGAATTCATATGGCGTACTCCATTTTACATTGTCAATCCGCCACTGTCGATCCGCGACCGTAGTCGAGGACCTTGTGTTTGGGAGATTGAAAAAGACTTTAGGTTTGCTTCACGAACTTCAGCGAAGCCGAATTCATGCAATAGCGCAGCCCGGTAGGCCTCGGCCCGTCATCAAAGACGTGACCCAAATGCGCGTCGCACTCGGTGCAGGCGACGGCGCTCCTCACCATGCCATAGCTGGTGTCGTTGATGGTCCGAACATTCTCGCGGGCGATCGGCTCCCAGAAGCTGGGCCAGCCGGTCCCGGATTCAAACTTCGTCTCCGAACTGAACAGCGCGTTGTCGCAACAAATGCAGCGGTACAAACCCTTGTCGTGCAGGTTCCAGTACTTTCCGCTGTAGGAAATTTCCGTGTCCGCATGGCGGGTGATATCAAATTGCCCCGGTGACAGCTGCTTGCGCCATTCGTCCTCAGTCTTCACCACCTTGGGCACACGAACCTTCTGCAGGCGCTGTCCGGAATCGGAAAACTGCACAATCGTTACCTCTCCGGGATCGCCTTTTGGCATCGCCGCCGCGACAAGCGCCGGCTTCCGCAGCGACCATAGCGCCGCGCCGGCGATCGCCGAAACAGAAATCCCCAGGAAAGCCCGCCGCCTCACGTTGACGGATGAATCATCTTTATCTAGCTCGGTGTCAAACATAGCTCACTCCTCGAATTCCCTCGGTCGCGGATGCAGCGACTACTTGCCGATGTACAGTCCAGGAAACTCCTGCCGCAGATGGGCCACTTTCGGCGCATCGTTGTAGAAGATGTAAGGCTCATTCGGGTGCCGCGTCGCATAGTCCTGGTGATAGGCCTCCGCCGGATAGAACGCCTTCAGCGGCACCACCTGGGTCACGATCTTGCGCCGAAAGACTTTAGCCTGGTCGAGCTGGGCGATGTACGCTTCCGCAATCTTCTTCTGCTCGTCGCTGCCGTAGAAAATCACTGAGCGATACTGGGTACCATCGTCCGGACCCTGCCGGTTCAGCTCGGTGGGATCGTGGGCCACCGAGAAAAACACTTGCAGCAGTTCACCATAAGTGATCTGCGCCGGATCATAAGTAATTTTCACGGATTCGGCGTGGCCGGTCTGGCCGGTGCTGACGATCTCATATTCGGCGGTCTTGGCGTTGCCTCCGGAATATCCCGAGGTTGCGTTGATTACGCCTTTCACGTGCTGGAAGACAGCCTGGATTCCCCAGAAACATCCTCCCGCCACCACCGCGGTTTGCTGACCGGATGTCGCGGCCTTGGCGGCATCCACGGTCGGGCCCGGAACGGCGACTCCAGCGGCGTTGCCCGCCACCGTGCCCGCGATCAGAACCAAAAACAACAAGATGTATACAGACATTCTGAACATTGAAGACACCCCTGCGGCTCTATCCCCCGGCCTGCAGTTTATTAGAGTTCTAAGACCGACAAAAGTTTCGCCGGGCGAATGCGCTGCAGCCTACTGATTTGATGCTGTTTTCCGCTCATACCCTATGCAGGAAATTACCGGCAGGCGAGGATATTTCTTGAAACGAGGATCGGTCAGCGCGAGCTGGCAGAGAAAAAACACCGAGCCCCGGTCGGACGCGACGCGGCGCGAATGAACGCAGTCCTCGCAGAGTCCAACTCGCATCTGCGGCACCGAATTCTCCGGGGGTTCGCTCACTGGCTCAGGATAACAGGGCGGATTGCACAGTTTTTGGAGGTCGGAAGATGCGGTCGGAGGGCAAACAGCATCTCTGGTACTGTAGACGGGCGTTTCTTATCGAGCCATACGGAGGGCGGGACGCCCTCCGGACAGCCGGCGGGACGCCGGCGCTACAAGGAGCATCTGCTTGAAATACCGGAACTGGTTTTTGGTGGTCACGCTTTTATTGCTGGCAATCGCTTCACAGTCACAGCTCGACGACGCCTCCCGGCAGCTTGCTCACGACATTTTCAAGCAGCTGATCGAAATCAACACCACGGATTCCGTCGGAAATGTGACCACCGCGTCGGAAGCGATGGCGCAGCGCTTTCGCGATGCCGGATTTCCGGAGAGCGATCTTCACATCCTCGGACCGAACGACCGCAAGAAAAACCTGGTAGTGCGGCTGCACGGCAGCGGCAAGCACAAGCCGGTGCTGTTGCTCGGACATCTCGACGTGGTCGAGGCGCGGCGCGAAGACTGGACAACCGATCCGTTTCAGTTCGTGGAGAAAGACGGCTACTACTACGGCCGGGGCACGCAGGACATGAAAGACGGCGACACCGCCATGATTACGGCGCTGATCCGGTTCAAGAAGGAAGGCTACGTGCCGGACCGGGATGTCATCCTGGCGCTGACCGCCGACGAGGAAGGCGGCACTTCGAACGGCGTGGATTGGCTGCTCAGGAATCATCGCGAGCTGATCGATGCCGAATTCGTGCTCAATCATGACGGAGGGGAAATCATCGCGGAGCACGGCAAGCCGCAATTCATGAGGGTAGAGGCGTCGGAAAAGCTGTACTCCGACTATCAACTGACGGTGACCAATGCCGGTGGCCATAGTTCCCATCCGGTCCCGGACAATGCGATCTACCATCTCGCCGAAGGCCTGATTCGGCTGGAGCACTATCAATTTCCATTCGAGTTGAACGCGGTCACTCGCGCCTACTACGAGCGCATGGCAAAAATCACGCCGGAGCGGGCGGATGACATGCGTGCGATTTTGAAGCAGCCTCCAGACATGGCGGCGGTGGCGCGGCTGTCGCAAGACCCGATCGATAACTCGCTCCTGCATACCACGTGCGTGGCCACGCGTCTGAATGGAGGACACGCCAACAATGCCTTGCCACAGATTGCGCAAGCCAACGTGAACTGCCGCATCATGCCCGGCCACCCGCCGGAGGAAATCCGGCGGGACCTGGAAAAGGTCGTGGCCGATCCCAAGATTTCTGTGAAAGATATGGGAGCGACGGGCACCGCGACCGACCGCAGTGCCTATGCCCAGCCGGCATTGCGGGCGGACGTATTTCAGCCACTGGAGAAAGTGGTCGAAAGTATGTGGCCGGGATTGCCCGTGCTTCCTGCCATGGCGGCGGGCGCCAGCGACGACGTCTTTACCAGCGCGGCCGGTATGCCGAGCTATTGCATATCGGGAGAGTCCATCGATCGCGATGACATGCGCGCGCATGGGCAAGATGAGCGTATCAAAGTGGATTCGTTCTATCGTGCGGTGGAGTTTTACTACCGGTATTTGAAGGCTGTGACCTCGCAATAAAATTGTGCCCCGGACTCACGGTCCCTCTTGACTTCGCTTAATCTTCGCCTACAATTGCCCCATGGCAATCACCCGGCGGCAACGGCAGGTGTACGACTTCATCTCCGAGTTCGTGCAGAAGAACGGGTACTCGCCCTCTTTCGAGGAGATTGGGCAGGGCCTGGAACTCAGTTCTCTGGCGACGGTGCACAAGCACATTTCCAACCTGGAGAAAAAAGGGCTGCTCACCCGCGACTACAATCGCAGCCGCTCCATTGATCTGCTCCCGCCCAAAGGCCGGCTCAAGCAAGCCATGGCGGTAAACACCACGATGGTGCTGCCGCTGGTGGGACGCATCGCCGCCGGCCAGCCCATCGAGGCCATCCAAAGCAACGAGACTATTTCTCTGGCTGACTTCGTGCGCTCGAAGGAAGTGTTCGTGCTCGAAGTCCGTGGAGATTCCATGCAGGACGAAGCCATCCTGAACGGCGATTACGTCATGGTGGAAAAGAGCAGGACGGCGCACAACGGCGATATCGTTGTCGCCCTGGTCGAAGGCACCGATGCGACTCTAAAGCGCTTTTATCGGGAGGGCGAAAACATCCGGCTGCAGCCGTCGAATGTCAGCATGAAGCCCATCATCGTGCCGGCTGCGTCAGTCGAAGTGCAGGGCAGGGTGATTGGAGTTTTGCGGAAGTACTGAAAGCTTCTGGCTTCTAGCTGATGGCTTCTAGCCAAAACAAAGCGCCCGGTTGACTACCCGGGCGCTTAACTTTTTCTGGCTGACGACTGAAGACCGACGACTGACGACTGCTTTACCCAACGTGCTTGTCGATCGCCTTCTGAATGGTTTCCTTGGGCACGTAGCCCACGATCTGTTCCTTCACCTGGCCGCCCTTGAAGACCAGCAAGGTGGGAATGCCGCGAACTCCATAACGCATCGGGGTGGCGCTGTTGCTGTCAACATCCATCTTGCCGACCTTGATTTTGCCGGTGTAATCCTTCGCCAGTTCGTCGACGATGGGAGCGAGCGCGCGGCAAGGGCCGCACCAGGCTGCCCAGAAATCCACCAGAACGGGCTGCTCTGACTTCAAAACATCCTGGTCAAAGTTTGCGTCCGTCACTTCCAAAATTCCGTTGCTTGCCATTTCCCCTCCCGGAGTGCCGTTGACCGCGAAACCGGGTCGCGGAACGGTCGATCAGCCTGCGTCGGCTGCATGTATCGTAACACCGTATTTGATGCATCGCAGCAGCAGAAGTCGCAAGGGGCAGTTTCGCGTTTCCAGTGTGTAGTTTCCAGTGAAGCCGCGGGCGAGGTGGAAACAGCAAAAAAAAGCGTCCTGAGCTTTTCAGCGCAGGACGCTTCGGCAGCCCTCCCCCAGAACTGCCAAACCACGAGATGGATAGTAGGCGGAGCCGATGTTGCTGTAAACGTCACTTTGGTAACTCATGAAATGGGCGCAGACCATATTGGGAACAGCGTTCAGCCAGTCGTGGGGCGCTCCCGACGACCGTGGCAAAATGTTGATAGGCCGGTCGATAACAGATGTCAAAGAACAGAGCGGCGGGATGTCAATGAACCTGCCAGCTGGCTCCGGCATCGCCGGTAATCCAGATCTCGCGGTTGACGGTGGTGAGTTTGCCATGTTGGGCGTCGCTGAATTCGACGGCGGTGATGTCGGCGGTCAGGGGCGTGCCGTCCGCTACAGGCTTGACCTGGATCCAGTGCTGGCCCGCGTCAGAGGAGTGATAAAGCGCGCCCGCCGCGCCGCCCACCCAGATATCAGAGTCATTGGCCGCCAGGGCACGGAAAACCACGTTGCTCGCCACCGGAATCGACTGCCAGGTTTTGCCGGAATCGAACGAGCGCTGCAGGACGCCGCCGCCAGAGAGATTCCAGCGAGGCGCAGGGTAGCCTCCAACACCTACCTTGGCATATCCGCCTGAGGCGGCTTGCATTTTTTGCCCGGCAGACAAATCCCCCTTCCGATCCCCAAGTGAGGCCGCGCCCGGCGCGGCAACACGGGCAGCTTGAACTTCCCGGCGCAGGGCTTCTTTGTTCAACTCTTCTTCGTTCAGACTTTTCTTGTTGGACTCGTCTTTCGCCTTTCGCTCGGCGGTTTGCGCCATGGAAGCGGTCGCAGCCACAGTCTCGGTGGTGGTACGCGCGGCAGAGTCGAGCGCGTCATTCCGGGTAACGCTCTGAGCGCGAGTGGCGTCCGGCTCTGCGACGATAGTCTTGACCGATGGCGCCGGAACCGGAGCCGCCGCTACCAGTCGGCCTGCCGGTGGCGAAGGCTTGTCGGCGGACTTCAACGCGTTGGAGCTTGCCAGCCGGTTGTTGGTGAATCCAGGAGTGTTTTCATTTTGATCCGCCAACCCGGGCGGGACGGGCACTTGCGCTCCTCCTAAGGCTCCTGTTTCTGTATTCTTCTCTCGCTGCTTCGACAACTTACCGGCCGCTGTTCCGAAATCACGATCCGTTTCCAACGGCGACGGAGGAGCAATTTTTGCCGCCAACTTCTGATTGGGCTGTTGTGCAACTTCGCTTTCTGCTGCAGTCGCCGGGGCAGCGGGAACTTGTTCCGTGAGATATGGCTCGACACTTCGTCGTCGGTCATAGTGAAGGGTTACCGCAGCGCCGACTACGACCACGCAGGCGGCCAGCGCCCCCCAGCGCAGCATCGGCCAACTCAGCCAGGGCGACCGGGTTGCGGATGGCGATGGTGCAGTTTTGATTTCGGGCGTCGCGAGCGAAACGACTTCCCGGCAATCGGCGCAATCTGCCAGGTGTTGCAGCACCTGGGTGCGCTCGCGGTCGTTCAGAGATTTCTCCGCGAACGCCGCCAGGAGATCGGGATCGGGATGGATCCCGGGCTTTTGCGTGTCCCGCAGGCGCTGCTGCACGATTTTTGGAGGTTGCTCCATTTTCTTTCGCCCCTAAAGGGGCTTCGTCTCTGCGCTTACCAACTCGGGGCTTGCGCCCCGGGCTCTATTCTCCCGCCGCTTCGCGGCTCTAGATGCGAGTTCGCTCGCCGCCAGCGCGGAGTTCAACCCGACGCCCGAGGTCCGGCGTCCGACGCCCGTACTTCCGGCTTCTTATCAGAGAACGTCTGCGAAGCTGTTCCTTGCGCTACATGACTCCGGATATTCAACTGAAGGTCGCGCACATCCACCTCTAGTGCTTCCTCGGCCTGCCGCCGGCTCATGCTCTTGCGCTCCAACTTCGCCAAGATCTGCTTGCGCAGAGACTTGGCCAGTTTATCGAGCTTGCGGCTGACAGTGGACTCATGTACCTCGAGCGTGCGCGCGATCTCAGCCAGCGTGCGCCCATCTAAATAATAAGATGCCAAGATGAAGCGGTCTTCTGCGCCAAGGCTGGCGAGCACTTCATCGGTGGCCGCTTCGACTCGGGGATCGACCGCAGTCGTGCCCTCAGGAACAGCGGCGGCAAACTGGGCGCCGTCTTCACTCTCTTCGTCCAGACTGACCAGGCGGCGCTGGCGGCGAAAGCGGTTCACAAATTCCTGCGCCATCACGGTGCGCAACCAGCCCTCCAAGGAGCCCCGTCCGGTGTACGAGGCGAGTTTCGAAATGCGCTGGCCATCGCGACTCGTAGTTCCGTAGAGATCGGCGTACAGCGAGTCTGCGAGTTCGCGGGCAGCGGAGTTTTCCTTGGCGATGTAGCCCGCGATGTCGTAAAGCTTCTCGCGGTAGCGCGCCATGAAGATTTCCCAGGCTCGCTCCTGACCGGCGGCACAAGCCCGGGCCAACGCCAATTCCTCCACCCGCAAGCTGCGGTAGAGGTCAGAGATTTCCTGAACCGAAGAGCCGGCAGGCAAATACTTGGCGGCTATTTCTTTGAGTATGGCGACGAACTGCTCGCGGCTGAGCCCGGAAGTCCCAATCCGTTCGTAGAGTTCGCTGATGACGGATTCCAACCCCGCGGCCGCTTCCACCAAGGATTGGACACCGTGGTCTGGTCATAAGTGGTTCAGCGTGCGTGGTTAGAGCCGGGCTGGCACCCATCCGGATGCTATCAACATTTGTGATGCAAGAAGCTGAATATTTGCCGTTCCTCGTGTAAGCGCGGGCACTGCCGGGCGTGGGCGAAACGCCCCCGGCCGGCGAGAAGCTGCGCTACAGGAGGAACACCATGACCGCCAAGGCCTTTGCTTTGCTTCCGGCGCTTGCACTTGCCGGAATCTCTCTATTTCTTCCTTCCGGAGCCCCCGCCGGAGACATGACGCCCAACTCCGGCTACAAGGTGCTTGAGCCCATCCGGCACGGCAACCTCACAGTTTTTCCAGTCGTGGCGGCACGCTCGCACGACACCCAGGAATTTCTCACCCTGGACGAAGGGCTGCGCTCGGGGGATGTAATTGTGACCGAATCCGGCAGCGTGCAGCCATTGATGCGCCGGCGTTTGCCGCCAACTCCGTCTGGTGCCCAGGTCAATGAACTGGTGCTGGTCAATAACTCCAAACGTCCGCTGATTCTGCTGGCAGGCGAGATCGTCACCGGAGGAAAACAGGACCGCGTAATCGGCAAGGACCGAATCATTCCAGCGGAAAGCGATCCCATAAATCTCGGCGTATTCTGCGTCGAGCCCGGCCGATGGACTGGCGCTTCGGCAAAGTTTGATGCGAAGAATGGAGCCATGGCACAGCCCGGGGTTCGCGCCAAAGCGATGGCAGAAAAAGATCAGGCACAGGTCTGGGCGGAGGTAGGAAAGACGAAAGAGTCTCTTGCCCTGATGGTTCCGGCTCCTGCCGCCGCGCCGATCAGGGAGACCAGTTCCTACGCCCGAGTAATGCAGAACGAGGAAGTGAAACAGCGAGTCGACTCTGTGGCCGAGCCCATCCAGCGAAACTATCAGAGCCTGATTCAACAACTGCGCAATCAGAACGCGGTGGGCGTGGTGGTAGCGGTGAATGGCCAAATAGTCTGGGCCGACATCTTCGCCAGCACCAATCTTCTGGAGAAATACTGGCCCAAGCTGGTGCGATCCTATGCCGCTGAAGCGGTTGCGACTCGGACCCGGGACCGCGTCGCCGACATCGGGCGGGCGCAGGACTTTCTCAATCACCTGGACGGACGCCATGAGACGGTCGACAGCGAACCCGGACTCTACCGCCATACGGAAATTGCCGGAGATGGGTTCCGAGCGTTTGAGTTGACATCGTTGCTACCGAAGACCGGCTTTGATTTGCACGTAGCCAAGATGGCAGAGTAGGCGAATCTCAGTTTCTAGTTTCTGGTTTCCGGTTTCTCGAAACGTAGAAACCAGAAACTTGGAAACTAGTCTGACACTATCCCCGGTTGGCGTCGTACCAGCTGCGCCAGGAAGAAGAGTCGTTCGGCAGGGTCTGTCCGGTGATGTCACGCAGCGCCTGGTAGACCCAGCCGTGGGTCTGCGCATCCAGGGAGGCGTCGTCGGCGTACTCCAGCAGCTGCGGAATCACGCTGCGGCGCTGTTCCTGGGTGAGCATGCCGGACTGCGCCAGGCTGCAAGCGGCGCGCTCCCGCACCAGGGGCGACGCGTCGTCGTGAAACGCCTGCAGCAGAGGGGCAATGGTCTCATTGGTTCCCAGATAAGCCAGCCCTTCCACCGCCCAGTGCCGCACTTCGGGATCTGAGTCGCGAAGCTGGCTGACCAATATCTCATTCACGCGTTGCGGCTCGACCCCGCGGTTGCCCAGAAGACCGAGTTCCCAAAGCGCCCATATCCGTTCCGAACGCGGTCCGTTTGCCGCCTGCCCCGCCAGATGCTCGATCGTGGCCGGCGACTTGATGGCGCCCATGGCCGCCAGGTCCAGCTCGATTCCCGCCGCCCGCACCCGTAAGTCGTTGGAATTGAGCGCAGTTGTGATCAGGGAATTGAACCGGGGGGTGAACTTCAGCTTGCCCCACCAGCTTTCGACTCGCACCGCAATTTGATCGTTGGCGCCTTCGTATTGGTTGACGGCGCGCTCCAATAGGATCTCCGCCTGTTGCTGCGGGGTCTCTCGATCCAGTTTCTCAATCTCGTGCTGGGATAGCACTGCCGGAGAAGCCGCTTCCGGCTTGCCCTGCAGGGTAAGGAACCTGGAAATCTCGTCAAATGTTGCCCGGGCATTGCCGGTGGCAAACAATGCCGCCAACAGAATCCCGGCCGCCACGGCGAAGAGAATGCGCCAGCTCCCCGATTGCGGGTCGATGGAGTGGTCCAGCTTCACGGTCATGCCGGGCCGTATGGTGCCGTATTCGGGCACCGGCTCGGGACGCGGATCTCCTTCCCAGGAATGCATGAAAAACAGTCTAGGGTCGTTTCGAAATGGGGTAAAGTTACGGTCGAGTGACTTTCGTTATTACCTTTATGAGGTCGATGCAAATGAAGCGCTTGAGGCAGTTCTGCGTTGCGGGAGCCGGCATCACGCTGGTCACCTTGTTGCTGGTTACGTCCGGATTGGCGGCGGCACCGGGCTACCACGTGATCAAGACCTACAAACTGGGCGGCGACGGCGGATGGGACTATTTGACCATCGATGCCGCGTCGAGGCATCTGTACATCTCCCGTGGCACGCACGTGATTGTGATTGATGCGGACTCTGGCAAGCCGGTGGGCGACATCCCGGATACTCCCGGAGTTCATGGCATTGCCCTGGCCCCGGAGTTCGGCCGCGGCTTCGTGAGCAATGGCCGCGAAGGCACGGTAACTGTTTTCGACCTGAAGAGTTTGAAGGCGCTCAGCAAGATCAAAGTTGGCGACAATCCGGACGCGATTCTTTACGATCCCGCGAGCAAGCGAGTCTTCACCTTCAACGGCAGGAGCGATGACGTCACTGCCATCGATGCCGCAAAAGGCACGGTCGTAGGCACGATCAAGGTGGATGGGAAGCCGGAGTTCGCCGCCAGCGACGAAAAGGGCGAAGTATTCGTGAACATTGAAGACAAGAGTGAGTTGATGGCTCTCGATCCCAACACATTGGGAGTGAAGGCACGCTGGCCGCTGGCTCCGTGCGAAGAACCTAGCGGATTGGCGATTGATCGCAAGCACCGGCGGCTCTTCTCCGGCTGCGGCAACAAGCTGATGAGCGTGGTGGATGCGGACAGCGGAAAGGTGATTGCCACGCCTCCCATCGGCGCCGGCGTCGATGCCAACGCGTTCGACGCGGAAACCGGACTGGCATTTGCCTCCTGCGGTGAGGGCGTGCTCACGGTGGTGCATGAAGACGCGGCGGACAAATTCAGCGTCGCCGAAACGGTTCCTACCGAACGCGGGGCGCGCACCATGGCGCTCGATCCCACCACCCACCAGATTTTCCTGGTGACCGCAAAGTTCGGACCGCCTCCGGCAGCGACTGCCGAGCAGCCTCGTCCCCGGCCGGCGATTTTGCCGGACAGTTTTGAGGTGTTGGTGGTGGGCAAGTAGGCAATTCAGTTTCTAGTTTCGGGTTTCGATTACATTGCGGCCGGAACGCTGATTCCCATCACGGCCAGCGCTCGCGTTAATTCGCGGCGGACCACGGCCACGGTGGCCAGCAGGAATTTCTTGCGTCCCTCATCCGCTTCGCTAAGGATGGGGTGCCGATGGTAGAAGGCGTTGAAGAGTTGCGCTAACTGGAACACGTGTTTGGCCAGGTACGCGGGCTCGGTCGTGGCAATGCATTGGTCGATGATGTAGGAAGTCTTCGCTGCGGCCAGCCACAATTCCCAGATTTCGTTTCCCGTCTCGCTCGTCAAATATTTCGCCAGATCAACCGTCGGCGGCCGGGCTGCTGGATTTCTGTCAAATTCTTCAGGATCGAAACCGCCCTTGCGGAAAATGTTTAACGCAC
Source organism: Terriglobia bacterium (assembly GCA_963698825.1). Classification (GTDB taxonomy): domain Bacteria; phylum Acidobacteriota; class Terriglobia; order Terriglobales; family Acidobacteriaceae; genus JAIQFF01. The sequence goes on along the minus strand of CAVOSG010000006.1, from coordinate 271,189 downwards.
GCACCACGGCATACTGCGCGTAGGGGCCCGTCTCGCCTTCGAAGCTCAACGCTTCCTTGAAATCGAATGCGATCACCGATGACTTGGTGAACTTCAACATGAAATAGCGGAGCGCGCCCACCGCGATCTGAGTGGCGATGGTCGTGCGCTCGGCTTCCGTCAGCTCGGGGTGGCGGCCGTCTACCTCGTTTTTCGCGGACGCGATCAGCCGGTCAAGCAGGTCGTCAGCCTTTACCCCGAACCCCTTGCGGCCGGAGACTTCAATGTATGGACGGCTCTTGTCTTCATCCGACAGTTGATAGCCCAGTTCTGCAGCGCAGCGTGGCGTGAGCGCAACCATTTCGTAGGAGAAATGGGTGAAGTGGTCGGCCTGATCGTTGTATCCCAGCCCGCGCAGGGCTTCGATGACGGTACTCTGCGCCTCCGCCTGGCGGGCGTCGATCACATTGTAGATTTCCGACACGCTACCAAAATGAGGATGGTCCAGCGCGCCCACCGCCGTTGAAATCCAGCAGTCGTGCCCGTTGGGATAGCGGTAAAACTTGCGATAGCCGAAGTCGCGGCCCAGCAGGCCAAACTTCCACATATGGTAGGCGATGTCTTTGCCGACGTAGCCAACCGTACCGTTGGAACGGACGATGACTTTCTGATCTTCTTCGGCAACTTCGTCTTTCTCTGCGTCGGATGCGGAGACCTCTGCGCCCTCCGCACTCTCGGCTTTCGACGTTCCCGCCCGCCGCATCACCCAGCAACCTTTGTTCTTGCCTTCGGATTCGAACGAAAGAACGCCGCTCTCTTTGAGCTTGGTAAACGCGGCATCCCAGAAATGAAGATGGAGAATCTCGCTCTCGCGCGGCAGGAAGTCGTATTCGATATCGAGGCGATCCATGGTCTCGAGGTGGCGCCGTAGGACCGCGATGGAGATCACATCGGCAACAGCGGCGCTTTCATTGTTGCCTCCTTCGATGGCGTGCAGCGCGTGCTGGCGAATTTGCAGGTTTTGCTTATCCTCGGCGTACCACTGCGAAACCCGGGCGTAGAGGTCCCAGCAGTAGTAGTCAAACCGCGGCTGGCGCGCCAACTCCTCGATGTCCGCCCGCGACTTCTTCTGAATATTTAGAAATCCTACGACTACGTCGGCAACTTGCACCCCGGTGTTGTCGATGTAATTCTGGACGTCCACTTCCCTGCCAGCGTACGCCAGCAGGCGAACAAAGGTGTCGCCGAGGATGGCGTTGCGCAGATGTCCGATGTGCGCTGCCTTGTTGGGATTGATGCTGGAGTGCTCAACCAGAATTTTGCCGGCTGGAATCTCGGCTCGCGGCCTTTCGTCGGACATCAGGGCTGCGGCAAGCTCTTCGCGCCGGAGTCGCGCGTTGATGTAGCCCGCGCCCGCCAATTCCAGTTTCTCGAAACCTGGGATGGGGCCAATCCCGCTGACGATCTCTTCCCCAATCTTGCGAGGGGATTTGCGTAACCTCTTGGCCAACTCGAAAGCGAGCGGAAGCGCATACTCGCCGAGTTCCACTTTTGGCGGCTGTTCGATGACGATCCTGGACAGATCAATGTCGTAGGTGCGCCGCAGAAATTCGCGCACGTGCTGGACCAGCCGTCGTTCGAGATGGCGATACAAGAATTCCCCTAAGCTGTTGAAGAAAAGAGTGATTGTAGCAAACCACGCGGGAGCGCGAGGTTTGACGCGGATTCTACGGTTCCCTATGATGAAAACTGGGTTTTAGTCGTATGGCCAGAAGCCCTTGGGCTCAGTCTGCTGCCCGGATCTAGTCGAAAAAGCCAACGACCAAGGACCAACGACGGATTTTTCACCGATGCGCATAGCCTACCTCGACTGCTTCTCCGGCATCAGCGGCGATATGTTTCTCGGCGCTCTGGTCGATGCCGGGGTTCCGGCGAAGCTCTTGGAAGAGACGGTCGCGGCCCTGAACATTGGAGCACGTCTGGAAATTTCGCGTGCCAGCCGCAGCGGCATCACTGCGACGAAAGTCGACGTCCTCGTGCACGGGGAAAAAGAGTTGCCGCGTGAGGTTTTCTTCGAACAGCAGAGCCGGGCACAAAAACATGAACACGGGCATGAAGAGAGTCACAAGCATGCCACGGAACACATCGAGCTTCGTGAACACAATTACAGTCAATCGGGACATGAAGGCTCGCGGGCGGGGGCGGCCGCGCCACACCAGCATGAACCACACCGGCACGAAGCACACACGCATGAACATGGGCGCGGGCTGAAAGAGATACGCGAGATCATCCGCAAGGCGGGCATCAGCGACGGCGCGAAGCGAACCGCCATCGCGATTTTCGAAGCGCTGGGCGCGGCGGAAGCCAAGATCCATGACAGCGACATTGAGAAAGTACACTTCCACGAAGTAGGCGCGGTTGATGCGATGGTGGACATCGTCTGCGCCGCCGTGGGAGCCGAGGCGCTGGGAGTCGACGAGATTGTGTGCTCCCCGCTGAACGTCGGTGGTGGAACGGTAAAGTGCGCGCACGGAGTTCTTCCCGTCCCGGTTCCTGCAACGGTAGAGTTGTTGCGGGGCGCGCCGGTGTATTCCTCCGGCATTGACGTAGAACTGGTCACGCCGACCGGCGCCGCCATTGTGAAGACTCTGGCCAAACGGTTCATGCCGTTTCCGGCCATGACGATTGAGAAATCCGGCTACGGCGCCGGCACGCGAGACTTTCCCGGCCACGCGAACGTGGTTCGTCTGACCATCGGCGAGTCGCGAACAGGGCTGGCTGAGAACACCTCGCAGGAAACCATCAGCGTGCTCGAAGCCAACCTCGACGACCTGAATCCGCAAGTGTTCGGCTACGTGATGGAGCGACTGCTTCAGGCGGGGGCGCTGGACGCGTTTGCGGTGCCAGTGCAGATGAAGAAGAACCGTCCGGGCATGTTGCTGACCGTGTTGTCGAAACCGGAAGACACATCCAAACTGACCCAGATCATTTTCACCGAGACCAGTACGCTGGGAGTGCGTCAGCGCCACGAGCAACGCCAGACGCTGGCCCGGAAGTGGATCAAGGTTGCGACCCAGTGGGGAGATGTACGGTTGAAGATTGCCAGCATGAACGGCACCATCACCAACTACGCGCCCGAGTATGAAGACTGCAAGAAAATCGCGACCGAGCATCACGTGCCGCTTGAAGAGTGTGATGAATGAGGCGATGGAAGCGTATTTGAAGGCCCGGAGAAGTTGACGGTCCGGCTGCCCAGTCACGCCAGAAACTAAATGAGCAAGAAGTTTTACATCACGACGCCAATCTACTACGTGAATGCACGCCCCCACATCGGGCATGCCTACACCACGATTGCATGCGACACCCTGGCCCGGCGCCAGCGCATGATGGGCTTCGATACCTATTTTCTTACCGGCACCGACGAGCACGGACAGAAGATCGAGCGCGCCGCGCAGGCCGCGGGAAAAACTCCGCAGCAGCTTACCAATGAAGTCTCCGCCGAGTTCCGCGCGCTCTGGGACCGGATGGGGCTGACCTACGACGATTACATCCGCACTACTTCCGACCGACACAAACAGGGTGTGCAGGCGCTGTGGCGGCGCATACGCGACAATGGCTACATCTATAAGGGCAGTTACAGCGGCCAGTATTGTGTATTCGATGAACTTTACGTGGACGTGACTGGACCGGGCGCACCCTGCCCCGAATGCGGGCGTCCGACCGAAACCGTGAAGGAAGAAAATTATTTCTTCAAGCTCTCCGCCTTTCAGGACAAACTGCTGGAGCTTTACACCAGCCAGCCAGATTTCATTCGCCCGGAAACGCGCCGCAATGAGGTCATGTCATTTGTGCGCTCCGGCCTGCGCGATCTTTCGGTGAGCCGCAGCACGTTTTCCTGGGGCATTCCGGTCCCCGACGATCCCAAGCACGTGATTTACGTCTGGCTCGATGCGCTGGCGAATTACATCACCGCGCTGGGCTATGGATCGGACGACGCCGAGAAATACGACAAATATTGGCCGGCCGATGTGCAGATGATCGGCAAGGAAATCGTGCGCTTCCACTGCGTCTACTGGCCGGCATTTCTGATGGCCGCGGGCCTGCCTTTGCCGCGGAAGATTATGGCGCACGGCTGGCTGCTGTTCGAAGAAAGCAAGATGTCGAAGTCGCGCGGGAATATCGTGCGCGCGGAGACGATCCTCGACGTGCTGGGCCCCGACGCGCTGCGCTATTTTCTGTTGCGCGAAATTGTCTTCGGGCAGGACGGATCGTTTTCCTTCGACGCGCTGGTGCAGCGCTACAACGCCGATCTGGCCAATGGCCTGGGCAATCTGGCCAGCCGGACGCTCACCATGATTACGCGCTACTTCAAGGGTGAAGTGCCCTATCCGTCGCGAGCGGCGACCCGCACCGCGGAAGAAAGCGCCATCGTCGAAGCGGCAGGCCGGACGATCGCGGAATTTAACACCCTGTTCGACCAGTGCCAGTTCTCGCGCGCGCTGGAAGTAGCCTGGAGCCTGGTGGGAGCGGTGGATAAGTACATCGTCGAGACGCAGCCCTGGGCGCTGGGCGAAAAGCAGGACGACGAGAGCCGCTCACGTTTGGCGACCATCCTTTACACCAGTGCGGAGGCCCTTCGAATCGTGACCGCGCTGGCGCATCCCGTGATTCCGGAAGCCACGGCGAAAATCTGGGCGCAACTCGGGCTGGGAGACATTGCAAAATTTCCGCTGTCAGATCTGCAGTGGGGACAGCTCAAGCTGGGAACGAAGCTCGGCGAAGTACATCCGGTCTTTCCCCGCGCTGACAAAAGCGCAATTGAAAGGATGCAGGAGATGGAAGAGCAGGGACGCAGCACCGCGACCGCGGTTGAAGAAACGACTCCCAAGAAAGTTGAAGCCCCTGCGGCGAGTGCGCCGACAGGGAGCACGCCCACGCCCGAAGCCCGCCGCGGCCATTCCCGACGGCAAGATCAGCATTGAAGACTTTGCCAAGGTCGAACTGCGTGTGGGCCAGGTAAAAGTCGCGGAAAAGGTAAAAGGTGCAGACAAGTTGCTGCGCCTGGAAGTAGATCTCGGGACGGAAGTGCGGCAGGTCGTGGCCGGAATTGCCGAGGCCTATGCACCGGAAACACTAGTGGGCCGCAAAGTCGTGATCGTGGTCAACCTGGCGCCAAGGAAATTGCGTGGACTGGAATCAAATGGAATGATCGTCGCCGCCTCGCCCGAGGGCGGGAAGCCAATCCTGGCGTCTTTCCTGGAAGATGTGCCGATGGGGACGAGACTGAAATAAAGCAGACATCGGACTTCAGGCGTCAGACCTCAGCAAGATCCCATGAAGCCCGACGTCTGAAGTCCGACGCCTGAGGTCCAACAAGTGTTCATAGACTCCCACGCCCATCTCGAAATGGAGCAGTTCGATGCCGACCGCGAGCAGATGATCGCCCGCGCGCGCGATGGCGGCATCGAAAAGATCGTCGCCATCGGCAGTGGAACGGGTCCCGGTTCATTGGACTGCGGCATTCGACTGGCGGAGCAGCACGAATTTATTCTCGCCACGATCGGCATCCATCCTCATGAAGCCAAGCTGGCCACCGATGCCGACTTTCAGGAACTTGAACAGTTAGCGAAACGGCCCAAGGTCATCGCCTGGGGCGAAATTGGGCTGGACTACTTTTACGATCACTCGCCGCGCGAGTTGCAGCAACAAGTCTTCTTGCGACAGATGGAACTGGCGCGAGCCGCCAAGCTGCCGATCGTGATCCATTGCCGGCCCTCGGCCGGCAGCGACAATGCCTGGGACGACTGCCTCGCACTTCTCGAACAACATTGGAAAGCCGGCGGCCTGGGGGGAATTCTGCACTGCTTCACCGGTACCTGGCCCCATGCCAGGCGGGCGCTCGATCTGGGCTTCATGATTTCGTTCGCGGGAAACATAACCTTTCCTAAAGCTCAGCCCATCCGCGATGCGGCTCAAGAAGTTCCACTCGAACGCATGCTCATCGAAACCGATTCGCCCTTCCTGGCGCCGGTGCCGCACCGGGGCAAGCGCAACGAGCCGGCGTTTGTAAAGGAAGTAGCCAGGCAGCTGGGAGAACTTCGCGGGCTATCGACCGAAGACATCGGCAGACAGACCGCTCTCAACTTCTACAACTTCTTTCAAACTGGTTCGGAATTCTTAGCGTCCTTTGCGGCATTTCTTTGCGTCCTTTGCGGTTTAAGATTCTGGGAAACTACGGCGAGGTCAAAAGCTTTACCGCAAAGGACGCCAAGCGACTCACACAATCCAGCGGGACATGGCCGAGGACAAAGAACTGAGGCGTTAAAACCCCTTCTTCTGATAACCTCAGGAGTTACATTTCATCCCTCTTCGGAAAGCGCTACGGACATGCCCGAAAACACCTTCGATATCGTGAGCAAGATCGACTTGGAAGAGGTCTCCAACGCCATTCAGCAGGCGAGCAAGGAAGTTCACACCCGCTTCGATTTGAAGGATTCCAAGTCCAAGATTGAACTCGAGGGCAAGGACGCGATCGTATTGCATTCGATCGACGAATATAAACTGAAATCAGTGAGCGATATCCTGCAGCAGAAGCTGGCAAAACGCGGCGTGCCCCTGAAGGGCTTGACCCACGGCGTCATCGAGTCGGCGCTGGGAGGGACCGCCAAGCAGAAGATCACCCTGCAGCAGGGCATCCCGATGGAGAAGGCCAAAGAAATTGTGAAGCTAATCAAGACTTCGAAAAATAAAGTTCAGGCGTCGATTCAAGGAGACTTGATCCGGGTAAGCGGCAAGGACCGCGACACGTTGCAGGAAGTCATCGCCCTGCTGAAGCAGCAGGACTTTGGGATTGACATGCAGTTTACGAACTACCGGTCGAACTAGATTTCACCACGGAGGCACGGAGTCACTGAGAAAAGCAAAACTTCTTGCATGTCTCTCTCGCAGTTGAATTTCTCCGTGACTCTGTGTCTCCGTGGTGAAGAATTCCGTGGTGAACAATAACGATATGAGCACACCCGCCGCCATCAACGGAAAGGAAATCTTCGAGCTTCTGCGCGAGGACCTGGCGGCTATTGAGCGCGAGTTTGGACGGGACACGGTCTCAGGCGTTGAAGCCATTACTGAGATCGGAGAATATCTGCGCAGCGGCGGCGGCAAGCGCATCCGGCCCGCGCTCTTGCTGCTGGCGGCGAAATTGTTCAACTACCAGGGACGCGGCGCCATCCGCCTGGGTGCGGTCGTCGAAATCATCCACACCGCCACGCTGGTGCATGACGACATTATCGATGAAGCCCAGACGCGGCGCGGTCGTCCCGCGGCCAACACGCAATGGGGCAACTCGAAGTGCGTGCTGGCCGGCGACTGGCTGTACATGCAGGCCTTCAAGGTGGCGGTGCAGGAGCGCAACTTCCGCATTCTCGACACCCTGATCGAATTGACCCAGCAAATGGTCGAGGGTGAACTCCTGCAGATGGAGAAACTTGGTAAGCTCATCTCACTCGACGAGCATTTTGATTTGATCTTCCGCAAGACTGCTTGCCTTTTCTCGGTGTGCATGCGCATGGGGGCGATTCTGGGCGGAGCCACACCCGAACAGGAAGAAAGCCTGGGACAGTACGGGCGTGACCTGGGCATGGCATTCCAGATCGTGGACGACGTGCTCGATCTGACCGCCTCGGAGCGCGTCCTGGGAAAGCCTGTGGCCAGCGACCTGCGCGAAGGCAAAGTCACCATGGCGGTGATTCATGCGCTGGAGCGCTGCACCCCCGGCGAACGCGAAAAGATTGAAACGGTGGTGCGCGAGCGCGCCTTCGATGGAGTTACCCATCGCGAAATCATCGGGATTCTGGAGCGCTACGGATCGCTCGAAGCGGCCAGCGCTCGTGCTCTGCAATACGCCACCCTGGCCCGCAATGCCATCTGTAGCTTCCCCGACAGCGAGTTCAAACGGGCCTTGTTGTGGGCGCCGGATTTTGTGGTGGCGCGAGAGAAATAGCACGCGTCAATTCCCCGTCCTTTGTCATTTTCTCCCTCCCTCCCCTAAGGGTTTACCCCGATACATCTTTGCTCCCACTTCAAGTAGACTTTGGTAGTCGGGGAGGAAAATCCATTTCGCCCCCAAGACCGTACATCCCACGGGCAGTTTGACCCAAGTACGTAAGCCCAACCCCAAGAAGGAGATCGCATCATGAAAAAGCTGTTGATTCTCGCACTGGCTGTTTCCGTTATGTTCACCGTGGCCGGATTCGCCCAAGACATGTCCAAAGACAGTGGAATGGCCAAGGCCGCACCGGCGCCGCTGAAGAACATCAAGGGAACCGTCAAGCGGACGGCGACAAAGTGACTTTCGTTGCTGATAAAGACAAAAAGTCATGGGATGTGGTCAATCCCGAGGCTCTGAAGGGACACGAAGGCCATCACGTGGAGCTGAGCGCGCACGTCTATGCCGACAAAGGCCAGATTCACGTCATGAGCGTGAAGATGCTGAAGGCTGACAAGATGGACAAAATGGACAACATGTCGAAGTAGGCAGCTTTACTGAACCACCACGGGGCGGCAAAGGCCGCCCTTTTTCTTTATACTAGCGCAGCTGGAATCGCTCACGGATGCAAGCGTTACTCTCACTCATCGGACATCATGGATACCTGCTGGTATTTTTCATTGTTCTCGCCGAAGCGATAGGGCTTCCTGTACCGGCAGCCGTCGCCTTGGTAGCGGGGGGCGCAGCTGCTGCCGCCGGCATGCTGAGCGTCTTCCGCCTCCTATTGCTGGCGGTACTCGCGATGCTGCTGGGCGATTCCCTCCTCTTCGTGTGCGGGCGATACATGGGATGGGGACTGCTGGGCTTTCTCTGCAAACTCTCGGTCAACCCCGAAACCTGCATCCTGCGGTCCGCCGAATCGTTCTATAAGCGCGGCAAGGCCACGCTGCTGTTCGCCAAGTTCATTCCCGGAATCAATACCATGGCACCGCCTCTGGCGGGAAGCATGCGGATGCCGCTGGATGATTTTCTCCGGCTCGACCTCGCGGGCGCCTCTCTTTACGCCACCGTTTATGTCGCTGTGGGTTTCTTGTTTCGAGACTTTCTGGTCTCGCTCATGCGCGGCTTTCAAACCGCGGGCCGGGCCGTCGAAGCTGTAACTGTCCTTGCGCTTGTCGGCTACGCACTGTACCGGGTCTGGCTCTACCGCAAGCATGCCGTCTATCGAGTGGTGCCGCGGAGTACAAGTGGAAGAGTTAACCCGCCTATTGGCGTCGGAAGAGAAAGACAAGGTCCTCATCATGGACGTCCGCAGCCACGGCTACTATGACGCAGAGACAGCCCGCATCAAAGGCTCGATCCGGCTGGAACCGAACAATCTGAGAGAAGAGATCAAGAGCATCCCCAAGGATAAGGACATATATGTTTACTGCACATGCGTACGCGAAGCGACCAGTGCCCGGGTGGCGCATATGCTGCGGGAGGAAGGATTCAACGCGTTCGTAATCGTGGGCGGGCTGGCAGCCTGGCGCAAGGCCGGCAATCCGCTCGAGCCCGTGCCTCGCGATGACTTGGTGAAGCTTCCGACATTTTCGTAGTGCAGACGTCGGACCTCGGACCGCGGCGCGAATCATGGCCGGTCTAGCCGAAGTCTGACGTCCGAGGCCCGACGCCTCTCTTATGTCCAAGGAAATCGAAATCAAATTCCGCATTGACGACGCACGCGCGCTTACGCGACGGCTGCGCGCCGCCGGCTTCCGTCAAGTCACCCGGCGGACGCACGAAAGCAACATTCTCTATGATCTCCCCGGTCAGGCGCTGAGAAAGCGCGGCGAGCTGTTGCGCCTGCGCAAATATGGAAGCAGCTGGCTGCTGACCCACAAAGCCAAGGGCAAAGTGACGAGGCACAAGAGTCGCGTCGAGACCCAAACCCGCATTGAGGATGGCGAACAGTTGGACAAGATCCTGCAGGCGCTCGGCTACAAGCCTTCCTTTCGCTATGAAAAATTTCGCAGCGAGTGGAGTGACGGCAAAGGCCACGTCGTTCTGGATGAAACCCCCATTGGTTTTTTTGGCGAGATTGAAGGACCGGCGCGCTGGATTGACCGCACCGCGCGTGCCCTGGGCATCGCCCGCGAGGGGTACATCACGGACACCTACGCCGGACTCTTCTTTGCCTGGAAGCAGCGCACTCGAAGCCGCGCCAATGAGATGACATTCCGCGAAGTGCGCAGAGCCCGTTAAGCTCGGGCCTCTGCGCTTCCCCTGCCATACCTCGTGGCGCTACACCACCGGAGTTGGTTTGGAGCAGAATTTGTCGAACGCCTTCTTTAGCTCCGCGGCGATATCAACCGCTTCGCGATGTTCGATGTCGCTGCGCTGCATCATGTGGACCACCTTACCGTCGCGCAGGAGTGCAATGGAAGGAGAAGATGGCGGGTATCCTTCAAAATAGGAGCGAGCCCGCTCGGTCGCGTCTTTGTCCTGACCGGCAAAAACACTGAACAGCTTTTCCGGACGGCTGGAGTGCTGCAGCGCGGCGCGGACCGCGGGGCGCATGCGGCCGGCGGCGCATCCGCAAATGGAGTTCACCACAACCATCGTCGTGCCGGATTGGTTAGGAATTACACGATCGACATCGGCCGGGGTGCGGAGTTCCTCAATACCGAGTCGGGTCAACTCCTCGCGCATCGGGACCACCATAAGCTCTGGATACATTTCTTCTCCTCAGGATCATTTCTATACGACGCGAAATCTCGGCTTCGAGAGACGCAAGTCACTGCAGGATGTGTCCTGACGTACCGCGCAGAGGCCGCAACCAGCTCCTCTTCCCGTCGTATATAGTGAAGCCATCATACCATCATGACCATCCTGGAAAACGTGCCTCTGGCGCCGCTTACCACGCTCAAAGTCGGCGGCCCGGCGCGCTATTTCGCTGAGGCCAAATCCGCCTCTGAGGTGGCCGAGGCAGCCAACTTTGCGCGCTCCCGGAGCCTTCCCTTGTTTGTACTGGGCGGGGGCAGCAATCTGGTGGTCGCGGATGCCGGTTGGCCGGGACTGGTCTTGAAGCTTGCAATTTTTGGGATCGAGGAGCGCAGCGGCAACGACAACGGCAAAACGCTTTTCGAAGTAGGCGCGGGGGAAGAGTGGGACCGGTTCGTCACCCGTGCCGTGGCGCGAAATTGCGCGGGAATCGAATGTCTGAGTGGAATTCCGGGCAGCGTGGGTGGGACCCCTGTTCAAAATGTGGGAGCGTACGGCCAGGAGGTTTCCGAGACCATCACTTCCGTGCTGGTGTTTGATCTCAAAGACGGGCAGGTGCGGGAGCTCTGCGGCGAAGCTTGCGGATTTGAGTATCGCACCAGCATTTTCAACAGCAGGGAGCGGGATCGCTTCATCGTCCTGCGCGTGACCTATAGCCTGACGCCGGGCGGTAAGCCGCGCATCGAGTATGCCGACTTGAAAAAGCATTTCGCGGGCTTTCAAAGTGCGCCATCGTTGACCAGCACTCGTGAAGCCGTGCGACGAATACGGGCCGCCAAAGCCATGCTGATCACTCCCGGCGACGAGGACTGCCGCAGCGCCGGTTCATTCTTCAAGAATCCCGTGCTCGCGTCCGATCAATTCGAAAGCCTGACCCGGCGCGCAACCGCGAAGGGATTGCAGATTCCGAGCTATCCTGCGCTCGATGCCCTGAAAAAAGTTTCGGCCGCATGGCTGGTGGAGCACTCCGGCTTCAGCAAGGGCTACAAGAGCGGGCAGGTCGGAATCTCGCGCAAGCACGCGCTGGCAATCGTAAACCGGGGCGAAGCCACGGCCGCCGACATCGTGGGATTGAAAGATCATATTCAGCAGCGCGTGGAAGAACTCTGGGGAATTCAACTCGAGCCCGAGCCGGTATTCGTCGGCTTCTGATGTATTCGGGCTTTCGCGGGCGGGGCGCCCGCGCCACACAAGTCTGAAGAAAAATCCAAACAAATAGAGCACAATGGCGGTCTTCATGTTTGAGGGCCTACGAGCAGTGACGGGACAGGTGCTCGCGAGCGACGCCATGGCGCTGGTGCGGACAGACGAGGATCCGCTGGAACTCGCCGTTCGGGAACACGCCCGGCTGGTGTATCGCGTGGCTTATTCGGTATTGCGAAACCATCATGACGCGGAGGATGCGACTCAAGAAACTTTCATGCGCGTGCTGCGGCAGGGAAAGAAAATCGAGGCGGTGCAGGATTTACGAAGTTGGCTGGCGCGAATTGCCTGGCGCGTCGCGGTCGATCGGAACCGGAAGCACACTCGCAATCGCGAGATTTTTCTCGAAGACCCCGCGACGCCGGGCGGCGAACCGCCGTCCCCAGAGGCTTCACCCGATGACGCAGCTCACGGCGCTCAGGTTGGCCAGACCTTGGAGCGCCTCATTGCAGCCTTGCCGAAAAAGCTACGAGAGCCGCTGATACTGTCGACGATTGAGGAACTGTCTCCTCGCGAAGTGGCCGCAGCGCTGGGTATCAGAGAAGCAGCAGTGCGCTCGCGAGTCTTCCGGGCGCGGCAAGTTTTGCGGGAGAAGTTAGCGGGGCAAGTAAACAGGAAGCGACGGTAGAGAACATGGCGCACAACGAATACGAGCAAGAAGGTGAGCAGGAACCGGGCCATGGCAGCCTTGCCGCGAAGCTCGACGGCGCACTTGCAAAGTACTCGAGAGTCGAGCCCAGGACTGGATTGGAAGACCGGATCCTGGCCACTCTTCGAGGCCGGCGAGAGGAGGAAGCAGCAGCCTGGGCATGGCGGCGCTGGACCGCCGCAGGTGCGCTGGCCGTGACGGTATTGCTGATCGTAGCCGTGTCGCTTCTGCGAAGGCCGGAAAGGACAGTGCCTGGCGCAGAGACGTATCCCTCGCGGAAGACGAACCTAAGCGGCGGGCAAACGGGGAAACAAGCCTCGGCTCGTGATGTGAGTCCTCCGCATCATCCTTCCGGCATTTCGTCCGCACGGCGGCCTGTGGCTCATGGCATCGGTCGTTCGCCCACCGTGGTTTCCGCCGTGCCCCGGCTGGAACAGTTTCCATCGCCCCAGCCTTTGACTGAGCAGGAACAGATTCTCGCGAACTACGTCGCACAATATCCGGAGCACGCGGCATTGATCGCGCAGGCCAGGACCGAAGCCCTTCGGCGGGAGAGTGACGAGAGACGGGAAGAGCTGCCACAGGCGCCGACACAGGATCACGAGAACTGAACGGATAGAACCAGCAATGACTTCAAGGAGGACCATCCATGTTCAAGAGAGCGGCTGTAACGGCAGTCTTGATTTCGGGATTGATGCTTGTGGCTGGAATCGGAACCGTATCGGCTCAGGAGTCGGGCGAGCGAAGGATGCCGACCGGCGTGAATGCATACCGGATCGACTTCTCCATCAACGAGATCGAGGAGGGCAAGAGGATCAACACCAGGCAGTACTCGATGAATCTGAACGCGCCAGACGCCAGTGAGATCAAGATCGGTACGCGGGTGCCATTCGAGCAGAAGCAGGGCGAGTTTGAGTACCTCGATGTAGGTACGAGGATTTATTGCAGGATAAAAGACCAGGTCGATCAACCGGCGCTCGGCAATCAGGTCTCTCTATCTGTGTCGGCGGAAATCAGCACTTTTGCTGTCGCCGAACAGGAAGGAAAGCCAGTGAGACCGCTGCTGCGTCAGTTCAAAATCTCCGGCAGCACGGTAGCACCTCCGGGAAAGCCGGTTGTGATTGGAAGCGTGGACGATCCCAATTCCAAGCGCCAGTTCCAGTTGGAGGTGACGGTGACCAAGTTGAAGTGAGGTTCACTTTGGTGGCAGCTTGCGAAACGGGTGCTCGAAACTGAGATAGAGCAGGACGGCTCTTTCACCCGCGCTGGGCCCTGCTCCAATCGGCACACCGATGCCCGGCACAATCTGTAAACCATTCCTGAAGTTATGGGACCAGCGGATACCGGGACTCACGAAGAGGGAACTTGTCCATGCCGTCCGGTTGCTGGCCACCACGGTCTGTGATTGCGCGAACACCGTTTCCAGCATCACATTGAACCGCGTGTGGACCAGCCAGATAAGGCTTTGGCCGACGTTGTAGCCGGCGCTTGCCGCGCGATCACCTGAGGGCGTCTTGCGCTTGCGGGAAGAACGTGGCTCCGGCATTCCAGTGACTGACCAGCTTCTTGTTGAGCACAACGCTTAACGGAAGGCTGGTCTGCAGACCGAAGCTGCCCATGCCTCGGCCCTCGGTAACGTCGCCAGTGGGAAATATCAGGCTGACCCGCGGGGAGAAGGCCACGCGAGTGTCTCCGTTTCCCACCAGTTGGTACCGGTAGTTCAGAAAGACATCACCGATGCCAACTCCGGAACCGGGAAGACCTCCCGAATGCAGGGCGGACAGCGTGTAGCTGAGTTGGTGGCGTTCATCGCCCGGGACCGGCCATTCCTGAGTGAAGGTGTAATTCCAATCCTTGCTGTCGAAGAAACGAGTGAAGCTGGAAATGTGCTGCACTACGCCGAAATTCTGGTTGTAGGCTTCTTCCACCAGGAAGCTGTTGTCCTGGATGCCAGGCTGGGCAGCGGTTGGGGCCTGCTGACCCAGGCAATCGAGGCCCAAGACTATTACCAAGAGAATAGAGCAGCCGGAAAAGATAATTCCGCCGTAAGCCGCCCCATACATTAACCATAATTAAGTAAATCACATAATCATTGGTTAACTCAATCACTGTTTTGGGGAAGGTGGTTTGCTCTGCCCATTCGCGATTCGCGACGCTTCTTCAAAGATGCCGGCAAACATCTTGCGGGTAAGCTTTCCGGTTTGGGTGTTCTGGTTCGACGGATGATAGGAAGCCAGCAAAGTCTTGCCATCGGGCATCCTGTAGCTGGCTCCATGGCCGAAGGGATAGGGGCTCTTGCTCGGAAGCAGACCTCGGTGCTTGAGGTAGTTGAGATAAGCCTCGAATCCGATCCGGCCCAGGGCCACAATCACTCTCACGTTCCCAAGCCCATCCACTTCGCGATCAAGATACGGTGCGCAGTTGGCTAGCTCCTGCGGCAGAGGCTTGTTGTCGGGCGGCGCGCAACGCACAGCGGCGGTGATGTAAAGGTCCCTTAGCTCTAGACCATCATCGCGGGCATCGGCGTTGGGCTGGTTGGAGAATCCGGCCTCATACAGAATCGGATACATGAATTTTCCAGAAGCGTCACCGGTGAAAGGGCGCCCGGTGCGGTTGGAGCCGTGGGCTCCGGGCGCGAGGCCGAGCACCAAAACACGCGCGTTGGGATCGCCGAAGCCGGGTACGGGCTTGCCCCAATACTCGCATTCACGGTACGCACGGCGCTTCTCCCGTGCAATTCGCTCGCGATATTCGACCAGCCGCGGGCAGCGCGTGCAGGCGATTACTTCGCGATTCAATTGGCTAAGCGCGGAGGGCATTCACGTTATTGTATGCGGAAGTGCAATGCTAGACTTCTGATAGAGGCAGAAGTTGCTAACACGGAGAGAATTTTTTAGCCGATTTCTCATTGGAGCCTCGGCGATTACTACAATCGCTGGGGCCGACGCACTCTTCCGCGAGCCGCGTCACCTCGTCTCCGAGTCCGTAGCCATAAGATTGAAGCGATTACCCAATGAGTTTCACGGGTTCCGCATTGCCCAGATCAGCGACGTACATTTCGGCCCCTACATGGGAAAAAGGCGTTTGCAGCGGGCTCTGCAGTTAGCACAATCCTTTCGGCCCGATCTGCTTGCTTTGACCGGAGATTTTGTTTCTCACCCTTTCGGCGAAGACAATGGCATCCGCGGAGCCCACTATGCCGAGCCCTGCGCCGATGTTCTTGCCACGCTCACGGGAATCCCCGTTGTGGCCATTCTGGGAAATCACGACCATTGGAACAATGCGAAGATTGTCGAAGGCGCATTGCATGATCGGGGCATCCCGGTATTGCGGAACCGCTCGCTTCCGCTGGAACGTGGCCGCAGCCGTATCTGGATCGCCGGAGTCGATGATGCGTTGGTGCGGGCCGCAGACTTGGCTGAGACTCTCCGCGAGGTACCTCCCTCGGAGGCGGTGGTGCTGCTCGCCCATGAGCCGGACTTTGCGGATTACGCTGCGCGCTTTCCGGTAGACCTGCAACTCTCCGGACACTCCCATGGCGGTCAGGTAAGGCTTCCGGGGATCGGGGCTCTAGTACTTCCGAGCTTGGCGAAGAAATATCCTGAGGGGTTAAATCAGGTTGGACCTTTGCAGGTTTATACCAATCGCGGTCTGGGAGTGATTAACCCGCCCGTACGTTTCAACTGCCCGCCCGAGGTTACGTTTGTTACCTTGTTTCAGGCCGCGGCGGTTTGACGCTGCTCTCCTCTAGTCTTTACACTCAAATTTACAGCCAGTGCCGTTTGAGCTCGTAATCCAGTTCCGAAATTGGAACGGTTTGAGCGGTCAAAGCCTGAAAGGCAAATGTGAGCCCGACTGAGACCACCAGCAACACCCGGCGGGAAATCGCGGTTGAGATTCCCGTTGAGGAAGTAAATCGCGAGACCCAAACGATTATTCAGAAGTATCAGAAGCTGGCGCGCATTCCCGGCTTCCGCCGCGGGCATGTGCCAGCGTCCGTCATCCGGCAGCGTTTTTCCGAAGACTTGAAAAGTGACGTGGTGGAAGCGCTCGTCCCCCGCTACTTCCGTAAAGAAGCCGAAAAGCAGGGCCTGATCCCGGTATCGCAGCCGCAGGTCACCGATCTGCACTTGAAGGACAACGAACCGCTGCGCTTTAAAGCCAGTTTCGAAGTGATGCCCGAGATCAAAGTCGAGGGCTACAAAGAATTGCGGGCGGAAAAGACCGAGGTCACGGTCACCGACGAAGAAGTCGAGCAGTCCCTGACCGGCCTGCGCGAGCAGCACGCGACCTTCACGCCCATCGAAGGACGGGCGCTAGCCGACGGAGACTATGCCCAGGTTTCGCTCGACGGTCAGCCCAAGGATGCCGACGGCAAGCCAGTACACATGGATGAAGTGCTGGTCGAAATCGCGGGCAAGAACACCATGCCCGAGTTTACCGAACATCTCCGCGGAGCTTCCGCAGGCGACGAGCGCGTATTCGAAGTCACCTATGCCCAGGACGCAACTGAACAACGCCTGGCCGGGAAAACCTTCACTTACACCGTGAAAGTGCAGTCCATCAAGCAGAAGACTTTGCCGGAACTGGATGACCAATTTGCCACTCAATTGGGAGAGTTCAAGACCCTGGACGAAGTGCGGCAGCGCATTCGCGAGAGTATGGAAGCCGAGCGCAAGCACAGCTGCCGAGCATGAGGCCAAGGACAAGCTGGTAGCGGAATTGGTGAAGCGTACTGAATTTGAAGTGCCGGAAGCGCTGGTCGACCGGCAGATCGATGTGCGCCTGGAGCGCGGTCTGCGCGCGCTGGCGGCGCAGGGCATGAAAGCCGAAGACATCAAAAAAATGGATTTGAACCGGCTGCGAGTGGGGCAGCGGGAACAAGCGTTGCAGGAAGTGAAAGCTTCGCTCGTGTTGGACAAGATCGCGGAGGAGGAGAAGATCGAGGTCAGCGATGAGGAGATCAATCGGGAGATCGAGGCGCTCGCCACGCAGTCCAAACAGACACCGGAAGCGATCCGGGGCCGTTTGACACGTGATGGCGCGCTCGATAGAATCCGAAATAGAATCCGCAGCGAAAAGACCCTCGATTTTCTATATCGCCAGTCCGCCTGACGCGGACACTTTCGATCCTCCCAGAAGAGCAAGTAGTCGGGAAGAGGAGTGTGGACGGTGAATGTGAACGATCCAAAAATGATGCTGGTCCCCATGGTCATCGAGCAGACTGGCCGGGGTGAACGCGCCTATGACATTTACTCCCGGCTGCTGCGGGACAACATCATTTTCATCGGCACGCCGATTGACGACAACATCGCCAACCTGGTGATTGCGCAAATGTTGTTTCTGGCGCAGGAAGACCCTGAGAAAGACATTCAGCTTTACGTGAACTCGCCCGGCGGGTCCATTACCGCAGGCATGGCGATTTACGACACCATGCAATACGTGAAGAACGACGTCACCACGATTTGCATCGGGCAGGCGGCCAGCATGGCGGCACTGTTACTCGCCTCAGGCGAGCCCAAGAAAACGGCTGGCCTTGCCCAATTCACGCATCCTGATCCACCAACCCTCCATGGGTGGGCTGTCGGGTCAAGCCACCGACATCGACATCCACGCCCGCGAAATTCTGCGTATGCGAGAGATTACTAACCAGTTAATGGCAAAGCATACCGGTCAGAAGCTGGAAAAGGTGGAGAAAGACGTGGAACGCGACTTCATTATGAACTCGCAACAGGCTAAGGAATACGGAATCATAGACGATATCATCTATAAGACGAGATAAAGGTATGATCGGGGTTCGCCCGATCAGTTCCGAGCAGTCTCGGCGCGAAACAATCTGTCCCGCCGGCCCGGTCAAGGATGCAGTGGAGCGGGAGAGAGAGGGTTAACGAAGGAGTAAAGCCGAGTGAAAAACAGGACTGGCACCGAGGAAATGTTGCGCTGTTCGTTCTGCCATAAATCGCAGGACGCAGTGGCCAAACTCATTTCATCCCCCAGCGATTATCCCAGGGCCTATATTTGCGATGAGTGCGTCGCGGTCTGCAACTCCATCCTCGAGGATGACCGCACGGCTACGCCTCCCACCACCACTCCCAACCAACTGCCCAAGCCGCAGGAAGTGAAGACCTTCCTCGACGAGTACGTGATCGGCCAGGAGCAGACCAAGAAGAAGCTGGCAGTGGCGGTCTACAACCATTACAAGCGGATCTACATGAACCGCCAGCGCGCCGGCGACGGCGTGGAGCTGGCGAAGTCGAACATCATGCTGATCGGCCCCACGGGAACCGGCAAGACCTTGCTGGCCCAGACCCTGGCCCGCATGCTCGATGTGCCCTTTGCCATCGTGGATGCCACCACCCTGACCGAAGCCGGCTATGTCGGCGAAGACGTCGAGAACATCATCCTCAAGCTGCTGCAGGCAGCCGACGGCGACGTGGGACGCGCCCAGACCGGCATCATCTATATCGATGAAGTGGACAAGATCGGACGGAAGGACGAGAACCCGTCCATCACCCGTGATGTTTCCGGCGAAGGCGTCCAGCAGGCCTTGCTGAAGATCCTCGAAGGCACGATTGCCAATGTGCCACCTCAAGGCGGACGCAAGCATCCCCACCAGGAATTTACTCCGGTAGATACCACCAACATCCTGTTCATTTGCGGCGGAGCGTTTGTCGGCCTGGAAAAAATTATCGGCCGGCGTGTGGGCAAGAAATCGCTGGGCTTCAAGGCGGGGGCGGAAGAAGGCGAGGCGGAGGAGACTCCAGCCGTCAACCGCAAACGGAATTTTGAACTGCTCAGCGACATTCAGCCGGAAGACCTGATCAAGTTTGGGTTGATCCCTGAGTTTGTGGGTCGTCTGCCGGTGGTCGGCGTGCTGGAAGATCTGGACGAGTTCGCTTTGATCGAAATCCTGACCCGACCCAAGAACGCGATCATCAAGCAATACCAGCGCCTGTTCGAATTTGAGAATGTGCGGCTTAAGTTCAGCGATGAGGCCCTGAAAGCCATTTCCCGCCAGGCCATGGCGCGGAAGGTTGGCGCCCGCGGATTGCGTATGATTCTGGAGGAGTTAATGCTCGATCTCATGTACCATCTGCCCAGCCAGAAGAAGGTCAAGGAGTTCGAAGTGACCCGGGAGATGGTCGAGAAGCGCAACGTCACCCTCGCAATGATGGATAAAGCGGGTTAAACTAGCGCCCGTTGAGGGGTTGGACTTTAGAAGCTAGGAGCCAGGAGCTAGAAGCTACAAACAGCGAACGCAACTCGGGTGTTCGGGAGAATCAGTGAGCATAGTTAAGGAAAAATTCGAGACCAAAAAGCTTCCCATGATGCCCATCCGCGACGTGGTCATCTTCCCTTACATGATGACGCCGTTTGTCGTAGGACGGGAATCCAGCGTTCGCGCTTTAGAAGAAGCACTGGCGGCCGACAAAAAGATATTCCTGGCCACTCAGCATGACGCCAGCATTGATGAACCCAAGCCCAACGAGATTTACCAGGTCGGCACGATCGTCAACATCGTGCAGAGCCTCAAACTGCCCGATGGCAATATCAAGGTCCTGGTCGAAGGCATCGAACGCGGCAAGGTTCTACAGATCAGCGAGAGCGAAGGCTACATGCAGGTTTCGGTCCGTGTAGCCCGTTATGCCACTGAGACCAATCCGCAGATCGAGACCGGCATGCAGCGGGTCACTGCCCTGTTCGAGCAGTACGTAAAGCTGTGCCAGTCGCTGAATTACGAGACCATGATCGCGGCCGTGCGTATGGAAGATCCGGCCAAGCTGACCGACACTATCGCCGCCAACCTGCAGCTTTCCATCGAAGAAAAACAGGAATTGCTGGAAATCTTCGATCCCGGCGAGCGCCTGACCCGGATTGGCGATGTGCTCGACATCGAAATCGAAAAGTTGAACATGGACCGCACCATCCAGTCGCGGGTCAAGCGGCAGATGGAGCGCGCCCAGAAAGAGTATTACCTCAACGAGAAGATCAAGGCCATCCAGAAGGAACTGGGCCGGGGCGAAAAGAGCGAGTTCGATGAGCTGAAAAAGAAAATCGAAGCCGCCGGAATGCCCAAAGAAGTGCGCGACAAGGCAGTGCAGGAGCTCAAGAAGCTTGAAGCCATGCCGCCGATGTCGGCCGAATCCACGGTCTCGCGAAATTATCTGGACTGGTTGCTGGCGGTTCCATGGAAGAAGCGATCTAAGGAAATCCGCAACATCAGCCGCGCCGAGAAAGTCCTGAACGAAGACCATTACGGACTGGAGAAGATTAAAGACCGCATCCTGGAATTTCTGGCGGTGCGGCAGTTGGTCAAGAATCCCAAGGGCTCGATCCTGTGCTTCGTCGGACCTCCTGGAGTGGGCAAGACTTCGCTGGGCATGTCGATCGCGAAGGCCACTGGCCGCAAGTTTGTCCGCATGTCGCTGGGCGGCGTGCGCGACGAAGCCGAGGTCCGCGGTCATCGCCGCACGTACATCGGCGCTCTGCCCGGACAGATCATCCAGATGATGAAGAAAGCCGGCACCAAGAACCCGGTTTTCATGCTGGACGAAGTGGACAAGATGTCCATGGA
Source organism: Terriglobia bacterium (assembly GCA_963698825.1). Taxonomy (GTDB): domain Bacteria; phylum Acidobacteriota; class Terriglobia; order Terriglobales; family Acidobacteriaceae; genus JAIQFF01. Next base: position 250,036 of record CAVOSG010000006.1, on the reverse strand, counting down.
CTTCCGCGGCGATCCGTCGGCCGCGCTGCTCGAAGTGCTCGATCCCGAACAGAATTTCATGTTCGTGGACCACTACCTCGATGTCGAATACGACCTCTCGCAAGTCTTCTTCATCGCCACCGCCAACGTCATGCACACCATCCCGCCGGCACTACAAGACCGGATGGAAGTGCTCCGCCTGCACGGCTACACCGAACAGGAAAAGGTAGAGATCGCCAAACAGTTCCTGGTCAAGAAGCAGTTGCAGCAAGCAGGCCTGACCGACAAGAACCTGAAATTCAGCGACGACGCCATCACCGCCCTGATTCGCTCGTATACCCGCGAAGCCGGGGTGCGCAATCTGGAGCGCGAAATCGGCAACGTTTGCCGTAAAGTCGCGCGCAAAGTGGTCAAGGAAGGCGAAACCTACAACGCCGCCATCACCCAGGACAATGTCAACGACTTCCTGGGTGTGATCAAGTTCCGCGACACGCTGGCGCACGAGAAGAGCGAAATCGGACTCGTAACCGGCCTGGCCTGGACCGAAGTCGGCGGCTCGATTCTCAGCACGGAAGCCACGGTGGTAGACGGTAAGGGCAAACTTACGCTGACCGGCAAACTAGGCGACGTGATGCAGGAATCAGCGCAGGCCGCCATGTCGTACATCCGGTCGCGAGCCCATCGCCTGGGATTGTCCCGCGACTTTTATCGCTCCCTTGATATTCACGTGCATGTTCCGGAAGGCGCCATTCCCAAAGATGGTCCCTCCGCCGGCATCACCATCGCCACTGCGATTGCCAGCGCCCTGAGCAAAATTCCGGTACGCCGCGACTTGGCCATGACCGGCGAGATTACGCTGCGCGGCAAGGTATTGCCCATCGGTGGACTGAAAGAAAAACTCTTGGCCGCACACCGCGCCGGACTCTTCGAAGTAATTCTGCCGCAGGACAACGAAAAAGACGTAGCCGAAGTTCCGGAGAACCTGCGCACCGCGATGAAGCTGCATTTCGTCGAGACCATGGACCAGGTTCTGACCGTCGCGCTGGAGCGCCCCCTGCCCGAAGTCAGCGAAGAAGTGACCCAACCGATTGCTCCCCTTCCGCCACCGGGTGAGAGCCCAGCTGCCCATCAGTAGTCGACACATCACATATAAGTTAGGGCCCGCGCAAGCGGGCCTTTTCTTATGGGCTTTTCTTTGCGTCCGGGGAAAATCTGCACGCTCTTATAGTTTTTGAAGGGGCGTCGCTTGCAACTTCCGAGGCGAAACTGCAAACTGATTTATGCGTGTTTTAGCTCGATTCATGATGTCGGTGAGCGATGCCAGCCAATTCCCTCCTCCCGTACTATCTGAGGTCGCATTTCTGGGGCGGTCGAATGTGGGCAAGTCGAGCGTCATCAACTCGCTGCTGGGCGTCAAAATAGCCAAGACCAGTTCTACTCCGGGGCGCACCCGCTCAATCAATTTCTTTGAAATCCGCTGGCCGGGAAAGCCTGCGCCGGAATTGGTCTTTACCGATTTGCCGGGGTATGGCTATGCCAAGATATCGCGCGAAATCTCGCAACAGTGGCCGAGTTTCATCGATCCTTATTTGAAGGAACGCCCCTGCCTGGCGCTGTGCGTCGCGCTGATCGACGTGAACGTGCCGCCGCAATCTGCGGATCGCCAACTGTTGAATTTTCTCTCCGAGATCGGACGCCCCACTGTGATCGTGGCTACTAAAACCGACCGGTTGTCGGCCAACCGGTTGCGAAACGCGCTTCACGCTCTGGCCCAGGAATATCCCGAGTCTCACGTACTGCCTTTTTCCGCCAGAACTGGAGCAGGACGCCAGGAACTGTGGCAGGAAATTCGGAAGCAGACGGCGGACCTCGGACTCCAGGCCTCGGCTCTTCAAGATCCAAAAGAATAAGGCCGCAGTGAAATCCTGCGACGTGAAGTCCGAGGTCCGGCGCCCGCTTCATTACCTTGGTGATCTAGGGGCTAGTTACGCGCCCGGCTACAGTTGCTTCATGACACTTTCATCGATGGTGGTCTCACGCGATTTTCAAGAAGTCAGCGTGCTTGAATGTATTCTCGGCGGTTTGCAGATTGGAGTCGATGTGGAGTGCGAGCCGGAGCGCGCTCGCGTCAAGCTGGCCAAATCGAAGATTGATGCTCTCATTATCGACTTTGACCTGGCCGGCGCATCCAGCTTCCTGAAAGGCTTGCAGGACGGGACGATCCGAAACGCGGTGCCGCTCATTATCGTCAGCGGTTCCGGAGGCCGGAAGCACCTAGAGTCCAAAGGCGCTTCGTTCATCTTCGAAAAGCCGATCTCCGTGGAGCAGGCTGTGCACACTCTGTCGGCGGCGCGAAACATGATCCTGGATGAGAGACTGCGTTATCACCGCGCAACCTTAGATGTTCCTGTATCTCTCATCGGTGCGGCAAAGAATCGCCAGAAGGCGCATCTCCTGAACCTGAGCCAGGGTGGCATTGGCGTGCGTTTGCAAAAGCCGGCGCAGACCTCGGGCAAAGTAAACGTGAACTTCACGCTGCCAGGCACCAAGCAAGCGATGAAGTTTCAGGGTGAAATAGCTTGGAAAGACAAGCAAGGCAACGCCGGCATCCGCTTTGTCGAAGCCGCCCCGCGCATGAAGCGGGAACTGCAACTCTGGCTGGAGCGTCAGTACTTCACGAACTAGAAGCGGCGCCGGACGTCAGCCGTCAGCCGTCAGACGTCAGCCTCAACGCCTGTCATCCTGAGCGCGGCATATCGATTCGCTCGCGAATCGGTATGCGAAGTCGAAGGACCCCTACTGAATCAACAAGCCGCTACTCTCGTAGGATTTTCCCTGGCTTAATCCCTTCAGCAAGAAATTGTGCCGTTCATAGGGGTCTTTCGACTCCACGGCTGCTTCGCGAAGCGAAGCAGCCGTTCCGCTCAGGATGACAGGAGGCCCGAGGTCCGACGCCTGACGCCCGCGCTATCGAAATCGGGGGCGGTCGTCGGCTGCCATTTCATTTCCGCCGTAGGCATCCTCAGTCAGACCTGCCAGCCAATCACCCGGCGTGGCGCCGATCCAGAATAAAAACAGGAAGCGATACAGCGCCGCGAATACGGCTGTCACTCCGACGCCCATGACCAGTGCCACCGGCCACGCCGGAACCACTCCCACCATGGCCATGCAGATCACGGCGAACAGCAACACAGCCGAGAGCAGTACCAGTCCATCCACCAGACGTGAAAGCGCAGGCGCTGAAATAGCGAATGGCAGCCAGGGCAAGTGCAGGGAGCGTGAATGCTGCTCTCTTGGAGCACGCGATGGCGCGCCGGCCGATTGGGATTCCAGACGGATCGCAGGTCGCGCTCTCGGTGAAAACAGCAACTCCGCAGCCTCTGGGCCGCTGGCGCCTAAGAGTAAGGCGGCGTCCCCGGCCGAGTGTTCCGCCGTAGCCAGGAGTTGGATGAAAATCCATTCCTTCAACAGGCGCCGGGAGCGCGACGGAAGAGTCAGAAACTCCACCCCTGCCTGACCCACGGGATCGGCCCACGCGACTCGTCCCGTGACTTCGAGACGGCTCCGCGGGCTGGCAAGATCGAAGCGCAGAAAGACTTGCTGGTTGACGTAGAGAGGAGCGACGGCCTGAATCGCCATGCCCGTGTCGCCCAGATTGCGGATGATGCCGCCGTTGGCTTGATCGAGATTGACGTAGGCCAAGCTCTGAATCTGGTGGCGATAGTGATGTCGCCGCCCCACCGGCGTGAGGCCGCCAACGTCTCTCCCGGGTGAGGACGCCACGCGAGAATCCATGGCAAAATTCTAGCCAAGGCCACGGATGGGTCTCAGTAGCGACGCTGGTTCAACCGGGCTTGGTGCAACCGGCTTGGTGCAACCGTAGTAGCTGAGTAAGACGCAGGTTCAGGCGGTCAGGAGGCGGGACGCTGCTCCTGAGGATAGTCGTCGCCTTGGTGGGCGCGGTCCCAGGCGATCAGGCCATTGATGTCATACCGGTAAGGCCCGTAGGCGCAGAAAGCCTTCTCGTCGAAAAGGCGCTTGATCCCACAGCCCATGCAAACCTGGTAGGAATACCCCTGGGTACGGACGGGCCAGCTCATCTTGCTATGCCAACAACCCCGTAACAGCACCACAGCCGCACCGGTCAGCCCCGTGGCGGTGACGCCCAAAGGCCAGAGCCAGCGCGATTTCTTCTTCTTCGATTCATCTGCCACAGCCTGTAAACTCCTCTATTTCAGAAGGATACGCAAACACGGCGCAGAGCGCAAGAGCCTGCATTCCCGAAGTGGGCTGCGAGCGATCAGGACTGTGCAAACATTTAACCCATCGGCCCAGACCTTGCGTGCACCGTCAATATTGCGATCCGGACAAATCCACTGTAACTTAAAAGCTGCCGGTTCGACGATTCCCCCAATGGTCGTACCGGTTCTGTGGATAAGTTAGGTCTGGCTTGCGAAGAAATTTCCCCTCGCGATGCCAATACAGCGGATGAAGAGTAATCCACAGAAATTTCCACTGCAACGATGAGCGCCAATCCGCACAACGCGAGCCTGGGATCGCCTGAAGGCGATCCGGTCAGCCAGAATGCGGAATTGTCCTCGCCCCCTTCTGCAAGGCCTTCTTCTTTGACCGGAAACGCCCCGGGGCACGAAGCTCTACAGGCTTTGCTTGCATTTTCCAGCCTGCACGAGCAGATACGGCAGCGCCGCGCTCGAGAGAAGAGTGGCGAGCCTCTGAGTCCTGACGTTTGGGAGCTGGAGCAGTTCGTCCTGGACGAAGTGTTGCAACTGGTTTCGGAGCGTGCCCTTACCCTCACCGGTGCTGATGGCATTGCCATCGCCATGGCCGAGGGAGACGCGATTGTGTGCCGGGCATCAGCGGGAACCATCGCCCCTGAGCCTGGAGCGCGGCTGGATCCGCATTCAGGATTTTCAGGGGCCTGCCTGCGCACCGGCGGAATTGTGCGCTGCGATGATACGGAGAGCGACCCGCGGGTGAACGTCGAAGTCTGCCGCCGCCTGGGAACACGCTCCATAGTGGCCGTGCCTATCGCGTCCGTTCACGGCGCGCTGGGATTGCTGGAAGCTTTTTCCGCGGAGCCACGCGGCTTCAACGACAGCGACGTTCGCAGTTTGAACCTGCTCGCTGAACTGATTCTCGCCGCCATGAAGCCGGAAGAAGAAAACCGGCTGGCGGAAGTTTCACAACGCCTGGTTTCGGAAGAACCAGCCGCTGCTCCGGCGTCGAGCGCTCAGAATGAAAACACGGCAGGATCCTCGAGCGCTGAGGAAAAAGCAGGGCCGGCCGAGCCCGAGACTAGACCTGAGATTTTCCAGGACTACGGCAAGAAACAGAAGTTCACATCCCGGCTGGCTGTAGTTCTACTCCTGGTTGCGCTGGCGATCGCGTTAGGAGCCGGCCTATGGTGGAAGTTCCACAAGTCCGCACCGGCAAAGCCCCAAGCCCCGCCGCCGGTGGCTGCCACTTTGGAGACGCAGCCTGAGCCAGCGCCAGCGGCGCCCGTGGCTGACGACGAACAGGCTTCAGGCGGGGACGCGCATCCTGGACGGACCGTAGTGACGGGCATCTACCATGTCTCGTCAGGCGACTCCAGCACGGTGATCATTGATATGCAGGGCGAAGTGCAATACGAAGCCCACCGCCTGGGTTCACCGGAACGTATCTACTTTGACCTTCATGACACGTCACTGGCGCCCGGCATGTTTGGCAAGACGATTGAAGTCGGGGACGCGCACCTGACCAGAGTCCGGGTAGCGCAGCCGCGAAAAGGCATAAGCCGGGTGGTGCTCGAAACTTCAGGAGCATCCGATTTCTCTGTCAGCCTGCAGTCCAATCCTTACCGCCTGGTAGTGGAAATCCGCAAGGCGGGCTCGGAGCATGGCACAGTGGCTGACTTGCCGAAGAAGAACAGCAGTGCAATAACGCCGCAACCTCTGCTCGTTCCCATGGCCCCGGTCCGGGCCGAGAACAAACTCGATCGCCAACTGCGGGCGCGAGTTCCGAAGTTCCGTCTGGTGCTCGACGCCGGCCACGGCGGCTGGGACCTGGGAACGGTGGGACGCAAAGGTCTGATGGAGAAAGACCTGGTACTCGATATCGTGCACCGGCTGGGAAAATTGGTGCAGGACCGCCTGGGAGCCGAGGTCCTATATACGCGGCAGGACGACACGTACCTTCCCCTGGAGAAGCGGACTGAAATTGCCAACTTGGCTCAGGCTGACCTCTTCGTCTCCGTACACGCGAACTACAGCGAGGATTCGTCGGCGCGGGGTGCGGAAACTTATTACACGAATACCTATTCGTCGGTGAGAGCGCGCACCGCCGAAGCCGATGCGGAGGCGACGACGGAGAACATCAACTGGAACAATGTTGATATCAGGGACAAGGTGCAGAAGTCACGCCGCTTTGCCGTCGCCGTGCAGCAGGCTCTTTACCAGATGCTCGCGCTGCAGATTCCCGACATGCGCAACCGGGGCGTAAAAAAAGCGGCTTACGTGGTCTTGACGGGAACGTCGATGCCGGCAATTCTCGCGGAAGTATCCTTTGTGAGCAGCCCCGCGGATGAAGCAAAACTGCAAGGCTCAAGCTATCGCCAGAAGATCGCCGAAGGATTGTACAAAGGCATCGCGAATTACGCCGCCACTTCACACCCAGTGAACGTTGCCAGCGCGGCCAGCAAACACTCGGGACTGTAGCCTTCCGAACTACGGCACCGGCTCCGCATTCTTCAGAGCGTCATTCAATCCCTGACTACTCCGGAGAGCGCCGCCTTCGATCACGCGCCAGCCGTCGTCGTAACGCACGAACCCGACCGTCGAATTGTATTCGGTCCCTTTGGCGTAGAGAGCAGCGCCCACTTCGTTCACCGCCGCCCACCGCCATTGAAAATCGACATCGGCAAAATTTCCGTTCTTGCGGATACCGGTCAATCCCAGCAGTTCCCGCTGTGCCACGGGCACGCTGATGTATTGCGAGGTCGCGGCCGTAGCGGAAACCCAGTCGCGCAGCGCGTCAACTCCGAGGGGCGTGATCACGACATCCCAGCACGGCGCGGGACCAAGGTCGGGAGTACAAACGGCATTGGAGCCGGTGATCCAGCCATGCCGGCGCAGCACCAGATATTCCGGTGAGGTGTAGTCCTTGTTGGAGATGACGCCGGTGCGCAGCCAGAACAGCTGCGTTGTCTTGAAGGTTTCGGAGCCCGCGACGAGGTCTGTCGCCAGCCGCCGCGTGAGAAAGTCACGGGGCGAACAGGCTACGGTCAGACCCATCAGCGCGAAGATGAAGGCCAGGTGCCGTCGTCGCATCCTAGCTCTGAATTGTAACCAAACCCGACCTTGCGCGCGCCAAGAAAGCGCGGGGTGAGAAAGGACGATCGGCGATTTGCCCGTCGAACCGGGCCGCCCATCGCCCTGGAATCACAGTCTGGCAAGCAGGGACACTTCCCCTCGGGAGTCAGGCGGTACTGCTGCACGAAATAGCCGCTGCGCTTGATTAGGGTCTCGCCGCACTGGTGGCAGCGCGTATCCTCGAGATCGCCGACCCGGCCGGGCAGGTTTCCGGCGTAAACGTAGCGCAGTCCCGCCTTTTTACCAATCTCGGCCGCGCGCAACAGGTCCTCGGCGCGAGTATTTTCAGGATCGTCCATTTTGTAGTCTTTGTGAAACGCGGTCACATGCCACGGGATGTAAGGTGATACGCCGGCGACAAAATCGGTCAGCGCCTTCAGTTCGTCGTCGGAGTCATTGAAGCCCGGAATCAGCAAAGTTACGATCTCCAGCCAAATGCCCATGTCATGCAGGCTCCGAATCGTTTCGAGAATCGGGCCGATGCGTCCCCCCAACTGGTGATAGTGGCGATCATCGAAGCTCTTGAGATCAACTTTGTAAAGATCGACCCACGGCCGGATGTATTCGAGCACCTGCGGCGTGCCGTTCCCATTGGACACGAAGGCGGTGCGAAGTCCCGCAGCTCTGGCCTGCTTGAATATTGCGACCGCCCATTCCGCGGTAATCAGAGGCTCGTTGTACGTACTCACCAAAACCTGGGCGCCCTGGCGCATCGCATCCTGCACCAGGCCCTCAGGCGAGGCCTGCAGCGGCTCGGACTCAGCGTCGGGATCGCGCAGGGCCTGCGAGGTCACCCAATTCTGGCAATACGCACAATGCAGATCGCAGCCCAGCATTCCGAAACTGTAAGCCAGCGCACCCGGGCGGGCATGGAAGAAGGGCTTTTTCTCGATGGGATCGCACTGCACTCCACCAACGTAGCCCCAGGGTACGTAGAGCGTTCCGCCCTGGTTGTAGCGCACTTTGCAGACGCCCGGTTGTCCGTCCGGGATGGGGCAGCAGTGTCCGCAGGCGTAGCAGCGCACCCGCTTGCGATCGAGTTTCTCGTACAGGTCGCCCTCACGGACGTTCTGGTAAACGATCTCGCGAAGGGTAGGCACTGAAAACCTCTACTTTTATTTTAGTCCGATTCCTTGAGAGTGGAACTAGGTAGGGTTTGGAGCTAGCGTGAAACCGGGGCATGGCCGGCGAAGTTGCGCAGCCAGTCGTTGGCTTGCTGTTGCGCCGCCAGGACCTGGCCCCGGCTCATGCGCGAGGTGAGAACCGCGACCCTGTATTTGCTGGCCTGGTCTCCGCCGGCTTGCGCCAGAACCGACCAGTAGTAGGCTTTGGTCAAGTCCTGCGGGACGCCTCGCCCCGCCCAGTAGTAGGCGCCCAGAGTCGCCTGGGAGAGAATGTGTCCCTGCTCGGCAGCCAAGGTAAACCAGCGTACCGCTTCGGTGTAATCCTGAGTGACCTCTTCCCCAGTCGCATAGCGCGCGCCCAAGGCGAACTGCGCGGCGGGATCACCCTTTTCCGCCACCGCTCGCAGACTGGCCAGGTCGGTGATGTTCGCCGGCAGGTTTTCTACTTTGGCGGGCGCGGCCTGCTGCGGCGCTTGCGCGTGCGCCTTGGTTCGGTCCGAAGAACGCATTGTGTTTGAGACCCAGGGCGCGATCAGCCACAGCACCGCGAAAACGAAAGTTCCAATCGCCGCCACGAGAAGCACTTTGTGCACGGCCACCTGATTCGAAGGCTTGCTTGCGCTGGCCGGTCGGACTGCGGCGACGGGCTCAACCTCGGGCGGCCGCTTCTCAACTCGCGCAGGACGCGATGGTATGGGACTTGGCGTCGGCGTCGAGGAAGGAGCACGCTCTTCAGCCGGATGACTCGCGGCCGAGGGGACAACGCTCCCGGCCAATTGCTGCAATGCGCCGATATCATTCAGCGCTGAAGGCGTAGGGTTGAGAGGAGAATACTTCCAGAAGTCCGGCAACCTTGGACCCGGATCGAATGGGCACTGCGACCATGGACCGAATCCCCAGAGCCTTGCATCCCGCCCGGTCCACGCGATCGTCAGTCTCGGAATCGTCACAGCGCAAGGAGCGGCCGGTGCGCACACACTCGCCGGAAAATCCTGAACCCACCTGCAACCGGGCACCAACCGATGGAGCGTCGGAACCAGCGCTGGCTACGCAAGTCATCTCGCGGTCGTTGCCCTCCGACAGGGCGAGGGCCGCCCCGGTGGCCCGGGTGAGGGCCAGCGCCTGCTCGGCAACCAACTGCAGCGTGGTCTCGCGATCGATTCCGTTCAGTTCCACTTCTCTATCTCTTTCTTGCGCTCCCGTTCTTTCCATTGGCACCGCTTCCTGCTTCCAATGATGACCGCCATTTCCGGAAACACGGAAGGGTCGCGGCGCCAATTCGTCTTTTGTCATAGTATGCGATGGAAGCAGTCCGTTGGAAGCACCGTTCCATGCATCGTCAACGCGTAAGGTCCCTCCGGCATGGTCGAAGGCGGTGAGGACATTCACAAAAAGCCACTCCTTGAGGTCGTCCAGGGACTGCCGCGAGAGCCTGGCAAAACGAATTCCGGCCCTTCCCGAGCCATCCGACCAGACCACTTGCCCGGTGGTGCGAATGCGCGCGCAGGTCTCCGAAAGATCCAGGCACACACTCAAGGTGTGTTCGACTTCAAGGGGCGATGCCGTCTGGATGGACATACCTTCTTCGCTGATGTCCAGAATTTCGCTGAGATCGGGCACGCCGCGCGCAGATTCGTTCAGGGTTGCGTAGGCAGGACTGTGCGCTTTGTGGCGCACACAGCGACGCCGCTCGCTTGTAGATCGAAATTGCCGGGAAACGGCGGCCAGTTTTGGCCCGGTGGGATCCATACCAAGTTCCTACCATATTACTCTAGACGGACACGGCTGAATTGCACACTTTAGGAGACACTCGCGAGTGTGGAAAACCGGTGTGGTAACAGCTCAGGCAGTTTGCCGAAGAGGTGAGAGGCGGGAGAGAGCAGCCACCATTACACTCGAAAGTAGCTGCATGGTAGCGACGTCGCGCTCCGCGAAGGCATGAGGCGAGCTGGAGAAAACTTCGAACACTCCGAGCGTCCGGCGGAAATGCCGTAGGGGCGCCGCCAGGATGGAACGCACGCCCAGCCGCTGGCAAGCCGCCATGTCCACATGAGGATCGTAGTGCGCATCGTGGCAGAGCACGACCTGGCCGGTGCGTACGCAATCCGCGGAAATTCCCGAATCCGACTGAAGACGAACCCCCAAGTCGGGCGCGGTACGCCCGGCGCGTGCGCGGCACACCATTTCGTCTCCCTTGCGCAGAGCGATGGCCGCCCCACTCGCGCCCGTCAGCGTTTGTGCCCGCTCGGCGATCAGGCTGATGGCAGGCTCCAGGTCAACATCCTCGGGAAGCGCCGGTGACGAAGAAGCGATTGGCAAGTTCGCGGGCTGCTCATGTTGGGCACGCCTAACATGACTTCGTGCGGGAGCCAGCGAAGCAAATGATACCGGCAGGTGATTCTCCACGGCCGGAGAGGAAGAAGATGGCACGGTGCGAAGCAGTTCATGCACCATGCGATCGAGTTCCGCATCGGCAATCAGGTGGGCCGTCTGCTGGCGGTGTAGCGATCCACCCAGCACGCGAGAAAGGCTAAGGACCGCCTGGCTGCCGCACGCCAGGCAGTGGGGAGTATTGTTTTCGCTGATCAATTCGCATGCTACGCAAAACACCGCAGTTTGCAAACCGACAAAATGAGCATTGCGCGCCTTGGCCCAATCCATCTTGCTGTGGTTCTCCTGCTCTAAAGGGAAATTAAGAAACTAAACGCAGCTATGGTCTGCCAGAAGTGACGCGATTGGTTCCGCCTGTGGATAACGTGGACCTCGAAAGCGAAGTGGATGAGCGAAGGGAGCGGAAGCACCTCGCGGCTTCGCATTTGCTATAGTTTCTTACTCTGATGGTGCGAAATATCGGTCAAACCGGTCGTTTTGCACTCCTTCAAAGTTCAGCGCCCATCTTTCTGTTGTTTCTTCTGTTCCTCGCCCCAGTTGTTTTGTCGAATCATCCAGCCGGCACAATCCTCGGCATTTTGCTTTTTGTTGTCCTGTTCTTTTTCCCGGGATACCTGCTGTTGACCATTTTCAGCAGACTCACCGGTGGACTGCGGATTCTTCTAAGCCCAGTCTTCGGCATTGCGTGTATCACCACCACCTACAACGTTTTTGCCCTGGCCTCCATCGCTGCATATTTTCCCAATGTGGTGGCCGTACTTTCGATCGCCGGGTTGGTTCTCTTTGTTCCGCGAGCCAGGTCCGAATCCCTGTGGACTGCCTGGAGCCAGGAGGAGCATGAGACTTTGATGGCGGGCGCCGCTGTGGCGCTGGCGCTGGGGCCTCTGTTCTGGAGAAGTGGCCGGCTTTCAAATGTCGAATTCGTTTTCTACGGACCTTCCGGGCACGATCCGCTGTACCACGTAACGCTGCTGCAACGGCTCTCGCATCACATTCCGCCGGACAATTTCATCGTTTCCGGCCTCCGAGCCCCGGTCTATCACTATTTTGGCGACCTGGCGCAGGCCTTCATCCTGCGCGCGCAACAAACACTGCACTTTGGCGCCACCGATTTGTTCGATCTTTATTACAGATGCTACCCGACGCTTCTATATTTCCTCCTCGGCGCGTTGGCCTATCGCACCGGCCGTCAGTTATTGGGGTCCAGGCGGGGTGGCATTCTGGGCGTTCTGCTCCTTCTCGGCGGTGGCGGGCTGGGCTGGTTCTTGGGCATTTTGCAGACTGTGGCCCACGCAGCGCAATTTGCCGCGCTGCGAGCGTCGCTCTTTACTGCCTGGAGTTCCTGGGATGGGATCGATTCCATTCTGCCGCTCGTGCATCGCCCTGCCCACTATCACGGTCTTCTGATCAGTCTCGCCGCGGTCAATCTCCTGTTACGGCCAGAGCGTTCCCGGCGCGATTGGATCGTAGCAGGGTTGTTGTTGGGGTTGATGGCCGGATTCAACTTTACAGTTGCGGCGACGTTCGGCATCGCGGCTGTGCTGGGGAGCGCCGCGTTGCTCTGGCAGCACAGGCACGACGAAGCTCGCGATGTCGCGTGGCTCGCTCTAGCCGTATTCATCGGCAGCTTACCGGTGACCGCGGTCATGTTGGCAGCAGGATTTCACAGTCCAGCGCCCGGCTTTCCCTTTCGGGGACCGAACCTGGATTTCCCCGCCGCGACTTGGAGCGCATTGCTGAGCCGAATGATGCCGGCCGCGCTCGTCCCCTGGGCTGCTCTGCTTGTGTTTCCAATCATTGCCTATGGCATCAAGCTGTTCGGGCTCGGCGCCATGGCGCGGCTCGATGTGGGCGGAGATCGTCATCGTGCCGTTGCCCTCGTACTTGCTATCGCATTCGTCCTATCGTTCACGATCGGTATGTTTTTCCCCTATCAGGCGTTCGGCGGCATCGGCATTGTTTTCCTTCAGCCGACGCTCTGGATTCTTGGTCTCTTCTCGCTAGAGCCCCTCGACGCCTGGCTTAAGCGCAAAGGCGGTCGCTGGCGTCCGGTCGCCGTATGGGGAATACTTGGACTCACCTGGGTGCAGTCACTGGCGGCGTTCAATTTCTCCCAGAAAGTTGCTTTCGACAAAGGGACGTTGCAGACCTTGCAGGATGTTCGCATGGCAGCTGCACCCGACGATGTCGTGGCCTTTCTGCCGACCACATTCATCGCCAGCCCCATCTGGGGTCGCGCCGAAGAGTCTACGAATTTTTCGGTTACGGCAATGACCGGCCTCGATGGTTACTTTTCATCCGAAATGTACTCCAGGTTCCATGCCGTTCCGGGCCTTCGCGGGCGGGATCCCGCGCATGTGCTGAAAGAGGCGGAGGACTTGTATGCCCAGAGGCGAGGCGATATCGAGTCCTTTTTACGAGGCGACATCACGGAGCCAGCTTCGGCTCGGCTGGCACGAGACGGAGTGCGATGGATTGTTGTCCTGGGCGAAGTTCCGCAGGGCATTTCGCCTTCTACGACAGCATGGCGGAAGAATCGGGAAATTACTGTTTACCGCTTCCCTCGGTAAGGAAGCTTGCGCGCTGTAATCGCTCTCGTAACTTGGATGGGTCCTTGATACTCCCCGCGAATGATTTTCCCCGCGGGTTAGCCGCCCGAACAATAGCTGGCCCGAGCTTTCTCCAGTGCAATCTCGCCGTCGTGTGCAGAGATGAGTTCGGCTGCTTGAATTCTTATCCGCTCCAGGGCATCCGCCAGCGCTCCCGGGAACACCGAGGTAAGGAGATTTACGTCGAGCTGCAGATCGCGACCGTTGTATGACCGGTATAGCGTCAGCGAGCCTTGCCGGCGATTATCAGCCGCCACCAGGCCGAGGGTCATACACCAGGCGGGAACGATTTCCTTGTTGAAGTGGCTACCCGGCCTCTTCCAGCGTAAGTCTGGCGTATCGTCGGAAACGATCTGCAGAGCTTGAGGGTCGGCCAGGACTTCCAGCGGACCGAGCATCCGAAGCTCGAAGGCATCGAAGTCGTTACTGTTGAACGCAGCTTCGAGAATTCGACGGAGTTGCTCCAAGTCGGACGCAACCTTGAGCTCCTCAGCGGCCCGGCGAATGGCCAGGTTGTTGATAAAAATAAGCCGCTGATCCAGAGTGCGCTGGGCCACGCGGCGCAACTCTCCAAACTCCAGATAGTTCAGGTGCTGCACGCCCATCCAAATGCCAATACCCAACACCGCCAGAACCAGGCCCAGAGTGCTGCCCGTGGGCCACAGCAAGAAAAGACTGAGCATGGCGAAGACAGCCGAGACCCCGTAGAGGATGGTCACAACTTTCCGCTGCGAAAGGCCACGCTGCAAGAGCTTGTGATGGATGTGCTCCCGGTCCCCAGTAAATACGGGCCTGCCGCTGATGAGGCGGCGCACTACCGAAAGCGTCGTTTCCAGAATCGGAAGGCCAAACGAGACCACGGGTATCGCGACGGCCACGACCGTCGGGGACTTCTGCATGCCCTGCAGGGCCAGCGCGCTCAGCATGAAACCCACGAGCAGGCTGCCGCAGTCGCCTAAAAAAATGGTTGCGGGATTGAAGTTGTAGCGTAGAAAACCGACTATCGCGCCCGCCAGAACCAGGGTCATGACCGATACGAAGGAGGAATGGCTAAAGAGCGCAACCACGAAGACAACCAGGGTGGAGAACAGCGCGGAACCGGCAGCTAGTCCGTCCAATCCATCGATGAGGTTGAAGGCATTGGTGATGCCGAGAACCCACAAGATGGTGAGTGGAAGCCCAAGAAACCATGGAAAATGGTAGCCGCTGAATAGAACCGGAAGATCAAGAATGCGAAGCCCGCCTGCAAACAAGATGCCCCCGGCCACCACCTGGACCAGGAACTTGACCGATGGTCTGACCGGATGCAGGTCATCGTAAAGCCCCAACAGAAAGATCAGGAATCCGGGAAGAAGGATGGCGAAGAGCGTTTTGTGAGAGAACCCGATACTTAAGCCGGGACGCAACCAGCTCACAAGCCAGACAATCCCTATGCTGAACAGAAATGACAGGAAGATGGCGACCCCACCCAGACGAGGGAGAGGTTGAGTGTGCAAGTGCCTTTCCAGGCCGGGGGCCGCTACCCAACCGCGAACCATAGCCCAATTGCGTATGTATCGAGTCAGGACAGACGAGGCAAGCACCGAGGCCGCAAAAATTCCCAGGTAGAAAAGCGTCAACTGCCCCCCTCGGATCGTCGCCGAACACAGATTTCAAATTTGCTTCTTGGATGCAGATTTGTCGAGTGTCGCGCTTCCCAAATCGGCAACCTGAAATCCAGACTCCCGCTCCCGCGTCGACTTGGCTCGCGTCCATTCCGTGAAGAACGAACCAGACTGAAGCTGCGCTGGGAACAAGATTCTTTGTGCTTTTTGTTTACTGACTCGAACTATAGCAGCCGGGAAATTTACGCCGCAATCACCATCTTGATTCGGTTGTGGAAAACTGGAATCAGTAGGACGCGCTCCGAAGTGTGCTCCGGATTACACTAAATCGATGGCCCACGGCCCGTTTGGCGGCGATTCTGTGTTCCCCCCTGTGCTAGACTTCTCTTCTCGTCATCATGCCAAGAGGTCCAGAGATGCCATTGCTTCTCAGGGGTCAGACCGGGCTGCCCTTTGTCTTCGCACTTCTTTTTCTGACTCTCTTGCTGGGTGCAAGCGTGACTGCGCAAGATCAACCTCTGCAGGATCAACCTGTAAAAGATCAATCTATAAAAGACCAACTCTCGAAGCCGGCTACGGCAGCGCAACCTGTTGACCAGGTTTTTCCGCCCGCAGTGGCGGCCTCATCGCAACCCGACAAAGCCCAGGCGGACGACGGAACCGGCCCTGAACCCACTCTAGGCAATGGCGACCTGCTCGAAATCAGCGTCTACAACGTGCCCGAACTCTCAACCAAAAGCCGTTTGGGGAATAGCGGCGACGTCTACCTGCCGCTCATCGACTACGTTCATTTGGCTGGACTCACCGTCGCGGAGGGCCAGGCCTTAATCGAAAAGCGGCTGACCGATGGAGGGTTTGTAAAAAATCCGCACGTTACTTTGCTGGTCGATCAATCCCAGTCGCAGGGCGCAAGCTTGCTGGGCGAAGTTGCCAGGCCCGGGGTCTATCCCATCATTGGCGAGCCGCGATTGCTCGACGTCATTTCCGCCGCCGGCGGCTTTACCGACAAGGCCGGCCAGAGCATTACCGTCACTCACCGCAATCAGTCTGACAAGCCGGTGAATGTCCCCTTGAACCGCAAGCTCACCGACAATCCCGCGAGCAACATCTCAGTTTCTCCCGGCGACACGATACTCGTGCACAAAGCCGATGTGGTTTACGTTGTGGGCGAAGTGGGCAGGCCCAGCGGATTTCTGATCGACAGCGACAATCTGACGGTCTTGAAGTTGATCGCGCTGGCGGGAGGCACGACTCGCACGGCCAAAATGAATGGCGTGAAGATCATCCGCAAAGGGCCGAATGGCATGACCGAAACTCCGGTGCAGTTAAAAAAGATGCTTCAGGCCAAAGTCGCGGACATTCCCATGAAGGCGGACGACATCCTGTTTGTCCCCAGCAGTACCAGCAAAGTGATCATGAGCCGTTCCGTGGACGTTGCCGTACAGGCTGCCAGCGCGGCATCCATCGTAGCGATCCGACCTTAGACGCTCGACATTCCTCGCCCTTATCAGGCCGCCAGCGCCTGCTGCTTCTCTTCTCCCAGGAGTTTTCTCAACACCTCGATATATGTAGTCGCGGTTTGGCGCCTTGAGAAATGCTGCAGCACATGCCGCCGCCCATTGCGGCCCAGCGTCTCGCGCAGCTGTCCATCCAAGGCCAGGCGAGAAATCGCCTCTGCCAGTTCCATTGGATTTTCCGGCTCGATGCAAATCCCCGCCTGAGCCTCTTCCAGAATCTTCCGCGCCTGACCATCCACCCCGAGAATCACCGGACGCGCGCAAGCCATGAACTCCAGCATCTTGCTGGGGATGACCGTCTTGAATAGGTCGTTCTTTTTGAGCAGAACCAGACACGCATCGGAGGCACATATATAAGCAGGAATCTCCCCTCGCAATTGCTGATCGACGAAGCGCACATTGGTGAGACCGCGGGAGCGCACCTCAAAAATCAGTTGCTGCTTCTCCGCGCCTTCTCCCACCAGCAGGAACAACACGCGGTGCCGCCGAAGCCTGCAACCTTTGCAGCGGCTTCGATCAGCGTCTGCAAGCCGTGAGCATTTCCCATCGTGCCGATATAGGAGGCAACAAATTTTCCATTCGCGCCCAGCTCGGCCCGCAGGCTGTTCTCCGTCTTCGGACTGAACACCTCGCCTTCAACTCCGTTTTCCACTACCGAGATCTTCTCCGGCGCGACATGCCAGTGCTGAATCAAGTATTCCTTGAATGCTGGCGTGACGACGACAATGTGATCGGAATTCCGGTACAGAAATCCGGCGATCCTGGCGAGCAACCGGTAGGCCGCTGAATCCGGGTTCCCCACACCCACCGCGGTCAACGACTCCGGCCACAGATCACGCACCTCGAAGACGAAACGGGCCCCCTTGCAGCGCGCCAGCCACCAGCCCGACAGCCCGACCAGCAATTGCGGAGAGCTGGCGATGACCACATCGGGACGCTCCGCGAACAGACCCGTGGTAGCAGCAGAGAGGCAAAACGAGCTGTAGTTCAATATGCGTTCGTAAGTTCTGCGATTGGGAAACGGCAGCAGCCAGGTACGGACGACCCTTACGCCGTTGGCCTCTTCTCGCGCTACAAGCTGCCGGAACTTGCGACGATATTCGGGCGGCACCGTGCCGGTGGGATGATTGGGAAACCCGGTCAGCACGGTCACGTCGTGCCCGTCTTGTGCCCAATAGCGCGACAGCTCAGCCGCGCGGGCGGCAGGCGCCCCCATCTCCGGCGGAAAATACTGCGAGACGTAAAGGATCTTCACGGTCCCTAGTAATAGCAAAGCTTGAAAGCGCCCTTGTAGCATAGGGCGCGAGTGCGCTTGCTCCGGCTGCGGGCGTACGCCTCCCAGCGATGGGCGTACTGCTGAAACATGTCATCGCCCGTAAGGCGATGCATGGTTCGCAACTGGGCAACGTGCAACTGGTGATAGAAAGAACTCGCCACCATCGGCAAGCGCGTCCCCGACTGCTCGTAGAGCGACCAGAATCCGAGATCATAACGATCGAGATTCCTGCGCAGTGTTTCCACCGCCCGGTCGAACAGTTGCCGCGCGGCTTTCTCTTTCGTGGCGAGAAAGAAGTCGTAGACGCCCCACGCGGCCCAAATGAAGCCGTTCAAAATGTGAGTGGGAGGCGAAACGATGTACTCCTCGAACCAAATATCTCCACGTTCGTCGGTGAAAACAACCCCGCCATCCTGGGTCGACTTTAGAAAGCTGGCAAAGGCGCGGGTCGCGGCCTCGAGATATTCGGGTCTGCCAGTTTCCTGGCCCACCCGCACCAGCAGCGAAATTCCCTGCCCCTGGGCAAGTCCGGAATACCAGGGCGCTCTCAAAGGACTTCGGTATTCCCAGTCAAACCAGTGGTTCCACACGGGAACACCGAAGAAGTTCGGCTCCAGATGTTTCACCAGCCAGTCGGCCGCCAGCAGAGACTTTCTCTTGCGCTCTTCATCTTTTGATCCTTGGTTTTTTGCGCGCAGGAAAAGATTGAAATTCCCCAGCCCCCACTGCGCAATGGCGATGGGGTTGTACTGCAGGCCAATGTTGCCGTGATAGTCGAGCAGCGGAATCCCGTCGGCATCGTGCGGTCCCAAGTAGTCCGCCTTCTCGAGGAACGGCATGTAGTATTCCCCGAGCTGGTCAAGGGACGCTTGGGGGTTCACCTGCGGCTGGTCATGCCAAAACGTGAGCTGGCTTTTCCCCGGCAACAAATATGCGCTGGAAATGCGACGGTAATAGTTCAGACGAGCCGCAACGGACATAAGGAAGCTGAGATTTTCCGAGATTTTTCGACTATAGCACGCTTGTCCGGCGGACGCGCCAAATCGAGGTCTTGAGATCGTCACGTTCGACGGCAACCGTGGTCACGGCCAGAAACTCCGTGCTGTTGCGCCCATCCGGCAAAAGAGCGTTGCCATATTGGAACAGCGACATCGGCAAGAAATCCTTTCGCCACTGCACCAGGCTGCGCCACTGAAGGCCGGCGTGACTGCCGTAAAGCCGCACATTGGAATCCAGATTGATCTGGCTGGGCTCGACCATGGTGGAGAAAAAAATTCCGCTTCCCACACGGCATCCATAAATCGAAGAACTGCTCAAGGGAGCAAGCTTCGTGAGCGCTCCTCCGCGGTCCAGGCGGTACACGTGGTTGGACTCGAGCGGTGTGTCCGAGGAAAAGTACAGCCCCTCGGGCGTGGGCACCAGGGCTACGGCTCGCGCCTGCTGATGGCCTGAGAGCACTGTCTCCACGTTACTGAAATCGCAAGAGGCCCGCAGAATGCGGCACTCGGAAGCGTTGTCCCCGGTAAGCACCCAGAGACAGTTGGCCCACTCGTCGTAGACGATGTTGTGCACATGGCGAATCGCACCGCGGGGAAAGGTGTAAGCAACGTTCCATGTAGCTCCGCGGTCGGTGGAGACGTAGATGTGTACTTCATCACGAGCGGGATTGTCGAAGTACTCGCCCCAGAAGATGTGATCGTCCGGCGTGGCTGCAATGTGCAGCGGTCGAGTGCCGCGCAGCACCCGGTGGGAAAGACGGAATTCGCTTTCCCCGGGAGCAAGGGTAAGAATCGCGCCGGGCACGGCTGCCACGATGTGCCCGGAGCCGAGCGTCGCCAGGGCGTGAAACCCATCGCGGAACAAACGGAAGGTAAGCCGTGACGAGGCGCTCAGATTTCTCCACCAGGCGGGAGAATAGTCGGCAACGTGCTGCCATTCGATGGCCTGATCCGAATTCGTCTTCATGCGGGCCCGCAACAAGGAATATCCGCGAGATGCGTATAGCAGATCATCACGCCAGGCTAGAACACGCAGACGGGGAAACACTGCAACTGGAACGATCTCCAGGTCCGATTCAAGAGGCGCCGGCGATGCTTCATGTGCGGCCATATTTTCTGTCGTGGGGAGCGAGGTTACGTTCGCGGGTGCTTTAACCCAGCGTACTTTCAGCCCCGGTGTTTCAAACTCCAGTTTCCAGTTGTTTGTTCTCAGTTCTCAGTTTTCAGGGCCAGGTAGGGACCGATCGCGAGTACGTCCATGCGGGTGCGTTTAAAGCAATCGATCGCTTCTGCCGGAGCGCAAACAATCGGTTCATTTTCGTTGAAGCTGGTATTCAGAATTACGGGAATTCCTGTCTTGCGCTCAAAGGCCTGGATCAGATCGTAATACAGCGGGTTCTCTTCACGGCTCACGGTTTGCAGCCGCCCCGTATCGTCGACGTGATTGACCGCGCAAAGCTGGGCCCGCTTCTCCGGACGAATCTTGTAAACGTGCAGCATGAAGGGCGAGGGATGGTCGTGCTCGAAATATTCATGCTGGCGCTCCACCAGAATTGAGGGGGCAAAGGGACGGAACCACTCGCGATGCTTGATGCGGGCATTGAGCACATCTTTCATATCCGGCCGTCCGGGATGGGCCACGATAGAGCGATTGCCCAGCGCGCGCGGGCCCCACTCCATTCGCCCCTGAAACCAGCCCACGACATTCCCTGCCGCGATCTGCTCCGCCACCGCGTCGAGCAGAGGCTCCCGCTCCAGTTTGCGATAGCGTAAGCCTGCCTGCTTGAGGTCCGCTTCGATCCGCGAGTCAGAAAACTCCGGCCCGAGGTACGAATTCTTCATCTCGTGGCGGCCGGACTGTTCGCAGGGTTGAGTGATAGGTGTGCAATGCCGCGCCGATGGCCAGTCCCTCATCTCCGGCGGCGGGCTGAATCCAGGTCCGCCGGAATGGAGTTTGCTGGAACAGTTTTCCGTTGGCGACGCTGTTCAGCGCGCATCCTCCCGCCATGACCAGATCTTGCTCAGGCACCCGCTGGTGCAACTGCTCGAGCAGATGAAAGAAAACCTCCTCGAACCGGTGCTGCATGGCATAAGCGAGATCCATGTCGCGCTGCGTGATCTCGGCGTGTGGCTCACGCGGTTGGCCGAAGAGCTCGATCATGTTCTCGGAGAAATGCCGCGCCAGCCGAACCGTTCCATCCGCCTGGATCTGCATTCCCTGATTGCTTCCCAGGGGCATGAAATATTTCAGGTCGAGGCGAAAGGCGGGATCACAGAGTTCAATGATCTCGCGAATCTGCCCGCAGTAAGTGTCCTTCCCGTAGGGTGCCAGGCCCATCACCTTGCCTTCATCACCATATTTCTTGTAGCCGATGAACTCGCAGATCATGGTGTAGAAGCTGCCCAGCGAGTGCGGCAGGAAGACGCGCTCCAGCACTTTGATATCGTTGCCTTCGCAGCGTGCCATCATGGTGGAGACAAAGTCGCCGGAGCCGTCGTAACTGAAGCCCGCCGCCTTTTCCCAGGGCGAGCAGTAATAGGCGCTGGCGATGTGAGCGATGTGGTGCTCCAGGTGATGTTCCTGAAAGCGCGGGATCTGACGGATCGACATCGAGCGCCTTGGCCAGCAGCGTACGCACATCGCGCATGGCCTCCTTGCGCTGGCGCAGGCGGATGAAATTCAGAATCTTGGCGGGATTGGCCAGCGCATACTGCACTTTCTTCGCCAGGTTGGCATCGCTGTCCTGGCCCACCGCGACGTGATCCACATCGGTGATCCTGGCGCCCACCGCGTCCAGACAAGCTTTCACGGCCAGGCCGGAAATCCTGCGTAGTGCTTCATCCGGTTCAGACGCTCTTCTGCGATCGCGAATACGACTTCTCCATCCTGCACGATGGCAGCGGAGGCGTCCGCGTGAAACATGTTGAGGCCGAGGATCAGCATGCGGTATTGAATTTTTCCCTGGAGTCGTATCGTGTGGCAGTCGCGGCCAGCCAGCAGTTACATGCCCTTCCTGCTGCGCAACTCGTAGATTTTGGCTTTGATCTGAAAAAACTGGATTCCCTGAAAGCCGCAATAAATCAGGCCAGGCACACCATCCAGGAATCCCAGGCGAATAAAATACCGGTAGATGAACAACAGAAGCGATGAGCCGGGAAGCGCAAATAGCCGCTTGCGCAGCCAGCGCCGCCGCTGGGCCTGGCTGCCGAAGAAGGCTGGAGGCAGCTCCGCGGAATTTGCCTCGCCCTCGAGCCACACACGCGCATCCCAGTTCGCATATTCATCGTGCTTCTGAATGTAGCGGGAGATAGATTCCACGTTGTGGTGCAGCAAGGGATTCTTCAGTCTGGCGCTCCTGCCTGGGACGACCACGTGCTCATGCACTTCCATATCCGCCATGGAACGGTCTTGATCCTTCAAGCGACATTCAAAGCGGCCCTTCCCGCGGCGGAAGAGTGAGAGCTTATAAAATCCTGCGCCGCCGTGACGCAGCGCGCGGCCCAGAAAAAACATCTGGAGCGCGATGTAGTAACCGTCGAAGCGAGGATCCTGAATGGCCTGCCGCACTTCCTCCATCAGTTCAGGAGTGAGGGCCTCGTCCGCATCAATCAGAAAGACCCAGTCGTAGGCCAGTGGAAGTGTGTCCATCGCCCATTGCCGCTTCTTGGGCCATCCTCCCGCATAGTGGAACTGAACCACTTTAGCGCGGCAGGCGCGGGCGATCTCCACCGTATCGTCGCTGCTCTGCGAATCGATGACGTAGACCTCGCCGACCCCGTTTAACGATTCCAAGCATCGTCGCAGATTGCCGGCCTCATTACGCGCTGGAACAATCACGCTCACGGGCAGGGACACAGCTGGAGCCAAAGCCTGGATCTGCCTGGGTTCTTCTAGTTTCTGCATTGCAATCGTGGATGCTGTGAACATATTACATGGAACCCGCGGCGCATTTCCCTGCCCCGCGGGCCCTACGCCGCCACCGAATTCAGCTCACACCACCGTTGGAGCACATACAGCGACCAGATGCGCGACCATGAAGTCCTTTGATTCAGAAAGTCGCTCCAAACCTGCATGGCGGAATCGTGATTGAGCAAAGGTCCAAGCGGGCCCGGGACAATATTTTGCAAAGCCGCTTCCACCTCCGGGCGAAGGTTCTCGCGCAGCCAGTGCTCAAACGGAAGAGTAAAGCCCTGCTTCTTGCGATGAACAATTTCGTCGGGCAAAGCTCCCTTCAAGGCGCCGACCAGCAACGGTTTCGGCGTTTGGTTGTCCAACTTCCAGGCGCCGGGCATGGTCAGCAACTTGTCCGCCAGCACATGATCGATGAGCGGCACTCTCAGCTCCAGCCCGTGGGCCATGCTCATCGCATCGGAATCTCGCAGCAAAGTGTTCAGCATGTAGCAGCGTGCTTCCAGGTACGAAACACGATTGATCGGATCGAGGGCACGCGTGTGTTCAAGACTTTGCTGCAAAGGAGCGTTGGCCCGCGCCATTGCCGCTTCGTCGATGGACGCCAGCAGCGAATTACGCTGTTCGGGAGCAAACAGGGCGCGCGCAAGAAAGTAAGGATGGACGGCCTTGTCACGGCCGCCGCCGAGCGCGGCGAGTTTTCGATTCCGGTCTGTACTCGAAGCCAGCGAAGCAAACATACCCGCCAGCGGACGCCGCAGGACCGAGGGCCATCGTCCCCAGAATTGAGCAAACCGTTCCATGCGAGGAACGTCACGAAAGGTGGAGTAGCCGCAAAATAACTCGTCCCCGCCCAGGCCGGAAAGGGCCACCTTGATCCCGGCGGCCCGCGTCTGACGGGCGATGAGATAGGTATTGAGCCCATCCATGCTGGGCTGATCCATGGCCTTGAGCGCATAGGGGATCGCGTCAAGCAGGTCGCGCTGCGAAACCATAATCTCCTGGTGCTCGCTGGCAAAGGCATGGGCCGCCGCGCGCGAATATTCGGCTTCGTCGTATCCCGGTTCACGAAAAATAACCGAGAACGTATTGAGGCGAATCCCGGCGCGGTGCAGAATACCGGCCAGGGCGCTGGAGTCGATGCCTCCGGAAAGAAACAGGCCCACGGGAACATCGCTCACCGTCTGCATACGGACCGCCTGGTCCAGGGTCGCGTAAACATCATTTTCCAGATCCTGCCGGGCCGTCGCATTTCCTACAAGATAGCTTGAGGCCGTGCCAGCACTTCCGTGAGGCGCGAGATCCCAATACATCACATCTTTCAGCCGCCCGTTCTCCCACGCGGCATAGTGTCCGGCCTCCAGGGCGGAGACACCCTGAATCATGGTGATGGGATCGTAGAGAGATCCGAAGTTCAGATAATTGATGAGGCCAGCGGGATCGAGCCGCCGGGGAATCAGTCCCGTGCCCAGCAGTGTGCGCAGTTCGGAGGCGAACAGAAAATACTGGCCGGCGGAACAATAGTAGAGCGGCTTGATGCCCATGGGATCGCGGGCCAGCATCAAGCTCGACCGCTTGGCGTCCCAGATGGCAAAAGCAAACATGCCGCGCAATTCGGCGACACACTTCTCTCCCCAGCGGCCATAGGCTTTTAACAGCACTTCCGTATCCGACTGGCTGGTAAAGCGAACTCCCTGCTCTTGCAGGCGCGTCCTCAGTTCACGGAAGTTGTAGATCTCGCCGTTGTAGACGATCCAGTTGCCGGTTTCCGTGTCCTGCATGGGCTGGTGGCCAGAGGGAGAAAGATCGAGAATCGCCAGCCGGCGGTTGCCCAATCCGATTTCGAGGCGCGGCGTGGTGTTGGCATGAAGAACGACGGTTCCGCGATCGTCAGGTCCCCGGTGCGCCAGCGAATCCGTGGCCCGCTCCAGAAGGTTCGGGGGAATGGAGCCGTTGCGCGCCAGGATGCCGAAGATGCCGCACATTTAAGCTGCCTCCGGTCGCGAGGGGATATTTCTGAAGCTGGAAGCTCCCTCCACTTCCCGTAACAAACCAAGCTTCACCTTTTTTCGAGAAGAGGCTGCCCGCGAGGCATGCTTGGGTGAGAGTTCCGGTTCCTCGTGCCCTTCGCGAGGTCTGCACCACAGCACCGAAAAATCGCCTACCCTTTGCTCCGACTCAATCGAAAGGTAGGACGCCAAGCGCTGTTTCACAAAAATCGGGTCTTTGGCCTCATCAACAACCAGAATGCGCGGGTAAGGGCGGAAGAAGTCTCGCATGGAATCTTGCTGGCTTTCTACCTCCAGCATTCGGGGAATCAGTTCGGCGACGATCTCCCGTTTTCCTGTTCCCAGGGTGTCCTTGTCGGCTGGATTAATTTCGCCGGCGAACGCCAGCCGATCCTGCGCGGTAAGCGCTGCCGGATCGCGCACGACTCCATCTACCCAGAGACTGTCCCTCCCGGTGAAGTAAAGATAAAAGGCCTGTCGCGAACGATGAAAACCGCGCCGCTCGGAATCGGACAACTCATACTGAGCGCTTCGGCAAAATAGCACGGTTCCGCGATTCAGCAATGGAACCCACGAGCACAGGTCGTCCACGGTGTCAGCACGAGCAATGATCAGGTCTCGGTCATCGAGACCCAAAGAGCCGACAGCCCGCGCTAATTCATCTATTCTTCTGTTTTGCTGCAAGAAAGTCCGGTAATTGCCCCTCGCCAGCATCGCTCCGTTCACCATCGTCAGAAGCATGAGTGCAAGACATGCAGGCTTCAACCATGCATGGGTGCGTTCAAACCTGGCAAACAACGCCGCAAGAAGATAAGTGACTTGCAGTGAAATCGTGCAGTGCAGAAAATAACTCCCGTGAGCCGACATCAGGAGTGAAGGCGCAAACACGACATCAGCGAGCATCAGAAGTGCGTTCGAGAACCCCAGACCCACCAGGGTCCATTTTGCCTCTTTCGAACCAACGGGCGGGAAAAGCGCCGTCAAAGCACAGAGCAGAATGAGCAGGATCAGCGCCCCGCCCGCCAAGTCGAAAACATGCGACGGACGGAACCTGATTAACGAAATCTGCGAATCATGGGTCCCCGGCATCAGGCGGCGCAGTAAAAACACGGAGTCGATCGCCGCACATGCCAGACCGTAAGGAATCATGGCTTTTATCCGACTGGGGGATAGCAGCGACCTGAAACAGGCCAACGCGATCACGAATGTGCTACCTGCCATCATCAGCATCGCATAGGGAAACATTGCAAATCCGACTGCTTGCAGCAGACACATACCTGCCCAGTCGTACCATCGCGAGAAGCGCAGCGCACGCATCTGGAACGAAAGATAAAGGAGCAATAGCGCAACCGGAATCGGCGGGAAAAAAGTGCGGATGTAGGGCAGACTCAACGTCTCGAATCCAGCCAGCGATGGTAGATGCAGCCAGGCTCCCAGCAACGATTTGAAGACTCCGAAGTTGAAGAGAAAGAGCAGGCTCATTCCCAGCCACAAGACCGGATCTGTTTCCTCAGGCAGGATCAGGCGAAGGAACCAGAGCGCTCCGATGCAGATTGCTACCCACCAAATCCAATTCCACAGGAGGACTGCATACCAGAGGTTGTAATTCACAAAGCTTTCTACCCAGCCGAACACCCTGAAGGCCAGATCGAAGGTGAGATAGCCGAACACGCCCGACTTCATGGGAGTGCCATAGTACGGGTTCAGATTCGATGGATGTGCAGGCGAACCCAGCTGGCCGAGATTCAGATAAAGACTAAGGTCAGCCGCAAACGAGAATGGAACCTGCCGGGAATTTAGAGTCCAAGTAGTTGCTATGTAGGGATAGCTGTATATGAGAAGGACCGCGAGAATAATGAATGCGGTCGCCATGCGTCTGCGTGGAGACGCACGTAAGCTATTCATCAAAAGCCCTCCACCTTCTGCATGGTTCGATCAGCCAAAATAGCACACTGCCCGCACCCGATGGCGGTTGGTCACGCTGCGGGAGAGCGACTGAACCCCTGCCGGCAGGTTGAGCTCCCCTCGACATCGCTTGGGGCAGGCTCTTCGACTCCGTTGCATCTGGGCCTTCACGAAGCAGCGACTGGCGCTCGGGGTGATTCATCCAATTAAGAATAGGACTTCGGCTCACGTACAACTGATGGCACTCGTGTGCCCTCCAAGGAGTCGCGAAGCCGAACCATGTCCCTTGAGCCCACCCCGGCCGTAGCAGAGATAGCGCTAGCGGCGGCTTTGCCCCAGGCACAGCCTCTGCCGCGCGATAAAGCTATTGCCTCGGCTGCTGCCGATTCCGCTGACGAAGCGGAGATTCTGCAAGCTTCCATCAAGGCAGGATCCGTGGCCCAGATCGTCGTAGCCTTTATAGCCGTGATCGGACTCATTTATCTGCTCAAGCTAGTCATGGTCACCACGCTATTCTCGATTCTGTTGGCTTTCGTTTTGGAGCCATTCGTAAACCGGCTTGCCCGCATCGGAATCCCTCGCGCCCTTGGAGCATTGCTGGCCGTCGCTTTACTTGTGGGACTGACCGGAGGCCTTACCTATTTTTTCTATAGCCGGGCTGTCGATTTCGCGACTCAGTTGCCCAAGTATTCCGGCAAGATCCACACCGCCCTGGCCGATCTGCGAGCACAGACCAGCAAGATCGAGGAAAGTACGCGCTCCGTCATCGCCTCTCCCAACGTAGGCAAACCACCGCATGGTGGTCGAGATTCGAGAGGCTCCGGGTCTATCCAGCCTGATTTCCGCAGGCAGCGGAACTCTGGGAGAAGTGTTACTCGCAATCAGCATCATTCCTTTTCTGGTGTACTTCATGCTCACCTGGAAGGACCATGCCCACGCCTCTACGGTGCGCCTGTTTCCCAAGGAGCACCGTCTGATGGCTCACCGAACCGTGGGCAGAATATCGACCATGATTCGCAGTTTCATTGTGGGCAACTTTCTGGTCGGGTTAGTAAGCGCTTTAGTCAGCACCTTGGTTTTCTGGCGCCTGGGAATTCCCTACTTCTATTTTCTCGGCGTCATAAGCGGTTTTGTCAGCCTGGTTCCGTATCTGGGCGTGTTCCTGGCGCTGCTCCCGCCGTTGGCCGCGGGCATGGGAGTCATCAATAAGACTGGGGTCGGAATAATCGTACTCACCGTGATCGGATTGCACCTTTTCTCCATGAACGTTCTTTACCCCAAGGTCGTGGGCAAGCGCTTGCGCTTGAATCCGCTGGCGGTGACGCTCTCTTTGCTCTTCTGGGCATGGATCTGGGGAGCGATGGGTTTGATCCTGGCAGTCCCCTTGGTGGGAGCCACCAAGATCGTATGCGACTACGTAGAACCGCTCCGCGGCTTCGGAGCTTGGCTGGGCGATTGACCTCAAGATGTAAACTTTCCCGATTTTTACCCAAAGGCAACTCCAGCGGTTGCAGCCTCATCTCAGGGCCGCGCATTTATTGAAGGAGAAACACAATGAGCATTTGGACAATTCTTTTCGTGGTCCTGTTGATCGCTTGGATTGGCGGTTTCACTATGTTTCACGTCGCGGGCGGCCTGATCCACCTGCTGCTCGTGTTCGCGGTCATTTCCCTGATCCTGCACTTTGTGATGGGGAGACGGACAGCCTAAGAAAAATAGGGAGGCACATCGGCGGCGGACTGGTCCGAACAAAATCGGAAGCCAGGTCTCTTAGATGTTGAGCAACGAACTTCTCCGCTGTATCAGGCAACGTCGTATTACGCCATTTTTAGACCGTCCGGAACCAATGGCAACGACCGCAATCGGACCCCGGTCGCGTGAAAGATGGCATTGGCGATCGCCGGAGCAAGACCGATGAGCGGGCACTCGCCCGCCCCCGCCGATGGCAGGTCCTTGCGGTCAAGTAAGACGGTCTCCATCGTGGGAAGGTCGCTGAATCGCGGAACCCGATATTGCGACAGCTTGCCATTTAGTATTTTGCCGTTTTCAAACTCAATCGCCTCGAATAACGCCCCGCCCAGTCCCTGAACATTCGATCCTTCCACCTGATTACGCAAGTTGTCCGGATTGACCACGGCTCCGCATTCGAAAGCGGAAACAACGCGAACAACTTTCACAGCTCCCGACTTGCGATCCACATTGACTTCCGCAAAGGTCGCGATATTGCCCAGCTTTTCGTAGCCCCCACCCATACCAAAGCCCTGGCCGGGTACAGCTTTCCGCTTGCCCCAGCCGAATTTGTCCGCCGCGGCCTGGAAGACAGCCCGCAGCCTTTCGTTCTTGAGGTTCTTCATGCGGAACTCAAGGGGATCCATTTGCAGCGCGTGGGCCAGTTCGTCCATGTGCGACTCGCGCGCAAAATGGTTGGCTGTAGCGGCCAGTGCGCGGTACGATCCCTGCCGCAAAGGAGAACGAACGGGATGAAAGACAATCCGCTGGTTGGGGATTTCGTAATAGGTGCGAATCCCCGCGGAGCCAGAGTTGTAGTTGTGGAACTCCCAGGCCGTGATTGTGCCATCGTCCCGAACGCCCCCTACAACGTCAATCACGCCAGCCGGGCGAAAGTACGCCCATGTGAACTCCTCTTCGCGGGTCCACACCACTTTGACCGGGCGCTTGGCGGCGCGCGCCAATCGGGCGGCCTCGATCGCCGTCTCCCCCGTATGTTTGCCGCCATATGCCGAACCAGTATCCGGCATCAGCACGCGAACCCGATCTTCGGGAATCCGAAAGGCTTCGGCCAGTTCGCCACGAACTCCGAAAGGACGTTGGGTTCCGGTCCAGACGGTCAAATTGTCGCCGTCCCACTTCGCCAGCGCAGCGCGAGGTTCGAGCGGCACGTGTGCGATGTAAGACACCTTGTAGGTCTGTTGCAAACGTACTGTAGCCGAAGCCAGGCCGTCGTCCACATTGCCGGTGTCGAAGCGGTCGCCGTCCCCGGTCGGGTCCGAGCCGTCTTCTGTATTCTTCTTCAGATAGTCGAAAAGTTCCTTGCTGGAAGGCTGCGGCTCCGACTTCCATTCCGCCTGAATCGCGGCCACCGCAGCCGTGGCGAGATGGGAACTCGCTGCGGCGACACCAACAAAACTGCCGTCTCGGACTACCATGGCGCCCATCTGTTCTGCTTTTTTCGAGTCCAGCGAGAGTAGCGTCGCTCCAAAAGATGGGGGACGAAGTACCTTGCCGTACCACATTTCCGGCAACTTCTGGTCTGAGGGATAGCGGTGTCTTCCGGTGACAAAATCAACCCCAACCACCTTGGACGCAGATTGCCCCATCACCCCCACTTGGCCGCGGGAATGAGCGGATCTTCGGCCGGCATGGTCTGCGTGATCTGCTGTCCCTTAAGTAACTGGGCGTATTCCATCGATCGCTTGCTCTTCGGATCAGTAACCTTGCCCATCGGCAGCGATGAGTTGTCCGCGATCTATCTGCCACTGGGCCGCTGCCAGGTCGATCAGCCGATCGCGGGCCGCAGCAGCCACTTTGCGCAGTTGCAGATTCATCGTGGGCGTCGTCCGGCTACCGAACGTGCCCATGTCGAAGGGCGTCAGCTGCGTGTCGCCCATGACCATTTCGATTTTCTCGATGGGCAAGCGCAACTCCTCTGCAACGCCCTGGCTCAGTGAGGTGCGAATATTCTGGCCCACCTCCACCTTCCCGGTGTACACGGTGACTTTGCCGTTCTCCCCGATGTGCAACCAGGCGTCGATCTCCCGGGGCAACGAGTTCCCGCCTCGAGCGCGGGCACTACCCGATTCCTGCGACCAGGCAGCCGGGTTCAGAACGGAAACCAAAACAAGGCCGCCTCCTAGAAATTTGAAAAAATCGCGACGGTCGAGATCAAAGCGGTAAGCGGGGGCGGCCGTAAGTTCGTAGCGCTCGACTTCCCACGGAACCGCGGCAGACCTCGTCTGACTGCTTGTCTGGCTCATTGCCCGGCTCCCTTCCCCACTTCCGATTGAGCCATCACGCTAGCCGCCCTCTGCACCGCGTGAATGATCCGAGAGTAGGCGCCGCATCGACAGATGTTGCCCTCGAGAGAATCGATGATCTCGCTCTCGCGTCGGGATGATGATTGCGATTGAGTAACGCAACGGCCGACATGATCATTCCGGGCGTGCAGTACCCGCATTGCAGTGCGCCCTCTTCAAGAAATGCTGCCTGCACGGGATGAAGCTTTTCACCGTGGGCGAGCCCCTCAATCGTGGTGATTTGGTTCTTGGCAACGGTTCCGGCCCGGGTCACGCACGACCGTTGCATTCTTCCATCGATCAAGACGGTGCAGGCGCCGCACTGGCCCTCGCCGCAGCCGTACTTGGTTCCGATCAGATCGAGGTTCTCGCGCAATACGGTAAGAAGGCTGGTTTCAGGATCGGCGTCAACCGTACAGGGGCGTCCATTGATAGCAAGGGTAATCGTAGCCACTGACCCTCCTGGCTGCTCCTGAAATCATATATCCGCTGGACCGCGCAATAAAGGTCGGGACGCCGACGGCAACGTTCCCAGGGCGTCGAGACTTGCCAGGCCTCGCAGTCGAATATCCCGAGGGTCAGAATTACTTATCGTGGATTCGCCGTCATGGACGCGCGGTGCCCGGTGGTTGTTTCCCAATAGTCGATCCAACGCTCGCGGATTTCGTTCGCCCGCTCGACCAGTTCGCGGCTCGGTTTTTGTCCGTGCTCGACCACAACGACCATCCCGGTGTTGAACTTCTTTTGGGCGTGGTCAACATCCGGCAAGCGCGGTCCCTCGTTGGCGATCACATCCTGAATCGTCACCTTGGTTCGGTCGGCATGGAATATCGGATGGCCATTTCCGTCTTTGCCCGCCGGGCGTGAGATTTCTCAGAATGAAGAAGTCAGGCACTTCCGCTGGCGAGATCAAGCCCATCAGATACAGGTCGAGATAGGAGTATCCGGTCGCCGGGACATAGTAATCGTCGTCCAGTTGAGTAAAGGTGCCATCGAAATTATCTTGCCAGACGCCGCCTCCCATGGCCGACGCCTCCGACGGCCGCTGATAAGGAAATGGCACTACGGCCTGCAATCCTCGCGCCCAATGCACGGGACCGAGTGGAATCGTTTCACCCTTCACTTTCGCGGAAACAAACGCAGACCAGCGGTGGCCCATCTCATGACCAATCTGCGACATCGCATAGTTGTAGGGAAGGAGTTTCCCGTCCGGTGAGCGCTCGGCGAGTTGGTGCAGGTAGAACGTCACATCATGATCATCGCCGACCGGCGCGTCGTCGGGCGGCCACTTCTGCATCTGGTTTGAGCCGACATAGACCGGCTGCACGTACTCCCACTGAAACTGGCCCTGAGTGCAGTAGCTCTCCAGGTCGTGCATCGGAGCCGCGATCCCGGTCACGTTGCCGCCCACTGGCCCATCGCTGGGGGTGCCCGCTTCCTGATTGTCGATACGGAAGTCCGAGTAGTAAGCCAGGAAATCGAACTTGTCGCCGAGAGCTTTGATGATGCTGCACGACAAGTCTTGAGGGTGGGGCAAAGACAGGTAGTGGAATGATTCGTACGCCACCGCAAAAGGGCCATCCTTGCGCGTCAATGAGGACAGGTGGACGTGGGCGCTGCGAATTCCGCTCAGGCGAACCGTTTGCGGGGGGATCCGCTCTACAACCTGCTCGGATTTTCCGCCGGCTACGACCTCGGCGTGGACACGCATTTCAGCCATCCCGCGCAGCGATGCTGGCAGCATTCCTTGGACCGAGATCGTGTTGCCACTCGTCTTCACCGCGCGCGAAAGTCCCGGGCCGAAGGCAAAGTAGCGTGACGCCCGCCCCTCTGGCGAGAAGCCCCCCGCTGTCCACACTACCTCGGGAGCAGCGGAAGCGCCTTGCGCGGGCTGCGGCGCATTAAAAAAACCCGGTATCGAGCGCCTTCTAATGCGGCATCGCCTTCCGCCAACGCCGGTCCCCTGGTTTCGAATGTCACCTTCACGACCAGGCCATCCACGACCGAAATCTTCAGGTTCCGCACATCGAGGTGCGCCGCGAGCTCGGGATGCGGCCCGGCGCTGAGAGTCGCGAGCACCTTCTCCACTCCCGGGAGCATGGGGTAAACGCCGACGATGGCATCTTTTGCCGCCAGCTGGTTGTATGACATCTCGATCGAGCCGTCGCGATGCAGCACCGCCTGAAAGCGGTTGACCGTCTTGAACCAGGTGAAGTCCTGGATATTTCCGAAGGGCTCGGAAATGTCCCAGGTGACGACGACCCTATCCTGGAGCTCCTTCACATAATGCGGACCAGTCATGCGCGGCTTGAAGAAAACGCAAATTGCCGGAATGGTGTTCACCAGCGAGTTCGCTCCATCGGACAATTCGTCAAATCGGCTGATGGAAACTCCGCCAATCTGGCCGCGCGGACCCCGTCCAGAATTGGCACTGCTGCTGCTTTCGCCGAAGCTGATCGATCCCGTCGTTCCGACCTGAAATGACTTCCAGGTCTTGCCGGAAAATGGGAATTCGAAATTGTGCAGGGCCACCGCCGGTTCAGCCGCCTCGGGGCCGAAGTCGGCATCCCATTGCAGGGCCGTATTCTCGACGCGATACTTTCCCGCTTCGGGAGTGAAGCGCAAGGTGCGGCCGGCCAGGTCGAACAGGTTTGCCTTTCCCAGGACGCCATCGTTCAATTCCAGGACGATAAGCTTGCCGTCCGTCGAGACGGCGCCGATGGGGCGCCCCTGCGGCTCCCCCTGGGCTGCCGCCCGGTTGGGGTACAGGAAAAGACCGCACCACAATAAGAGGACTACGCCGCGCAAGAAAAAGCTGCCGAGTCTGTTCACGTTCACCTCGCTCCGAGAATCCAGAGGGCAATGTAGAAATGCAACTTGGATAAAGTATCCGAATAGCAGGCTCGCCGTCTACCACCTTCAGGCCCCCCGCCGAGTCATCGAGCGTGGTTGACCCCTTGTTGTCCTGGAATGTGACGAAGATCACTGCCCAGAGTGACGACGCTCACGGTCGGACCGGCCGCTTTCTGCGAGTTTGTACACGGGGTTGTCAGAGTGTAAAGCGCTCGGACGATAGAGATTTTGGAAGGTGCCGAGAATCTCCGGCATGGGAGACGCTTTCGAGAATGATCAGTTTTGAACAGTTCTCTGATCGCGCGTCAGGCTACATTTCCTACTGTTCGCGGCTCATCGAAATTCACAGTCTCTTTACCGGTCCGTGGGGAAATTGCAGTGATGCAAAGCCCTTGGACAGAGGGCAAGTTTCTCTCTATTGACGGTGTACCTGCGTTAGAGAAAGGAAGAACGATGAGGCCAACCAGATCTCTTCTGTTTGTTCTTGTGCTCGCAGGCGCCGCGACGATGACTGTCTCGCGAAGTGCCGCCCAGGACAACAGCAAGCCAGTTGCCGCAGAGGCTTCATCCGCTACGCAGCCAGAGGCCAAGCCCGAGGGCGACTATGTCGGCTCTGAGGTCTGCGTGACCTGCCATGCCGACCAGGAGAAGAGTTTCGTTCACACCATCATGGGCAATGCCATGGCCCATCCCAAAGACCCCGCTGGAGAAGCTCGGCTGCGAAGCTTGCCACGGACCAGGCAAGGCCCACGTGGAAGCGGGCGGCGGCAAAGATACGATCCCGGTCCGCTTCACCAAGGATTCCACCACCCCGGTCGAGGAACGAAATGCGGCTTGCCTGTCCTGCCACACCAAGGGCAATCAGATGTTCTGGAGGGGCAGCCCGCACGAGTCGCGGGCCATGGCCTGCGTGGACTGCCATCAGGTTCACTACGGCAGCCCCGCTGAACGGTATACAGCTCTGGCTTCTACAGACTCGCGCTACGGCACGCCCCTCACCGAACACGTAGGCACCAAGAAACCGCAACCGGAATTGTGCCTGCAGTGCCACCAAATGCGGCGGGCGCAGTTGCAGCGCTCTTCGCACATGCCCTATCGCGAAGGCAAAGTTACCTGCACCAGTTGCCACAATCCGCATGGAAGTCCGAACCCGAGCCAACTGATTGCAAAGCACGGTCAACGAGAACTGCCATCAGTTGCCATACCGAACGCCGCGGTCCATTTCTGTGGGAGCATCCCCCGGTCATGGAGAACTGCGCCAACTGCCACGAGCCGCACGGCAGCAGCAATCCGCAGTTGCTGAAGGTCCGCATGCCACGGGTTTGCGACTCCTGCCACGACGCCAGCCGCCACCCCACCCAGCCGCAGCCGCTCGGTTCCATCAAGAACTTCAACCGGGGATGCACCAATTGCCATTCGGCGATCCACGGATCGAACCATCCCTCGGGCAATTTCTTTTTGCGTTAGCGTTAGCAAGGAGGGAAGCAATGAAAACCGCTAGAGCGAAGACCTGTCCCTGATGCTCACACTCCTGATAGCGCCGGTTGCTTTGTTCAGCCAGAACAAGGACAACGACCAGCCACCTCCCGTGGCCGGGGTAGTCGAATTGGGCAGCCGCTGGAGCTGGGGAGATGTGTATGGCCGCCCTGATCTGCCGTTTGACCCCTCGCTGAAAACGTCGAAGTACAACGAATACCGCGACCTGCGCGACGGATTCTTCATCCCCGGGTTCGCTTGAGTATGGATGACATCGCCGGGTCGAAATATTTTCTGGATGTGCAATCGGACAATTCGATCTATCGCGACCAAAGCTACCTGGCGACCTTCGGCCGGTGGAACCGGTTTAAGGTGCAGTTCCGCTACGACGAAATTCCCCACACCTATTCAGCAATACCACTCGCACCCTTTATACCGAAACCGGCACGCGGGAGTTCTGACCATCCCGTTGCTTACCCGGAATACTCTGCAGGGTCTGGCCCACGTCCACTTCGCTCCCGAGCACCATTCAGACGCCAGTTGGTGCCGAGCATGAACTTCATTGTTCCAGCCATCGAGCGCCGGGCCGGGACGGTCCTGTTCGCATACAACATCAGCTCGTATTGGGACCTGCTGGCTTCT
Organism: Terriglobia bacterium; assembly: GCA_963698825.1. GTDB lineage: Bacteria > Acidobacteriota > Terriglobia > Terriglobales > Acidobacteriaceae > JAIQFF01. The sequence goes on along the minus strand of CAVOSG010000006.1, from coordinate 214,339 downwards.
ATACTCGCGCGAACATGAGTCCGGCTCGCGCCCGATTGGCTTGATCTTCAACTCCAGCCCCAGTGCTTCGCTCACTGGGGGCTATGGGGCGGAGGTGCCGGAACCAATCGACTACTTCAACAATACGGTGAAAGTCAGAGCCGAATACGCGCGAAAACGATGGGGGATACAAGTGGGCTATACGGGTTCGTTCTTTCAGAACGATAGGGAATACGCTGGTTTTCGACAACCCGTTCCGCACCACCGATTGCGTCGCGCCCGCCGGTTGCACGGCCGCAACCCAAGGGCCCGCAACAGGCGAGGTAGATCTATACCCGGACAACCATGCCCACTACATCAACTTCGCGGGTTCGTTTTGTTGATGAAACACCTCCGCCTGCTGGCCAGCATCAATGCCGGCTGGCTGCGGCAAGATGATCCTTTTTTGCCCTACACGACAAATGCGATATTGTTGGCCGGTACCGGTCCCTTGCCGGCTTCGAGCCTGCACGGGGAAAAGCAGACGCTGGCGATGAACTACAAATTGATCCAGTCCCTGGGCAAGAAGTTCGAGATCAAAGCGGGCTACCGGCAATACGACTACAACAACGACACTCCGGTGCTCAGTTTCACCCCCGTGCAGGGCGATATTGCGGCTGCGGATCCGACCAGCCCGGAGGAAAACACGCCGTTTGGATATAACCGGAAAAATATCGAGGTGACCGGCAACTGGTACTACGCCAAGAAAAGTTCGGTGAAAGTGGGCTATGAAGGCGAGATCATGGACCGCTCGCATCGCGACGTCGAGCATTCCACCGAAAATGGGTTCGTGGCCGCGATCGACTCCGCGCCCCGAAAGGACCTATCATTCCGCGTGTCCTACCGCTATTCAGCTCGCAATCCGGAACAGTACCTGGATGACCAAACGCTGGAAGATAACGGAGGGATCACTGCCGATCAGATCTTTAGCCGGCGCTTTGACGAGTCCGCCAGAACCCGCAACCGCGGAGATGCCCAGATCCAATACAGCCCCACCGACCGGCTGAGTTTCTCCGGGTTCGGCGGCACCATGCAGGATGATTTCAACCACCGGGGCGGCGTCAACAGCGCAACCCCACTGAATTTCATTACAGGCACCACGTATCCCTACTATTTGTACGGAGTACTGAAAGATCTTTCTTACAACGCCGGCTTCGATAGCGATTTCACCCTGACCAATGCGGTCACGATGTTTGCCGAGTACTCCTACGAGCGCTATTACAAATCCATGACCTCAAGGTACCGGGTGCCGGGCGGAGCTGCACCGACGCCTTTGGACTGCGGTACCGCCGGACGTGGTTGCGACAGCGCCAACAACGATTGGGGAAGCACCGCGCGCGATTTCGTCCACATTCTTGCCGGCGGTGTCGATGTGCACTTCAACAAGAAGGCAGATCTCAACACCTACTACACGCTGTCGGCAGCCAAGGGCAACGTGGATAGCCGGCCGTTCGGCAATCAGACCCTTGCTCACCGGCCCTGACAAATTCTTGCTGACCGGCACCAACGCCGCCGTGGATTATCCGGAGACCGTCAGCCGGAACCATCGAGGTTGTGGCCATCTTCAGATATAAACTGACTAAGAATCTGACGTCCAAGGTCGAGTATCGCTATCAGCAATTCGACTCCAAGGACTACCAGACCAGCGCCATGACGCCATACATGGGATGCGTCAGCCCGCTGCCGCCGGGAGCGCCGTTACCAGGATGCACAAGTCCGATGCTGGGTACGCCCAGCCCGTTTTATCCGTACTTTCTCGTAGGCGACACGAGCGCTGCCAGATATTTGTTCATGGGAGCCGACCAGCCGTCCTACAGGGCGCATTATCTGGCGGCAACAGTTGAGTACCATTTTTGATGATATGGGCCGAATTGACGCATTGAGTCACTAGAAGCCGGAAATTCAGGAGGAATCATGAAGATGGCAAGCCTAAGAATCAGTCTGTCTCGTAGTGTGATTTTGATGATGCTGGCAGTTGGTCTAGCGATTTGGAGCAAGCCGGCCGCTGCGGACGATGCCGCTCCGACTTACAAAACCAAGTGCGCTGCATGTCACGGCGCCGACGGCAAGGGCGAAACGCCGATGGGGAAAAAGATGGGAATGAGAGACCTCGCCTCGCCGGAAGTACAAAAGATGAGCGATGACGAACTGAGTGCGATCATCGCGGACGGCAAGGACAAGATGCCGAGCTACAAGAAGAGCCTGCAGCCGGCGCAGATAAAAGACCTTGTGGGATATGTCCGCGCGTTGGGCAAGAAATAGGGGCCGCGCAGCTGACATGCATTTTCCAACGATACTTCTGCTTGCGCTAATCCTCCTCTGCGCAGTGCTGATCGGAGCGCTGGTCAAACGACCCGGGGCAACATCGACCCCGGGCGGAAAGATCCTGGCGTTCCTGGTCCTGTTCCTTCTGCCGTTGCTCTGTATGGCAATGGGTGTTTCTTCGGAGCTTGAACGGTCCACCAGCACCTCATTCTGCCTGTCCTGCCACGTCATGGAGTCTCACGGTCGCAGCTTGTACGTGGACGACACCAGCTATCTGGCGGCTGCACACTTTCAGAATCATCGCGTCCCGGCTGACCAGGCCTGCTACACCTGTCACACTAACTACGCGATGTTTGGCGGATTCAGGGCCAAATTCAACGGATTGCACCACGTCTACGTGCAGTATTTCGGCACGCCCCACAACCCCATTCGCCTTTATGAACCGTATAACAACCGCGAGTGTCTGCACTGCCACCTGGGGGCCCGCTCCTTCGAAGAAGGAGCCGTGCATACGGCCGACCCCGACCTTCTCCCGGCAGTGAAAGCGAACAAGATGTCCTGCCTCTCCAGCGGCTGCCACGACGTGGTCCACAACGCCGAACATTTGGACAAGGTAAAGTTCTGGAAAGGGGACAAATGACCGCGGCGATTGCTGGACTGGACAAACGACTTCGGATCGCGGGTTTGCTGCTGATTCTCGGACTGGTGGTCGAAGGCATCTGCCTGCTGTGGGCGCGGCCGATCGCGTTCATTCTTCTGGTCGTAGTCGGCGGCCTCCTGTGCGCAGCCGGAATTGTCTTGTATCTTTATTCCCTGGTCTCCCATGGCGGAGCCACCTCCGAGCGATGACCCCGAGTCCGCAGAGTTCTCCCGCAAGACAGGGACTCGACGCGCTGTTTAATCCTGCCACTGTGGCCGTGATCGGCGCCACGGACCGGCCGGGAACCGTGGGCCGGACGGTGTTGCAGAACCTGCTCAACCCCAACTTCCGCGGAAAGGTCTACCCGGTAAACCCTCACCGCACCGATGTGCTGGGAGTAAAAGCCTACAAAAGCGTGGGTGAAATTCCAGAGCCTGTCGATCTGGCTGTCCTCGCTACCCCCGCCGTTACGATTCCCGCGCTGATCGCAGAGTGCGTCGACGCCAAAGTAAAGTCCGCGGTCGTGATCTCTGCTGGATTTCGCGAACGCGGAGAACCGGGCGCCGCCCTGGAGCGACAGATTCAGGAGCAGCTGAAGCGCAGTTCCATGCGCCTGATCGGTCCCAACTGTCTGGGGATCATGAATTCCGTGATCGGCCTGAATGCCACATTCGCCAAAGACGCGCCCCGAACTGGCAATGTAGCTTTCTTGAGCCAGAGCGGCGCGCTACTGACGGCGATTCTGGATTGGAGCAGCAAAGAAGAAGTCGGTTTCAGCGGCATTGTCTCCACCGGCTCCATGCTCGACGTGGGCTGGGGAGACCTGATCCATCACTTTGGCGACGATCCTCACACCAAGAGCATTCTCATTTATATGGAGTCAGTCGGCGACGCCCGCTCGTTTCTCTCGGCGGCCCGCGAAGTCGCGTTGCGCAAACCCATCGTCGTCATCAAAGCGGGACGCTCGGAAGCTGCCTCGAAAGCAGCCGCATCCCATACCGGCGCGCTCACCGGCAGCGACGAAGTTCTGGACGCGGCATTCCGGCGTTGTGGCGTGCTGCGAGTGTCCAACATCGCCGACTTGTTCTACATGGCGGAAGTTCTGGGCAAGCAGCCTCGCCCCAAAGGCCCCCGGCTGACTGTCCTGACCAATGCGGGCGGACCAGGAGTATTGGCGACCGACGCGCTCCTGGCCAGCGGCGGAGAATTGGCCACGCTCTCGGAAGACACGCTGGACGCCCTGAACAAATTTCTGCCCGACCACTGGAGTCACGGCAATCCGGTGGACATTCTCGGCGATGCTGATTCAGAGCGCTACGCCAAAGCCATTGAAATTGTCTCTCGCGACCCGAACAACGATGGCTTGTTGGTCATTCTCGCTCCTCAGGGCATGACGAACCCCTCGGAAATCGCGGAGGGCCTGAAGCCGTATGCCACCTCTTCGGGCAAACCGCTGCTGGCCAGCTGGATGGGAGGCACCAGCGTGGCGGCCGGCGAAGCCATTCTAAATAGCGCGCGTATTCCTACCTTTCCGTATCCCGATACCGCGGCCCGCGCTTTCGCCTACATGTGGCGCTACACCGAGAACCTGCGCAGTCTTTACGAGACTCCCAGAGCAGCCGAAGGCCCTGAACTCGACGACGCCAAGCGGACCCAGGTCCAGCAGATAATTGAGAGCGCGCAGCGAAGCGGGCGCACGTTGCTCAACGAGTTCGAGTCCAAAGAGTTGCTCTCTCTTTACGGGATTCCGACCGTGGAAACCCATATTGCCCGCAGTGAAGAGGAAGCCATCCAGCGGGCATCGCAGATTGGGTTTCCGGTCGTGCTGAAAGTCTTTTCGGAAACCATCACCCACAAGACCGATGTCGGGGGAGTAAAGCTGAACTTGCAGGACGAGAGTGCGGTCCGAGCCGCTTACCAATCGATACGGGCCTCGGTTACGGAGAAAGCGGGCGCCGGCCACTTCGGCGGAGTCACCGTGCAGGCCATGGTCAAATTGGATGGCTATGAATTGATTCTCGGCAGCAGCATTGACGCGCAGTTTGGGCCGGTGCTGCTGTTCGGGTCCGGCGGACAGCTGGTCGAAGTTTACAAAGACCGCGCCCTCGCCCTGCCTCCGCTAAACACCACGCTTGGCCGAACGCATGATGGAGCAGACGCAGATTTTTCAGGCCCTGAAAGGGGTGCGCGGGCGCAAAGCGGTGGACCTGGAGGCGCTGGAGCGGATGCTGGTCCGCTTCAGTCAGCTGGTGATTGAGCAACCATGGATTTCCGAGATCGACATCAATCCCCTGCTGGCCTCGCCGGACAAGTTGATCGCATTGGACGCGCGCATTGTGCTGCATGATCCCGCCAAGAAGGACCAGCTTCCGAAGCCTGCGATTCGCCCTTATCCCACACAGTACGTTTCGAACTGGACCATGAAAGATGGGACGGCCGTCACCATCCGTCCGATTCTGCCAGAGGATGAGCCGCTGATGGCGGAATTTCATCGGGCTCTTTCAGACCGCACGGTCTATCTGCGATATTTTGGCTCGTTGAGCCTCAGTACCCGGGTTGACCATGAACGCTTGCTTCGCATTTGCTTTGGCGACTATGACCGCGAGGTCGTCCTGATCGCGGAGTGCAGGAATCCGCCCGACGGAGCGCGGGAAATTGTTGGAGTCGGCCGCCTCAATAAACTGAGGGACGAAAGCAAGGCGGAGGTCGCGGTACTGGTTCGCGATGCGTTTCAAAAACGCGGCTTGGGATTCGAATTACTCCGCCGCGTCGTCCAGGTCGCGCGCGATGAAAAACTGCGACATATTTCCTGCGAGATGCTCTATCAGAATCTCGCCATGCAAGTCATAGCGAAGCGGCTCGGCTTTCAACTCCACCTGCGCCCCGACTCGGTGGTCAGCGCTAGTCTGGAACTCTAGGACCTCCAGCCCATTTCGTCTGTAGCAAAAACTTGGGGAGGCATATCAGCGCGAGTTTTCCCTAATGCGCTAGGGCGCGAGGGTCAGCCTGTCCGTCGCAACTTTCTCTACCGCCGCTTTGGAGTAAGACAATGGAAAATACTGCCCTTCAGTCCAGAGTGTTAACAAATCCGAATAGTGAGCGCTGCCGGGCTGACCGCTCTGGCCGGGAACATTGACCGCAACGGATTTGTCCCAATCACTGGTATCGAGGATTTCGCGGTAGCTGGCGCCCTCGACCTGGGCGAAGGAGTTGCCGTAGCCAGTGGCGTCCACTGTCTGGTCATCTCCCGGCCGAGCGATGGGGCCCAGGTCCATGAATGCGGCATCTTTCACTTGGTCCAGGGGATGGCGGAAGTGAACTGTGTGCACTTGGCCCCAGGACCATTTCTGGGGATCGGGTCCTTCGAGCTTGGTGAGCCGCTCAGCAGCGGATTTCAAAGTATCCAACAACAGTTGATTGCGCGCAGCTTCGGGTTTGGCGCCGAATCCCTGCGCACCCGGATGTCTGAGAATTTCAATGACCTGGTTGGGATCCAGTTCTCCCAGGATGGACGCCGCATTTTCAGGCGCGACCTTTTGCAGGACCGCGGCGCTTACATCCTGCATCCAAAGTTCGAATAGGACAGCGGCCGCCGACTCTCGAGTCACGGTAGCGTCCCACGACAACAGCATCTGGACCTCGGGATCAGTGGACTTCCCCGCGGCCTGCCGCAGCAAACCCACCAGTTCCCTGGCCGGGATTGAGAGCACATCGTTCTGCAGCTTTTCCATGTCTTCGAGGCTTAGTTTCTTCCCCGTACTCTTCGCCTGTTCCAGGACTTCCTTGATTCTCCTGGCCCGGTAGACCGAATACCATTGGAACCCGACCTTGTAAGGATAGCCCTGAGGCGTCATGCGGTTGTTGGCCGTGGCCACAAATCCTGCCGGCGGATTAAAGAAGTGAGGCAACTTGTCGACCGGCAAAAACCCGGACCATTCGAAATTGCCATTGCCGGGAACCGGCAAGAGGCCGGTCCAACTTCGCAACGGCGCCAGTCCGATCGAGTGCTCACCGATGTTGCCCGCGCGATCGGCATAGACAATGTTCTCCGAGGGCACCTTCCATCCCTTCATGGCGGCCTCGAAGTCGTTCCAGTTGCGCGCCCGATTGATGGCGAGCGAACCTAGATACCCCGCGGTCCCGGGCTCCGCCCCGACCCATCGCATGGCCAGTGCGTGTTTTCCGTCTTGCCACATCACCGGTCCATGCCTGGTGAATTTGAGTTCTTCAGTAGCGGAGGCCTGTCCCAGGACGGCGAATGTCTCCTTCTCGACTTTCATGGTTTCCCAGCCATTCGCCGTCTTGTACTCAAGCGGATTATCCGGATTAATTTCCTCCAGGTAGAGATCCTGCTGATCCAAGCCGAAGATGGTGAAACCCCAGGCGATATCCTGATTGTGTCCGAGCGCCACGCCGGGCAGTCCGGGTTCTCCCGCGCCAATCACATCCCAACCGGGTGCGACCAGGTGAACCATGTAACGAAGAGAAGGAACGGCGACCACGCGGTGGGGATCGTTAGCCAGCAAAGGCTTGCCGCTTTCGGTGAGCTTGCCGGAGATCGTCCAGTTGTTGCTCTCCGCCAGCGCTTTTCCTGGAAACTCGATGCGCGTGTCGCTGCCCACCAGTCCGCTGAGAAGCTTGGGGGAGAGTCCGGCAAAATCCGCGTTCTTCGCCGAGTCCAGTGCAACTACAGGGTCGAGATCAAGAAGCTTTCCCGCCTTCGCCGCACCGATGGTCGCGACGAGTTGAGCGTGTTGCAGTTCGCGGAAAGCGTTGCCCGTCATGGAGAATGCCGCCATGCGGTTCAAGCAGTCCTCGGGCTTCCAGTTCTCCGGTTTGAATCCCGCCGTCCGGAACTCGATGGGAAGACCAGGCCCATCCCGCTTCTGCCGCTCGGCAATGAAGGCATTGATGCCGTCTGTAAAGGCTTGCAGGATCTCCTTGGTGTCAGCCCCGTAGCTCTTGTATTCAGCCTCCATGTCGCCGCGATATCGCAGCCGGCGAGCATTGATATCACGGGGCAGGGCAGCCGGGCCAAGAATTTCCGCCAAACGTCCCTGGCCGGAGCGTTTCCACAGTTCCATTTGAAACAATCGGTCTTGGGCGACAACAAACCCCTGGGCAAAAAACAAATCGTGCTGGCTCTCCGCGTAGATATGCGCTACGCCCCAGCGGTCGCGCACCACATTCACTGCTTTTTCGAGTCCCCGAACCTGCGAGGTCCCCTGAATGACGGAAGCCGCTGCCTTGGCCTGATCCTGAAGGTTCGCAGGCGGTTTCTGGGCCCCGACGCACGACCCCATCAGCAAAGCGGAACCGAGAAGAACAAGAACACCGCATGCGATTCTCAAGGCGAATCCTCCGTGGAGACAGCCGCAGCCGACGGCTCCCATCCTACACCGTGAGAATCGCCAGCCTCGGCATCCGATAGGTGCATTGATCTCCCGCCCGGGCGGCAGCTTCACGTTTTAGGCAGGATGTATGATTCCGAGCGGGTTCCGAGTCGAAACTGGGATATGAACCTGAAAGTCTGAGAGGCGGGAAGAAAAATGTTTGCTCCTAAGTTGCATAACTTGCTGCTTCTGCTTGCGCTCGCACTTCCGGCGGCCGGACAATCGGCAAAAGACCTGCCGAGCGGAGCGCCCCCCATTCCCATCGATGCAACGGAAGACCAGATCAAGGCAGCCGTGGCCGGCGCCCGAGCCGGAGCGAACTTGAATCCGAAATCGTGGCCCAATGGGGCGCGGGTAGCCGTTTGCATCACCTTCGATGTGGACAACGAATCCATCTCGGGTCCGCTACCGGTTCCCTATTCCCGAGGCGAATACGGCGCGATCACAGCCATGCCGCGCATCTTGAAGTTGGCGGACAAGCAGCAGATTCCGATGTCATTCTTTGTCCCTGCCATGAGCTTCATTCTGCACCCCGAAATGGTGGGAGAGATTCAGCAGAGCAAGCGGCATGAGATTGGGGTCCACGGATGGGTGCATGAGAATCTGCCGGAGGCAAAAGATGCCGCCCAGGAGCAGGAACTGCTGACCCGAGCCATCGACTACCTCACTAAGGCAACCGGTCAGCGCCCCGTCGGATATCGCGCGCCCTCTTGGGAATTTACTCCCAATACCCTGGAGCAAGTTCGAAAAGCTGGTTTCCTATACGACAGCAGCATGATGGCGCGGGACGATCCCTACGAGATCAATGCCAACGGGAAGGCGACAGGCTTGATCGAACTTCCCATCAGCTGGATTCTTGACGACTATCCGTTCTTTGGCCAGCTCGGCGAGGGCATGCTGCCCGACCCCGAAACTGTGTACATGAAAATTTTCAAGTCAGAGTTTGACGTCGCGTACGAAGAAAGGGGATTATTTGTGCTCACGATGCACCCCCACATCTCCGGCCACAGGTCGCGTATCGTCGAACTCGACAAATTGATCAGCTATATGAAATCAAAGCCGGGCGTTTGGTTCGCAACCACCGGAGACGTTGCCCGCTACCTGAAAAGCAACAACCCGAACCTGGGCCACTGACCGAACCAATGAAAGACGCGGGCATCCGTCGTGAAATGGGAAACACTACGGATGCCCTTTTCCATGCGGCACCACAGCAAGTAACCCGAAGACGTTGAACGATCTGCTGATTTGAGATGGATGGAAATGGCGAGAGCCGCAAATACCGCGACCGGGTTGACGACTAGCCAGCAGTGGCACGCAGTTTCTGCCGGCTTTCTGGGTTGGACCATGGACGCGTTCGATTTTTTTGTTGTGGTGTTCATGATCGGCACTCTCGCCGAGAACTTTCAGGTACCCAAAAGCGCCATCGTTTGGACCATGACGGCAACGCTCGCGTTCCGTCCGCTGGGTGCTTTCATTTTCGGCTTGCTTGCCGACCGCTACGGGCGACGCATGCCGCTGATGGCAAATGTCGTCTATTTTTCGCTGATCGAAGTGCTTTGCGGTTTTGCTCCGAATTACACGGTCTTTCTGATCCTGCGCGCGCTTTATGGCATTGGCATGGGCGGAGAATGGGGCGTCGGAGCCTCGCTCGCCATGGAAAGCACTCCGCACAAGTGGCGCGGATTCATCTCGGGCCTGCTTCAGAGCGGCTATTCCTGGGGGTATCTGCTGGCGGCACTCGCCTACCGCTTCGTCTTCCCTAGCCTGGGATGGCGCTGGATGTTCTGGATCGGGGGGGTGCCGGCGTTGCTGGCTTTGTACATCCGATTCCATGTGCCCGAGTCCGAAGCCTGGAAACAGCAGGCGGAGAAAACTACCGGCGCTATTCTGAAGGTGCTGCGCGGTTACTGGCGTCCATTCCTTTACCTGTGCCTGATGATGACGCTTTTCATGTTCTTGTCTCATGGCACCCAGGACCTGTATCCCGATTTTCTAAGGACCGAACACAAGTTTCATCCCAACGTGATTGCTTCCATCGCCATGATCTACAACGTCGGGGCCATCGTAGGGGGCATTCTGTTCGGCACACTCTCGCAAACCCTGGGACGGAGACGAGCGATCGCATTCTCCCTGGTGGTGGCCTTGCTGGTAATTCCGGGTTGGGCTTTCGGGAACGGATTGATCGTGGTCGCGGCGTGTGCCTTCTTAATGCAGGTTGGCGTCCAAGGCGCCTGGGGCGTAGTGCCGGCGCACCTGAACGAACTTGTGCCCGACGCAGTGCGCGGCCTGGTGCCGGGACTGGCGTATCAGATCGGCATCCTTCTGGCCGCTGGAACCAACACGATCGAATATGCCCTCCGCGACCGTTTCGGCTACCGATGGGCGCTGGCAGGCTTTGAGACAGCGACGATCCTTACCTTGGCCGTCGTGGTCATTCTGGGACGCGAGGCCCACAGCAAGAGCTTCTCCGGTTCGCTCGCCGGACAAGACGAGTTCGCTAACGGATCGTGGACGCGGTCCGACTATTCATCAACGAAGTGAAGAGTTCGCCATGAAAGCTGCGGTACTTGCCTTTGCCGGCAAAGCTCTTGATCGCCCTCTGCGCATCGAAGAAGTCTCCAAACCTGAACCGGGAGAGGGACAGGTGCTGCTGCGTGTGCTGGCCTGCGGCGTCTGCCGAACCGATCTCCACATTGTCGAAGGCGAGCTTCCTCCTCTGCGGACAGGTTTAATCCCTGGTCATCAGATCGTGGGAGAGATTGTCGCAGGCGCGAGTCCAGAGCTTCCCTTGGGGACCCGGGTGGGCGTCTCCTGGATTGGCGGCACGGACGGGGCATGCTGGTATTGCAGGAATAATCTGGAGAATCTTTGCGACTCGCCGACCTTTACTGGCTATAGCGTCAACGGAGGATACGCCGAGTTTACGGTTGCCCGATCCGATTTTGTGTTTCCTCTCCCCGCGGCGCTTGACGATGTGCACGCGGCGCCTCTGCTGTGCGCTGGCATCATCGGGTTTCGCAGCCTGCGCGTTGCCGGGGTCGAACCCGGAGAACGAGTCGGGTTGTTCGGCTTCGGCGCTTCCGCTCATCTCGCCATCAAAGTCTTGCGCGCCTGGCGGTGTGAGGTTTACGTCTCGACCCGGGGAGCCTCGCATCGAAAGCTCGCCGAATCCCTGGGAGCCAAGTGGGTTGGATCCGAAGCGGACAAGCCTCCCGTGGAACTCGATCGTGCCATCACCTTCGCTCCCAGCGGAGACGTGGTCGTCCTTGCCCTTTCCAGCTTGCGCAAGGGTGGCGTGGTTGCGATCAACGCCATCCATCTCGATCGCATTCCGGAGTTCGACTACGACCGCCTGCTGTGGGGAGAACGGCAGCTACGCAGCGTCACCAACATGACACGAGCGGATGCCCGCGACTTCCTCAAAATCGCGGCCGAGATTGATCTTCAGCCCAGGGTCACGACCTTCGCCCTCGACCAGGCCAATGAAGCCCTGGCCGCCATCAAGAGCGATTCTATCGACGGAGCGGCGGTCATCCTCCCGTAGTTCTACCTCGCCAGTTTCCCGGCTCTTAGAATGCCAGCTGCAGCCGGAACTGAATGTTGCGCGGGTTGAACCCGGGGCTGTCATAGGCCGGCAAACTTAGCTTGGTGAACGTCGGCGTTGAAACATTGGCAAGTTGCGCGGGATTGTTGGTTCCACCTGAGTTATTGTCAATCACACTCCAGTTGACGTGGTTAAACGCGTTCAGGAACTCGGCGTAAAGATTGAACTTGATTCTCTCGGTAATCGGAATCGACTTTACCAGGGAGATATCCGTGTTGAAGTACCGCGGCCCGGAGAGATAGACCATCTGTCCCAACTTGCCAGGGGTAGTTTCCGGAGAAACCAGGCTGGCCACATTCGCGGGAAGAAACGTCTTAAGGGTATTGGTATCCGGCCCGGGGTAGACACCGACCTTGCTCTGTAGCTCGCTGACCGTGATTCCATTCAACTCCACTCCAGAATCGCTGGCATTCGGCCAGTAGGCGTTGGAGTAGTTGAAAGTGTTGTAACCGCCCTGCAGCTTGAAGACGCGGCCGGATTGCACAGTTACGATGGTTCCGACTTTCCAGCCTCCAATCACCTGGTCGATGACCGAATTACCCGTCTTATACGATTTGTCTTTGCCGAACGGCAGTTCGTAGGTCAGGTACGTCCGGAAGACATGCCGCAAGTCATAGGGGGAAGGCCCGCGGCTCAAACGCGGATCGCGCAGCGTGACAAAGTTGGCCAGGGCGGAGTCTGCTGTAAAGTAGTCGCCCAGGTAGCGGTTGGTGAAGGCGTGACTGTAAGTGTAGTTAGCATTCCACTGTAGACCGTGGCCCGAATGCTTTACCTGCGCCTGCAGGCCGTTGTAAGACGAGCTGCCGGGATCGGAGAGTTCGGTCAGGAACCCGCCCGCAGCGTAAGGATTCACCTGAAAGAAGTTGATGGGGTAGGCGCCCGGTCCCGATACGCCAAATCCTGAACACGGACTCAAGGAAGTTCCCACCATGTTGCAGAGGAAAGTTCCCGAAGTGGCCAGCGCGTTGGCCAGCGCTCCCGCCTGACCCTGCTGTAGGAACGCGGTATATGTGGAGTTGGTGAAGCTGCTGGTCTGATCGCTTGCACCGGGAGCAGCGCCTGCTGCTCCGAACGCGGCATCAAAAATGGGCAACGGAACTACCCCGGGCGCTCCCGTATTATCCGCGAACGTCGTGCCCCCGTTGGCCACCAGGTTCGCCTGTGCGTTCTTGAACTCCTTCAAGAACCCGTTCTCGAAGATGTTGGTTTCGTTGACGTCATAAGCCTGCCACATGTGCACCGCGTGATTGCCTACGTAGGCAATCTCCAGCACATTGTTTCCGGGCAACTTTCGCTGAATGCCAAAATTCCAGCTCTGTACATAAGGAGTCCGGATATTGGGGTTGATGGTGGCGAACGACGAACCCGGAAAGAATTCGGACATGGGCTGGGGGAAGGTGAAACTCGTGGGAAACGTATTGAGAGTTAAGGGTTGACCCAGGCTCAGGGTCCCGGGCGTGAACTGGCCAGGCTGCAGGAACTGCGATTGCGTGCCGCCGGGATTGCCGAACAGCGTACTGTTCTCCAGGGGAACCCAACCCTCGTCGAAGTGGCCGATGCCGTAACCGCCGCGGATCACGAGATTGCTTCCTCCCGCCAGCTTCTGCAGAAATCCATGATCGAAAACCGGATTCCACGCAAAACCGATGTTCGGGTTCGGTTGCTTGAAGTCGCTGTTGTAGGGATTGGGGCGCAGGTTGATCGACGGATTCGGATTTCCGTTCAATACTCCAGGCTGAAAGAGCGCGGTCGAGGGGCCATAAAGGTCCGCCAGGGTGGGGCTGGTCCAGAGATTGTTGGTGTTGTAAACCGCCCCGGTAAATTGCCAGCGCAGGCCATAGTTCACGGCAAAATGGGGAGTGGCGCGCCAGTTATCCTGGAAGTAAATGCCGCCCACCGTCTGCTTTTCGTAATTCGTTGCGTGCCCCAGAACTTTGTACTGGTGTGTGGTGGTGTCTACCCAACTCGATCCTGAAACGTTGTACAGGCGTCCAGTAAGCGTCGTGTAAAACGCCGCGGCGTTCAGCAGATCCTGATTACCGTTGGCCGAGCTGATATTGGGAAAGTTTGCAGCCGTGAACATCGAGATGGCTGGGTCGCCCGGCGCCAGGGCGCCTGACGCGCTGCCCAGAAACTGGGTGGGCGGACTGTTGATTTCGAGCTCGTGACTATTCGAGATGCGGATGTCGCCGCCAAAGGTAAAAGTATGGTTGCCGTGTGTCCACGTCAGATTGTCGTAAATATTCCAAAGTGGGTTGTTGCGAGGAATCGGCAGAACGAAGTTCGGGATCAGCGGCTGGAAAATGGGGGTCGTTCCCTGATTGGCCAGATACGCTGCCTGGATCTCCAGATTCCCTTGGGCAGCAAAGGCGTCCGCGTTGTTGCCCGGGTTGAACTCCTCCACATCACTTTCGATTCCAAAGTTGGCCTGGTTCACCAGGTGAGGACTGATGGTCCAGTCCACGCCAGTTGAGGCCACATAGTACGTCGACCTGAACCCGAAGTTCTTGTTGGGGTTCCCCGGATAATACGGCTCGGTATTGGCAATGTCCTGATATTGCAGGTCCCAGGAGCCATGCACGGAGATGTTTTGCGAGGCTTGCCAGTCCAGGCGGGCGGTTGGCCAGCGCAACGTCGTTTTGCCCCGTTGCACAAAGCTCAAGGTGTTCTCGTAGGGTTGGCCCTGGATCGGACTCAGCGTGCCCTTCGCGACATACCCCTGAATACTGCTCAGCATGGGCGCAATCTGCGGGTTGATGGCCGACGGAAAGCCACTGGTCGCCGCCAGGTTCAGCAGATTGACTGTGTGGTTGGCCCCATCGGTTCCGACGTAGGTGAAATTTCCCTGCATGGCATCCGCCGAGGGGATCTGGTTCGCTATGGTGCCGGAAGCATTCTGATTCTGGCCCTCGAAGTTGACGAAGAAAAAGAGCTTGTTTTTCCAGAGCGGACCACCGATGCTGCCACCCCAATCGTTCAAAACATGGTTGGGCTTCTTAATCCCGAGCGCATCATTGGTGTAGGTATTGGCGTTGAAGTAGCTGTTGATCGCCTGCCAGAATGCGGTTCCATGGAACTGATTGGTCCCGCGCTTGGTGACATAGCGCAGCGTGGTGGCTCCTTCCGCGCCGGCATCCGCCGTCAATTGGCTGGTCGAAACTGTGACCTCGTCGAATGCACCTAACCGCAGCGGAGCGAACGTGAAGAAGCCCGTTGTCGAAGTGCGGTAGCGTTGTGAGTTGGCATTGATGCCATCGACCGTGATGTTGATCGCGGCGTTAGGCAAGGCGTTGTAGGTGGTGAAGCGCTCGTCTCCGCCGCTCTGCGCGCCGGGTACCAACTGGGCCAAGGGCAGGATGTCGCGGCCCGCCAGCGGAAGGTCCTGGAGCGAATCAGGACTGAGGGTGGTCGAGAGCGTGTTCGTCGTCGTTTCCAGCACGGCGCCCTGCGCGGAAACATCCACTTTCTCCGTGGCCTGTCCGACCCTAATCTGGATCGGCACATCCCTTGTCCGGGCAGCCTCGACCACGACGTCATTGTAGGAGGTCTGTGCGAAGCCCGGCGCAGACACGGTTAACTGGTAGGTCCCTGGTTGGAGGTTGGGAAACACATACTGGCCGGACTCGTTGGTGGTGACGGTCTGGGTAAAGCCCCGGCTCGCCATTCCCGCCGTAA
The DNA here is from genome assembly GCA_963698825.1 of Terriglobia bacterium. Taxonomy (GTDB): domain Bacteria; phylum Acidobacteriota; class Terriglobia; order Terriglobales; family Acidobacteriaceae; genus JAIQFF01. The sequence goes on along the minus strand of CAVOSG010000006.1, from coordinate 198,744 downwards.
CCGAGGCTCCGGCCACGACCGCGCCCGAAGGATCCGCGACTGTTCCAGAAATCTGTCCCGTGGTGCGAACCTGCGCGATAGCCAAACCGGCCATCAGGAAGACCCACCCGGCCACAACCAGAAGCACGTTCCGTGTCTTTTTCATTCTCTTAAATCCCTCCAAATGCAAATTCGCTCGGGCGCTGGGCGGACGCTCAACTTCCTAATTCTTACGTCCAATTACGAATGGCAGTCGAGTGCTCGACCCTTCACCGTGATTGGCTCGGATGTATACAACATACGATATCCAACAGTCAATTCTTTGTTATAGCTTCCCTACTCTGCTCAAAACCATGCTCTTGCTTAGCCAATACCCTCTTCCCGTACCGCTCGGACGCAGCGACCAGACTGGAGAGCCGCGCTCGTACGGGAGTTTCCAAATCGCGCAGAGAGGGGTAAATTCGAGGAGACGGAAGTCGTGAGTCCGGTCAAAGACCATGATTGAGGCGATCCGTGAGGTGCTTTCGCTTCCCTGGGCTTACCAGTCCTTTTGGCATTTGGTAGGTGGGGTCAAGCGGAATCGCGCGCTGGTGCGAGACTACATTCGTCCTCAGTCCGGAGACCGTATTCTGGACATCGGATGCGGCCCAGGCTCCATGGCGCCTTTCTTGCTGGATTCAGACTACCTGGGATTGGACGCCAGCCCCGAGTACATTGATGAGGCAAGACGTCGTTTCCCGCAGATGCAGTTCGCGTGCCAGCGGGTAAGCCAATACAACCTGGTTCAACGCAACCACTTCGACATCGTCCTGGCGCTCGGCGTCCTCCATCATCTGGACGACGCCGAGGCGGTAACCCTGTTCCAGATTGCACGTGACGCCTTGAAGCCGGGGGGCAGGCTGGTCACGATCGATGGGGTGTGGACCGACGATCAATCCCCGCTGGTGAAATATCTGCTTTCGCGGGACCGGGGCCGCTTCGTCCGCACCGAGGCAAAGTATCGCGAACTCGCAGCCAAAGTCTTCTCGAACATCGAGTCGAGTGTCCAACACGACATGCTCCGAATCCCCTACAGTCAGGTGATCCTGAAATGCCTTCCGTAGCCACGCGGCAGTGCCCTTAACTACCGTGCTCGCTGGTTTTTCTTCTGCGGACTTTGCACCCTTCGCGGTTCGAATTTTGGACACCCGGATTGGGACGCGTCCTCATGTGTTTTTTCCACCGATCATCATGCACGACATCCCTCCTTGTCCGTGATAAAACGGTTTGTAACGGAATACAACCCATGATTCATAGCGCAAACCTGCTGCCCAGCAAGTTGTCGGTGGTAGTGCCGGTTTACCGCAGCGAGGCTATCCTGCCCGAGCTCATCGAGCGGCTGGAGGCGGTGCTCAACCGGATCGCATCCGCTTACGAGCTGATTCTGGTCAACGACAGCAGCCCGGACGGCAGTTGGGACGTAATCTGCCAACTGGCCGAGCGCCACGCCTGGATCCATCCCATTAACTTGATGCGCAACTACGGCCAGCACAGCGCGCTTCTGTGCGGCATTCGCGCCGCGCAATATGACGTCGTCGTCACCATGGATGATGATCTGCAGCATCCGCCCGAGGAGATTCCGAAATTGTTGGCGGTGCTGGCGCAGGGTTTCGATGTCGTCTATGGCACGCCGGAGCGCGAAGAGCACGGTTTCATGCGCGATCTGGCTTCGCTGGCGACCAAGATGGCATTGCAGAATGCCATGGGAGCGACAATCGCCCGCCAGGTTTCCGCTTTTCGCGCCTTTCGCACGGAAGTGGCCACTGCCTTCAGTCATTACGAAGGATCGTTCGTCTCCATCGATGTGTTGCTGACTTGGGGCACCAACCGTTTCGCCGCTGTGAAGGTGGCTCACGAACCCCGCAAACAGGGAGCTTCCGGCTACACCTTCCGCAAGCTGACCACTCATGCCATGAACATGATGACCGGCTTCACCACGCTGCCCTTGCAGATCGCCAGCCTGGTGGGCTTTGCATTTACCTTCTTTGGCTTTTGTGTGCTGGGCTACGTCATCATCCGGTACTTCGAGCACGGAGATCCCGTTCCCGGCTTCCCTTTCCTGGCGTCCATTGTCGCTCTATTTTCCGGAGCCCAGTTGTTCGCATTGGGTATTATCGGAGAATACCTGGCCCGCATGCATTTTCGAAGTTTGCAAAAGCCTCCTTACGTGGTTCGAATGCCTGATGCGCACCGGAAGGTGGAAAGCCGCAGAGTAGCTGGTTCTTCCCGATGACCATGAAACGATGACCACGAAATTCTCTCAACCTGAGGTCTATGAGTTCTGGACCAAGCAGGCCCAGGAGCACGGACAGTCGCCGACAGCCTCATGGTCGGATCACCAAGTCATCGACATGGAAATCCGCGAGATCACCCAACGCCTGAACGACGGCGACCGCGTTCTCGATGTGGGCTGCGCGAACGGCTATTCTTCCCTGCAGTTTGCTTGTGCCCGGCGCGTACGCCTGCGGGGCCTCGACTATGTCCGCCAAATGGTCGAGCAGGCGCGCCTTCGTGCCGCGAGCATGACCGATAAACTGGTCGGCTCTGTCGAATTCGAAGTCGGCGACATCACCCAACTCAAGGAGCCATCCGGGACATATAACAAGGTGGTCGTCGTCAGGGTCCTGATCAACTTGGGCACGTGGGAACGCCAGGTGCAAGGATTGCGCGAGTGCATACGCGTGCTGAAGCCACGGGGAACGCTGCTCCTTTCCGAAGCAACGCTGCAGGGCTGGAAACGGCTTAACGATTTCCGTGGCGAGTGGGGTCTGGAGCCAATCCCCATGCCGCCTTTCAATCAGTACCTGGATGAAGACCAGGTCATCTCAGCCGTTGCTGGCCAATTGCAACTGGTCGAGCTTTCGAATTTTGCGAGCACTTATTATGTCGGCACTCGTGTTCTTAAGCCTTTGTTGGCCCAGGCAACGAAAGCGCCGCTGAATGTGGCAGATCCCGAAGCCCAATGGAATCGATGGTTTTCCCGGCTTCCCGCCGCGGGTGACTACGGCACGCAGAAGTTATTTGTTTTTCGCAAACCATGAATTACGCGATCCCATTTAATCGGCCCTGTCTCTCCGGCAACGAGTACAAGTACATCGCGGAAGCGATCGCTTGTGGCTACGCCTCTGGCGACGGCGCCTTCACACGCAGATGCCACGAATTGCTGGAGCAGGAACTTCAGGCGCCCAAAGTGCTTCTGACCACTTCCTGCACCCATGCCCTCGAGATGGCGGCGCTCCTGCTCGACTGCAAACCCGGCGACGAAATCATCGTCCCTTCCTTTACTTTTGTTTCGACGGCGAATGCTTTTGTCCTTCGGGGCGCGCAGATCGTGTTCGCTGACGTTCGTCCCGACACCTTGAACCTTGACGAGTCCCGGCTGGAAGGCTTGGTTACCCGTCGAACCAAGGCTATCGTGCCGGTTCACTATGCCGGCGTGGCCTGCGAGATGGACGCGATTTGCACGATTGCGCAACGGCACGGCCTGCAAATTGTGGAGGACAACGCTCACGGACTATTTGCCCGCTACAAGGGCAAGCCCACCGGCACTTTCGGCTGCCTGGGTACACAGAGTTTCCATGAAACCAAGAACATCACCTGTGGAGAGGGCGGAGCGCTGGTCATCAACGACCTGCGGTTGGTAGAGCGCGCCATTGTCATCCGCGAAAAAGGAACCAATCGCAATCGCTTCCTGCGCGGCCAGGTGGACAAGTACACCTGGGTGGATATCGGCTCCAGCTACCTGCCCTCCGATTTGCTGGCCGCCTTCCTGCTGGCGCAGTTAGAAGGCCGGCGCGAAATCCAGAGCAAACGCCGCCGGGTCTGGGAATACTACGAACAGCACCTTCAACAATGGGCGCAGGAGAATGGCGTGAGGATGCCCGTCGTCCCGCCCGATTGCGAACCGTCGTATCACATGTTTTACCTTCTCCTGAACTCGCTCGAGGAACGCCAGGCCTTGATCGCTCACCTGAAGGCCCAGGGAATCCTCAGCGTCTTTCATTATGTTCCGCTGCACCTCTCAGACATGGGACGAAAATTCGGGGCCCAGCCGGGCGACTGTCCGGTGACTGAAAATGTCAGTGAGCGACTACTGCGCTTGCCCTTCTACAACGATTTGACCGAGAACGATCAGTCGCGCGTAGTATCGGCCGTTACCGGCTTCCGGGCGGCGCGCCGCACTACCGCAATTGCCTCTTGAGCGAGCGCGAACCCATGGGTAAATTCCCGGTACAAGGCTCGCACTGAGTTAATTTTGCCCGCGGCGGTCAATTCCGCTCCGTTTTCCGTGGATCCGCGCTCTAGCGAGGCCAGAGCCAGCCGAAGGTACCCGCGGTCAGCAAGCCGTACACGAGTCCATCAAAAGCTTCCCTAATCGTCATGCCCCAGGGCTGACCCTTCCAGATTCCGTTGCTTAATTGTCCTATACCGTAGGCAAGGAATGCCGCGGTGCCAGCAACCCGAAAGACCGCCAGATAGTGCGCGCCAGGTGCAACCGTGCGTCCAGTGAGATAAGCGACGAAGAAGCCAACAATCAGACAATAGGCAAACCACTGGCCCAGGAACTTCGGCATGGCTGGCGGGCCACTGGGAAATACTGTCATCATCCCAACCGGCCCCTGCTTGTACTTCTCCACCATCGCCGGCAACTTCATTTCCTTATGGGAGCCAAAAGGAAAGTGATAGTAGCCGCGCTTCAGGCCCGCAGCGCGCAGCGCGTCAAGGACCCGGGCCTCATCGGGGATCTGCTGGCAATCACTTTCATGGTAGGACAACACAGTGTGCATAACAGCGCTGGCAACGAACACGATAACGGCCGCCAGCACGATCGGGAGCCAGAGAGCAGTGAGAGGGACCATACGAAGCCTCCTTCGCCGTACGAAAGGGATGCCGGGATTTCGCACGCGAGGTTACGCCTGCTCGAAGCGGTGGTCAAGAAGGTACAAACGACTATTTGAACGCCTACACGTAAACCGAGTGGGGCAGCCCCGCAGCGTCACCGGGTTCGAAGACTGGAACCGTCTCGCCATACAGTCGGCTCTGCCCTTCCGCGGACTCCATCACCTCCCGAAATCCAGCCTGGCGCAAGACTTCGTCGAGATAGCCGAGATCAAAAGCAGTGCGGTGCCGTCCATCGCAGAAGACAAAATTCGAGAAGCGCCCGCCCAGGGAATCGAAGTGCCGCGGAAAATCGTCGTAGAACCACTCGTGCAGATTCTGCTGGAAGGCGAGGATGGCGTTCGCCAAGCTAGGCACAATGAACCGCATCCCACCTCCGGGCCTGAGTGTGCGAGCACATTCGCGCAACAACTTTTCCAGTTCGTCGGGATACAGATGCTCGATCATGTGGGTAGAATAGATGGAATCGACTGAATTGTCGGCGAATGGCAAACCGCAACGAACGTCCAGCCACATGTCAGTCTTCCGCGCCGGATTGGCGTCGATGTTGACGAAGCCGGGGAGATATCGGATACCGCACCCCAGGTGAACGTCGAAGCGTTTCCCATTGACCGATCGCCGGGTCTTTCGCAGTTTTTTCACCCAGTAATTCGGCCACGTCGCCTAGGCGATCAGAAGGAAACAAAAATCCTTATAGCGTTGATGAAGCACACCCAACCTCAGTTCGGGAAATCATGAACGGGTCCCGCCGCCCGTGGTCAATCTTTCAGCAAGATTCGCCGCTAAAGCCAACAAGTCATCCACATGTTTGCGCCACGAAAAATCATGGGAGCGCTCCAGCCCGCGCCGCGAAAGCTGCTGCGACAACTCCGCAGAACTCGCAACCTGGCAGACCTGCGCCGCAAGTTCGTCCGGAGAGAAGCGCTGAAAGTAGACTGCGGCATCCTGGCAGATTTCGCGATGCACTGCTGAATCGGCGGCAACAATCGGCAGCCCGCTGGCCATGGCTTCGACCAACGGGTGGGCAAACGATTCCGCGTACGCCGGAGCTACGTAGATATTGCAGGCGCGATATACGTGATGCAGCAAGGAATAAGGAATGGCTCCCAGCTCCACTACACTGTCCGCGATTCCGAGTTGCTGTACCAGTGCCGCGGCTGGCTCGGGGCGGTAGCTTCCTGGATTGTCCTGTGAGCGCAGGCAGCAAGTGAGAAACAGGTTGAGCTTTCGGCCACCCAGCCTCGGACGCAACCGGGGTAGCGCGTGCAGCAGGGTCTCGAAATTCCGGTAGTAGTTGTAGTGGCTCACGTAGAGCAGCCGTAGGGCGTCTTTATCGTGATCCAGTTCGATTTTTTGCCGGATATCCGCCGACAGTGGCGTCTGATCGCGAAAGAACGCTTCGCGATCGAAGCCGTGATGGATGGCGACCACACTGTGACCTGTCCACTGCCGCAGTTCCTGCGCGAAAACCTCGCTGGGCGCCACCGTGCAGTCTGCCCAGCTTATGGAACGACGCGCCAGACCGCCCTTGATCCGGGTATCGAGCCACAAGCGAGTTTCCCGGCGCTGCCTAAGGTCTCGTAAAAAATCACCGGAAGTATAGAGCGCGTTTCGTGAAAGCAGAATCTGCGGCACTGGGGACCGGCGCAGGGCGACGTTGCCGGCGGACAGCAGCACGTCGGCACGGCTCTGGCGGATCATCGCCGGCAAGGAAGCCTGTTCCTGCCAAAAGCGTCCCAGCGCTCCCGCGGCAGGATTGATCTCCGGAAAAGAAACGCGGGGAAGACCTGAGAATTCCGCACGCAATTGCGGATTCAACACAGCCGTCACCCGCACGTCCTCTCGGGCGGAGAGATGAGGAAGAACATTACGCACATAGGTAAGTCCGCCACCCGCGCTGGCCGCAAGGGCATTCAGAAACAGATGCATCACCGCTGGCGCGCGATCGCTGGCGCAGGTCGCCTGAAATTCCCAAAGGCAAGATTGGTGACGGGACGGTAGACCACCGCCGGTGCAGCGGAAGGAAGAATATCCAGGAAGGCAAATGCCAGTACCCAGAAGAAGAGGCTGAGGTAGTAACCAACCGCAAAAAGCCAGTCTTCAAAGCCCGCATGGATCAACCCGGCAGCCAACACCATGGCCACCGGAACCGCGCAGTGACGCGGGTTCGCGGTCTGCCGAAGCCAGGCGAAAAGGCCGCACACCTTCAAAGCCAGCATGATCACCAGTGTGGCAAAAGGAAGAACCCCCAACAAGCCGACCCCTTCCATGGCCGCCAGATAACTGCTTCCATGTTCCCGCGTGGTAGTGGAAATCGTCGAGTACTGGCCGAAACCAGTATCCGCGCCCGCTGCCGTCAAACTGGTGCCAAATCCGCTTCCGAACCAGGGATGTTGCTGGATGACCGAGACGGTTTCGTCCCAGGGAGACTGACGCGAGCCCAGGATTCCCTGCTCTTCGTGTCCTTTGTAAAAGATAACTGACGCCAGAGACGAATTCCCCCGACGATAGGGCATGTCCTCGATCGAGTCGGAAGGCGTCAGCCCGGTAGCAAGAATGGCGAGGCACACGAAAGCCACTGCCCCATGAATCAGCAACCGATAGCGGCGCAAGATTACGCAGGTCAGGGCGCAGGACAGCCCTGCGGCCAACATTCCAGCCCGCGCCTGACTGTAAAACAGAAGCCCTGCGGCCACTATGAGCGCGAAAACCATTCGCCGGTACCCCGGCTTCGCTTCAGTCGTCAGCACCCCCCAAAACAACAGAGGAATCGCAACCACCCCCATAATGGCGCCCATGGAATTCGGGTTTCCATACACGGGAATGTGCAAGACCAGGTAGACAAAGGCAGTGACGTAAACCACAACTTCCACCGCCACAAGGAGCCGCGGAAAGAATTTCTCTTCGCGCCCGGCCAGCGCCAATCGTGCTCCCGTGGATGCGTATAGAAATAGTAAAAGCAAACTCAACGCTTTCAGGAACGATAGCAGAGGGAATGTGGACACAGCCGCGGACACGAGCGCAGCCATAACACAGAAGACGGCAACCAGATGGAAAGTCGAGAAGCTATGTCGCGCACTGCGCATGTAGAGCGCGAAACCCGCGATGGCACCCACGGCTAGCACTGCCCAGCGGCCGGACGTCCACAGGCCACTGAGCGGAACCGACATGCCCGCCCAAAGAAAAACCACGACCAGCAGGGGAAAGAACCTCTGCTCGTATTTCCACACCGCCGCCAGAAGCAACTGCAGGAAGATCAATCCCCCCAGGTAGTAGCTGCTGAGATAGCCAGGCTTGTACAGCGCAACATAAGTTCCGGCAAGACAGGTGGCCAGAATCACCGCCAGAACGACGAAATGGGAAACGCGACTATTCATGGCCCGGCATGGCACTCGAGATCGCCGCCCTGGTAATGCCAGCGGCGCAAGCTTCCGGCGAAAATCTTCAGGATACGCTCCTTGCTGTGGCTTCCCATGCTTGCCCGTAGATCCGCGTCACTCGCAATCTGCTGCATTGCGGACGCAAGCTCCGCGACGTCTCCGCGGCGGACCACCCGGCCGTTCCAGCCATCCTGCACCAGGTCCGTAGTGCATCCCGCAGCCTCACTCGAGATTATCGGCAAGCCGCAGGCCATGGCCTCATTCACCACCAGCCCCCAGGTATCCGTGTGCGACGGAAATACAAAAGTCTCCGCCAATGCATAGTAACTGACCAACTGTTCGCGGTGGACGAATCCAGCGCATCGAACCTGCCCGGGCTCAATCTGCATGGCACGACGAACCAGCGTTGCACGTTCAGGTCCCTCCCCCACGAAAACCAGACCGACGGCAGCACGAAGGTCAGGAGTCAGTTTGCCATAGGCCTCAAGGAGGTCAAGGACTCCCTTTTCGGGAACCAGTCTTCCCACAAACAAGAAAAATCGCGCTGGCAATTGCAAAGCCTGGCGCTGCCGCGCGTCGTCCTGGCGTACCGCCGCCGCACCCAGAGAAAACAGCGCCGTGTCAACCGCGTTCGGCGCAGTAAAAATGTTCTCTTCGAGTGTCCCATAGCTCATCACGTAACGGAAAGACGATTGTCCTGGGACGACCCAAGCGTTACAACTCCGAATGAATCTCTTTTTTAAAAATTCAATCAACAGGCTGCGGCTGCGAATATCCCGCTCCGTGCTTTCTACCCACAAAATAAATGGCACTCGCCTTTTCCGGGCCCAGCGCTTCGCCCGCCACGAGGCCAGGTAGTTGTAACCCCCGCACACGATGACATCCGGAGCCGCCCGCTGCAGCGCCCGGTTCAGTCCGCGGTTCAGCAGAATATTGTGCCCGGCAAGTCGTCGCCGCCAGGATGGAAGCACCTGGTATGAAAAGCGGATCTCCTCCTTGTACACCCGCCAGTCGCGCAGTTTGGGATCGCTCTCGGCGAGAAAGATGACATGCAAATCGATTCCTTCATGCCGGGAGAGCGCATTGAACACCGGAATTCGATAGGGCGCGATAATCTCAGTGATGATGACCAGGCGCCGGCTCATGCCTGACACTCTCGGTAGAGCCGAAACAGCCGCGCGGCTTGCTCACCCAGCGAATAACCTCGCAAGATGGTCTGCCGCGCCGCCCCACCCATTTTTCGCCGAAGTTCAGTTTGATCGAGAAGCTGCGTGAGCGTATCTGCCAAGCCCTGCAGGTCGTCGCTCGCAATCAGGCAGCCATTGATGCCTGGTTCGATTACTTCTTCAATTCCTTGTCCCCGGCATGCGATCACAGGTTTGCCCGCCGCCATTGCCTCCAGGTACACACACCCCAGTCCCTCGTAGCGGCTGGGCAACGCGAACACGGTAGCGCGCCGCATCGCATCCGCGACCTGAGCGCGGCTCTGCCGTCCGCGAAAATAAACTCTGCCTGCCAGGTTTTGTTCTTGGACGAGCTGTTGAAGCTGAGAGCGTTGCGGCCCATCGCCGATGATTTCCAGGGAGAGTGCAGGAAATCGATTCTGGATCATGGCAAACGCTCGCAACAGCAACTCGTGCCCTTTGACCGGGATGAGATTGCCCACACTGAGGATCATGAGCTCGCCCGTCTCACTCTCTGGCGGAGAAAACATTTGGGGATCAACCCCGTTATAGAGGACCGTTGTATTCACCCGCGCCCCAGCGCCCGCAAGAACTTGCTCACGAACTTTTTCGCTGACACAAATCACAGAGCATGCCGAGCGGTAAACCGACTGCGATATGCGAGCACACCATTTTCCGGCGTGTCCCGTCACTTGCCGGGTGGAAAAGGCATCCAGGCCGTGGACGGTCACCACGAAGGGTACCTTCAGCTCCCGGCTGAGCAGCGAGGCGGCATGGCCGCAAGGGAGAGCAGAATGGGCGTGGATCACACTCACCGGACGCAAACCGTGCAAACGTCGAATCTCCGGAAGGAGGTTGGCGAAGAGAAAAGCCCCCGAGCTGGAGAGTCCCCATCCCCCGGGAAGCGAGAAAAAGCGCACCCATTGGGCCGGAACGGCAGAATCGGCGCTCAGGGCGCCGCCCCGATAGAAGGGCTGCACGGCGCGTACGGTGTTCGCCACTCCCAACTGCGCCAGCCACGACAGCGGTTCCGAGACAAAGCAGCCCTGGGCGTCGTCTCCCCGCATGGGATAGAACGGGGTCAAGCTCAGAACGTGCAGCGGTCGCTGTGACGAAGACAATTCCGCGGACCGCCCGGCAGTCATGCGGCGCGCGCCGCCGTCTTCCGCGACGCCGTCTTTCGCGATAGCAAGTCGAGGAACACTTCCTCCCATCGCCGGACGATGGGATCCCAATCGAACTGCTGGCTATGCTTGCGGCCGGCAGCTCCAAGTTTCCGGCGCTGGTCGGGATGCGAGAGCAATTCTTGCAGCCTCAGGAACAATTCATCGTCCGAAGCGACGAGGTAGCCGGTCTCGCCATGCACCACCGTTTCCGGCTGATAATTTTCGCGGGCAATCACCGGCAAGCCGCAAGCCGCGGCTTCCAGCAGGACTTTGGGAGATCCTTCCCATGTGGACGGAAAAAGAAAAATATCAGCTTGCTGATATTGCTGCTTCAACTGCTCCGCCCCCAACAGGCCGCTCAGGGCTAACATTGTTGAGGCGTTCGCGGACGATCCGAGCTCTCAACTCATCCGCCATCAACCCTTCCCCCGCAAGCACAAAATCCGCGCCGTGGAACCGGGCTGCGGCGTCCAGCAGCAGTTGCGGCTGTTTGAACGGCCGCAACGATCCCACAAACAGCACGCGAGGGCGAGCATTGGCCGGGCGGTCCCATGCCGGTGTGAAGAAATTGGTATCCACTCCTGTAGGCACAATTTCACTGCCCAGGTTGTACTCCCGCTGCAAGCTTCGCTTGACCGATCGCGAGTTGCTGAAGAGGTAGTCGCAGCGCAGGATGGTCCGCTCCCAGAGATGCACCGCGTCCGGCGAGACCGTGGGCTCATTGCGCAGATCGCATTGCGACTCAATGCTTGCGATGGTGATGCGGCCGTCGTTCCACTTCCTTCGCAACCCCAGGTACAGCCGGCTGGCAGGAGACGACTTCAAGTAAAACAGAATGTCATGATGCCCCAGCAGAAACTCACGCAGGATTCTCACCGTCCGCCGTCGTCGCGGCAAGGGAACGAGCCTGGTGTTAGGACGCCGCTCGATGTCGCGATCGGGATGGCCGCCGCAAAATACGCTGACGTGAAAGCGATCGGAATCCAGCCGGCGGATGATTTCGCGGGCATTGGTCATTTGGGAATTGGTAAGACCCTGGTCGGCGAGGCTGTCGACGAGAATTCGCACAGGGGTCATACGCAACCTGATCGGCAACGACCTTTCCTCAAGCACGATGCGGTCATGCCGTGTGGACGTCTGGATAGCGGGGCTGATCCATTCTAGCCGAAGTGGCGAAACGAAGATCGCGCAGACGAGCCGCCAGACGGCTGTCCGCGTCGCGTGCCTGTAGTGAGTCCGAGAGATGTTGCCGGGCGCGATTGAGCAGCCGCCGGCGCACCGGTTTCTCCGCATCCCCAGCCAACTGCCGCAGCTCACCCGGATCCGCCTCCAAATCAAACAACTGCTCCGACGCCGAAGTAAAATCCAGCACCATCTTGTAACGTCCCTCACGGATGGCCAGCAGGCGCGACCGCAGGCGGCTTTCCATCACGAAAGGATTGTTGCAGCCTGCGACACACTCGATGACCGCCTCGCCGTCCCAACTCCCGCCTTCTCGCAGAAATGCCGCGTGGCTGCGTCCCCGGAAGTTGCCGGGAATGGGCACGTTCACTGCATCCAACAGCGTCGGCGCCAAATGCAGAAGACTGAAGGGCGCAGCTAGAGTTCCGCCCTGGGCAAGCCCCGGCGCACGCAGTAACAGAGGAACACGCACTAACTCTTCTGCGACCCTTGAGGGCGGATGGTAGCGGCCGCCATGCTCCAGAAATTCTTCGCCATGATCCGCCGTTAGCGCCGTGACGCAGTCTTTCCACAAGCCCAGTTCTCGAAGCCTGTCCACCAGGCGGGCTACCTGCGCGTCCACCCAGCGAATGCCGGCATCATAGAGGGCGACGACGTCTTCGCGATGACGCTGCAAGCGCTGCGCTCCAACATCGCCACGATTCCAGTACGAATTCAGATAGCGCGCCCGCGAGGCATCGAGCGAATCCTGTCCCATCGCCTTAAGCGCTTCCGGCCGCGGGTAGTAGGGCGAATGCGGATCCATGAAATGCAGCCACAAGAAAAATGGGTGGCCGGCGAGGCCCTCCAGCCAATCTCGCGCGTGGTCAACCAGCACGTCCGCCGCGGGAAAACGCCGCAACTGGTCGAACGATGGCGCGGACGAAGAAACCAGCCGCTGGCAGTACTGAAAATAAAGTTCGTCATAGAGCCGGCCCGCCGGCCCCAGGGCATGCGAAGCCTTGGCCAGACGCCGGTTCCAGCGGCTTCGCAGGCTCGGGTTTTTGTCGCCATCCGGTTCCGCCGGAAGAGGACCGGCCCCGGCATCCAGAAAATCCTTGAAGACGTCGAACCCAACGTCGTATCCGAAACGTGGAGAGAGGTAAGGATTGGCCGCCAGAAACGCCGCCGTGGCATAGCCTGCGTCGCTCAGGACGGAAGAGATTGTGGGCTCTCCCGGCGCCAGACCAACCACGTCGCGCCCCAGACCCAGAGGATAACGAGAGGCCATCACGGCAGGAAATGAGAAATAAGTCGGGGCGCCGGCCACGATCGCGTTGGAAAATATCAAGCTCTCGCGAGCCAGCGAATCCAGAAAGGGCGTAGTCGGCCGGCGGTATCCCAGAAAGCCGGCGTGATCGGCGCGAAAACAATCCACGGTAATCAATAGCAGCGATCGCGATGAGGGCATGCTACCCGGCCCCCAACGTCATGTGTCTCGATTTTCCGTCGCTCTTTTTCACCTCGACCGACACCGGGCCCCGCGGACCCTTGAACTTTCCGCGCGTGACCAGTTCGTACACATTCATATCGTGCACATACAACAAATTGGGATGCTTCGCCTCCAGGGCAGAGAGGAATTCATCGAGCGCGCGCAACCCGGGCCCGCGGAAATCCTTCAGCGACGAATGGAAGTTGATGGAATGCATGGAGATGATGGCCGGGATGCCGCGTTCGAAGCAGCGTTCCGCCAGCTGCATATATTTTTCCAGAGAGAGGCCGCGTTCGAAGGGCTCGAGGTCAATGGTCCGATGCAAGTTCAACATCTCCCATTCGTCCATGTGGGGAGGCAAGGCGCCGCCGCTGCCGTTCTGCGCCACCCGCACTCCGGATTGCGACCAGGCCCGGTGAGTATCGCCGTTCGCACGATATCCAGGTGCGCAGGCCGACAACGGAGGCGTGGAAAAAAACGTTTGAAATTCGCGGGCGGCTTCGCCGATCAGGCTGGCTTGGGTTTCGGCATCCAGGAATCCTGCTTGCGGCTTTTCGGGGTTGCAATATTCGTAGCCGATCCAGGGCATTCGCCAGTAAATGTAAGGCGTCTGGGCCTTCCACAGAGTGTGCAGAAGGTTGTTGCGCTCCCCATGCACAGTCAACTCCCGCTCCACCGCAAGCCTGCAGAAATGAGTCAGCCCGTGAAGCGCGGGATAAAAAACATCGTCGGAAATGCCCTGCCGGTAGGCATCGAAGAGTCCAGGCCGATGCCAATCGCCGGGCAAGCCGCGGCTCAGAGGCATCAGATGAATATCGTGAAATCCGTGGTCGGCAATTTTCTGGAAATCCAGGTTCGCCATCAGAAAATTCATGACCACGCACGCCGGACGCCCGGTTGAATCGCGGTGCCGCTTCAGCACATCGCGCAAGGACATCACATCCTCGGCCGTCTCCAGCGAGTAATAATCGTAGGGGTTCTCACCCAGGTGGACTTCGCTGTGCCGAAGCTGCTCGTAACCTTCGCGGTCGCGAACACCGACGCGCCCCCAATCATCGCTCTGCAGCAGAACCAGGGGTCTTGAAAAGGAGAAGCCCGCGGCAGGTTGCTGCTTTCGGCCGCTCCACCGGCTTTTCACGAAGTCGAGCATTTTTCATCGCGCGGAAGTTGGACAACGATGATGCTGGAGCACCTATTTTTTCTCAGGTCCTTGAACGGAGTGAGCAATCGCCATCCAGCCGGCACTTTGCTTCTGCCAGACGGTCATCATCCGTATCGGCACCGAGGGCAAGGGCTGGCCGCCAAATGTGCCGCGCATGGCGACGGTGTAGGTCACGACAAAAGTGTCAGAGTTCATTTCACCCTGAAGGTCACCCAGGGTGTAGTCGTCCAGTTGCAATTGCTGCAGGTGGGCCAGCGTGGCCGCTTTGTCGAGTCTCCCCTCTTCCGGCGTGACGGCGATGTAGTTACTGGACATGCGGCGTTCCAGTTCATTCCATCTCTTGGCTTTCACTTCTTTCCAAAAGCTCCGCTCCAGGCCTTCGCCGCCCGTGGCATCAGCCCAGTTACTGCTTGAGGGATGCTCGCGCCACATGGTGCAAGCGGGCTGCAGCATGCCGGCGCACAGGATGAGAAAGATCGCCAGGCGATTCTTCATGGCCAGAATTCTAACAGCAGTTGTACGGCAGTCGTCGGTCGTCAGTCTTCAGTCGTCGGCCAACCCAACCCCAAAGCTCGATTCTCATGCCTGACGTCTGAAGGCTGACGACTGACGACTGACGACTGATTACTTGCTATGTTCCCCCCTTTGACCATGCAGCGACCGGAGGGAATAATGACCAGACCTGCCATCCGTACGCGACGGGTGCGCATTTTTACGCTTAGACAGCTACACTGTCAGCATGAAGGACTTCAACCGCAAGGTCGAAAACGCCTCGGCACGCGTAAACAAATCAGTGGCTGAAGCTGCTGACCGCATGGAGAAGGAGACGGCGGAATTCATCACCTATCTCAACAACGAAGTGGTGCCGGCAGTCCGTCAACACTCCACCAAGGCGTTGCGGGTCGCAGCCGAGAAGATGTCCATGCTGGCCGACTATCTGGACGAGGCCAAGTCCGGAGCCAGATCCGGAACCGAGTCCGAGACGAAATCCGACGGCCAGTAAACGGACTCTCGATCCCTCGTGCGATGGGGTTGAGGCCGGCGACTAACGGCCAACGATCAATAGCCGCACCATGGATTCTGGCTGTAGTGCTGGCCGCGCTCATGCTGAGCGGGTGCGGAGGAAAGAAGCAGGCCAAGGTCAGCACGCCGCCACTGCCGCCGATAGCACCCTCGGCAACCACCGTCCCGTCACCCGCGCCATCCGCGCCCAAGCGAGCCGAAGCAGTCACGCCGTCGATTCCAGAGAAGAAAAAGGAGGCAGTTGACGAAGCCGCGACTGCCCTCTCGATACCGCAGGGAACCAAGCCTCTTTCCGTGGAAATCGGTAAGGCCAGTTGGTATGGCGCTCCGTATCACAACCGCCGTGGCTCGAATGGCGAAATCTATGACATGCACCAGTTGACTGCTGCCCACCGTACTCTCCCGCTGGGATCGATTGTGCGAGTCACTAATCTCAAGACCGACCATTCCACCATCGTCCGCATCACTGACCGCGGACCCTTTATTGAAGGACGAATTGTCGACCTCTCGCTGGCTGCGGCAAAACAAGCGGACATCTGGCAGGCGGGCGTAGCCCAAGTCCGGTTGGAGGTGTTACGCACTCCGGTGCCGTTCGATCATGGTGGGCGATGGGCGGTGCAAATCGGGTCATTCGAAGGCGAAGCTGCCGCGAGATCACTGGCCGGCCGCCTTTCGCGGCGCTACAAGACCGCCAAGGTATTGAGCTTCGGCAGCCCGGTGGGCGACTGGTGGGTGCGCGTCCGAGTCCTCCAGGACGATCGTAAGAGGGCAGAGGAAGTCGCGCGGGACACGCAGACGGCCGAGGGCAAAGTATTTTTGGTCCGGCTGGATTGAAAGGCCCTTACGGATTCTCTGCCGCCTGCTTGTAAGTGCCGAACTTCTTGGCCACCGGCTTCAGCGTGGGATAAAACTGCACAAAAGAATGTTCGACGGCAGCGTGGTCTTCATGACACTGCCAACAGGCGGACTTGGGATTGGCCTGCGCTGATTTTGTACTTTCGTCGAAGTTGAAATAGGCCCATTTGTCCGGAAAGCGGGTTTCGTCCTTCACTTCGACACCGTATCCCATGAGGCCGCCCTGAAAGTGTCCGGCCTTGTTAATCGAACCTTTGGTCTCTGAATCCCGCTCCTCCACCACGAATATGGTTTTGTCCGGCCAGTGCCCGCTCTTCAGAAATTCCGCGTAAGCCCACTGCGGAACGAAGACATTGGTGAACATCTGGTGGTCGGCAACCGGGGTATAGCTCATGCCGAGTCCGGAGGACAGAAAAATCCATTCCCGGAAGTTCTTGAGGGGAAGCAATTTATTGTCGCTGGTGTATTGCGGCTTGGCTGAGTCGGATTCTGGACCTGCTGCCTCTATGAATCCGATACAGATAACAATTGTTATAAGGGACAACAGAACTCGCTTCATCGCCGTTTCTCCCGTTCTTTGACTCGCGGTTGAGATACGTGCGTGGCCTGAAATTGTTCCGAACATCCACTTAGACGCACGGTGAGCGCAAAAGACAACTCAGGCTGCAGCGTCGGCGTCACGCCACTGTGGTTCGAACCCCCACCACCGAGGGCGAGACGCCCTCGGGACAGCCGGCGAGACGCCGACGCTACGAAAACCGCTAGCTTATTTCCGTCCGCTTGCGCAGGAATGCCGGGACATCGAGATCCTCTTTCTCGAAGTTGGCGATCATGGCGTCACGCAGGGTATCAACCGCTACCCCTTCCGTGCGAGGCGCAGCCATTTGCCGGGTGGGCTGCTCCTCCATCACCAGGGGCGGACGCGCAGGCTCGGGGCGATACTCCGGTTCTGGATCCTCCTCGAAGTGCGAAGAGCCGGTGAATCCGGTTTGCATCTCCGCCTGACGGCGCCGGATATCTGAGTCCTTGAAGCCGGTTGCGATCACGGTGATCTTCACCGCGTCTTTGGCCTTTTCGTCGAGCACGGCGCCAAAGATGATGTTGGCATCCTCGTGCGCGGCGCCCTGAATGATGCTGCAGGCCTCCTGCACTTCCGCCAGCTTGAGCGAAGTAGAACCGGTGATGTTGATGAGAATGCCGCGTGCTCCGTCGATCGCGCCCGCTTCAAGCAGTGGGGATGCAATCGCTTTTTGCGCGGCGTCAACGGCCCGTCGTGCGCCGCTGGCGGTGGCCGTGCCCATGACGGCGTAGCCCATGCCCGCCATGATCGCCTTCACATCGGCGAAATCGCGGTTGATGATCCCAGGAATGGTGATGATGTCCGAGATGCCCTGCACGCCTTGCCGCAGGATGTCATCGGCGACACGGAATGACTCGAAGAAGCCGGCGTCCTGCGCAACCGCCAGCAGCTTTTCGTTGGGGATGACGATGGTGGTATCAACTGAATCCATCAGCTCCGAAATGCCACGCTCGGCCTGCTGCATGCGGCGCTTGCCTTCGAAGGCGAAGGGCTTGGTAACCACGGCGACAGTTAGCGCTCCCATTTCGCTGGCCAGCGAGGCGATGATCGGTGCAGCCCCGGTTCCCGTGCCGCCGCCCAGGCCGGCGGTGACGAATACCATGTCGGCGCCTTCCAGAGCTTCGATGATCTTGTCGGAATCTTCCAGCGCAGCTTTGCGTCCAACTTCAGGATTGGCGCCGGCGCCCAGGCCATTGGTGAGCTTCACACCGAGCTGAATCTTCATAGGCGCGCGCGACATGCGCAACGCTTGCAGATCAGTGTTGGCCACAACGAACTCGATTCCTTCCATGCCGGAATCAATCATGCGGTTGACCGCGTTGTTGCCGCCTCCGCCTACGCCGATGACCTTGATTTTCGCGTCGTTACGGGTGTCTTCGTTGAAGCTGATGCGAATGTCATTTTCTTTTTTCATGTACGCCGCCTTCTGTGGATTTTGCTTGCTCGTTTCTTCTTGTCTCCAGATCTCGTGCCGGTCCTTAGACTTGTAGCGCCGGCGCTACAAGCCTATGCACCCTTCCCCACGAACATGGCTTTCAACCTTGAACTCCAGCGATCGTTCTGAATGCCGCGAGCGATACGGGCGCGGTGTCCGTAGAACACCATGCCCAGAACGGTCGCGTACTCCGGTTCGGCCAGGGTGGATGGCATCTTCGCCAGCGGTGCCGGCCAAGCCAGGCGCAGCGGGCGATGCAGCACAGACTCCGCGATTTCGAGAATGCCGGGCAAGCGGCATCCGCCGCCTGTCAGCACGATGCCGCCGACGCAAAGCTCGAACATTCCCGCGTGGCGCAAGTTGTCACGCAGCATTTCAAAAAGTTCGCGGGCCCGCGGCTCGAGAATTTCGCCCACCATGCGCTGCGAAATCAGCCGCGAAGGCCGATCGCCGACGGAGGGAACCTCGACTTCGTTGCCTTCCGGAATCAGCGTCACAATGGCATTGCCATAGAGGCGCTTGATTTTCTCCGCCTCGGCGACCGGGGTGCAGAGTCCCACCGAAAGATCGCTGGTGAAGTGATCTCCGCCAATTGGAAGCACGCCGGTGTGAGCCACGGCGCCTTCCTGAAAGACGATAATGCTGGTGGATCCCGCGCCCAGATCGGCCAGGCAGGCGCCCAACTCACGCTCGTCGGCGCGCAGAACCGCGTCGGCGCAAGCCAGGGGCTCAAACACCGTGTCGTCCACATGGACCCCGGCGCGATTCACCGCCGTGACCACGTTCTGCAGGGCGCTGGACGAGACCGTGACCATGTGCACTCGCACTTCCAGCCGGGCCGCCATCATGCCCAGCGGATCATTCACCCCGGTCTGGTCGTCGAGGATGAATTCCTGCGGCAGCAGATGCAGAATTTCGCGATCATCGGGCAGCGGGATGGCGCGGGCCTTGTCCACCGCAGCGCGCAACTCCTCGCGGCCAATCTCACGCGGTCGAGCCCCGAAGCTCAACCCGCCGTGGCTATTAAAGCCGCGGGCATGCGCGCCGGCCATTCCGAGCAAGGCATGCTCAATGGGCGCTCCGGCCACGTCTTCGGCCTGTTCCACCGCCTTCTGAATCGAGGTCACTGCCTTATCGAGATCCACAATGACGCCCTTGCGCGAGCCGCGCGATTCCGCGACACCGTGCCCGCGATAGCGCAGGCCATTGTCTGTAATTTCCGCCACCAGGGCGCAGGTCTTGGCACTGCCTACGTCAATTGCGGTCAGAAGGTGCTCGTGCTGGTTCGCCATTCCTATTGTGTTTCTCCCTTGGCAATGGCCGGGCTTGGTTTCGCCGGTTGCTTGACGACAGCCACGGATTTCGGCGCCGGCTTCGCAACGGCACCTACGCCGGCCTTATTTTTTGACTTTGCTTTGGCCTTGCTCCACGCCCTGGCCTGCCGGAGATGGGCTTTACGATGTCCCGCCTTCGCGGTTTTTGTAGTGGCCGCCGGCTTCGATGGAGTCGGCTTCGCCAGCGGTGGACCAGCTGCTTTCAACGTCAACATGGGCGCAGGTTTGGGAGAGGAACTGATGTGCGTGATCAGCGCGGCCGGTTTTACTCCGGCGGCCATGGCTCTCTTGGCGGCTTCGGCGGAGAGCGGCGCTTGCTTCATCGGCCCCTGCAAATCCGGATTGACGATGATCTGCCGGTCGTAACGCAAGTCCACAGATTCCAGCTTGTCGAACTGCTGCTGCCATTCCTGCAGGTGCGTGACGTAGATCTTGTAGCGATCGAGATAGTTGGACGATCCCAGATGCACCAGCACTTCTCCGGAGTGATTGTTGGCCATCACCTTCACGTCGTCCGGATCGGAGAGATCGATTTCGCTGAGCTCCTGCGAGTAGCGCGCGCCGCCGGCATCGAGCTGGCTAACCACGCTGTTGAAGATCTTCATGCGGGCGGCCCGAGTGGACGGAGGCTCGCCGCTGTTCATACCCACGATTACGGGGAAGGAATATTTCTTCCTGCCCGGCAGCTCCATCAGCGCGCCGGCGGCGTCGGTCAGCATGATCTTCGAGCCAACGCGCGCGAAAGCCACCGGAGTGCGCTCGTGAATTTCCACCTTCAGCCGGTTGGGGATGAAGCGCATCACGCTGGCGGATTCAACCCACGGAATCTGCTCCAGCTGAGCTTTCCGCTGCGCCAGCGGCACGAAGAAAATGTTGCGGCCAATGTCGCCGCCCATGACTTCCATCACCTGGGCGCGAGCCACGTTCTGCAGCCCGCTGATGTCAATGTCATCGCTGGATTCAACCCGGAAGCGCCAGGAGCGCTCGCCGTAGTGATAGAGCGACGCCACCATCATTCCGCAGATAAAGACAACGCATAGGGCGACAGCGGCCCAGGTCAGGCGAGTAACAGTTTTCTTGGGGAGTGAACCGCGGCGAACCGAGACACGCTTCTGTACACGCAGGAAGGGAGCTTCCTGTTCCACGTCCAAGTCGAGCAGGCGCGCGTCTTGCGAATCTTCGCGCCCAGGCTCGTCAGCCAGTGGGTACAACTCTTCCTGCGAGATGGTGGGGCCGGATTTCCGCGCCATCAAACCAGGTCAGTTGTCGACAGGGAATCGCTGAGCAAAAATACTATAACTGCTTTTGAGCAAGAGACATAGAAAAATCTGGGGAGTTTTGCACAGGGCCGGCGGATCGCGGCGGATCAGTTTCGAGCTGACTTTTTTCTAGCTAGAAAGTGTCGACCAGGTCTTGCGGAGGCTGGGGACCCTCAATGACCAGGTCCTGTCTTGGCGAGATAATCGTACGAGGGGAGCGTTCCAGCATCCGGACCCGAACTCGGATCCTCGTGGCTTGCAGGCGCGCCAAGTCAGACTGACGGCGTACCAAAGTCCGTTGCACGCAAGCCAAACGGTTCTGAATGTTGGCCTGAATTTCGTTCTGAATCTCGTCCTGAACTTCGTTCTGAGCTTCGTCTTGGACTTCATTTTGAAGATCGGCCACAACCGCAGAGGGATTCGACCAATCGTCTTCGCTACGCCCCAGAACCAAGGCTGCTATCTGGGCATAGTTCGACGCCCTTTCAGAGACCTGCGACACCAGCGCGATAGAGCGTTCGGCGAGCCCATCGCCCCATCCCAAGTGCGCAGTGACGGAACTGCTGATGGTCGCCATAGCAAGAACACCCAGGGTGACCCAGTACATTACTTTTTCGGAGTCCATGGCATTTCCCTTTGCTCCGGTTTAGACGAGGGAAAAAAGGAGTCGTTATCAACCACGAGGTGTTTTGTGGGGAGTAAGAATCTCTCAGGGAGCAGAAACCGCCGTCTTGGGCCGGGACGATGCCTCCGTTTCCTTCAGTTTTGCCAAGATCGCCGGACCCAACTGGGACACGCTGCCGGCGCCGAGAGTCAAAATCATGTCTCCGGGCTGGGCCGCGGTAACCACCGATGCGATTGCCTCGGCAAAGGAACTGGCGTACACAGCCGGCGGCTTCCCTGTCTCGTTAATTTGGCGGTCATTGATGTGCCGAGCCAGGGCCTCGCCGGTGATGCCTTCGATGGGCGCTTCGCTGGCGGCATAGATATCAAGGACAGCCAGGGAGTCTGCGTCCTGAAACGCGGTGGCAAATTCGTCCATGAGATCGCGGGTGCGCGTAAAGCGGTGAGGCTGAAATATGACGTGGATCTTCCCGAAGCCGCATTGCCGGGCCGCCGCCAGCGTGGCGCGAATCTCGGTGGGATGGTGGCCATAGTCATCGATCACGCTGACCCCGGCGGCCTTGCCGCGCAACTGGAATCGCCGGTCTACGCCCCGGAAGTTCTCGAGAGCCATGCGGATGTCGTCGGCCTGAATGTCGAGACCGATTCCCACGGCAATGGCGGCGGTGGCATTCAAGACATTGTGGACACCCGGAACCTGTAAGCGGAACTCGCCCAGATCGCGTTCTCCGAAGGCCACCCGGAAATGGCTGATCGGCTTGCGTTCCGCAGACTCGAACGTCGGCGTTCCCATTTTGATCTGAAAATCTGACCCTCGCCGTGTGCCGTAGGTCACGATGCGGCGACGAATTTGAGGGAATAACTTGCGCAACGGCGCATCGTCATTGCAAACCACCACCACGCCGTAGAAGGGCACGCGATCCATGAATTCGAGGAACGCCTTTTTCACGTCGCGCATGTTGCGGTAGCAATCCATATGCTCACGGTCAATATTGGTGACGACGGCAAGCACCGGAGAAAGTTTCAGGAAGGAGCGATCGCTTTCGTCCGCCTCGGCCACCAGATACTCCGACTTACCGGTGCGGGCATTCGAGCCGAGGGCGTCCACGCGGCCGCCAACGACGACTGTCGGATCAAGGCCTCCGGCGGCCAGCACGGCGGCAACCATGGAGGTAGTCGTCGTCTTGCCGTGCATGCCCGCAACCGCAATGCCGTACTTCAGGCGCATCAGTTCCGCCAGCATCTCAGCCCGCGGGATCACAGGGATGTGGAGCTTGTGGGCTTCGACGACTTCGGGATTCTCCGCTGCGACCGCAGAACTGGTGACCACGACTTCCGCGCCGGCGATGTTTTCGGCGGCATGGCCTTCGAAGATCGTAGCTCCCAGGCCGGCCAGACGCTGGGTCACAGACGAACTCTTTAAGTCAGAGCCTGAAATTCTGTAGCCAAGATTCAGCAGCACCTCGGCAATGCCGCTCATGCCGATGCCGCCGATACCCACGAAATGAATCCGCTGGATTTTGGCAAACATAGTTCAGGAAAACCTGGCCACGGATTCACGCGGATCAACACGGATTGAAAAACTGAGAGACGCTTAATAAAGAAATCAGATCCGTGTTTATCCGTGTGAATCCGTGGCTGCTTCTTCTTCAATTCCCGCCAGGCGCGCGGCCATTTCGGCGATGTCGCGGGCCGCGTCGGGATGGGCCAGGCTTCGCGCGGCTGCGCTCATTCGTTCTAGCCGGCCGGGATCGCCCAACAAGGCGGCGATCGTATCGGCCAGCCACACCCGCTCCAGTTTTGTTTCTTCCACCACGACCGCGGCGCCGGCGCGCTCCAGCGCCTGGGCGTTGACCCGCTGGTGGTCGTCCGCGGCGCGCGGAAAGGGAACGAAAACCGCCGGCTTCCCCGCCGCCGTGATTTCCGCGACCGTGCTCGCGCCCGATCGGCAAAGAAGCAGGTCGGCCCGGGCAAAGATTGCGGGCATGTCCGTAATAAAAGGAGCGACTTCGGCGGACAAACCCGCCTGCTGATACGCGGCCTGCGCGTCATTATAGCCGCGCTCTCCAGTTTGGTGGATGATGTGGATGTTCGGTACCTGCTTCACCAGCTCCGGCAAACACTGAATCATGGCCTGGTTGATGGCATTCGCGCCCTGGCTTCCGCCGAAAACCAGCAACGTTGGATTGGCATGCGTGGTGAACTGTCCCGGCTATCTGGAAAAATGCCTCGCGCACCGGCACGCCAGTGACCTCCGCATTGCGGAAATATTTCGCCGTCTCCTCGAAGTGAACCGCCGCGCCCGAAACCCACCTCGCCACCAGGCGATTGGCAAAACCGGGCACAACATTCGGCTCGAACGCCAGGGTTGGAGTTCCCTTCAGGATGGCCGCCAGCATGGCTGGGCCGGAAGCGTACCCGCCAACTCCGATCACGATGTCAGGCTGAAATTCAGAGAGCATGCGGCGCGAATCCCAGACCGCGCGGGGAAGATCGAACAGAGTCTTCAGCCGCGTTTTGAGACTGACTTTGTTGAGCGCGCCGACTTGGACAAGCCGCAACGGAAATCCGGCCGCCGGAACCAGCCGGTTCTCGATGCCGCGCGCCGTACCGATGAACAGCACTTCGGCGGAATATCGCTTCTGCAGTTCATGGGCAATGGCAAGCGCAGGGATCACGTGTCCGCCGGTGCCGCCGCCTGCCAGAATTGCCCGCATGGTCTGACTATAAACCGGAAGTTGCGGTGCGGGAGAGCCGCCGGGTTGACGCTTTAGGAGCGCCGCACTAAATCACCACGATCCACGTAGACCCGGACGCCCTCGTCCGGGTGGGCGAGCGACGCTCGCCTGGGTTTGGAAGTTGAGAGCAAGCCGAAAGTCGACGGGGCTGGGCGGGTGGTGCCAGTCCGTCCGCGATTCGTGGATCAGTCGACTTGCTTGGTGATATTCAAGCAGGACGCCCACGCAGGCCAGGGTTACGAACAGCGACGAGCCTCCGTAAGAAACGAAGGGCAGCGGAATTCCCTTGGTCGGCATGATCCCCAGTACCACGCTCATATTGATGAATGCCTGCACCACCACCATGCTGGTGATCCCTACAGCCAGCAGGCGACCGAACATATCCTGCGTGCGGAGAGCGGTGCGAACCCCGCGCCAGAGAAAGACTCCGAACAACACCAGAACAATCAGTGAACCCAACAGGCCCAACTCTTCCGCGGTCACGGCAAAGATGAAATCGGTGTGCGGTTCGGGAAGATAGAACAACTTCTGCTTCCCTTCCATGAATCCCAGACCGGTGATGCCTCCGGTGCTCACGGCAATCAGCGACTGAATCATGTGAAAGCCCTTGCCCTGCGGATCGGAGTAGGGATTCAGGAATGCCGTAATCCGGCCCCAGCGCCAGGCCACACGAACCACCAGAAAGTACAGCGGCAGCAGCGAGAGCGCGAACGCGTATCCCAGATAGCGCAACTCCAGGCCGGCCACAAACAGAATGCAGGCAGTGATGGCGGCGCAGGCGATTGCCGTACCCAGGTCAGGCTGAAGCACAATCAAGACCAGAAACATCAGGGTCGGCAAGACCGCAGGCAAAAGCGTGTTTCGCCAGTCCTTCATGGAGTTGATACGGCTCTCCAGAAAGAAAGCCAGGAACAAAATGATTGCGACCTTGGCCACTTCCGACGGCTGGAAAGAAAAGCCGCTGAAGTGAATCCAGCGGTGCGTGTTGTGGGCGCGGTCGAGAAAGAAAACCGAGATCAGCATCAGCGTGGTCAAGCCCAACACCGAAAACACGACGCCGGGATGCTTGTAGCGGCGGTAGTCAACCTTCATGGCGACCACCATGGCCAGGATGCCGCCGGCAGCCCATCCCACCTGGCGCAACAGGAAGTAGTATCCGGATCCGTAGCGCTCCTTGGCCATCACGGCGGATGCGCTGAAAACCATCACCAGTCCCAGAAATACGAGGATCAGAGTGACGGTAAACAACCAGCTATCGACGCTCACGCGCTTGGCCATGGGAAATTCATTTCACCACGGAGGCGCTGAGACCCGGAGAAGAATGTCTGTGAATTTCCTGCGGGGAGTGTAACTAAGTTGGTTCCTCCAGGGCTAATGTGGGCGCGAGCGTCCCGCTCGTGCTCCCTCTCTCCAGAATCCTCGTTCGTCCAATGGGTGACTGTCACTGCACGAGCGGGGCGCTCGCGCCCACATTGCTTACGGACGGGCTTCAGCGAGCAGGGCGTGCACGACTTCCTTAAATACTCGGCCCCGGTGCTCGTAATTCTGGAACTGGTCGAAGCTGGCGCAGGCGGGGGCCAGTAGAACAATATCTCCGGCCGCGGCGCTCGCGGATGCGCGCCTGAGCGCTGTATCCAGAGTCTCCGAGTGGTCGACTTCGACTCCCTTGATTTGGGACTCGATCTTCTCCGCTGCCGCGCCGATGGTATAGACCCGCTTGACCCGCTGCCGCAGCAGTTCGTTGAGCTGTGTGTAGTCGCTGTTCTTGTCTTTGCCCCCCAGAATAAGGTGGACATTCGCCGGGAACGATTCCAGGGCCTTGATGGTGGCATCCACGTTGGTGGCCTTGGAGTCGTTGTAGTACTCCACGCCACGAATCGTGGCAACGTATTCCAGCCGGTGCTCGACGGCTTTGAAGGCGCGGATCGCTCTGCCGATGCGCTCCGCCTCGCAACCCAGGAGGGCGCCGATGCAAACGGCGGCCAGCACATTCTCGACGTTGTGGCCTCCTTTCAGGGGAACCTCGGAGGCCAGCATGATCTCGCGCTGCCCTTTGGAATCCCGAAAAAGAATGCGGCCATCGCGGACATATGCGCCCTGCTTGACCTCCTTCTTGCGGCTGAACCAGAAGACTTGCGCCCGCGTGCGGTTCGCCAGTCCGACACAGGTGGGGTCGTCTGCATTCAGGACTGCGAGTCTTCCGGCTGCTGGTTCTCAAAGATGCGCGCCTTGGCGTCGGTATAGGCTTCGAACGTGCGATGGCGGTCAAGATGGTCGGGCGTGATGTTAAGCACCACCGCAACTTTGGGACGAAATGTCTGGATCGTTTCCAGCTGGAAGCTCGATACCTCGAGCACGACCACAGTGTCGGCCTTTGCCTGCCCGACGAGGGAAATGGCCGGCGTGCCGATATTGCCGCCCACTGCGGTCGGAAAGCCGCCCGCCGCGATGATTTCTCCTGCCAGGGTTGTGGTCGTGGTCTTGCCGTTCGAGCCCGTGATCGCGACGATGTTCTTCGGCAGAAACTGGGATGCGAGCTCGATCTCACCGATGATGGGTTCGCCTAGGGCGCGGGCCTGCGCCAGCGACGGCGAGTCCACCGGAACACCGGGGCTGAGCACGATAAGGTCCTGGCCGCGGAAAGTACGCTCACCGTGACCGCCGGTCTCGACCGCGATGCCGTGATCGAGCAGCACCGGAATCTCTTCTCCCAGCTGATCTTGCGGCTTCGCGTCCGAAACCGTGACCTTCGCGCCTCGCGCCTGCAGGAACAGCGCTGAAGCCACGCCCGATTTGCCCAGGCCGACCACGAGCACGCGTTTTCCGATTGAGTTCCATTACTTCATTTCACCACAGAGGCACGGAGACACAGAGCAAGATCAGGATAACGGAAAATTAAAATGTGAACACATGCTGCCGGTACGGCACAAGACACCGAGGAAGTAGGCCCGCATTCCGTGGCTCTGTGCCTCCGTGGTGCAACGTTATCTTAGTTTTAGTGTGGTCAGCGCGAACAGGGCAAAAACCAGCGATCCGATCCAGAAACGCACGATGATTTTGGACTCCGACCAGCCCAGCAGTTCGAAATGGTGATGGAGCGGCGCCATCTTGAAGATGCGCTTTTTTCTCAACTTGTAGGAAGCCACTTGCAGGATCACCGACAGCGCTTCAATCACGAAGATGCCGCCAATAAAGGGCAGCAGCAGCTCCTGCTTGATCATGACGGCAACCGTCCCAATCGCGCCGCCCAAGGCCAGCGAGCCGACGTCTCCCATAAAAACTTCGGCGGGGTGGGCGTTATACCAAAGGAAACCGATGGCCGATCCGACCATGGCTCCACAAAAAATTGTCAGTTCGCCGGCCAGCGGCATGCGCTGCAGCTCGAGATACTGTGCAAACGTCGCGTGGCCGCTGACGTAAGTAAGGACCGCCAGCGCGCCGGCCGCGATGACCGTGCAACCGATAGCGAGTCCGTCGAGGCCGTCGGTGAGGTTCACCGCATTGCTCGATCCCACGATCACCAGCACCACAAAAGCCACGAAGGGAAGGAATGCCAATGGCCAAAGCGCAGGATTGTTAACCAGCTTCTCAACCACCAGATCAGGATGAAACTGCTTGATGAAGGGCACCATCAGGCGGGTGGAGTACACGCCCCGGGTTTGCATGGCGATCAGGGCCACGGCGATCAGGATGCTCGCGGCAATCTGTAAGCCCAGCTTGCCTTTCGACGTGAGGCCAAGATTCCTCCGGTTCACCACTTTGATGTAATCATCGGCAAATCCGATGGCGGCAAAGGCGCAGGTAGCGAAGACCGCAATCCAGATAAAGAGGTTGCTCAGATCGGCCCACAGCAGAGTTGGAACCACGATGGAAATGGCGATCAGCAATCCGCCCATGGTCGGAGTGCCGGCCTTCTTCTGATGCGCCTTGGGCCCTTCCTCGCGGATGAACTGGCCAATTTGGAATTCGCGCAGACGGTTGATGACGATCGGGCCGACGATAAGGGCCGTGAAAAGAGCGGTCAGGCTGGCGAAAGCTGTACGAAACGTCAAATAGCGAAAAATACGGAATGGCGGAAAGTAATGGAACAGCTTCAGGTACAGCAGCCAGTAGAGCAATCAGCCTCCGTTTCAGTCTTCAGGCGTCGGTCTTCAGCCGTTAAAAACTAGTTGTCAGCAGTCTTGGATTTGCTGACGACTGAAGCCTGACGACCGACGACTGCCTCTAAAGCTCGTTCCAACTTTACGCCGCGCGACGCTTTGAGCAGCACAACATCTCCGTCACGAGTCTCGCGGGCGAGCCACTCGCCGGCTTCTTCCGGCGTGGCGACGAACTCTGCCTTGATCCCGGCGTGGGTTGCGGCTTCTACCATAGGTTTCGCCAGGCCTCGCACTCCAATCAGTATGTCGATTCCCTTTTCCGCCATATGCCGGCCCGAGCGGCGATGTAATTCCTCGCCCGACGGCCCCAGCTCCAGCATCTCGCCCGCCACCACGATGCGGCGCTTCGCCGGCATGGTGGCCAGCGTATTTACCATCGCGTCAAGAGCTGTTGGATTCGAATTGTAGCAATCGTTGATGACCGTGATGTTGCCCAGTTGAACGACCGCCCCCCGCTTGTCTGCGGGGGCGAGAGTCGCCAGCGCCTGGGTGGCTTCGGACGGACTCAGCCCGCGTTCCATTCCCGTAGCCACCGCAGCCAGCGCGTTGTAAATGTTGTGCGTGCCTACCAGCGGCAGGGTTGCCCGCTCACGGCAGCCGCCGGTCACGACATCGAACGCCGAACCCGCAGCGCCTCGAGCTTCGACATTTTCCGCGCGGACATCGGCGGATGGGCGTAAGCCGTACATGACAACTTTGCCGTGAAAATCGCGGCCAAACTGGGATACGTACTCGTCGTCTGCGTTGAGGACTGCGGTCCCGCCGGCTGGCAACGATTCGATCAGTTCATATTTCGCGCGCGCGATTTCCGCCACCGACTTGAAAAACTCCAGGTGTACCGGGGCCACGTTGGTGACCACCCCAATTTCAGGCTGCGCAATCTTGGCCAGCGCGGCGATCTCTCCGCGGTGCGACATACCCATCTCAATGACGGCGGCCTCGTGTTCCGGCTCGATCTTCAGCAGCATCAGCGGCAGCCCGAAATGATTGTTGAAGTTGCCTTCCGACTTGAGCACGCGAAAACGAGAGGAGAGTACGTGGGCAATCGCTTCTTTCGTGGTGGTCTTGCCGGTGGATCCCGTTACGCCGATCAGCGGTTTCGCCCACAAACGGCGGACCGCGGCGCCCAGGGTTTGCAGAGCAACCAGCGTATCCGGCACGGCCAACAGCCGAGTTTTCACCGAATAGCGCGCCAGTTCGTCCTTGCGTATGACTGCAGCTACAGCGCCCTTGTCGAGCGCCTGCTGAACAAAATCGTGGCCGTCCATGCGCTCGCCCTTGACCGCAAAAAATAGCTCACCGGGCTGGATGGTGCGCGAATCAATCGAATAGGCCTGAGCGATCGCTTTGTGATCGAACTCGCCCGTGGCCGACAGGAATTCGGCGACCCTGGAAAGAGCCAGCTTCATGAACGTTTTCCGGCGGCGGCGTTCGACGACTTGCAGTCGTATCCGGCATCACGCAAAATCTTGTGCGCGACTTCCACATCGTCGAACGGAATCGACCCTTCGCGTGTAATCTGGACTCTTTCGTGACCCTTGCCGGCGATCAACACGATGTCTCCCGGATTCGCCTCGTGGACAGCCAGCGCGATGGCGGCTTTGCGATCGGGTTCGGTCTTATATTTCGTGCCTGAGCGCTGCAGCCCGACCATGGTGTCATTAATGACGGCAAGGGGATCTTCGCTGCGGGGATTGTCCGAGGTCAAGATTACGAAATCGCTGCCCCGTCCAGCAGCTTCGCCCATCAGAGGACGCTTGGCCCGGTCGCGGTCGCCGCCACAGCCAAAAACCGTGATCACTTTGCCCTTCTGCCCCGCCTGCTGCACGAACTCCCTAGCCAGGGCGGTGAGGTTCCGCAGCGCGTCGTCGGTGTGGGCATAGTCAACCACTACCGTGAAGGGCTGCCCACAGTCCACACGTTCGAAGCGTCCAGGAACGCGAGCCAGCGCCGCTACTCCTTGCGCAATTGTCTCCGTGGCGCAGTTCCGCGCATACGCGGCGCCTGCCGCGGCCAGGATGTTGTACACATTCACTTTTCCGATGAGCGGGGAAAATAGCGGAATAGTTCCTTTTGGAGTGATCAGATCGAACCGCGTACCTCTCGGGCTGATCTCGACTTTCTCGGCGTGAAACTCGCCTTTGGCCAGTCCATAGGTAAAGACTTCGGAGCTGCGTTTTCTGCTGACCTTCACCAGTTTCTGGCCGTATTCGTCGTCCGTGTTAAGCACGGCGGCGCGCGGGGCTTCGGTGCCGCAACCCTCGAACAATATCTGCTTGGAAGAAAAGTACTCTTCCATGCTGCGGTGGTAGTCGAGGTGATCGCGAGTCAGGTTGCTGAAGACTGCGACATCAAACGGAATCGCATAGACCCGTTGTTGCTCCAGCGCGTGCGAGGAAACTTCCATTACGGCCTCGGTTGCGCCCTCACCCAGGGCCTGGTTCAAAATGCGATTCAGTTCCAGCGCCTCGGGAGTGGTGTGCGGCGCGGGCAGGACTCTGCCGGCAACGTGATATTCGATGGTCCCGACCAGCGCGCTTTTCCGGCCAGCAGCAGTGAGAATCGATTCGAACAAAAACGCGGTCGTGCTTTTCCCGTTCGTGCCGGTGATGCCGGTGATGGCCAATCGCTCGGCGGGCCGCTTGTAAAAGTTGGCACTCAGTCGCGCCAGCGCGCGGCGCCCGTGGGGCACTTGCGCCCAGGCCACATCCGCACGCGCTTTCTCGTTTGCCGAGTCGGTAACGACGGCGACCGCACCTGCAGCAATCGCGTTGTCAATAAACTTGTTCCCATCACTCGATTCGCCCTGCATGGCAACAAACACATCGCCCGGCTTGATCCGGCGCGAGTCGTACTCCAGTCCGCCGATTCCGGGGTTACCGCTTTGGGAGAGCACCTCCGCGCCGTACAGGAGTTCGAGGAAAGTCATTGTCTTGGATTCTAGTGCAGTGGACCGGCTAAACAAGTGTCATCAAAAGAAAGTGTCATCCTGAGTAGTGCTGAAGGTTCGCTTGCGAAACGTTCCGCGGATTCAGGACGACAGATGATTTTAGTTTCGTAACAGATGCTTACCGTCCAAACTTTACCGTCACCTGCGACCCGGACGCGACGTGTGATCCGGGAAGGGGCGACTGTTGCCGCGCCAGGCCGCTACCCACTGCATCCAGATCCAGTCCGCTTTCCTGCGCCATTTCTATCGCGGTCCTGACACTCTTGCCTAGGAATGAGGGAACTACAATTCCGCCCTGCTCAACATCCAGAACCACGGTGCCGCTGGATAGAGGATGCGGCGGCGCATCGGATGGTTTTTCCTCCACCATCACGGATTTGTCCTCATGAAGAGCTAACGCGGCCGGTTCAGTTTGGCGCTGGCGCATCGCCGCCGGTACCACAATGTTGGCCGTCACATCCGGCGAGGGCTTTGCGGAAGCGATGACCGGCTGAGAAATTGAATCTGCCGGCGTTGAGTCGGCTTCCAGCGTATCTCCCAAACGGTCAGGCGACCCCTCTTCGATATCCTGGTCCTTCACTTTTCGCTCGGCCAGCAGGACCTGGCGGCTGGCAGGAAGTTCGACGTCGTGGGGTGTGTGCAGATATTCCAACACCTGCTGGGCAACCCGCTGGAACACGGGTGCGGAGACTTGTCCGCCCTGGTGCAGGCCCACCGGGGAGTCCAGAATGACGGCGACTGTGACTGCCGGGTCATTGATCGGCGCGAAGCCGGCGAATGACGCCACGTACTTGGTATGCGAATACGCGCGAGTGGCAGGATCAACTTTCTGGCCGGTACCGGTTTTTCCCGCCGCACTGTAGCCTTCGAGTCTCGCCGCCTTTCCCGTGGCGTGCGGTGACAGAATAACCCCCTGCATCATTCGTTTCATCAGCGCAGCTGTCATGGGAGAGATGACCCGTCGCTGCACTCCCGGATGAAATGCGACCATCTGAGGCGTTCCCTGGGGCGAGGTGATTCCGGTAATAATTCGCGGGGCAGTCCAGACGCCATCATTGGCAATGGTGGAAATCATCGAGACCAGCTGAAGAGGAGTGATGCCGATCTCCTGCCCCATCGAAATCGCCCCAATCGAAACTTTTGACCAGCGATTTAGCGGCTTGCTCAAACCGCGGGTTTCGCCCGGCAACTCGATTCCCGTCTGCTGTCCGAAACCGAAGGCGCGAATGTATTTGTAAAAACGCTCCTCTCCCAGGCGCAACGCTATCTTGATCGCACCTACGTCGCTCGATACTGCCAGTACATCAGCGACGGAGATAACACCGTGCGGCTTGCTGTCCCGAATGCGCATGCCATTGATGACGATCGATCCCATCTGGCAGTCAAACATTTCTTCGGGACGAGTCAATTTCTCTTCCAACGCGGCCGCGATGGTGACTACCTTGAAGGTCGATCCCGGCTCGTACACGTCGCTGACCGCATGGTCTTTTAGCTTTTGCGGCGTGATGTCGCGGGCCAGGTTGGGATTGAAGGTCGGCCGGTTGGCCAGCGCCAGAATCTCGCCGGTTTTAGGATTTTGCACAACCACGGTGCCGGACTCGGCATGGGTCTGCTGCATCGCAGTTTCCAGCTCGCGTTCCGCGATGTACTGGATTTTCTCGTCGATGGTCAGAACCACGTTTTGGCCGGGATCGGGCTGCTTTTCGACGCTGCCAAACCACTTGCGCCGGGCGTCCACGGAAATCAGCATGCGGCCGGGTTTGCCACGCAGCTCGTCGTCGTCCGCGCGTTCAATCCCGCTCAGTCCTTCATCGTCCATGCCCACGTAGCCCAACACCTGTGCCGCCAGCTCGCGTTTGGGATAGAAGCGCTTGGATTCCTTCTGGAAATAGATGCCGCGCAGATTCATGGCCCGGATGCGATCGCCGGTTTCGGCGTCAGCTTTGCGCGCGACCCAGCAGAAGGTGCGAGCCGCTTTGCATTTGGCCAGCAATTCCCGTGGATCAGCCTTGGTGATGCGCGCAACTAACGAGATGGTCCCGGCCAGATCAGGAATGTCGGCGGGTACGGCGAATACGGAGTCGACGGAGACAGACATCGCCAGCTCCCGGCCGGCCCGGTCGTAGATGACTCCGCGCTTGGCAGCGACTTCAGTGGTGCGCTGCTGCTGGCGTTGAGCACGCTGCTCAAAGTCGCCATAGCGGAAGATTTGCAGGTAAACCAGACGCAGTCCGATGGCGCCGGCCCAGAGCACCAGGATCGCGCTCAGCAGGTAGAGTCGTTTGTTCGCGCTGTTGTTGCGGGGAGTTGCCAAGGTCCAAGCCCCTTAGACAAACATGGCGGCCCAGATGCAGGAGCCGCCAAATAAGCCTCTTGTAGCGCCGGCACACCGTCGAAGACCAGCGCTACATTTTTTTATCGCGCCGAATCCATCGCGACCGGAGTCACGCTGGCCAGCACCGGCGTTGCGGCGTCCGGTGAAACGGTATCCATATGCATCACCTGGCCGGCCTGCGGAGACTGCAGTCCCAGCTTCTTTGCCAGTGTGTCAATACGCTCGGGATCGCGCAGCGAAGCTTCTTCCAGCCGCAGGGCCCGGTTCATTTCGATCAGGCCATCGCGTTGCACCCTGAGGGTCTCGATCTTGTAGCCGTATTCAATAGACTTGAAATGCTGCCAGGCAAATGTCATCACCAGCAAAAAAAGGCAGCTCAGGGCAACTCCAAATTGTTTCATCTCGCGGCTGCGCTGCGGATTCTCAACTTTTACCAGCCGTGAATTGTCGATCGACTTGGCAAAATAGATTTCCGGAGT
Organism: Terriglobia bacterium; assembly: GCA_963698825.1. Taxonomy (GTDB): domain Bacteria; phylum Acidobacteriota; class Terriglobia; order Terriglobales; family Acidobacteriaceae; genus JAIQFF01. The sequence goes on along the minus strand of CAVOSG010000006.1, from coordinate 164,510 downwards.
GCCGGTCCAGCTACGTTTACGCCGCATCGTGGGAGCTGCGCACTGTGCCGCTGCCATTTATGCCACCCCAGCCAGACTGGAGTCGTATTGCGCCACTTCCTGTTGCGCCACTGCATACCAGTAGGCGAGCTTTTCTTCCTGGGAGCGCGTTTCGAGCAAGGGCCTGTCCACCCGGGATTGGGTCCGTGCTTCGGTTTTTTCCACCGTTGCAATCAACTGGTCAATCAGTGTTCCCGTATACATATGGTCTCCGTTTCTACCTTCCCATCTCTCCGGGACGGCACCGAGAGAAGGTAGAGAGTTGTGTTTCGCCCTTGTTTGTGAGAGGACGATGCCGTCCCGGAAACTTTTCATCCCGGCCCATCCGTCAACGGCTGTAGCCGGGGCCCTGGCTGGTTTTCCAGGGTTAAACTTTTTAAATTCTTTCCGCTGCTCGCATCTTCGCGCTGCGTGCCCGCGGATTGCGATCAATCTCTTCTTCCCCGGCGGTCACTGGCTTTTTCGTCAGCAACTTGTAGTGACCCTGCTTCGCGCCTTCGCGGAAGGCATCTTTTACGATGCGGTCCTCCAGCGAGTGGAAACTGATGATCACGATCCTTCCGCCCGGTTTCAGCACTTGCGGGGCCGCTTTCAGCAACTCCCGCAAGTCGTCCAGTTCATGGTTTACGAAGATTCGGAGAGCTTGAAAGGTTCGCGTCGCGGGATGAATTCTTCTTTCCGCCTGATTCATTGGCCGGGCCGCGGCCGATACCACAGCTGCAAGTTCCGCAGTTGTACGTATTGGCCGCGACCGGACAATGGCTCTGGCGATTCTCCGCGACCTCCTTTCCTCACCGAATTCGTAAATCAGATTCGCGAGTGTGACCTCGTCGGTCTGATTTACCACTTGTTCGGCGGTGGGCCCGGCTTGCGGATTCATTCGCATGTCGAGCGCTCCTTCCGCCTGAAAACTGAAGCCGCGCGATGGTGTGTCTAACTGCAGGCTGCTCACGCCGAGGTCTGCGAGCAGTCCGTCGGCTGATGCCGCTTGGAACCGCTCTCCGATCTCCGCGAAAGAACCATGCAGCAGACTCACCTCGGGCCATTCCTCCCCCCCGGAAGAAAACAGCCTTACGCGCGCCTCATCGAGCGCCGCAGGATCTTTATCGAGCCCAATCAAATGACCCGGTGCGCCGAGGCGTCTTGCGATTTCTAAACTGTGCCCGCCCAGGCCCACCGTGGCGTCGATATAAGTCCCGCCACGCTTGATAGCTAAAAAGTCGATCGCTTCTTTTAAAAGAACCGGGACATGGCCACTCTTGCTTCCACCATGCCCACCCCGCTCGGGGGTGCTTGTTGAACCCTCGTCCACTAAATCCCCAGATCGTCGAGCGTCTTCTCATCCTCAGGGGTGAACGGTTGCTCCTCAATCTCGGTGCGGTACGCCTCCAGGTTGCGAACTACGAGATGGGTAAGATTCCCGGTCACCGCAACCTCGCCTTTGAGCTGTGCTGCTTCCCGCAACAACTGCGGCAGCAGCAACCGGCCCTGACCGTCCATCTCGACCATCTGCCCGTAATAGTTCACCCGGTCCAGAAACTTTTTCTTCGTAGGATTGAAGGTGGAGAGCCCGGCCAGCTTCTGCTCGATCCGTTCCCATTCCTCGAAGGGATACACTTGGCCAACCTTGCCATCCAGGCTGGTGATGTAGAATTTCTCGTTGTACTTCTCGTCCATCACCCGCTTGAACTCCGCGGGGACTTTGAGCCGTCCCTTTTCGTCGACGCGAGTTGGGTGATTGCCGCGAAACATGTGTCCTGCCCCTTAGGGCGGGAAATCTTTTGAAAACGAGTGCTGCCACAGCGAGGGAGGTTAAAGCGGCCAAGATGCCGGTCATTTCTGGTTCGTTCGGGCTGTTTTTTGGGGTGTCAGCTACAAAATCCACTGGCGCCTCTCAAAGTTTGACTGCTGGCCCACGACCACTACCGTCTCGACCACTTTCTACCACATTTGTCCACATCCTACGCCTAAAGCTTTTGTTGTCAATGGGAAAGTTATAGGTCGCTATGGGAAGAGATGAGGCCTTGGGGAAAGCGCTACATCTTGCGGATAACTGAATAGGTGACCACAATAAGGTGGGTTTAGAGACTTGGTTCTTCCGCAATTACCCGATTGTCAGCTCCCGTTGGCGCAATGCGTAATTGTGTAAATCCTGTGGAAATCCCCCCCCGATCCTTCAGGAATTGAAAAAGCCCCAGCTTGGGCGGGGGCTTTGGCTTTCGCAGGGCTCAGAACAGTTCTACCAAATGATCTTTGCCCCTATCTGGATGTGGCGGGAACCGCCTGAGCCGATGACGGGGTTGGAAGCTGCAACATCGGGCGTGAACTGGGCGATTCCGACCGTACCCGCCGAGCCGTCCGACAAGTCGTGGTCGGGATCGGCGAAGTTGGGATGGTTAAGGATGTTAAAGAATTCGCCTCTCAATTGAAGGCTGAAACGATCTCCGAACTTGAACATCTTGATCACGGAAAAATCGAGGTCCACATATCCTGGTCCATAGACGACATTGCGGCGCATGTCGCCGAATGTGCCCGGAGCGGGCGGTGTGATTATCGTGTTTCCGGACACGAAGCACCCGCCGAAAATGCCGTCGTCGGGACCGTTGTCGGCGGGACCGTTGATGAGTTGGTCTGCTCCCGCCTGCCCGCCCAGCGCGAAGGCCTGATCGAAGCAGCGCTGCGCCGTTGGGTTGGCTCCCCCCGTGGCATGGAACAAAGGCTCGTCGGGGTCGAATCCGAACTGGACCGTGGCGAACTGGTCCGCGTCGAGGAATGGGACCGACTTGTTCTTTGACCAGTGAATGTTGCCGGGATCGCCCGTAATGTTCCAGTGGTCGTTGAGCGCTCCCGTGCCACTGATGTCGTTGAAACTATCGAAGAAGAACAGGGGCGTTCCGCCTTGGGCGGTAAATATGCCGTTCAGGCTCCAGCCTTGAAGCATCTGGGCGAACCCGTGTTTGGACGGCAGTTCGTATGTACTTGCGAAGGTAAAGCGATTGCGGATGTCGAAGTTCGCGTTCGAGCGTTCGGCCGCGGGGTTGAAGCTGTCCTGAATATTGAATTGACGATTGCTGTCGGCGTCATCGATGGCATGCGCCCAGGTGTAGCCGGCGACGAAATACAAGCCTTTGGTCGCATTCTGGCGCAGCGTAACTTGAAGGCCGTGGTAAATCGAATCGTCTCCGTTACCCAACTGATAGACATTGCTTACAGTGGGATAAATGGTGTTGAAGGGCCGCCCAGACTGCTCGTCTCCTTCGGTGTCATTGGCGAAGATATTTTGATTGATGTCGCGCAGGCTGTAGAGTTTGTTTCCCTTGTTGCCGACGTAAGCCAGAGTCAGTACGGCGTTCTGCCACACCTGCTGTTGAACGTTGAGATTCCAGTTGATCACGTAAGGCGTGACCAGGTTTTTCACGGTTCCGAATACCGGGCAAAGATTGTCGGTTGAACAAGTAGCCAGACTGGGCGAAAGATCGCCGAAGACAGCCGTGCCAGCCTTCCAGTTGGCGCTCATCTCGTCGGGATCCGGGCTCAAAGTTGTGGCCACAATAGTGCCGCCTCCTGGTGCGGGAGCGCCCGCCAGCCCGGTCGGGTTGAGGGCCAGTCCGTTGGCGTTGAGATTGCTCTGGCCGATATAGACCGAGATATGAGGGATCTCGTAAATGATTCCCGCTCCGGCGCGAATCACAGTTTTTGCGTTGCCCCGCGGATCCCAGGCGATGCCCACACGCGGTGAGACGTTGTTGTAGTCGGTGCGGTAAGGATCGCCGATTCCCAAGCCAACCTGCTGCAGGCCCACGGCGGGATCGAAGTTGGCCAACAAATCATGCTGCTCATGGATCGGGAGACTCAAGTCATAGCGCAAACCCAGGTTTAGCGAGAGCTTTGGAGTTACACGCCAGTCGTCTTGAACGAACAAGCCAAAGGATTTCTGGCTCACTATGCGATGGCTGTCGCCAACGAAAACAAAGTTGCCGCGGCGGATATCGCCGGCCGCGAAATCGGCGAGGTCGCTGAACCGAATCTCGCCGGAGCCAAAGGTATTGCGCGTGTTATCGGTGCTGCCGGTCCGGAATTCTCCTCCGAACTTCAGGTTGTGTTTCCCCACAACGTAACTTGCGTTGTCCGTGAACTGCAAAGTCTTGTTCGGCGTCGTGTATAGGGGCCAGGACTGGTTACCGCCCAGGGTATGCTGCTGAAGTCCACCAATGCGAATCTCAGGCATTCCGAAATTGTTGGGATCAATCACTCCCGTATCGAGGCCGTATGCCGTGGGATTTACCGTGTGGTCCGCCTGATACACCTGTTGCCAAAAACGGTTGTATCCGACGTGCACCTGGTTGGTGAAGCGCGAAGTCGCATTCCATATCCAGCCTCCTCCCAACACTTCCGCCCGGGTCTGCGACTGCGAGAGAAACAGCGCATTCAGCACGGTTACGTCTTCTTCCGTCTGGGTGCTGTCGCCAACAAAATAAGAGCCCACGAGGGTGTGTCGGTCAGAAAGGTGATAGTCGAGTTTCAGGATTCCGTTGTCTTCGCGGTTGCGATTGTCGAAGTCGGTGTTGAACGCCACCGTAGGCCCGGGGTTGAGGGGCCAAAGCGTCGCGAGCTTCTGGCTGACGGAGCTGCAGTTGGGCGCGCAGGCCGAGAATGCATCCGCCAGGCTGTCGTCCGGATCGTCGACCGAGGAACCGGTAATCGGTGCGTTCACGGATAGCGGATTTCCCACCACATCGCGCACGCCTTCGTAGTTTGCAAAAATGAAAAGCTTATCTTTAAGAATCGGGCCACCCGCGGATGCGCCAAACTGGTGCAGATTCAGGGAAGCAGTCCGGGCCGGCGCGGGGTTAAACCAGTTTCGAGCGTCCAGCGCGGCGTTGCGATTGAAGTAATAAGTGGAACCGTGAAAACTGTTGGTGCCGGACTTGATGCCGACATTGATGATGGCGCCCGGCTTCCAGCCGTAGTCCGCTCCCGGACTCGATTGCACGTTGAATTCCTGAATGGCGTCAATCGGCAGGTGCGACGCGGGCGTACCCTCGACTCCTTCCGCGTTGATGACGGTAGTTCCGTAGTAGGCGTCGTTATCGTCAAGCCCGTCTACGATGAAATTGTTGTCCTCTGGACGATTTCCGTTGGCATTGATCGAAAGAAAACCGCCGCCAGGCGTTCTCTGAATTCCAGGCTGCAGGACCACCAGGTTCTGAAAATCACGGCCGAGCAGCGGCAACTGGTTGATGGCTTTATTGGAGAACGTGCCGCCCAGCACGTCGGTCGTCGTGTCCACCATGGGCGCTTCTTCGGAAACAGTAACCGTTTCGTTCACTCCGCCCGGTTCCAATTTGAAATCGACGCGGAGATCCTTGGCCACTTCGAGCTGGATGGTGGTGCGTTGCGACCGCTTGAAACTCGGCGCTTCCGCCGCCACCGTGTACGGACCGGGTTCGAGATTGGGCGCGTTGTAGTCCCCCGCCGCGGTCGTCATCAGGGTGCGTGAAATTCCCGTGGAGGTATTGGTAATGGTCACCTTGGCCCCGCTTACCACGGCGCCCGACGAATCGTTCACCGAACCCAATATCCGGCCCTGGTAGGTTTGGGCCTCCACCAGACAGCCTAGAGTCGCGACGATCACAACCAGCAGCAAACTCGAACGGAAGAACTTCATATGATTCCCTCGTTGATGATGTTCAGGGTGTCAGTGGAGACAGAGTGAAAAACTATGGAGCACAGGGGCCGCGATCCGCTGTATCACCGATCACAGGCCAGATTCAAGTTTCCCGGCGTCGACCAGATGGGCTACCTGTTCGAGATTGTCCGCACTCGCGGAGGAAGGAAGTGAGTTTTCGAACATTCCAAGCATCGCCCCGACTGCTTTCACCGTGCGCGGAAGTTTGTCAAAGAAGTACAGTGGAAGTCAATTGCTAAAACAACCGTGGATCGCCGCTCCATGGGACTGTCACCCTTTTCGGGAACGACATCAGTACACGGAATTGCCCGGCCGGGTGGTGTGGATCACTCCATTTTCGACCGAAATCGAATAACTCTCGCCGCCCTCGCCTGTCCATGACTTGAAGTCAAAGTGCGCTCCGGTGGGAGCCCGATACACCGCGATATTGTGAATCGTCAGAGGCGTGTTCGGACGGCAGACTTCCGGAGCGGATTTTACCCGCAGGAAATAGGCGCCGCGCCCCGACCCCACTACGATGCTCTTGCCGTCCGGTTCCACCAGCACAGCGGACTTCTCGTCGATCGCCACCTCGCGTGGCGCTTTGGACCAGCCGTCCTGCACCAGGCGCGAGAGAAACCCCAACGTCCGTCCCATGCGGTCGCGTTTGGCGAAGTGGCTGTCGGTCAGAGTATTTCCGAGGTTGGGCACTTTCAGGAAATCGCGAACCAGTGTGACCCGCTCGTGATAGGGATTGGGCAGCACGTCGGTAGACGCCAGGTCATTGTCCTCGTCTTTGTCTTTCAAACAGCCGTACGCGAACTCGCCCAGAACGGCAAGTCCGGCACTGGTGCCGCCCAAGGGCTTGCCACTCGCGACATTTGCGTTGATGGCATCCTCCACCGGCGTGCCCTGCCAGAATTGCACGTAGCGGGCCTGGTTGCCGCCCGCGATGAAGACTGCTTCAGCGTGGCGAATGATTTCCGCAACCGCCGGATCGTGAGCCGCCGCCGAGTCCGGGATGACCAGCGTGGCCACCGAGTTCAGCTTGCAGATTCCGTTGACATACGAGTTATATTCGTCGTCACCCCGCGCTCGCAGGACCAGAAAGTCGCCGCCATTCGCTTTCCCACACAGCCAGCGAAAGGCATCGTCGAGGTCTTTGCCGCCGCCCATCATGGCTGTCCCGGCAGCCGGAGTGGCAGTGCTGTCAGCCTTCTCGCCCAAACGCGTGTATTGATAGGAAGAGGCCAATGCTGGGGGCGAGAAAAGGAGTATGGTCAGGAACAGCGTGATTGCAGGCGGGGCAAGTCTCAGAGAAATGATTTTAGAGAACATGATTTTGCAAAGCGCGATCAAAAAAGCACGCAAGTCAATCTATCCGCACCGCGCTCCGCCGTCCACTGTTTCGTTGTACCTTGCTTCGTTGTACCTGGTTTTGTTGCAGCTAGCTTTGTTGCACACGGCCTCGCCACATCGTAGCGTAGCTGCGATTTTATGATTCATCGGACACAATTCGAGCAGTGGGTTCCGGCGCCGGTTGAGCAAGTCTTCTTATTTTTCGCCAATCCCGGAAATCTGCCGCGAATCATGCCGCCGCAAACCGCAACCGAATTGGTAGAACTGAAGCTGGTGCCTCCCCCGGGGATCGCGCCAGATCCCGCTACCATCACCGATCAAGCTCCGCTCGCCGGCGTCGGTTCCGAGATTGTCACCTCGTTTCGCCTGGTCCCCTTTCTTCCGCTTCGTGCTCAGTGGACCGCGCTCATCACTGAATTCGAATGGAACCATCATTTTGCCGACGTGCAAAAGAAGGGACCGTTCAAGAGCTTTCATCATCGTCACGAACTGATCCGGGAAATACGGAACCAGGTACCTGGAACCCGGGTGCGTGACGTGATCGAATACGATGTGGGATTCGGCTGGTTGGGAGAGTTGGCGCGAAGATTCTTCGTCAATCCCCAGATGGAGAAAACCTTCGCCTATCGTCAGAGGGCGCTGGAGAAACTGTTGCGATCTCAGCGCACGGCCTGAAACCGTCAGCAAATCTGGGCATGCTACAAACTTACTTTGTTGGCTCGACCACCACTGCCGTCCCGTAAGCCAGGACCTCGGTTACACCCTGCATCACTTCGGTCGCATCGTAGCGAGCGCCCACCACGGCGTTGCCGCCCAGTTCCGCCGAGTGCTGCAGCATGAGGTCGAAAGCCTCGGCCCGGGTTTTCTCGCACAAGTTGGTCAGAAGAGTGATATTGCCGCCCAGAATGGTTTGCAAACTCGCTCCAATCGTGCCGAAAATGGAGCGCGACCGAACCACGATGCCTCGCACCACTCCCAAGGTGCGGACCACGCGAAACCCATCCAGTTCGAATTGCGTGGTCACCATGTTGTGGGCAACCATCCGTCCGGACGCACTGTATCCCGCCGGCATCGTGTTCATCCTAACCTCCAGAACTTTGCCTCTTCGCAGCTACTATAACGATTCCAACTGCGCTGTAATCACAAATTCGTGTTCCTGGGTGTCATATTGGACACGGAGCACATTGGGCTTGCAACACACCTGGCAATCTTCCACGTAAGACTGCGTGCGTCCGGCGGACTCGTCCACCGTGGTCTGGTTCCACTCGCCGCAGCCGGCACACTGAAATCCTGTCTCCATGAGGATGTTTCATTTTTAATTCTTCGATGACATTTTTCCAATGCTGAATGGGAGAACCCCTATAATGACGTTCCCGAGTTTCCTGATCTCGGTTCAACTGGAGGATCCATGGTTTCACGACGCCGTTTTTTGCAGGCCAGCACAATTACGGCGGGCGCCAGCCTCGCCGCGCTTACGTCGCCTCTCAGCGCCCAGGAGCCGGGCACTCCTCTGCCGGCATCTATCGCGAGCCTGAAGTCCATGAAGGACCAAGCGAAACCCATCACCGGGGACGAAAGAGCGGCGCGACAAGAGAAGGCGCGCCAACTGATGGCAGCTAATCATCTCGATGCCATTCTCTTAATGTCAGGGACCTCTCTGCAGTACTTTGGCGGAGTGCAGTGGTGGCCAAGCGAACGGTTTTTTGCTCTGGTGTTGCCGGCCAAGGGGCGTGGGCTCTGCGTTTGCCCCGCGTTCGAAGAAGGGCGGGCACGCGAACAGCTGGCTAATTCGCCGGAAGGCAAGAATGCAGATGTGCGCACCTGGCAAGAGGACGACAATCCGTACCAGGTCTTGGCCCGTGGATTGAAAGATCTGGGTCTTTCCTCCGGCACGCTGGGCCTGGAAGAAACAGTGCGCTTCGTTTTCAGCGATGGCATTGCCAGAATCCTGCCGCAAGCGAAACTTGTGAGCGGCACTCCGGTAAGCGCCGGCTGCCGCATGTTCAAGAGCGACCACGAACTTGAGCTCATGGGTCTCGCGAACCGGGTCACGCTTGCGGCCTACAAGGCGGCTTATCAGACATTGCGCGACGGAATGCCCCAGGCGGAACTCGAGAAACTGGTGGCCGCGGCGCACACCCAATTGGGTTTCCCCGGCGAGGCGGGCATAGAGTTCGGCGAGAACTCGGCATTCCCTCACGGCTCGATTGTGCCGCAGGTCATTCGCGACGGCACCCTGATCATGATGGATGGCGGTTGCACCGTCGAGGGATATCAGTCCGATATCACGCGCGTTTTCGTTTTCGGCAAACCTTCCGACAAGATGAAAAAAGTGTTTGAGATCGTGCATAGAGCCCAGACCACTGCGCTAAAAACCGCGCGGCCTGGGGTGGAGTGTCAGGCAGTGGATGCGGCGGCCAGGAAAGTGATCAGCGATGGCGGATACGGTCCGGACTACAAATTCTTCACTCACCGGGTGGGACACGGAATTGGAATGGACGGCCACGAATGGCCCTACCTGGTACGCGGAAACACCACCTTGCTAGCGGGCCGCATGACGTTCAGCGACGAACCGGGTGTCTACATTCCCGGCGAATTCGGCGTGCGCCTCGAGGATGACATGCATATTACCGAGAACGGCGCGGAGCTGTTCACGCCCCAGAGTCCTTCGCTTGAAGATCCGTTCGGAACTGCGTGAAGCAGGTTAGATCTCGGCCCCTTCCTTGAGGGGCCGTGATCTATAGTTCTCCTCGCTTCATTTGAGCAACCGCGTAGTCGGCGGCCCGCGCGGTAAGCGCCATGTAGGTAAGCGATGGGTTGACGCAGGAAGATGAAGTCATGCACGCGCCATCGGTAACAAAGAGATTCTTGGCGTCGTGCGCCTGATTGTGGGCATTGAGCACCGAGGTCTTTGGGTCCCGCCCCATGCGTGCCGTGCCCATCTCGTGAATGGTGAGTCCGGGAGCGTTGTCTTCGATGAAGGGCTCGATGTCCCTCGCGCCCGCAGCGGAAAGCATTTCCGCGGCCGTAATCGACATGTCCTTCAGCAAAGCGCGCTCGTTCTCCCGCCAGGCGCAAGTGATTTTGAGGGTAGGAATTCCCCATGCGTCCACTGTCGTCTTGTCCAGTTCGATAAAATTCTCGTGGTTAGGCAGGCACTCACCGAATCCGTAAAACCTCATTTGCCACGGACCGGGGCGGTTGATCGCCTGCTTAAACTCGGGTCCGAAGCCACGCATTTCGACACCTCGCTCCCACTTCGGACGGCTGGCGCCTCCCTGAAAACCGTATCCGCGAAGGAACAACGGATGTTTTTGTTTCACGTTGCGGAAGCGGGGGACATAGATTCCGTTGGGCCGGTGTCCCAGCGTGATGTGATCTTCATTGCCCGGAATACGGCCGCCGGCGCCTCCGCCCATGCAATGGTCCATCAGGTTGTGCCCCAGTTCGCCACTGGAATTGGCCAGCCCATTGGGGAATTCCGGTGTCGCGGAGTTCAGTAGAATGCGGGCGGACTCGAGCGCCGAGGCACACAAGAACACAACCCGGCCTCGAAACTCGATGGCATCGCGGGTCTGCCCGTCAATCACTCGCACTCCGGCGATCTTTCGTTTCCCGGCATCAAACATCAGGCTGTGCACGACGCTGTGCGGACGCACCGTCACCTTGCCTGTGCCCAGCGCCGCGGGCAGCGTCGAGTTCAAACTGCTGAAATATGAGCGAGTGATGCAGCCGCGAGCGCACGGTCCACAGTAGTGGCAGGGGGCCCGTCCCTTGTGAGGCTGAGTCAGGATGGCGGTGCGCCCGATCGTCATCATGCGCTCGCCGGGAAAATACTTTGCGATCGCGTCCTTGACCACGACCTCCGCACAGTTCAATTCCATGGGCGGCAAGAAATGGCCATCAGGAAGTTGCGGCAGCCCCTCGCGTTGGCCGGAGATGCCGGCGAACTCTTCCACGTAGTCGTACCAGGGAGCAAGTTCCGCGTAACGGATCGGCCAATCCACGGCGATGCCGTCACGCTGGTTGGCTTCAAAATCAAGATCGCTCCAACGATAGGATTGCCTTCCCCAGATAATCGACCGGCCACCCACCTGGCGCCCGCGGATCCACAAGAATGGTTTGCCCGGCGCCGAGGAATATGGGTTCTCCTTGTCGTTGATGAAAAATTTGCTGTTCCACTCGTCCATCCCGCTGCACGTCTCCTGGATGGGTTGGTTGGCTTCCACGCGCTTGCGATCACTCATTCCGCGGTAGCGCACCTCCCATTCGGGCACATGCTCGGCATAGTCCTTATCCGGATCGATCGGACGCCCAGCTTCGAGTACGAGCGTTTCCAGTCCCTTGGCGCCCAGTTCTTTCGCGGCCCACCCTCCGGTGACCCCTGAACCCACAATGATCGCGTCATACGTTTTAGCTGGCATATCTATTTCGCCGCCTCCTCTTCCAGAGGAACGCAACCGGCATGGCGCGATGGAATTATTTCTTCATGGAGTTCCTGTTCGAATCCGATCTGAGAGGTGTAGTAACCCACCAGCGTGAGTTGCTTGATCATGAAAAAGAAATTCCGTCCCAGCGGGTGCTCACGCCTTTCGGCGCGAGAAGCGGCCAACTCGTCATCCAGAGCCTGAAGTAGCTCTACCTGCTGCTTTTCACCGCACTCAATAAAATCTTTGCTGAACAAATCATGGGCGCGAACATCAATATCCGCCAGGCCTTTCAAGAATGTGGATTTCTCGTCTTCGTCGTACCACTCGGCAAGAATCAGATCGATAAATTCGTTTACTCTCGCCGCTTTCGCACCCGGAGTATTGGTTTGAGGAATGATGAGCTCGGAAATGACAGTGACTGTCGCGTTCTGATGTGGATTGAGAGCCCGTAATACCGCCTGCTCGGGAAGCTGTTCGTGCAGCGCATGGAACATGGAAAAAGCTTCCCGGGAAAGCAACGGCAGGGCCGCGGCGGAGGCCAAGAGTCGAAGTGCTTCGCGTCGTTGCATGCTGGCTCCAGAACTTTGCGAGAAAGGGCAGCTTACGCCGTCGGCGGAAGCGAGGTCAAACGATCCGCCCCGCCGAGCCACGAAATGTGGCTTACCGGGCCCGCGGCGGTTGACAAGAACGCGGCTTTCCAACATGCTTTTGTGCCCGATATGAGAAAGCCGCGGAAAGTAGTGCGTCCGATGCCGATCATGAGCCCTTCGGCTCGTATCAGCCTCCTGAGCGCAAAACGACAGCAAATCATTCGTCCGGCTTTCGAACGGCCGCGCGAGTTTGTTCTGATGAGTGTGCGGGCCCTGGCCAAGAGGTTGCGTACGGACCCGGCAACCATGGTTCGAATCGTGCGCGGAATGAAATTCGATTCCTACCGCGAATTCCAGCATTACGTGCATGAACTGTCCATCGCACACGCTACTTCGCTGGACACCATGCAGACTGGCCCAGCGGGGAAATCCGCCATCTCGACGCAAATAATGGCCTCGCTCGATCAGGACGTCAAGAACCTGAACCATCTGTTTCAGAGCATTGAACCGCGGCGCATCGCCGGGTTGGTGCGGCGGCTCTACTCAGCCGAGCGAGTCGTCCTGTTGGGCGGTGACCTGGCCGCCAACCTGGTGAAATTTCTGGAACACCTGCTCATCATTCTCGGCCTGCCAGTCACGAGCGCCACTTCTCCCGCTGAGGTTGTGCACAAGGTCCGCCTCCTCGGTAAGCGAGATCTGGTGATTGCCGTCAGCCATGGCCGCGGCCTGCGCCAGACCGTGGAAGGCTTGCGCCAGGCACGCTCCAACGGCGCCTACTGCGTGGGCATCACGAACACTCTGGTCTCACCCATTGGACAGTTCGCCGATGAGTTTTTTCTGACCTCGATCGCCACTCCTTCCTTCGGCTCTTCGTACGTTGCTCCCATGGCGCTGTTCAACGTCATCGTGCTTGCCTGTGCCAATCACCGTCGGCCTCGAACCCTCAAGCTGATCAAACAGCTGGAAGATGAGCAGCGTCATGGCTTCCGCTGGTACGAATCATGAAGATCCTGCGCTGCCGCTGGTGGCTGCTTTTCGCAATCTTGCCGGGACTACTGGCAGCGACGGTTGCGCCGGCGTTTGCGGTCGAACCTCCTTCTCCGCCCGCTTACAACATCCGCATGGAGAACGCCTGGATCCCAATGAAGGATGGAGTCCGGCTCGCGGTTACGCTGTACATGCCGGACGGCGCCAAGGCGGGTGAAAAATTTCCAGCTGTGCTCGAATATCACCCCTATCGCAAGGACGACGGCACCGCCGAGCGTGACTACTCGCTGTACTCCTATTTTGTGCGCCGTGGATACGTATGCGCCCGCGTCGACATCCGTGGATTCGGTACGAGCGAGGGCGTTCCAACCGATCGCGAATACTCGGAACAGGAACAGCTCGATGGCTTGCAGATCATTTCCTGGCTGGCACATCAGTCCTGGTCGAATGGCAATGTGGGCATGATGGGCATCTCCTGGAGCGGCTTCAACTCCTTGCAGATGGCCATGCGGCACGCGCCTGAACTGAAGGCCATCATCGCAATAGCCGCTACTGCCGAACTTTTTCACGACGATGTGCACTACATGGATGGCATGGCGCACGTCGACGAATTCGAGTTGAACATGGATATGGCGCCCGGCATGACCGGCGCTCCCGATTACACCCTCGACGAGAAAGTGCTCGGTCCGCGCTTTGAAGCTCCGCCCTGGTCGCTGCTTTATTTCAAGCACCAGCATGATGGACCATTCTGGCGCAGCCCGGTGCGCCCCTATAGCGAGATCAAGATTCCCTGTTTTCTGATCGGCGGCCTGCTCGACGGCTATCGCGACAGTGTCACTGACATGCTGCAACAGACCCAGGCGCCGCTGAAAGCGATTGTTGGTCCCTGGAACCACACCTTCCCTCATGAAGCCGTCCCCGGTCCGCAGATCGAGTGGCGCAACGAAGCTGTCCGCTGGTGGGATTACTGGCTCAAAGGACGAGACACCGGCGTCCTCAACGATCCGAAGCTGGTCATCTATATGCAGCACTGGCATCCACCGGATCCCAATTTGCAGAACGTTCCGGGTGAATGGCGGCGCGAAGAAAGCTGGCCGCCAAGGAACGCGCAGGAAACTGTTTTCTTTCCCCAGCCCAACCACACTCTCGAAACAACCGCCTCCCAGGACGACGTTCATCACCTCAAGTACATTCCTTCGATTGGAGTGGAGGCTGGATTCTGGTGGGGCGAGTTGCTAAGCGATCCCCGGCCGGTGGACGCGTTCAGCCTGGTCTACGATTCCCCACCGCTTAAGGAAGACATGGCAATTCTGGGAAGGCCGCGGGCGCTCCTGCAAGCCTCTGCAACCGCACCCTTGGCGGACTGGTTCGCGCGGCTGTCGGATGTGGCGCCCGACGGAACCGTGACCCAAATTACGGGCGCTGGAATCAATGGCGCACAGCGGGATTCCATGACCGAACCCCGTGCGCTCGAACCTGGAAAAGTGTATCCGCTCGACATCGTGATGCACTTGACTTCGTGGGTTTTTCCCAAGGGGCATCGCATTCGGTTGGCAGTCTCGAACGCTTTGTGGCCGATGATTCTTCCTACCCCCTACGCGATGACCACATCGCTCGTGCTCGGAAGCAACGGCTCGCGGCTGACGCTGCCCGTCGTTCCCATCGACGGGCGCAGCGGCTCCGGCATTCCTTTCTCCGCAACCTTCCGAGGAACGCAAAGACATCAAGAGTGTGGGCTATCCCTGGCCGGGCGAGTGGACCCTCGAACGCGACGAAGCCAACCAAAAAGCGACCGTCTACTGGAGGGGCAAAGCAGAAACCAACTACCCCTGGGGAAAGAGAAACCGATTACGAGAATTTGACCTACAAGGTGGACGATGCCCATCCCGAAACCAGCTCCGTTCAGGGCGAAGCGGAAAGCATCTTTGTATTGAAGAATCGCGAACTCAGGTGGCGCGGGCATCTCTCCGTCACCACCGATCAGAAGAACCTCTACTACAAATACACGCGAGAGCTGCTGAAAGACGGCCAGATGGTGAAGCAGAAGACGTGGGAAGAGACGATCCCTCGCGACCATCAATGAAAACAGGCGCCCCTGTCATCCCGAGCGCCGCCTCGAGCCGCGCTTGCGCGGCGAGAGCAAGTCGAGGGACCCCTACCTTGCCGCTGAATGATCAGCTTATGGGAGCCCTTCGACCCGTGGTGCTTCGCGAAGCGAAGCACTAACTCCGCTCAGGATGACAACGCTTACTGCTTGTAAACCTTTCCATCTTTCATCACAAACTGAACGTGTTCCAGCACGCTGATGTCCTGCAGGGGATCGCCTGCCACCGCGATCACATCGGCATACTTACCCGGCTTGATGTCGCCGACGACGTCGGAATGTCCCAGCAAGTCCGCAGCGGAAGTCGTAGCGGACTGGATTGCCTGCATCGGCGTCATACCGTACTTCACCATGAAGGCGAACTGCCGGACGCTCCGGTCGTAAGGACACACGCCGGCGTCGGTGCCAAACGATAGTTTCACTCCCGCCTTCACCGCCTTGCGGAAGTTTTGCCGATGAAGCTCTCCCAGTTCCGCATCATGCTGCAAAAAATCCTTGGGAATTTTTCCCAGCCTGCCCGCCTCCTGAATACACTCTTCATCGTATATATCCATGTCCAGATAAGTGCCGTGCTGCTTGGCCAGGGCAATGCCTTCATCGTCAATCATGGTGGCGTGTTCGACGGATGCCACACCCGCCCGAATCGCGTTCTTGATGCCCTCGGCAGAGTGCGCATGGGACTCGACCCGCAGCCCAAAATGGCTGGCCTCATCCACTGCGGCTTGCAACTCCTCCATGGTGAACTCTTGCGACTTCGGATTGCTGCCGTGAGTGAGCACGGCGCCGCTGGAGAGAACCTTGATGTGGTCCGCGCCGTCATGCACTAGCTGCCTGATCCTCTGCCGCACTTCCCAGGGGCCGTTGGCCTCACCGTAACGCAGATCCCAGGGCAGCGTGACATCGGGCGCGTGCCCGGTCATGGCGCCGGCGCCACCCGTAATCGTCACGTAGGCTCCCGCCACATACATGCGCGGGCCCTCGATAAAGCCGTGAGCAATCGCGTCCCGCATGGCAACGTCATTCAGCGCTCGGTAAACGCCGACGTCGCGCACCGTGGTGAAGCCCTCCCTCAAAAAGGTGCGGGCATTGGGAACGGACTCGAATGCCGTCGCAGCCGCGGTTTTCTTCAGCTGCGCGAAGGGATCGCCATCCGGATCGAAAACATCCGCCAGGTGGGTGTGGCAATCGATCAGTCCGGGCAAAACAGTCATCTGCGAGAGGTCGATGACCTTGGCGTCGGCCGGAATGGCAAGCCCCTTTCCCACGGCTTCAATCTTATTGTCGCGAATGAGGATGATCTGATCGTTCAGCACCACGCCGGCCTGCGGGTCCACTAACCGCCCCGCCTTGATCGCGGTCACCTGCGCCGCCGCGCCTGCGGCACACGCCAGCCATACCCCCAGCCACAATGCGAGAGTTCTTTTCACTTGCGTCACCTCAGTCCCGTAATCGGATCGTGACAGAAATTCCGGATGTCGGATTGTGATTGGAGATTTGTACTTAATCCGCAGCCGCAGCAGTCGTTTCCAAGCCACTCTTCAAATCCGCCGCCAACAGCCGGTGAAACAGGTGCTCGCCAGCCTCGCGCCGCACCGAAAGCCGGCCCGCGCCGTAAGCCCGCGACTTCAGTCCGCGCTGTACCGCTTCGCAAATGCCCAGATCTTCCTCTTGGACGCGAGCGCCCACAGCCACGCTCTGTTCGTTGTACTCGCGGCGGGCCTCGCTTATATCTCCAAAATAAAAATCGAAGATCACCCGGCAATGGTCGACGTCCACGGGCAGCACCAGGTTCGTATCCATGTACCCTTCGTAGCAATTGATCATCAAGTTGGGATATTGCCAGAAGTACCAGGCGCGGTCGCCCTGGCGCGTGGAGGCGGTCGCGGCATCGTCCTTCCCCGCCACCATCGGGCTCGACTGCAGGCAGTAGCGGTCTTCGTTCTCGATGGTGTACTCCTTGTAGTCGAGCACCGAGTTCAGGCCTTTGTGCAGGTGCGGAACGTGGTATCCGCCGTCGAGGTAGTTGTCCACAAATACCTTCCAGTTGCAGTGGATATCGTAAGTACGGCTGTCGAAGTAGTGCAGCTTGCTCACGCCAAGAGGAGCGACGCGCTTGACCAGCCCGCCCAGAAAATCGGTGAGCGGCGCCGCCTGCGGATCCAGATTCACAAAGATGAATTTCTCCCAGGTTTCTGCCTTTACGGGGACCAGTCCGTTTTGTTGGCGTTCGAAGTTTCTTCACGCCATCGAATTCTGGCATTCCCTTGAGAGATCCATCCAAGCCGTAGTTCCAGCCGTGATAAGGACAATGCAGGATGGCAGCCTGTCCGCAAGGTTCGGTCACCACTTCCGCCGCGTGATGACGACAGACGTTGTAGAAGGCACGCAGAACGTTGTCATTCCCGCGGACCACCACGATCGGCTCTTCCGTTACTCTGGCAGTCACAAATTGGCCTGGCTTCTCTACCTGCTCCACACGTCCCACCATTTGCCAGGTCTTGGTGAAAACGGTTTGGGCCTCGAGCTCGGCAATGCGGGCGTCCACGTACCAGGGCGCGGGAATGGTAGAAGCATCCGGCAACGCAGCCTTATCGTTGTATTGTGCGAGGATCTCTCTCAACGGCTTGTGCCTGTTCATGCTCCAATCGCTCTCTTCAGCACATCCAGAAATTGAGTGATGCGTGCATCCTTTTTTTCCTGCGGATCGCCCTGGCGGCGGAACAACCCGGGATCGAGTTCTTCGGTAAGCAGGGCATCCTGAAAACG
The DNA here is from genome assembly GCA_963698825.1 of Terriglobia bacterium. Taxonomy (GTDB): domain Bacteria; phylum Acidobacteriota; class Terriglobia; order Terriglobales; family Acidobacteriaceae; genus JAIQFF01. Next base: position 146,567 of record CAVOSG010000006.1, on the reverse strand, counting down.
TTCCATCGTCCAATCCAGAATGGAAACCATCATCTCCTGGTCCATCTCGCGAAGAAGTTCGCCGCGCTGCAGTCCATAGCGCACAAACGCGACCGTCCCATAGGGATCCTCCGCCATTAGGAAACGATTGATCTCACGCTTTAAGGTGAGGTCGGTGCCATAGTTTCCCAGCAGCGATACCCGGTAAGGGATCCAATCTTCGTGCAGCAAGTGTTCGGTTCTGACCAGCCAGTAGCGCAGTACTTCAAAAAAGCCCCGCTCCCGAACTTCCGCCGGGGCATCGAGGTAACGCGGGAATGAGCGCACCGCCTTCTTGTAGACTTCGAAAAACAGCCCGTCCTTGCTGCCGAAGTGCTGGAAAATCGAACCTTTGGCGATGCCGAGCGCGGCTGCGATATCACCGACGCGGGCGGCGTGGTAGCCCTGCTCGGCAAAATGGCGCATCGCGGCATCCACGATGCGGGTTCGCTTGCCTTCAGAACGGGGCCGAGGAGGCATGCTGCGGTAGCGGGGCGGGGAAACTAAGCTGCTGCCAATTCCACTCATGTTGACCTCAAGTCATAATACTCTACAGAAACGTTTCACTAATTTCAATTCTATTTATTAGAGGGATACGGTAGTGTATCTTCCTTTCAGTGGAAGCGTCGTAACTCAGGGTCATAAACGTGGCGCCGACCTCGTCCTCGAAAATCTATGACGCAATCGTAGTCGGCGGTGGCCACAATGGTTTGACGGCGGCCGCGTACCTGGCCCGCGCCGGGCTCACCACCTTGGTGCTCGAGCGCCGCGATATTGTTGGTGGCTGCTGTGTCACGGAAGAGATCGCTCCCGGATGCCGCGTCTCCACCACTTCTTATGTCGCCAGCATGTTGCGGCCGGAGGTGATTTCCGATTTGCGCCTCGCCGACTACGGACTGCGCATGGTCCCGTGCGATCCTGCCATCCAGGTTCCCTTCCCCGATGGTCACGTCGTTCCCTGGTGGGCGGACCGCGAACGCGCGAAGGCGGAATTCAAAAAGCTCTCAGCCAAGGACGCGGAAACGTTCGTCGAGGTCGACGACCGCCTCAAAAAGCTGGCGCGTTACCTGCAACCCTTCTTCATGGAGCCTCCGCCCGAGATTGATACCAGAAGCATTGGCGGATGGACCGACCTGTTCCGGGTCGGCAAGAAATTCCGCGGCATTTCGAGTGATGAAGTCTCCCAGCTAATTTCGTTTTTGACGGGGAGTCTAGGTGAATTTCTCGATCACAACTACGAATCGGAAAAAATGAAGACCATGTTCCTGGCCAACAATGTGTACGGCAAGCATGGTGGACCTTATCAACCGGGCACGGCCATTGGACTGCTCTTTCATCTGCTGAGCGGCGGCGAGCATGAACTTCAGGGCTTTTACGGGCACGTGATGGGCGGCATGGGCGCCATCACTCAGGCTCTGGCGGCATCGGGACGAAAATCTGGAGTTGAAATCCGAATTTCTGCGCCGGTGGCGCACATCGATGTCCGCAACGGCCGGGCACGCGGCGTGGTGCTCGAAGATGGCACCGAGATTCGTGCACGAATCGTACTTTCCAATGCCGACCCCAAGCGAACATTTCTGAAAATGGTGGCGGCCTCCGAGCTACCCAGCGAGTTCCTGCATTCAATTCGCGGCATCAAGATGGAAGGTCCGTGTGCCAAGGTAAATCTGGTGCTTGACGCGGAGCCGCGCTTCACGGGAACCTCACCGAACGCCACGGCACTGGAACGCACCTTCTACACCCTGGTTCCCTCTCTCGCTTTTGCCGAGCGCTGCTATGACATTGCAAAGTTTGGCGAGATTCCCGAAGAGCTGTGGGTGGATTGCGTGGTTTCGTCGAATGCCGACCCGTCGCTTGCACCCACGGGCAAACACATCCTGACATGCTTCGTGCAGTATGTGCCTTATCACCTGCGGGAAGGCAACTGGGACGATAAGCGTGATCTGCTGGGCGATCGCGTGATCAGGAAGATTGGTGAGTACGCGCCCAACGTTCCCAATGCGATTGTGGCGAGGCAGGTGCTCACGCCGCTCGATCTGGAGCGCACCTACGGATTGACCGAAGGCAACATCTTCCACGGCGATCTTCGCCTGGAGCAACTGTTTTTCATGCGTCCGGTTTCGGGATGGTCGCAGTACCGCACTCCCGTGGATGGCCTTTATCTATGCGGCGCGGGTGCACACCCCGGCGGCGGCGTCACCGGAGCGCCCGGTCATAACGCCGCTCATCAAGTATTGCGCGACTGGAAGAAAGGGAGATTGAAAGAGGCAGCAGCATGAGCGGCCTCTGAACAACTGAGATCCGAGAACCAGCAACTGAGAACTGGAGCCAGAGCTAACGAACGGAAGCTCCGCTCGCGATGACGGCGCGGAGAATGATCAGAGATTGATAGCGCAAGGAGCGCATATGGCGAAAAAGAAAAGTATTCTCGAACGGCTCAAGGACGGTCCGGTTCTGGGCGACGGCGGCTATCTGCTGGAGCTGGAAAAGCGGGGATGGGTGCGCGCGGGTCCGTTCACTCCGGAAGTCGCATTGCTCCATCCCGACGCGCTGCGCGAGCTGCATGTCGAGTTTCGCGAGGCTGGAGCGGATGTTCTGCAGGCCCTTACGTTCTACGCCAGCCGCGATAAGCTGGCCACGGTTGGCCTCGAGAACAGGCTCGAAGAGCTAAATCGTGCGGCTGTGCGTATCGCGCGCGAAGTCGCGGGCGATAAGTGTCTGGTCGCAGGCAATCTCAGCCTTACCTGGATGTACGAGCCCAATAGTCCGGCGGCCGCAGATCGCGTTCGCAAAACATTCGATGAGCAACTCGCGGTGCAGGTGGAAGAGGGCGTGGACTTCATCATCGGCGAAACGTTTTCCTGGCTCGGCGAAGCATTGATCGCGGTCGAGCGGGCAAAGAAAACAGGCCTGCCGGTGATGGTGACCATCTGCTTCGAGAACAAAGACGAAACCGCGGAGGGCAAGTCTGCTGCCGAAGCCGCCAAAGCGCTGCTGGATGCCGGCGCCGACATTGTCGGCATGAATTGCCTGCGTCCGCCGGAGCACACTCTCCCGGCCATGGAGCAGATGCGCAAGGCGGTCTCCGGATATCTTGCCTGCCAGCCGGTCGCCTATCGCACGCCTTCGGGCAAGCCGGACTTCACCAGCTTGCCGGAATTTCCGCTGGGCCTCGATCCGCTGCAGCTCACCCGAAAAGAAATGGGCGACTACGCGCTTCGTGCCCGGGAAATTGGAATCAACTACATCGGTTCCTGTTGCGGCTCGGTTGCCATCCACGTACGGGAAATGGCGCGGGCGCTGGGCAAGCTTTCAGAAGACGGGCGCGTCTGGAAGAAAGGCGGAGAAAAGCCGATGTCGGCCTATGAGTACTACGGGCATGACTCGGTGGCTGCGAAGAAATAACCGATCTCTCTGCAAAGAAAAAAGCCAGCCACTGCGGCTGGCTTATTTCTTAGGGTAAGAGACGACTCGACTGCGAAAGAACACCACTAAAAGTAGATCCCGGGATCATCTACTTGGAACGGGCCAGCAGCGGCCGCCCGTTCGTATTGTCTAGAGACTAGGGCATTTCCCAGCCGTATTTGTCACGTAATTGTCATTTTCTGGTCAAACAGAATGTGCCCGCCCAAACCTGCGCGTAGTGTGGCTTCGAACAGCCTCTAGTGCTTGTCGTAGGCGGGGTTGTCCGGCGTCGGCGAGTCATAGTCCCGGCCATACAGGTTCTTATGCGCAGCAGGCAAGTTGGCTTCTGGGAAGCGCAACACACCCAGCGTGGAACTGGTGTCCGAAACTGTGATCTCCCGGGTCATCCCCTTCAATGTCTCGGGCAGCGCGGATTCGTACCAGACCCGCAGCGTGTACTTGCCGCTGGGAACATCGGCAATCACAACCTGGCCCCGCTGGTCCGAAATTCCGTAGTAAGGCGTGTCCAGGGCGATCACGACGGCACTCATCTCGGGATGGATATTGCAGAAAATGTAGGAAATTCCCGGCTTGTCAAAGTGCACATCGCGGCTGCCGCCGGCCTCATACAGTCCGAGATCGAAGCGTTTGCCCTCAAATAGCGAGAACACATTGTGAAAGAACGGATCGCGATTAGGGAATGCCACCACTGATCCCACCGGCACGACCAGCACATGCGGCTCGAAGCTCTTGTCGCGCTGTACCAGCCGCAGACTCGTGCGTTGGATGAAGAGCCGCCGGCGCGATCGTGCCGGCGGTAGGTGTGAGCCATACAACCACACTCCCGGCATCATGAGCCCTGGCGCCTTTTTCTCCACTCACCAGTTCGACGCGGGCGGTTAGCGTCACTCCCTGTGCCCAGGCGAGACTCGTGCACAACAGTGCGGTACAGATCACTCGGAGACCAGGTTTGAGGTGTTTCATGCTCAAAACAGAATTCCCATCATCAGATTGATCTGGTCCGAGGTGGGACTTCCACGGTCGATATCAAACGTCCTCAGGTGACGGTATTCACCCGACAAGAGGAGGTCCGAGCGTGGCCGGAAGATAACGTTCACCAGTGAGCTGCGATTCTGCAGCAAGGGAGCGGGGAAACCAGCGCTGAGGGGAAAACCCCGCACATCGGCAGCAAACGGACTATCCACTCCGAAAGCGCCGTTGAATTCAACCTTGTTGCTGGCCCTAATTTTCAGCTGCGACCATCCTCCCACCGAGTTCAGGGGCCGTACCCGAACTTGCGAAGTGGGGTCGCCGCTGAAGAGCACGCTTCGTCCCACGCCGCCACCCAAGCCGCCGATGGCGCGGCCACGATAGAATTCGCCGGTGAGGCTCACCCGTTTCGTCAGGGGGACACTCCAGTCCGTCATCCCCGCCCAGCCATCCACGGTGTGATCGAAGGTCCACCGCTGGCGGCTGTAGTATGCAGCGGTGCCCAGACTCAGGGGCATGCCAAAGACACTACGAGTCCAGGATATTCGAGCCGCGTAGGCGGGCTGGCCGGAGCTATCGCCAGCCTGGGCGAAAGGCGCAAAGGACGAGGGCAATTCCCCCGTCACGTTGTCCATGATGCCAGCTTGCAGCATGAAGCTCTGCCCTTCCGAAACATCGAAACGGTGTTCGACTCGAACCTGAGGAACCCATCCCCAGAGATTTCCGGCGTAACTGAAAGCGGGCAAGGAGAGCGACGCGAACGAAGTCGGTGAGAGCGGAGAGATGAACGCGTTGTCCTGACCGGCTACGATCGAAGTATTTTCCCAATCCATGCGCATGCTGGCGGTGCGCAAACGAACCACTCCGAAATTGACCCCATTCGGAGTGTTCGGAGACCCTCCCGAGAAATCGAGCTGCACGTTTCCCGAAGTTCTGGCTCCCGCAAGAGTCGGGCCAAATACCTCGAGGCCGATTTCCGACTGCCGCATGGTGGCGCCGAAAGTTTGTCCAGACACATTGGGAATCTCCGGAATCGCCCACGTGGGAACGTCCTGGCTGTCGATGTATCCGCGATTGCTGAACAGATTCAGCAGCACGATGCCCGAAAGCTTGATGCGATATTTCGACGCCGCTTCCACCTTGGTCTGGTACTGATCGTCCAGCTTGCTGTTCTGCAACTGGGAGGACTCTTCCAGAGACGAGACCCGGTCTTCCAGCGCGCCCGAAGAAGAGATGCCGCCCGCGCCCTCGGGATTGACCGCGGCTGTTTCAGGAACCGCGGGGTGGGCTGCCTGCAACTCCTTTCGCAGCTGCTCCGTTTCGGCCCGATACTGTCCAGCCTCCGAGCGCAATTCGCTGACGGCGGTGCGCAATTCGCGCACTTCATCCTGTAGCTGACGGACAGCGTCGGTCATCGCCTCCGTGGGTTGCGCTGCAGGCACGCTCGCCGCTTGCGTCCACCCATTCACGCTTCCCGCCAGGAGAAGCAGTCCCATCGTGGCAACCGTCGTGCCGAATTTCCCCATCCGGCCAGGCAAACTATTGTTGTGCTTCACAATTCGCCTCCCGCAGAAAAAGTCTTGGCGCTGCATCTGAGGCCAGGCGGCCTCAAACCCTGTTTTAGGATGCTACTCCGATTGTGATTGTTCTGTGCGAGCCAGGGGCGCTCGTCCCGGCTTTCCGTCAGCCCTGGCCTCGGAGGACGAAGCCAGAGGCAGCAGAAGGCGAAAGACTGTGCCGTCCGACGAGGTTTTTTCTACAGTCACGTCTCCGCCGTGGTCCTGGACAATTTTTTGCACCACGGTAAGCCCCAGGCCGGTTCCGTTCTCTTTGCCGTGGCTAATAAAGGGTTCAAACAGCTGGCCGCGAATCACATCTGGAATGCCGCGCCCGTTGTCGCTTACCCGAATCTCGACTCCGCCTTGCACTTCAGTCAAGCCCACATGGATACGGCCAGTTTCGGGCACAACCGCTTCGCAGGAGTTCAACAGCAGATTGTACAGAGCGCGCTCCAGTTTCTTGGGATCAAACCATCCCGTACTGCTGCCTTCCTGGCTAATGCTGATACGCACGGGATGAAACTCGGGATGCGAACGTATCGACACGACCACCCGCTCCACCGAATCTTTGACATTCCCGTAGGTGAGCCGCAAAGACTCGCGGGTGCGGGAAAACTCCAGCAGCGAGTCGATGAGATCGGTCATCTGGTTCACCGCGACTCGGACCTCTTGATAGAGTTCTTCGCGTTGATCGGTAGACAACCGGCTCTCGCACAAGAATTCTGCGTTGGCCACGATGGCGGCCAGGGAATGACGCAAGTCGTGCGAAATCGAACTGGCCATACGCCCGATAGTGGCCAAGCGCTCGGCTTCCAGCAATTCCTGCTGGGTCTTGCGCAGGCTAGCGCGCATCCGGTTAAAGGCCCGGGTGACTTCCGCGACCTCGTCTCCACCATGAGCATCCAGCGCGTAGTTGAAGTCGCCTTTTTCCAGCGCTCGGACGCCGGCCACCAGATTCCCCAGCGGCCGAGTGAAGGTGTGTGAAATAAGGAACACCAGCGCGCTTCCGCCGATCACGGCCGCCAACCCCAACGCCAACAAGAGGCGATTCAGACTGTCGAGAAACGCCGTAGCCTGATCGTAGGATTTGAGCACGTTCAGCCGCACCGACGGATTCCTGGCGCCCGACAACTCGAGTGACGCGATCAGGAAGCGTTCGTCACCCAGTTGAATTTCTTCCGGCTCGGAACTTCCGGAGGGCGAACGGAGAACGTGCTCCTTGGCCAGTTCCGACTCCTGTATCGGAGAGAGGGTCGATTTGACGACCGCATCGCCGTAATAAAACGCCACCTGGCTGGCGGCGATCCGCCCGACCTGTGACGTCATCCGGTCGTCAATCTCGTAGCCGATGGCCAGAAATCCCAGCAGACGGTTCTCCTGGGCCGGGCCAAAATAAATGGGCCGAAGAAAGACCTCGTAAAGATGCTGGCTGCCGAACCACCAGTGTCCAGAGGTCTCATCGTTCAGCGTGCTGACCAACGATTGCTGCGCCATCTCTCGGGTCAGCCCTGGGGACGCGGTATGCAGAGCCACCACCCGGCCGGTTCGGTCGGCCAATACGAAGAGGTCGCTGCCCGCCAGTTGCCACAGGCCGCTGGATGCGTCCTGGATGGTGGCCTCATGTTGCGTTGTCATTAAAGCGCGCAGATTAGGCAGGTCGGCCAGTAGTTCCGCCGAGTGAGTCAAAGTGACTTCGCGTTCCCGTTGAAAGTTCTGGAAGGTGCTGACCGAATTGCGCAGATCGGCGAAGATTTCCCGCCTTACCTGTTTCTGTACGCTGTGGCGCACCAGCAAAAGGGTGGTACAGGTAAGCCCGGCGGTGATCAGCAACATGGAGAGCAGAAACTTGGTGCGCATCCGAGGTTTCAGCATGACGAATCTCCGCCGCGGGCTGGGCTTCTACCCGAATTAGCGCACAAACTTGTAGCCCATGCCGTGAACCGTTCGGAAGTGTACCGGATTGGCCGGATCCTTCTCCAGCTTCTGCCGCAGTTTCAGGATGTGATTGTCCACGGTGCGCGTCGAGGGATAATTCTGATAGCCCCAGACTTCGTTCAGCAATTCGTCGCGTGAAATCACGCGCTCGGCATTCTGCATCAGAAACTTGAGAGTCTTGAACTCCTGGGCGGTGAGCGTGATCACCTGGCCGTCACGCGTGATTTCCATCTTGACGAAATCCACGCAGATGCCATCAAACCCGGTGACATCGCTGCTCGCGGACCTCGAACTGCGCCGCAGTGCCGCCCGCACCCGCGCCAATAGTTCTCGCGGGCTGAAGGGCTTGGTCACATAATCGTCCGCGCCTAACTCCAGCAGCAACACTTTGTCGGAAACATCGCTGGCCGCGCTCAGAACGATCACTGGAAGAGCGGGCGCCTGTTGCTTGAGTTCACGGCAGACATCGCGGCCGGACATGGCGGGCAACCGGAGGTCGAGCACGACCGCAGCCGGGGTTGAGGCGCGATACGCCGCCAACGCCGACTTCCCGTCCGCGCTGATTTCCACCGCAAAACCCTCCCCTTCAAACAAACGCCTTAATGCCTTCTGGACCGCGCGGTCATCCTCCACCACCAGAATCCGTTCCATCGGCCTCCCCGAATACGCAGCGTCAAAGCGTGGCATCACCTCACTGCTTTGAAGCGCCGAACCGCCCCTGGTTTCCATTCTCATTGCTCGTTCTCCGCCCCCCAATACGAGTAGGGATACACCTCAAGCTTACTACCACCAGCCTGATGTCTAAGGTTTGCAACCCTGTATTGACAATATTTTTACAACTGGCGAAAACAGCCCGGCGAGCGCCGTGTGGGAGGACAGCCGCAAAAACAGCAGCGAAGCGCCGCATGTGCCTTCTTTGCCGTCGTCTGCGCGGCCGACGGACCGCTACGTCCAGACCCCATGCGTCTTGGGACCCCGGCGCTTGCTATTCCGCGACCAACAGGTTTTCCGCGAAGGGCCACTCCTGGTCGATCCACTGCGCCTTGCAGAAAAAGCCGGCATCCCCGGCAATCCGGGACATTTCTTCGGGGCAATATTTGTGACTGCTCTCCGTCCAGATAGTTTCCCCTTCGAGAAAGGAAACCGTCAGCCCCGCGCGCGGAATGGTGGCACTCTGTTTTTGCCGTGACCGCAGCCGCATCTCCACGCTGCGCGCCTCCGGATTGAACCGGGCCAAGTGCTCAAATTGTTCCAGGACAAAATCCGCGTCGAGTTCCCGATTGATGCGGGCAAGAAGATTGAGATTGAACGCCGCTGTGACTCCCAGCGGATCATCATAAGCCGCCAGCAGTTGGGTAACGGGCTTTTCCAGGTCGGTGCCCAGCAGCAGCGAGTCGCCCGGCTGCAGAATATTGCGTACTTCCCGGAGAAACTTCGCGGCCGCCGGGCGGTCAAAGTTCCCGATCGTGCTGCCTAAAAATAGGACCAGCAGGTTCTGCCCTTCGCGGCGCCGTGCGGCCACCTCAACCAAGCCGTCGAGGTACTCGCGCTCGAAGCCGACAATGCTCATGCAATCGATATCGCCCAACTCGCGCTCACACATGGCGAGCGCAGTCGGAGAAATTTCGATGGGAAAGTAAGAAACGTGCTGCCGCCGGCAGAGCGCCTTCAGCAGCCAGCGCGTCTTCTTGCCGCTGCCACTGCCCAGTTCGGCCACGGCAACGGGCCCTGGAACCTGCTGCACTATGTCATAGGCGTGGCGCCGCAGCAGACGCTCGTCCGCGCGGGTCAACCCGTACTGCGGCAGAACGCTGATGACTTCGAACAAGGCCGATCCGACATCGTCGTAAAGATATTTCGAAGGCAATTCCTTTTGCGGGCTGCGCGTGAGTCCGGCCCGCACTTCGGCGGCAAACTCCAGCGTGGGATCGGCCGTGATGGCATGGGTCAGCATGAAATGTGCGTTGTGATTCATCCATTCCTCACACAGCGGAATCCCGCATAAACGTACTGGTAGTGCGCCTGAAACCAATTACGGAACGACCGGCGGAGCATACAGCTCGCCGTGCGGGCGCTGCCGCCCTTCATCACGTAGTGCTGGCCATCGAAGAAATTGGCCGAATAGCCGGGATAGAACTCAAATGGCTGGAAACCGGGGAATGGTGCGAACACCGTGGCCGTCCACTCCCATCCATTTCCCAGAAGGTCGGTGACCCCGAAAGCGCTTTGGCCTTGTCGAAACGCGCCCACCGGCGTGGGGTCCCAGCTCTCGAAGTCAAAATTTCCGAATCGAGGATCGGGAGCTTCCTCTCCCCAGGGATAGGACCGCTCCGCTCCCTCCGGCGTACCGTAGGCCGCCCGATGCCACTGCGCTTCAGTAGGCAAGTCCTTGCCCGACCAACGCGCGAAGGCGGCGGCTTCCGCATGGCTCACATAGACAGGCCAGTCGAGCGGCAGGGGGACATTCTCGAACATCGTCCGGTACTGCCAAGCGCCGTCAATCTGACTCCAGAACACGGGATGCGAAATATTCTGCTGCGTCTTCCAATTCCAGTCGGCTTCGCTCCACAGGGCCTGATCTTCATAACCACTGGCATTCAGGAACTGGAGGTACTCGCGGTTGGTGACTTCGTATTGGTCGATGGAAAATGCAGGCACTTCTAGGGTGTGAGCTTCGTACTCGTTGTCCCAGCCAAACCTGTTGGTTCGACAGCGATCAAGACCGAGGGTAGCGGTGCCGGCAGGAATCTCGATCATGCGCGGTTCGACTGGAGGAATCACCAGTTCCGGCAGGCGAGGCTTGCGCACCTTATTGTCAAAAGGCAATTGATGCAACATGTAGGCCAGAGTCTCGGCGTGCATCAAGCGGTGCTCGATCGCCACCTGCAGAAGCTGATTCCGGAAAAAGTCTTCCTGCCCGTCTCGACGCGATAGCGCTGCCGCCGCCAAACCGTCATCCAGCGCCTGCCGGACCTGCCTCACGTACTCTCGCACCTCCGGCAGAGAAGGCCAGTCGGATGGCTGGTCTTGCGGCAGACCGCCATCAACCGGGTCGATGCCAAAGGCGAACAGGTGGTCAAATTCCGAGTGGAAGGTGGAGCGCCCAAGAACGCGCTCGCGCAGCAGGTTCCAGTCGAACGCCTCAAGATGACCAATATAAAAGACGATGCGGTGCCGTTCTGGAATCGGCCGCTCGTAGAGGAACTCGGGCTTGACGTGTGCGAACAACCGGTCACTCTCGGCCCGCGCCTGGTTGAGGCGCTCCAGTAGTTCGTGGGGAACTTCTACAATGGGTTGCGCAGCAAGCATTGCCACCCCCTGATTGACCGGCGCCGACACCTCCGCCGGAATCACAGACTATTGAGATGACTGAGCGGCCAGAAAGTTGCTCAGTTCTTCGAACGCCACCGGTTATCCCCGGTCACCCCGAAGAATCGGTGCCTGCGGGCGCGGGACAGGCGAATCACGGGGTTTGTATCTTACCCCGAAGCGCCGGGAAATGGCCATCCCTGGACTTCTGTGATCTTCGGTCGAAGGCGGGGAGCGCTGAAGGGGCCAAAGAATGCAGCCCAGGGCGCAAGCCCTGGGTTGAGGTTGCAGGGAAGGCAAGCCCCGAAGGGGCGAAAGAAGCCTGGCAAAACTGGAGAACCGGCCAGATCAAACCGAAACTGACTGGTATTCCTCGTAGGCGCCCTTGAAATCGGTGATCTGGTGGCTGCCCTCAAAATGCCAGACCCGGGTGGCCACTTCATCGATCAAATCTTCGTCGTGTGTACACAGCAGCACAGTACCCTGATAGCGCTGCAGTGCAATGTTGAGCGCGTTAATCGATTCCAGGTCCAGGTGGTTGGTGGGTTCGTCGAATACGAGAACGTTCGGTTTCTGCAACATCAGTTTGCAGAAAATCAGGCGCGCCGCCTCTCCGCCGGAAAGCACTTCAGTTTTCTTGTCGCCATCCTCACGGGGAAATAGCATCTGTCCCAGCAGACCGCGAATCTCCTCGTTGGACGCGGCCGGGTCCCACTGATGCAGCCATTCAAAGGCGGTCATCCCGGGCTGGATCAACGCTTTGTGGTCCTGGGCAAAATATCCCACCGCGGCCTCATGTCCCCAGACGACTTTTCCGCCGGTAAGAAATGGCCCGTCGTAGCCGCTGGTTTTTCTCAATTCGGCATCCGGAATCGTGGGCGAATTCGCCAGCAGGGCATTCAGCAGCGTGGTCTTGCCCGCACCGTTCCGCCCCATCAACGCGATCTTTTCGCCGCGCACGATGCTGGCGCTGAAGCTGCGAACCACTTCCGCATCGCCGTAGGACTTGCTCACACCCTCGAGTTCGAGGACGTGCTTCCCGGAAGGCCGCTTCTGCTCAAATTTCAAATAAGGACGTTGAATGTTCGACCGCGCCAGCTCCGTAACCTGCAGGCGCTCCACTTCTTTGCGCCGTGATTGCACCTGGCTGGATCGAGTTCCGGCGGAGAAGCGCGCGATGAATTCGTTCAGCTGCGAAATCTTCTTCTCGCGCTGCGCATTCTGCGATTCGATCTGCGAACGGATCTGGGTCTTGGCCACCACCATATCGTCGTAAGTGCCGGTATAAGTAATGATGGTCTGGTAGTCAATGTCCGCGATGTGCGTGCACACCTTGTTCAGAAAATGGCGGTCGTGCGAGATCACGATCACGACACCGTCATACTCGTTCAGGAATCCCTGCAGCCAGTGAATGGAGTCCAGGTCCAAGTGGTTGGTGGGTTCGTCGAGCAGCAACGCCTGCGGATGTCCAAAAAGCGCCTGGGCCAGCAGCACGCGCACCTTCTGTCCGCCTTGCAGCTCGCCCATTTTTCGTTCATGCAGCGCGTCGGGAATATCCAGGCCTTCGAGCAGGATGGCGGCGTCACTCTCGGCGGTGTAACCGTCCTCTTCACCCACGACGCCTTCGAGTTCGCCCAGCTTCATGCCGTCGGCGTCGGTCATCTCCGGCTTGGCGTAAATCGTGTCGCGCTCTTCCATGGCCGCCCACAAACGCTTATTGCCCATGATGACGGTATCGAGCACGCGGTATTTATCGAAGGCGAACTGGTCCTGGTTCAACACCCCCAGTTTTCTGGGGCGCACTACAGTTCCCTTCTGCGGATCGAGCTCACCCGTCAGCAGGTTCATGAATGTAGATTTGCCGGCGCCGTTTGGCCCGGTCAGGCCATAGCGCTTCCCCGGCGTGAAGGCCGTGGATACCTCGTCAAACAGAACTTTGGCGCCGTAGCGCATCGACACATTACTGACTGAAATCATTGTATTTACGGGAACTGCGGGAATTTGCCCAAAGGCGAGGACGCAGCTTCTCTATCAAGAATATCACGAGCCCCGCCGCTGATCGAGGTTTCGCACACCGAAGGTAACGAACCGAGAGAACGGGCCGAGGGTGCCCCTTCCTTTTCGCGGACTTGGCGAAAAGGATGGGATTCCACGTTTCTAACCCTATGGGGATTTCAGAGCAGGTGAAGTCTTCAGACGCACTGCCAGCCATACACCCAGGATCACGTCAATGGTCAGACAGAAACCAGGCCACCAGCGCGGCACTCCCGGATTTTCAATGAGCCAGTGATGGAAGAAATCAAAAACTCCGTGGCCTACGATGGCAGCCACCGCGAACCAAAGATTCCTCTTAAAGCCAAGTACCGCAAATAGGAGAAAAACACTCGCCGCCACGATCTCAATTGTGAGCGTCTGCCGGGAAGCTCCCATGGTCGCGAATAACACATAGTACGAGGCGACTACGATAAGCACCGTGGGATAGAAAGCGCGCTCACGGTCCAAGCCGATGACGGCGGCAAAGCCAGCCACCCCCAGCGACACGATCAATGCAATCAGGTAATCCATTTGGACCAGAAAACTGGGCTACGGCTTTTCCCACCGGCCCGATTCCGCAGAGCGGAAAATGGCCTCAATCACCGCCATGTTCTTGACCGCATCCTCGAGCGAAACCGGCACCTCTCCGCCCTCTCGCACCGCTCGCGAAAAAACATCGCCTTGAATCGTGTACTGGTCGCACACTGGAAATTCTTCCGTGGTAATGCCGGATCCGAACACATCGCGTCCGTCATCGATAAAAATCCGGCAAGGACGGTCAGGCGGAGCGTTGAACGGAATTTGGATTTCAATGTGCCCCTTGGTTCCGAAAAACTGGCTGCGCTGGTAAGGCACCAACTGCGTGCTGCAGGTGAAGGTCGAATGTCCCGAGGGAAAATCGAGAATGGCTGAGGTTAGCCGGTCGGTCTTCATCTTCGGGTCGCGCTCGACCAGTCCCAGCACCCGCGTGGGTTCTTCCCTGAACGTAAATCGCGAAGTGTTGATGGGATAGCATCCGATGTCCATTACGCGCGCCGCCGCCATACTCTGTAATGTTGCGAATATTTTTGGGGTCGTTGTTGAAGTAACTGAAATATCCCGTGGCCGAACGCAGTTCGCCAATCCGGCCCGAAGCCACCAATTCGCGCACGCGCAGCCATTGTGGATGGGTGCGCACCATGAAGGCCTCGCCAATCTTGACTTTCGTGCGGTCCCGCACCGCTATGAGCTTCTTCGCCTCCGCCACCGTCAAGCTCAGTGGCTTCTCACACAGTACATGCTTTCCCGCTTCTGCGGCTCTGATTGACCAGGGAACGTGAAGCTGATTGGGAAGCGGGTTATAGATAGCATCCACCTGGGGATCCGCCAACAGCTCTTCGTAGCATCCATAGGCTTTCGCGATGCCAAGCGAGCGAGCGGCCTGTTCTGCCTGGCGCAGGTCGCGCGAGGCAATGGCCGTAACCTCGCTCCACTGGCCTTTCTGCATGGCCGGTATTACTTTCCTTAGGCCGATGCTGGCCGTGCTCAAAATTCCCCACCGAACTTTCTTAGGCATATCGTGGTTGGGCGTATTGCGGTTAGGCATAGGCCGACATCATAGCCGGAAATTTTATACGAGCAAAACCGTCACCGGCCCAAACAGAGGCCGTTCAGTAGGTTATCCTTGTCCCATGCCATGTCAGGCCCCAGCCCGCGACCAGGAATTGATTCAGATTGTGGATGCAGCGCTCGCCGACGCCTTCCAGAAGAGCAGCAAATGGCTGGCCTGCCGGCCCGGTTGCTCGCAGTGTTGTGTGGGCGTGTTTGCCATCAACCAACTGGATGTCATCCGGCTAAGAAAAGGACTGGCGGAACTCGAAAGCGAGGATCCGCAACGCGCCGCCCGTATCCGCGAACGGGCCCAAGCAGCCGTCGCGCGTCTTACTCCCGATTTCCCCGGCGATCCCGCCACCGGATTGCTGAATCACGATGACTCCGATGAAGCCTCTAAACACTGGGATGAGTATGGCAACAGTGAACCCTGCCCGGTGCTCGACCCGGAGACAGGGACCTGCGAACTTTACGAGTCTCGCCCCGTGCTTTGCCGTACTTTCGGGCCGGCGCTGACCTCGGAAGATGACCTGGGACATTGCGAGTTGTGCTTTGTCGGCGCCACGGAAGAAGAAGTGATCGCCAGCGAGATGCATCCCGACCCGGACCATCTCGAAGAAGACCTGCTGAAAGAACTAGAGGAAAACACAGGCGCCAAGGGCGAGACGATCATTGCGTTCGCGCTGGTTACGGGCTGAGCAAATAGCAATTAGCAATTGACCAATCGCACGTGCCCAGGCTACGTGCTAGTTGCCAATTGCTAAGTGCTGCTTCTCAGCTCTTCTTTTTTTCCAGCTCGCTCCAGCGCGCGTAGAGGCCATCAACTTGATTTTGCGCTTCTTCCATCTCCGCATGCGCCTTCAATAGACTTGGGCCGTCGCTGGCGATTGCCGGGTCCTCCAGTTGAACGCGTTTAGCTTGCAGCACGAGTTCGGCGTCGGCGACGCGCTGTTCGATGGCGGTGTATTCGCGCGCTTCCAGATATGAGAGTTTGGTTTTCGCCGGTGGGCTCTCCGCAGAAACTACGGACCGAGGAGCCAACCGCCCCGTAGACTTGGCTGACTCTTTGCGTTCGGCCTGCCAAACTTCCCATTGCGAGTAGTCGGCAAAACTCTCCGCGCCTCCCTGTCCATCCAGCCCAAGAACGATGGTAGAGACGCGATCGAGCATATAGCGATCATGGGTAACCAGCACCAGCGAGCCGCGAAATTCGAGCAGGCTTTCTTCCAGGATTTCAAGCGTCGGAATATCGAGGTCGTTGGTGGGCTCGTCCAGCAGCAGTACGTCGGCCGGCTGCAGCATGAGTTGTGCGATCAGCACGCGGGCTCGCTCTCCTCCGGAAAGCCGCTCCACTGGCTGATTGAGCTGCTCCCCGGTGAACAGGAATCGCGCCGCCCAAGACGCAACATGAATGACTCGGTCTTGATAAATCACTGAATCGCCCTCCGGGGCCAGCGCACGACGCAGGGTCACGTTCGTATCGAGCTCACGAGTCTGATCGAAGTACACGATGCGCAGCCACTCGGCGCGGCGGATATCTCCGCCGGTTGCGGTCAACTCGCCGCGCAACAGTCGCAGCAAAGTAGTCTTGCCACTGCCATTCGGCCCGACCAGGCCCACCCGCATCCCGGCGGTAAGAACGAAGTTGAGATTCTGAAACAGCGTGCGAGCTTCGATCCGGTAAGCCACATCTTCCAATTCAATCAGCCGCTTGGTTTTTCGGTCGCTGGCCGAGAAATCGATCTGGGCGGTCGCCGTTCGTGTCCTGGCATTCAGGTCGGCTAAATCCTCCATCAACTCATTGGCCTTGCCGATGCGCGCCTTGGACTTTCTGGTCCGTGCTTTGGCGCCGCGCCGGAGCCACTCAATCTCGTTGTGGACCAGGTTCTCCAAGGCTTCCTGCCGCTTCGATTGCGCATGCAGAAACTCTTCCTTCTTCTCCAGAAAAGTGCTGTAGTTCCCCCGCACCCGCAAAATGCCATCGGGATAAACGCGGCTCAGTTCAGCCATGTCGGTGGCAATATTTTCCAGAAAATAGCGGTCGTGACTGACAATCACGCTGGCGAACGCCGCCTGTGCCAGCAAGTCTTCGAGCCATTCGATTCCCGCCAGATCGAGATGGTTGGTAGGTTCATCGAGCAGCAGGATATCCGGCGCCTGCACCAGGGCCTCGACAATCGCCAGGCGCTTCTGCCATCCGCCGGAGAGCGCGGCGGCCTCGACGTCGAGGTCTTCGAAACCGGCGCGGCCAAGGGTTTCAGCAAAGCGCGTGCCGCGTTCGGTGGAGTGGACCTTGCCGCGCTCCATCGCAACTTCGACTACAGAGCGCACGGTCGCGCCGGACTTGAATTTGGAATCCTGCTCCACGTAGCTGACGCGAAGACGTTTTCGGAACGCCACTTCGCCGCTGTCCGGATCTTCATCGCCGGCGAGGATCCGCAGCAGTGTGGATTTGCCGGAACCGTTCGGCCCGATCAGCCCGATCCGGTCGCCCTCCGATGACGGTAAAAGACACGTTCTGAAAGAGCGGATTGGCTCCAAAGGCTTTAGAAATTCCCTGTACGTTGATGATAGGCGGCAACGGCTGGCGGTCTCCCTCTCAATCTCTTCTCTATTTAGGTTATCAGGAAATATCAACAGGCTCGGATAGGCGCGACCACAGACCACGTGCTTCTGTGCTACTTCACGAACGTCAATCCATGCGGGACGACGTCAGGGAAGACATACGCGTACAGCATCACGATGATGCCGACGATTGCGCCCAGGGCCACCGAATGCCAGGCCACGAAACGGAAAATCATGCCTTCATTTCCCACCTGGTTGGTGGCTGCGGTCGCGATGGTGATGGACTGCGCGTCTACCATCTTGCCCATGACGCCGCCCGCGCTGTTGGCCGCGCACATCAGCACGGGATCGATTCCGAGTTGCTGCGAAGTGATGCGCTGCAAACTTCCAAACAATGCGTTCGATGAGGTATCGCTTCCGGTCAGCGCCACGCCGAGCCAGCCTAGGAACGTGCCGAAAAACGGGTACGCCCAGCCGGTGCGTGTAAAGGCCAGGCCCAGCACGGCATCCAGGCCGGAGTACCGGGTCACGTAGCCCAGCCCCAACATGAAAGAGATCGCAATCACAGCCAGGCGCATGCGCACCAGCGTGTGCCAGAAAACCTTCCCTATCTTCAGCGGCGACAAACCCAGCAGCAGTCCAGAAAGAATGCCTGCAAGGAAACAACCCGTCCCGGTCGCGGAGAGCCAGTTAAAGTCATAGCGCGCCGCTTCGGGAGTCGGCTTCGCCACCACGGGGGCGGCGCGATAGACCGCGTTGTGCAGGTAGGGCACGTCCCAACCCGGCGGCCCCGGCCGCACCGTGCCGTCCGACAGCACAACCTTGAAAGCCGGAGTGGTGGCTCGGTTCAGCGCTAACTTGATCGGCGGCAGGCCCCATACCAGGACGACCACCGACAAAATTCCAAACGGCATCCAGGCTTTGAGGACCTGGCCCACCGGATAAGACCGGGCTTTCAGATTCTTGTCGAAGTCTTTCGCGGCCCACTCGCCTCCGAAGGAGTCAGCGACTTCCTCCGCTGGCGACGCCATCGAATTTTTCCCATCGTCGTAATCAAAACGCCAGACTTGTTTTGGCTTCCAAAATTTTAGAAAAGCCACGGTGGCGACAATCGAAACCACTCCACCCATGATGTCCACCAGGCTGCTGTCCACGTAGTTCGACCAGAAGAACTGCGTCAGGGCGAAAGAAACTCCGACCACCAGAATTGCCGGAAACACTTCAAAGGTTTCGCGCCAGCTGACCATGGTGCGGACCAGCCAGAACGGCACAATCACCGCCGTGATAGGCAGGATGCGCCCGATGGTCGCGCTCAGATCCGATTCCGGCAGACCGCAAACCGCCGCCAGGGTGTGAATGGGAATTCCGATGCCGCCCCAGGCCACCGGTGCCGTGTTGGCAATCAAATTTAGCGCAGCCGCATGAAACGGCCGAAAGCCCAGCCCGATCATCAACGCGCCCGCAATGGCGACCGGCGCGCCGAATCCGGCCGCGCCTTCGATAAATGCGCCAAAGCAGAACGCCACCAGCAACACTTGCAGGCGGCGATCCGGTGTAATTCCTGCGACCGACTCCTTCATGATTTCGAACTGGCCGGTTTCGACCGAAATGTCGTAGAGAAAAACTGCCGCCAGCACGATCCATGCAATCTTGAGCAACCCAAAGGCAACCCCGTAACCGAAACTGGTCGCCGCCAGGAGCAATGGCATCTTGAAGAATAGGACGGCGACAATGGCCGCCGTCATCGCCCCCGAAACGGCGCACCAGTGCGGCTTGACCTTGAGCCCAACCAGCAGTCCGAACAACACTAAGATGGGAAGAGTAGCGACCAGCGTGGAGAGCCACCAGCGGCCAAAAGGATCATAGACCTGGGTCCAGTGCACGATCCACCCTCTTTCAGGAACTCGACAACGAATGATTTCCTTCGTGTACCTCCGTGTCCTTTGTGGTTGAAGCTTTTGTATAACCCCGAAACCCTTTAGCCACTAAGGACATGAAGACCCAAAGAAAACGGCTCATCACCGCCAGTTCGCGGGCACCTCTACGTACGAGCGGTCCAGGGCTCCGATTGATGTGCAGCCCAGCAGTTTGAGTGTGCGCTCCACATCGGCCCGCAAGATTTCAAGCGCTCGGGTCACGCCAGCTTCGCCGGCCGCGGCCAAGCCGTAGGCATACGCGCGGCCACAAAGCACGGCCTTCGCACCCAGGCAAATGGCTTTCACAATATCGGTGCCACGACGAACGCCGCCATCCATCAACACTTCGACTTGACCGTTGACCGCCGCCACGACCTCGGGCAGAGCCCGCAACGAAGGGGAAACACCGTCGAGTTGTCGTCCGCCATGATTTGAAACAACGACTGCGGCAGCGCCCGCGTCCACCGCGCGGCGGGCATCGTCGCCGGTAAGCAGGCCCTTGATCACGATCAGCCCCGGCCACTGCTTTCGAATCCAGCTCAAGTCCTCCCACGTCACTGCCGAGCTGGCCAGAGCAGCGGCCACGTCGATCAGTTCCATCGGCCCCTTCCCCGGGACGACGACATTCGGCAGCTTGGAGAGACCGCCGTCGAGCAGGTAACCGACAAGCCATTCCGGGCGTGACAATATTTGAGGCAGGAACGGAATTTTGGACAGCAAGCTGCCGCCCATCAGTTCTTTCATGCCATTGCGGAAATCGCGCTCGCGCAACCCGGCCACCGGCGTGTCCACGGTGACCACCAGCGCGGCGCATCCGGCCACCCGCGCTCGTTCGATCACGGCTTCCGAAGCCTGACGGCCTCCCATCAGGTAGAGCTGGTAGCAGACCGGCCCGGTGGAAGCCGCCTTGACGTCTTCCACGCGATGTCCGGAGATAGTCGAGAGAATGTATCCCGTGCCCGCTTTTCCTGCAGCTCGCGCCGCCCCCGCCTCCCCATCTGGATGCATCAGCCGGCTGTAGCCGACCGGGGCCAGCAAGGCAGGAAATGAAACGTCGAAGCCCAAAACCCGCGTTCGCAAATCGCAAGCGGATACCGGAACCGCGTAACGCGGCCGGAACGTGACGTCATCAAACACGCGGCAATTTTCCCGCAGTGTGACTTCCCCGTCGGCCCCGCCATCGAGATAGTCAAAAACCGGCCGGGGCAGTCGAAGCCTGGCCAGAGGCCGAAAGTCGCCGATACTTACGACATGGGGAGATGCCACTGCTCGCGACGCTCTACTCATCGGTTATTCCCGTGCTCCCAAACCCTATACCCGGATTTACTGAAGCACGCGATTATACAAGCAGAGATGCCCGCTGGCAGTGCAAGCAGAAAATGGCCGGCCGCAGGGAGTGCAAGGGGGTAAATAGGCCTCCCGCCCCGAGGTGCACTGGATTCCCACAGCGCCGAATGGATAATGTCCTGGTAGATGGTGATCGCAATGCGCAAGTCCTTCAGGTCTTTCGGTATTCTTCTACTGAGTACCTCCGTAGCGGGAATTCAGCTTGCCGTCGCTCAAAACGTCGTCGGACAACCCCCCAAATATGCGACGGAGTACGACTGGTCGATGACCCCAGCGGAGGCACTGGGACAGCCGGGCAACAAGACCGTTAACCTCACGGCTTGCCCTGCCGGGGTAAAGGGAAGCGAGCCCGAGTATTGGATCCTGATTAACGGTTCGGAGCCCGCCGAAGTCACGGGCGGAACCTGCACCGGTGACGGGCGCCCAGGAACCTTGCAGTTTGTGAGCAAACATGCCCATGCCGGGGGCGAAACTCTTTCGAGCGCCTCCAGCGGACTACAAGAGGCGCTGATCGCGGCGCGTTACACTCCCACGAATCCGACGGGCGTATCACAATCCGGCACAGTGGTAGTGCCGCCCCGGGAATTGAAGGCGTTCGCGCGCGTTTCGATTCGCGCTTCCAACCTGACCGTTGATTTTTCCGGATCGATCCTGGAATGCTGGATGGATGACACCTGCATCTTTGTCGGCGATCCCTCGAACGCCAACGCCTATCAGGACATCACGCTGATCAACCCTCGCGGGCGCCCGACGGTCGCCAAGGGGCAACAACCGTTCATTCAGGTCAACGCGCAGAAGACGCGTGTGTTCAATGTGTCCACCCGGCTTCCCTTCTCCGGCGGAAGCTTTGGCAGCTACGTGCAAGTGGATGATGACGAATCCTTCCTGCTCGATGGACTGGACACCGCTCTGGGCGACGGCGGCCTGCGCTGTGACGCCAGCGTGTGCAACCCGGTGATCTACGCGCCCGGTTCGTTCCGCAAGTTTCCCGGTGTAGGTTGGCTGAAAAACCTGAACATTTCTTTGCAGTGCGCCGGCAACGGCATTGACTGGCAGGCGGGAAACACGCTGCGAATTTCCGACAGCGTCATCCAGGGGTATGCGCAATATGGCGTGCGGGCCGGAGTGCGCCGCGGCGGCTACGGGGGATTCGAGCTGGCCAATGTGTACGAAGAGGTTGGCTCTTGTCCCAATCCGATGGGCCGCATTGGACAGGCCGGGGTCATCGCCCAGGGCAGCCGAGTCAAGATTCAAGGCGGAGAGGCGCCGACGGGTACCATCCCCCAGTTTTCCAACAGCGGAAACACGGACTATCGCTACTACATTGTCGCGCACCACGCCAAATTCGGAGCGTCGAACCCGCTTTATGCTGGCAAAGCATTGACCAACGGGAAAGACAGCATTGTCATCACGACGGCCGACATTGCCGGTGCCGCCAGCTTCGATCTGTTGCGGGTAACTCCGGTTGCGGGCTCGCGCGAGCAGGCGCCTTACGGGAGCGGGAATTATGCCGTCGAGACTGGCGTTTCCCGCGCTTCCGCTTGCGCAAACAGTGTATGCACTTTCACTGATACCCAGGCCGCGCTCCAATCCTACAATGTGGCGGTGCCGGCATATTTCCCCCTGTTGGACTTCTGGCCGGGGAACCTGGTATTAGGCGCCGGCGCGGATTCCAACAGCGTTCTGGCGGGAGCAAGAGCAGTGATGGATGGCGCGCCCTCGAACGTGGTGGCGGTGCAAGGCTCCACCGCGCCGGCCTTGGTTTCGCCAGATTGTGACTCGGTTTCGGGATGGACCCCATTGTGGTTGAGCTGCTATTCCTCGATGGCTCCGTCTGCGTTCTATGAGCAGGGAGCGCTCGTGCTGGCGGTAAAACCCAACGGCGATGGCGGGTTGCGAACCAACCTCAAAGGCCGGATGAATTTTTCTACGCTGGGAAGCGGCCCCGGGCACATCATCACGCTTTCAGATTCCGACTTTCAGAAGACCATCGCCACAGCCAATAACCGGCCCACCAATGATGCCAACGACTCATTCATCGGCTATGACCAGGGCGACGGAAACCCCGCGAATATCGGGATCAGCTTGGGTGCGCCGAAATCCATCTCGAACTACATCGGAAATGCGGGAGACGGAAAGAAGTGGCTGGAGCGGCTGACATCGAACCTCAAGATGTTTACCGTTCCCATCTCAATTCCATCGCTCCCGCCCGCCCACGCGTCTGATCCCTGCGACGCAGGCACGGAAACCTGGGACTCCAGTTTCATCTATGTCTGCGTGGCGAAGAATACGTGGAAGCGCGCTGCGCTTGCATCCTGGTAAGAAATTGTCATCGCTCACGCGAAGACTTAGGCGCCGGCCGACGCCGTCTGCGCCTTGAGTGGCGCAGGCTGGTTCACTTTCAAGAGCAGGTCGGAAATCGCTTGATGATCGGCGGGTTTCGAGAAGTAGTAGCCCTGGGCAAAATTGCAATCCAGCGCCTTCAGTTGATTGACTTGCTCTTCCGTTTCGGTGCCTTCCGCGACGGTCACCAGGCCGAGGGTCTGGGCCAGCATTATGATGACCTGAACAATCTTGTGACTCTCCGCGTCGCTGTCCATCTGAGAGATGAACGCGCGATCGATCTTCAGCGAATCCACCGGAAACTGTTGCAGGCGGCTGAGCGATGAATATCCCGTTCCGAAATCATCCACGCTCAAGCGCCCTCCCAACGCCTTGAGCTCAGCCAGCACGGAAGCTGCCTTCTCCGGATCTCTCATGGCGATGGTCTCGGTAATTTCCAACTGTAAACACTTGGGATCGAGTCCGGTTTGCTGCAGTGTCTCTGCAATTCCCTTCGCCAGGTTGGGATTGGCAAACTCTTTCGACGTAATATTCACGCTCATACTCAGCGGTGGGTCAGCGGGAAATCGGGTTTGCCACGATCGCAACTGCTCGCAAGCCTCGCGCAGCAGCAGGCGATTCATGGGAATAATCAGCCCAGTCTCTTCCGCGACCGTAATAAAATCCGCGGGCGAGAGCAGGCGCTCCCCGTGCTGCCAGCGAGTCAGCGCTTCAAAACCGGTGATTCTGCCGGTCTTCAACGAAATGATCGGCTGGTAGTGGGTCCTGAATTCACCCACCTCCAAGGCTTTGCGCAGTTGGTCTCCAGTTCCAGACGCCGGACCGCGCCCTCGTGCATCGCAGTATCGAAGACTTCGCAGCGCGCCTTCCCGCCGCGCTTGGCGCGGTACATGGCGATGTTGGCATCTCGCAGCAGATCTTCCGCATGGGTACAAGCCGGTGTGCTCAGAGCAATGCCGACGCTTGCGTTCACCACAATCTCGTATCCCTGCACCGTGAAGGGTACGGCCAGCCTGCTCTGTAAGCGCTCCGCCACCCGTATGGCGTCGCTGGGGTTGCGGATATCTTCGAGAAGTATGGTGTACTCATCGCCACCCAGCCGGGCCAGGGTGTCATCTCTTGAAGCTTGACCCACCTGCGGACGTGAGATCGTGTCTACGTCGCGCAGCGAAGCGGTCAGTCTCTTACCGATTTGAACCAGAACCTCGTCTCCGACTTTGTGCCCCAGGCTGTCGTTAAAGACCTTGAACTCGTCGATATCGATAAAGAGCACGGCGAACTTGTAATCGGTATGCCGTTTGGAGAGTACGAGTGCGCGCTGCAAGCGGTCGACGAATAGTGCGCGGTTGGGAAGATTGGTCAGACCGTCGTGGAAGGCGCTGTGCGCCAGCATTTCCTCCGCGCGCTTGCGCTCGCTGATGTCGCGGTTCACGATCACCAGCTTTTCGATTTTCCCTTTGGCGTTTTGCACCGCGCTGGCGGTTGATTCCAGGATGCGCCAGGAACCGTCCTTGTGGCGAATCCGGTATTCCAGTCTCTGCCCTTCACCCGTGGAACGCGCTTTGTGCGCCGCCTCGAGCACCCGCTGACGGTCGTCCGGATGCACTTGCTCAATGGACGAAGTCGTCTGCAATTCTTCCATCGAATAGCCAAGCACATGCTGGTAGGCCGGGCTGTTGTAAATGCGCTGTCCGGTGCCGTCTACGACGGCAATCATGTCGGCGGCATTTTCGGTAATCAGTTGAAAGAGCTGATCGCGCTCGGCCAGTTGGCGCCGCATGCGCTGCAACTGCAGGTGTTGATAAAGGGTGTAGATATCAAATAGCAGGACGACAAACGCGAGTCCACGGACCCATTCCTTGAGATCGGTCCAGTAGGTGCCCTCGCTCTGCGGATGTAACTGGAAGTAAGTGAGCGAGACAATTCCGAAGGTCAATACCAGAGTTACGACGACAGCCAGGCCCCATAACCACCACTCGCGACCCTCGATCTGCCATCTCTGGATCGGGGCCGCCGGCGGCCGGCTCGGGTTCGCTGTAGGGATCTCTTCCTGCGTCATGCCACCAGTCGCTCTCTCGCCACAGAGACGATTCTAGACCGGCAAAATTTGTACGAAAGTTACCGAAGTTTTGCCTGGGACATGGGAAGGCCGCGGTAAAGAGGCCTAGTCTTGCCTCTTCACTCTCGGCGGAGCGCGAACAGGATGCTTGCAAGCCTCAGCTTTCAGCTCCAAGATCTGCGGGAGCATGCGATCACCTGGTGTCTCCTCCAGGCTTGCTAGGCGGCGACGCCATCCGCCTGCCGCTCCGAGAGAATTGCTTCCGCAGTCTGCTCGGGTGAAATCTGATAAGTTCCATTTCGGATAGCGTTCGCGATCGCCGTCACTCTGTCCTGCCGGATCTCTGGAAGTTGTTGAATTTGCGCGGCTAACACCCCGGCGCGGGCATGCACCGAGTCGATTGAGCCTGGTTCTTCGTCCTCCGACGGCGCGGCGTGCTCGCGGTGTCCTCGGGTTTCGTCTTGTTGGCTGCATTCTCGGCCGCAGTGACGCTTGCGTTTGCTCCGATTCTCATTGATAGGTTTCCTCCTCCTCCTAAATTGCTCTGCAATTAAAGTATCCTGGCGAATTAGGAGTCTCTTATTAAGATCCAACAGCTCCTTCTCGCCCTGTAGACGCTTGGGCCCATGCCCCTAACACGCTGCGAAACCGCGCCCGAGTCTCTCCGTAGGAGGTTTGGACGCATACGATCTATCAGGCTCCGCCCGCCGCCCCGGTCGCGATCTTGGGACCACGGGGTTCGCCGCTCAACTCCGACAGCCGGGCGCGTACCCGGATCACCGCCATGGAGTGGATCTGCGAAACCCGCGACTCGCCCACACCCAGGATGACCCCGATTTCTTTCATCGTGAGCTCTTCGTAGTAGTAAAGTGCCAGGACCTGACGCTCTTTTTCTGGCAACTCCGCGATGGCACGAGCCAGTAGATGCTTCATCTCGGACCGCAGGCAGAGAAACAGCGGAGTCTCTTCTGAATCGTCTTGCAGATACTCGCACAAGTTTTCTTCCCGGCCGTCGCGCGGGGATTCCACGCGCAAGCTGCCCACTTCCAGGCCGGCAATTTCTCCCAACAATAGTTGGAGGCCGCGCAAATCCATGCCCAGCTCCGTCGCCAGCTCGGGCTCGCTGGGATTTCGTCCGAGCGACGAGCGCAGCTGACTATGGACTTCCTCCAGGCGCCTCGCTTTGCGCCGTAAGTCGCGCGGGCTCCAATCCATTTCACGCAAGCTATCCAAAATCGCGCCCCGAATGCGGAACTTGGCATAGGAGCCGAACTGCACGTGTTTGCTGCGGTCAAACTTGTGCAAGGCATCGATCAGGCCGACTACGCCGGCATGCACCAGGTCTTCGAGCAGCACATGGCGAGGCAGGCGCTCGTGAATGCGGCGCGCGATATAGCGCACCTGCGGCAGCTGTTCCGTCAGCAGCTGTTCACGCTCATCCTCATCCTCCCACTTGGTCTCGGCCATGTTGCGATTTCATGCCGGGGAGTTAAGAAGGAGATTAGTAGAAGATTAGAGACGTCAATTGCCGGCAAGTCTTTCCCAGCTTCAGGAACGGTACGGAAATGGGAAGTTGTGTCTAGTGTCCCACCTTGCTTTCTCCTGTCTTACCCGCAGATGGCTTCGCCCGCTGCTCGGGCGAGCCGGATGGCGAAGCCATTTGAACCTTCAGCCGACGTTCATTCAGCCTTTTATCCCTTACTCCATTCAAGGATGATGTAGCAGCAGACCCTCGACGGTTCCTCAGAGATGTGATGACACTCCCGACTCTAAGCCCCAATCCGCCGTGAGGCTCCTTTCCCGATCCGGGCACTAAGCCTATGCCGAACGTAATGGACAATCGCCTCTTCGTCGGGACTACCAAACAACGCGGGAGCTATCGTTGAGGGATGTCAAATGAACCGACAGTGAGAGGAAATGTTTAAGAGTAGCGGTACTTCACTATGGCAATCGCATGTGCACTTCTGGTATCTGATGATGCGGGGACAATTCAGGAATTCAAAGTCCCTTTACGACAGTTGTCTATTTCGTTCGAGGTCTGCCGGGACGGGCCAGCGGCCATTAGACTATTGAGCCGCCGAAAGTTTGATGCCGTCATCGTTGATTTCCAACTAGGACAAGAGTCTGGAATGGTTTTGGACGAGTTGTTCCTTTCTGCGTCAAATCGAACAGCGGTGACACTTGCCATCAGTGGCGGCGAAGCAGCATCCACCGCAACCTCTAGGAGGAAAGTGGGTTTTGTCATCGAAAGACCTCTTTCACCGTTGTCAGTTCGTGGCGCACTCAAGGCTGCATATGGATTGATCCTCAGAGAACGAAGACGCTATTTCCGGTATCCCATTTCTATTCCCGTTGTCATCCTACGACCAGCCGTGTCGGATGTTCGCTGCGACAGCGTGAACATCAGTGAGGGTGGCATGGCCCTCAGCACGATCGTTCCACTCAAACCCGGCGAGAAGGTACAGGTTCAGTTCACTTTACCGGGTCACAAGGCTCCACTATCAGTGGAATCGACGGTATGCTGGTGGAAAACAGGCCACATTGGAGTGCACTTCATATCTCTCTCGCAAGCAAGCACGTCTGAGCTACAGGATTGGCTGGCAGGAAAGCTGGAAGAAACGCTCCCGGACTTCGTGGCCAAAAAATTCCAGAACTGACGGCGATCACACCGAGAGCATGATCCCGTTCGGGGTGGAGATCGGTATCAATCCGATCTAGATCGGAAACTCACTGCCGTCTTTTCGGAGGCCGGAGCGACTTTAAGATTGCTACAAACTTAAAACCTTGCATGAACTGCGAGGCGTATTGTATGTTCTCGCGGTGTGTCAAGAATAAATGGCGCATCGGAACTCGTGAAACGGGTCTCCTCGCAAAATCACCATCATCCTTGTCTCGGCCGGTGCGCGCTACCCCGGCCGCGCTGAATTTCCATGAGACGCTCCCAGTTTCGGTTTCTGCTGGTGGCCGTGAATGCGAAGACTCTGGCTTTCCTGAATGAAGGGAGATCAAGCATGCGCTTCACGAGCTTGTCGGGATGGAGCGTGGTGGCGAGTCTTGCCCTGGGTTTGCTAAGCCTGGGTATGATGAGTCTGGTTGGATGCCGGTCTGAAACCTCTGTTCCACCGGCCGAAACCATCCTTACGAACGGTCACATCTTTACCTCCAACCCGGCAGCACCCTGGACCGAAGCCGTCGCCGTTCGTGAGGGCAAGATTCTCGCCCTGGGCGCTAACACCGATGTAGCCAAATATCAGAGCACGGGAACGCGTGTGATCGATTTGCATGGCCGCATGGCCATGCCCGGCATCATCGACAACCACACGCACTTCCTGTGGGCAAGCTACGGTCTGGCCGGGCTGCAACTCCGCGAGGCCAGGACGCCGGAGGGCATGAAGAAGCTCGCCCATGAATATGCGATGGCGCATCCCGACGAACAATGGGTTTGGGGCAGTTATGGATTTGTGACTCCGCCCGGCCGTCAGGCAAGAGCACTTCTCGACGAAGCTTTCCCGGATCGTCCGGTCTCCCTGCTTTCCGGAGACGGTCACAACCTCTGGGTAAATTCAAAGGCCCTGGCGGCAGCCGGGATCAAGCGCGACACTCCGAATCCCAGCGGAACGGCCCGAGGCACCATTGTGCGAGAAGCGGGAGAAGCCACCGGAATCCTGGAAGAGGGTGCGAAATCTCTGGTGTTGCGTGTGATGCCGGTAAATGACGACGAGAAATTGCGCCGCTTCAAGCTGGGCATGGATTTCGCCATCCAGCATGGCATCACTTCGATCATAAATGCCACCGGCGACCTGGCAGAAATGAAACTCTACGACACCATGCGAGGACGCGGGGAACTCACCGTTCGAACCACGACGGCGTTCGCCGACGACGTCGGCATACGCCACACCCTCTCACCCGAAGAACTGGCCGATTTCGAAAAGGCGCGAGAGCTGTATCACGACGACTGGATCCGGGCAGGGGTCATCAAATTTTTTGCCGACGGCGTAATCGAGACGCACTCCGCCGGAATGCTGGAGCCGTACACCGATACGCCTGGGAAAAAAGGCTCTACTTTGTACGACGGCGGAAGAATTCCAGAAGTTTGTTCTGGAGCTGGACCGCCGGGGTTTTCAGGTGATGACCCATGCCATCGGCGATGGCGCGGTGCGGATGACCCTGGACGCCTACGAAGCGGTGCAGAAACAAAATGGACCGCGCGACCGCCGCTGGCGCATCGAGCACATGGAAGCCGTGGCTCCCTCCGACTGGCCCCGGTTCGGAAAGCTGGGCATCATTGCCGCATTTCAGCCGTGGTGTTGTCCGAGCCTGAAGGAAGGCCAGGGCAAATCGTTGGGCCCCGATCGCCTCAAGGAATCTATGCCATGGCAGAGTATCGCTTCCGGCGGCGCGACTATCAGCCTGGGCAGCGACTGGCCGGTCGAATCGCTGGATCCGTTCCCCATCATCCAGACTGCGCTTACCCGCCAGGCTTCCGACAACGAGAAGCCTTTCTTCCCAGAGCAGGATTTGACTCTCGATCAAGCGCTCGCGGGATATACGCGAAACAACGCCTACACCGAATTCATGGAAAACAAACTGGGATCGCTCGAACCCGGAAAGCTCGCCGACATCATCGTAATTTCACAAGACTTGTACAAGATTCCCGCGAATACGATTGGCAAGACCAAGGTGTTGCTGACGATGGTAGGCGGCAAGATCGTCTGGCAGGAAGGGCTCAACTAGCGCAGGACTTCGGGAGAGACGAATGAGCACTTCAGACGAGTACAGCAAGCTGGGGATGGGACGCTCGATCACGCGTCGTGACTTCTTGAACGGCGTCGCCGTGGGAGTAACCGCAGGTTACGCCGCGCTCAATGAGAGCGCAGCAT
Source organism: Terriglobia bacterium (assembly GCA_963698825.1). Classification (GTDB taxonomy): domain Bacteria; phylum Acidobacteriota; class Terriglobia; order Terriglobales; family Acidobacteriaceae; genus JAIQFF01. The sequence goes on along the minus strand of CAVOSG010000006.1, from coordinate 116,617 downwards.
TTGCCGCCGCCCCCCAGACGCCATCGGGCGCGAATGAAGGTTCCGATTCGTCTCACTATCCTCCGCTTCGCTCCGGGCTTCGCGGCAAATTATCCCGACGCGGTGGCGGAGTTTGATCGTATTCGTGCGGGAAACTATGTGGAGTTTCCGGTCCCGACATTGACATTCATGAAGAATATGACCTGGTAATCGTCGGCGGAGGCATTTCAGGATTGTCCGCGGCGCACTTCTACCGCACTGCGCTAGGCGCCGGCTGCAAACTTTGCCACGAGGGTCAGAGCTCATAGCTCCAGCTTCCCCACCCTGCCAAGTTAGTGGCACCCGTGCATGGACAGCCCTCTCTTCCTATCTACAGCAGCGAGGGATTCGGACTACGTCGCTGGTAGGACAGGCCGAAATGCCGCCGAGATCAAGGACTTATATCGCCAACGTGGAGCGGCATTGCGGCTGTTCGTGTCGGCGCTTTCGGGCGATCAGGGTCACCCCAAGATGCACCAAGTGCTCCTGAAGGCGATCGCGAACGAGGGTCTAGGCCAAGCGATCGACAAAAAGGGTGCCCAAGACGCGGGGCATGAACCAACAAGGCCAATCCTCAACGCTTTTTCGGATGAAAAGGTTGACAAGCAAGTGCTTTAAGATATATTACGAATACTTGCTTTTACTTACGTTTTGGTGCTGTCCGGCTTACTGCCCGTAATTCTGGAGGTCCAAGATGGCCATCCGTCGCTTTGATTCCCGCTTTCGTCGCTGGAGTTTCTTCCTCACCGTGGTTTTCCTCGTTCATCAGGCTGCGCTGGGACAGGGCAGTTACACGGCGCAAGTTCGCGGCACGGTCACGGACCCTGCCCACGCCGTGGTGAACAATGCCAAGGTCACGGTGACCAATGACTCGACCAGTATTGTGACCACTGCGACCACCAACGCCAGTGGAGAGTACGTGGTGAATGGACTGCGGCCCGCGAGGTACTCCATCAAGGTGGAGGCGGCTGGCTTCCGCGATGTCGTACGGACGGGCTTGGTGCTGGCGGTGAGCCAACAGGCCACGGTGGATTTTGAAATGAGCTTGGCCTCGACCAAGGAAACGGTCACCGTGACCGAGACCGCGCCGCTGCTCGATACGGGAAGCTCATCGCTGGGCACGGATGTTACGAACGAGTTTGTCAGCCGGATGCCACTGCAGGGCCGGGACGCCAACAACCTGGTGTATCTGTCGGCTGGGGTTACGCAGCTCAACAATGCGGATAACTATCCATTCGGAACCGCCTTTTCCTCCAACGGACAGCGTTATGGTTCGGCGGAAATCCGGCTGGATGGCAACCTTGGCGACCGGTCCGGAACAGGGGGAGGGGGCAACCAACAGTGAGAGCTACATGCCGTCGACCGAGGTGATCCAGGAATTCAAGGTGCAGAACAACAGCTTCGCGGCGGAGTATGGCAGCAATGGTGGGACGGTGGTGAACCTTGTGATGAAGTCAGGGACCAACCACTTTCACGGGAGCGGCTGGTGGTTTGGGCAGCGGGCCGGGTTGAACGCCAACGACTTCTTCTCGGTGCGGGATGGTGTACCTCGGGGAGAGGGCACCGTAGATCAATACGGCTTTTCACTGGGCGGCCCCATCTTCAAGGGTAAGACCTTCTTCCTGGTTGATCTGGAGAGAATCAGGAGCATCGGGAAGCAACTGGTCAGTGCGAGGGTTCCGACTGCACTGGAGCGGCAAGGCAACTTCACCCAGACCATGACCCAGGATGTCAACGGGAATACCGTGCCCGTGCAACTGTTCAACCCCTTCAACGTCGATTCGAATCCAGCAAGTCCTACTTACGGCGACCGGCAGCCTTTTCCGGTTGATCCAACCACCGGCAGCACGAATGTAATTCCCCAGGGCATGATGAGCCCGGTCTGGAACGCGCTGAACGCTGCGAATGCCTTTCCCTTGCCTACGGGTCCGATCGACAACTCGGGCAATAATTTCAATGCGCCGATCACCGAAACGACGCCCTCGACCCAATTTGATATCAAGCTGGACCACCAACTCACGAACAATGTCCATCTGATGGGCCGATACAGTCAGAACAGTTCTCATGACACGACTCCTGGTCTGTTCTTTGACGGGTCGGAGACGCACTTGACGACGCGGAATGTGGCTCTGGAGCACACCTGGTCTCTGAGTCCACATTTGCTACTGACCAGCCGGTTTGGCTTGGACCGCTACTATCAGAACGAAACGCCGCAGGTCGTGGATCCTGCGCAGTTCGGGTTTCAATCGATTCTGACAGAGGCCAACCAAATCACAAAAATGACTGAGATCTTCCCGGACAATTATGCGTCGCTGAACCCCCAGTGTTGCATCAACACCATCAATGGGCATACGCAGTACGTCTACTCCTCGTCCCTGAACTGGGTGAAGGGAAACCACGTGCTGAAGTTCGGCGGAGAGCAGCGGCTTTTCTTTAACAACTTCTTTCAGCCCGACGACGCGACGGGGCTGTTTCATTTTGCCGGAAACACAACGTCGCAGAATGCCTTCTTCGATCCTAATAGCGAAGATGGAGACGCGATGGCGGCGTTGGAATTGGGATGGCCGAGCGACGGCCACATCAACATTAAGCCGGCGGTGCTGCAGAAATCCAAGCAGACGGACTTCTACGCGCAGGATGACTGGAAAGTGACCTCCAGGCTGACGCTGAGCCTGGGCTTGCGTTACGAGTGGAGCGTGCCCTACACCGAACGCTTCAACCGCCTTCAATTCAGCAATTTCACAGGCAACAGCGGGGTTACAGTGGACCTGACCCCGCCCTCGCCGTCGAGCGGGCTGGTCGTCGACAACAACGGGAATCCCGTCGACTTGAGCAGTCTGGGGTTGGGACCGACGCAGTTGCTGGGAACCACGGTGTTCCCCAGTTCGGGCAAGCGGCATGTTCCCAGCGACCACAACAATTTTGGACCGCGGCTGGGCTTTGCTTACCAGGTCGCGAAAGACACGGTCCTGCGCGGTGGGGCAGGACTTTTCTACGGGCTATCATCCGCGACCAACTTCCAGTATCCGGGAACGGCGTTCCAGAAGGCGGCCAGCTTCCACATCTCGCTGGACGGTGGCGTAACCCTTGCCCCGGGTTGGGCACTCAACAACGTGTTTCCCACGCTGCCTCCCAACACGCTGCCGCAGGCGCAAGGAACCAAGTACGGCCCGTTGGCCGAGTGGGGATTGGGGAACGGCAACGATCTGGGGACACCGTCGGATCGCAACCCGGAGATTTATCAATGGAACCTTGGGCTGCAACACTTGTTCCCAGCAGGGATTGTGATCTCTGCCGACTATTCGGCGAATCGCAGCACGCACTTGCCCTGGGGAGGAGCGACGCGAAACCGCGATACGCTGCCGACAGCGGCGCGGAATCTGTGTGATTCGACGTGCCAGTCCAGTCTGGTGCCCAATCCATTTCAGGGAATGTTTACCGGGCCGAACGCGGTTTTCAACGAGCCTGATTCCATCTACAACAACCCAACGATTCCTGAAGGCAATCTGTTGCGGCGTTTTCCGCAATTCGACGGGGACTTTGAGGGGCTGCCCCTGATAGCGGCGAGTTCCTGGTACAACGGGATGTTGGTGCGGTTCCAGAAACGGCCAAGCCACGGTCTGAGCTTTGAAGGGAACTACACATGGTCGAAGGCGACTGACTACTCGTCCTATGGGGCCAACAGCTTCATCTTCCGCTTCACAGATGATGGGCTGGGGAATCCGCAGGACATGAATAACCTGAGGGCGGAACATTCGATTGGGGCCAGCGACACGCCGCAGCGCTTTGTGCTGGCGGCTGTGTATGATCTGCCGTTTGGGCGCGGTCGGTGGATGGGTGGAGGCATGAACCGAATCCTGGACGGGATTGTGGGCGGCTGGTCGCTCAACTCCATTTTGACGCTGCAATCGGGGCAGCCCGTGCCATTCGGTTTGGCCAATGCGAGCATTGCCGATGGAACCCAGCGGCCGGATATCACCTGTTCAAAACTGCTGACGGGCATGAGCTTGCATGACCTGGCGTTCTCGACAGATCCGAACGCCAGTTACTATAACGGCAATTGCTTCAGTATTCCCGATGACCAGGTGCCGGGCAATGCTCCGCGGTTTTCCGCCAATGCGCGAGGGGAAGGGGTCAAGAATATTGACATGGGGTTCTTCAAGGACTTTACGGTCCGGGAAGGGATGAAACTGGAACTGCGAGCCGAGTTCTTCAATCTCACCAACTCGGTTCGCTTCCGGACACCCGATTCGCTTTTGGGAGATACCAATTTCGGCAGAGTCACCCATACGGCGAACCACCCGCGTAACGGCCAGATTGCGGTAAGGTTCGAGTTCTGAAGACGGGTGTGGACCGGGCAGATGTCCAGCGCTTGCGAGGGATAATTGAGAGCGGCCCCCCGAGAACAGGTGAAGGCTCTGATCTGGAAATCCAGTGCCGGAGGTGCTTTGCCTGAGCGCATAGCCTTGATGTGCATCGCAAGCCCAGGCGCCTGCCAGCCGTGGCATTGAGCGATTCGTTGAGGGTTTCCCTTTTCGCCCCACCGGGCTTGTAGTTGGTAAAGTCCCGCGCGCCCCTTCGGCTGGCTGAGAACAAGCGTGGAGTTCACAGAACCGCTTCGAAAAAAACCCTTATGAAAACAATTCAGGCTGTACTCGTGTCCCTCGTACTACTCTCAGCTTCTCTGGTGATGCTGGGCGCTGCTGCTTCCTATCCAGCCGGGCAGAACTGGACAAACTACGTGCGTATCGGGGCGTACGGTTTGCAGCCCAATAACACCGACAAGATTGTTGCCGACGCCGAGGCCAGCAACGTTTTCGGGATTGAAGTGGATAACGACATTCCGGGACGCTACGAAAGTTTTGTGAATCCGGAGGAGAAGCTCAAGGCGATCCACGACGTGGCGGAAAAGGCGCACCGGGCGGGCAACTACGCCTTCGTATACATCGCGGGCACGGAATGCATAACGGCGAATGCGGATGCGACTCCGCACACGCTGGCGAAAGAGCATCCGGACTGGCTGCAGAGGAAGATTACGGGCGAGCCCGCAATCTTTGGCGGGGGCACGGCGTTTTGGATTCGAAAAGGCGATGAAGACGTTTGGGTGACCCCGTATGCCAGCGAGTGGCGCAAGATTTATATGCAGCGTGTGCGGCAAATCGCGGGCACGGGAATCGACGGGATCTACGTCGACATTCCGTATTGGATGACGCACTTTGACGGATGGGAGGACACCTGGGCCAGCTTCGATGACCACACGGTAGCAGCCTTCAAGAAGGAGACGGGGCTGGATGCAAAGAAGGATTTGAAGCTGGGCGACTTCTCTGACCCCAATTTCCGCAAGTGGGTGGATTTTAGAATTCGAACTTTCACCGACTTTATGCATGAGATTGATCAGAACGCAAAATCGGTGAACCCGGAGATCAAGACAATCCCCGAGATTTATCCGGGCATTGAGGAAGCAGCGGTTCGGGTAGGAGTCGACGTGTACAGCCTGTACGGGGTGGTGGACGCGATTGCGCATGAGTACTCGGCGGGCAAGGGCGGGCACATGGCCTCGGCGCGCAGCCCTCTGGGCTGGTTTCAATATCAGGTGGGGATGCATTCCTTCCGGGCATTTGCCCAGGGCAAAGCCTCCTGGATGCTGAACTATTCCTGGGATGGCGACAAGAACATAGCCCCGCCTGAACCGATGAAGAACCTTGCCATGTCAGAGATCATGGCGGGAACGAATTTCTGGGACGCACCCGGGCACTCCATGGGCGGGTCGAATGACCTGCCCACCCGAAAGATAATCCTTTCCTGGATTCAAGCTCACGAGAAGACCTTTTACTTGCCGCGTGCTCCTATACATCCGGTGGGTGTTTATTTCTCTCCCGAGACGCGAAACATCTATGCTGACGAGTTTATCCGTTCCTACCAGGGGATTCTGATTCTGCTGATGCAGAAGCATTGGGAGTTTCAGGTGGTCACGCCCCGGACTCTCGCGAATTTCAAGGGCGAGACTCTGGTTCTACCCGATGTCCGCATTCTGAATGACCAGGAAAAAGCCTCGCTGCAAAAATTCGTCGAGCAGCGGCACAACCTGGTGATCACCGGCACCGATGCGACCCAACTAGGGGAGGCGCCTAACGTGTCACGGTTCCCGAAGGATCCGGGAAAGGACTACATGAGCGCGATCGAAAGCGACTTCGAGCGCGCGGACCCTGACTCGCAAGCGGAGTTCTTGAAAAGCCTGAAGAATACGAGCGAGGTTGAGGTGACGGCGTCACCCATGGTCGCGACCTCGATTGCAAATGTCGAAGGGAACCCGCACGTTTTTTTCGCAAATTTTGCCGGATTGCGCGGCAAGGTGAATGCCGTGCAGACGCCGCAAACAGGAGTACGCGTCCGCATCGCGAAGGCCGGCAAAGGGAAGGCGTTCTTTCTTCCATTTCTTGGCGATGTGCAGGAGGTCAGCGGCGTTCACGAGTCTGATAGCGGCACATCCTATACCCTTCCCACAATTACCAAGGGCGCAGTTTTCTGGTACGACGGGGGGAAGTAAGCCCACGAAAGAGTAGGCAGATCAGGGGTTTCTTCGGTTTGGCCCTCAAGCCAGAAGCGATCGCTCTGGTGAACTGTTCTCAACTCGATAGTTTCAACTCGCGAATCGCATCTCCGGCGCCGCTGAGGTTGGCGAGCCGCATCTCGGAATACTTTCGGGATAGAATCACGCCGGGCGCGCCGGCGCGGAAAGCCGCCAGGACTGCTTCCTTCACGCTTTGCGGCGTGCGACTTGCTGTGATTGGTCTCGGTTGGGATGTCGATATCAATGCCCGGCCAGATCAGGGTGTTCGTGCCCGCAACTCCCTCCAGCGCGCGTTTCGTCTCGCGGTAGACGTAGTCGGCCGAAAGTCCGGTGTGAGGAATCTGATCGTAGCTGCCTTCCTTGAATCCCATCACCGCATAGTTGAAATCGAGCAGGCCCTGTTTTGAGAGATCCCCATAGAGTGTCGAGCCGATGTTGTCGGCGTAGAGCGCCATGCGCTCGCCGCCGCAGTTGTTGTACATCACGACTTTTATGAAATCGGAATAATTCGAGAGCTCATGCAGGTCCTGTTCGGCGCGATAGATCGGATTGAAGGAATTGTTGTGCCAGATGTGCCAGCCCACCGGCACTGCCGGCTTCGCTGTCTTTACCGTTTTGTAGATTGCGGCGTAGGTTTCGCGAAGGCTGTCGGTCAAGAGCATTTCCCATGCGGCCAGTTCGGGATAGCGCAACAGGAGCCGCCAGAATTGAACGTAGTAGCCGTCCACGGGGCGCTTGCCGCTACGCGCCGAGCGAACGAATTTTTCCAGCTCCAGAAATCCCTGCCGGGCACGATCGACGTTGATGCCGCGCTCTTTCGCTTTGCCCTGACAAAACTCGCAGAAGCAGGTCACGTTCGCCCGGATCGATCGGCGGCGTGTCGTGCGTGGCGCCCAGGCTGTCGGAAAGCGCGCCCTGCCGTTCCGATCCCCACATGATTCCGTCGATGTCGTAGGAACGGGCGTAGTCCTCGACCAGGCCGGTAAAGAAATTCCGGTAGTCGGGATTGTTGACGCATAGCGTCTCGGCATTCCGCCCGTACAGGTCCCGCTCCTGAACTTTCTCGATGTTCGGCAGGTCGGTGCGAAATACGTCCTCGAGCCAGCAGATGACCTTCATGCCGCGCTTTTTGGCCGCGGGAAGCACTTCAGCCAGGATGTCGAGGTTGCCGTGGTCGGGCGCGCGAGTGTCCTTGATGACCGTGTTCTTGTAGTACTGGGGATGAGGCGTGGCGAAGTTCCCGCCGTGAAAATTGAGATCGTATTCCTGCTTGCCGTGATCGGGCAGCGGCTGGCCCGGGAATCTGTCTTCCGGCAATGCCGCGGCCGTAGGTGAATACCGCAAGAAACAGCGTATTCACGCAGGCGCGTTCCTGAAGGATGTCGAGGACTTTCTCGGTGCCTTCATCCACAAACGAAATCGCTCCGACCTGGATGCCGATCATTTTGGAGGAAGAGACAGCAGCCTGTCCCAGAGTCGGCATGGCCAAAGCAGCGCCAGCTCCAGCGGTGATTTTCATAAATTCGCGGCGATTCACGTCTGAGTTCAGCATGAATTCTCCTATTGTGTTTGGTAGCAGCCGATGTCTATTTTCCCGGATTTGACTCGCGGTGAACCTTCAAGGTCCAGTTCTCCCACCGGCACTCCGTCCGTCGTGCCGGCAGCAAGCGCGGGAGAATCTGACTGCAGATGAAAGTTGTGCGCAGCAGCGTCAACAAAATGCGGATCCAGGAAACGGGAATGATGGTCATTCCCCGTGGACTCGACATATTTGTCGAATCCAGTCACGGTGGCGGAAGCCCCTATCCAGGTGCTCGCCTGCGCACCGGAGGCGCAGTAATAAAGGTTGTGATCGATCGTGACGGCCGGCTGGTTTTTGTCGACCTGCGATTTGTGTACCGAGATAAGGCAGCGTGGTCCCGCGTAGACGATGTTGTTCGCAAAAATATTGTCCGCCATGTTCCACTGCATCTGGAACTCGCCGGAGCCGGTTCCCGACGTATCGTTGTCGTAGAGTGTGTTGTTGACCACCGTGCAGTGATCGGTGTGTCCCCGCTCCGGCGCATAGCCTCCGATGGAAACGCCTGCGGTATGGCTGTGATAGATAAGGTTGTTTCGCGCAATGATGTAACTGGTGGCGCGGTCCTTGTGCTCGCTGGCTAGTTCGATTCCGAAGTCCACGTCGTGCATGACGTTCTGTTCGATCAGGATTCTGGTGCCGCCATCCACATAAATTCCATCGGAATTTTCCTCGTTCTGATAGGCCGGATTGCCGCGCGATGTGATGTTGTAAACCAGATTGCCGCTTACCACTCCGTCGCGCGCCTGGTCGACGGCGGGATCGGGCGCCGTGCGCTCGAAACCGATGACATCGATTCCGATGTTGTTGTTGTCGTGGACAACATTGTGTGTGATGCGGAAGTTCGTGACGTTCCCGTTCACCACCAGCGACTCGCTCGATCCGGTTTTGAGGTGATGCACCTCATTGCCGTCAATGATCAGGTCAGTGATTGGCGTTTTTGCGTCGGTACCGTACACGGCGATGCCAAATCCGTTGTCGCCATGTCCCGGAGCATCGCGGCCGTCAAACGTTTGCTCAATATGATGGACGTTGTTCTTCAGCAGCTCTATGTGGGAGCCGGATCCCATGACGCTTATACCCAATGGACTGAGCCGATGTACGGCGGTACGGAAGTTGCGAATTTCAAAGCCCTCGATTCTGACGTAACTCTGATTGTGAATCGTGAGTATTGCCTGTCTTCCTGAAGGCGTGAAATGCGCTGCGTCAAGAATGGCCGTTTCGCCCGGATAGCTTCGAAACGTAATGAATCCATCCGACGCGTTGCCGGACGCGTGAATGCTCACAAGCTCTTCGTAGATTCCACCACGCACGTTGACGGTGCTGCCCGCTCGCGCGGTGTCTGCAGCATGTTGAACCGTGCGCCAAGGCGCGGCTTGAGTTCCGGAGTTTGAATCGTTCCCCGCCGTCGACACGTAATAGGAAGTGTTGGTCTGACCAAACGCAGAGCCAACACACACGACGAACGCAAAAAGAGTAAGGACTTTCAAGCGCACCCTCCTACGAAAAGCAACTTTGCTGGGTGTTACACAACCGTCGAACGCTTTATGCGCCAACCCGTGATCCTCGGGAACTCAGGATCTTTTCCGCATTTGCGTGATATACCTTCCGCAGGACTTCGTCCGGAAGCCCGAAACCATTCAGGCTCCAGTGGTAACCGAACATTTCGTGTTCGTAAAAGTGCTCGTCCCATGTTTCAAGAACTCTGAAGGTCACCCGGTACATCGGCTTATCGAATCCCATGTCAGTACCGTAGACTAACCGGTCCGCGTTCTTGGCATAAAACTTCGCTGCAAAGCGAGGAATGGGCGCTGTTTCCGCATACCGCGCGGAAATATCGGCATACAGATTGGGGTACCTTGCGAGCAGTTTTCCTAAGCGCTCCAGGTCATAATCGAGATTGGCAAAGTGGCAGGCAATAAAAGTTGTACTGGAGTGCTTTTTGACCGTGCGCTCCAGGATGTCGATCATTCCGGAGTGGCCCACGATGTCCGGCTGATTGTCCAGCCGCCAGTGGAAGGCATTCATCAGACCGTCGTTCCTGTTGTCCATTGGTTCGTACATCCAGATGGGATCGGCAACGTGAATATTCACCGGCATGCCCAATTGGCCGCATCGCTCAAACACCGGGTCCATGCGCGCATCGTCCGGGTGCATGCCAAGGGCATTCACTGCGTCCGAACTGAGTCCTTTCCCCTTGTCATGAAGTTCGCCAACCCCGCGTGCGCCTGCCTGATGGCACGTCTCCAGCGCCCGTATGGCTTGCGGGCCGAATCCAGGTTCGTCATACCCCGTGTAATCAAAACCGCACCAGAGCTCGAAACGATCAGGGTAGACGGCATATTTCCGATAGATATCGTCAAACTTTTGCCCGCTCGCTCCCGTGAGAATAATGGTCTTCTCAATTCCAACCTCGTCCATATTTCTCACCCATTCGGCAATTTCTTCCGGTGTCTTGGCGTACGCGTGGGAATGCATATCAATAATTGGAAATTTCGCTCTGGAAACTTCCGAGATAGGAATCTGGTAAAGGGATTTAGGCCGGTAATCCTTCAGCAGTATCGTTTCTGGCGAAGCTTGCTCGGGTTCCTTCTTGGCATCTGAAGAACTGGGATGTGGATCCTGCCGCTCTGCCGCATAGTGCATGCCCCAGGCGGGCGTAACACCGACCGCCAAGCCAGCCGTGCCAACCGTCTTCAAAAAGGAACGACGTTTCATTCGCTCTCCTCTATGTGTCTTTTCAAACGCGTCACGGAGCATGGCCTGACGAACGCGGCATTTCAGAGAGAGTGGTACTCCGTGCCGCCCATCTGCGAATCGTCGACTTGCGGAGCTTTCTACGAAACCAATAGAAGCGATCCGGTCAGCTGCTGAGCTGGCCCGACGCAACGTTAGAATGACCAAAAACTGTCGAACTATTTCCTTTTAGATCGTTTTCTTTCATTTGTCCAGTGGAAAGAAGCAAAATGGTCAAAACCCGAAACCAGACTGCCGCAGCATCCCCCTGAAGGGGGATAACGGAGAGGAGTTCGAGCTCGAACCGCAGAGAAACTAGAGCTGCTTGGGAAGTGGATCAGTCCTCTTCGAGAATGTAACTTGACACTTATCAAAGTGAAAGTAAAAGTAATACTGCGTAATAATGCGTTACGACTGCGACTGAGCAGGTCCTGACCCAGCAGAGGAGAACCATGGCGACCTTGGACGTATGCGTTGTGGGTGAAATCAATCTCGACCTGATCCTCTATGGTCTGCCGAAAGAGCTTGTGTTGGACAGGGAGCTGCTGGCTAGCGGCCTCGCGCTTACCCTGGGTAGTTCGTCCGCAATTTTTGCTCATAACCTTTCCATGTTGGGAAACAAGGTCGGGTTTATCTCGAAAACTGGCGGTGATGCTCTCGGGAAGATGGCCCTCGAGAGACTGTCAGTTGCTGGTGTGGATGTAGGCCGTGTAAGCCAGGCAACCGGACGGACGGCTACGGGGCTGACTGTCGTTTTGCCTTATTTGCGCCAACGTTACATCCTGACCTATCCCGGCACGATGTTTGAACTCCAGTATTCGGACATCGACTTGGGATACGTGCGCTCCGCGCGGCATCTGCACGTTTCATCCTTCTTTTTGCATCGTGCGCTGCGGCCAAGGATTTTGGATCTGTTTCGTGAAGCGAAGGGGGCAGGCCTGTCAACCTCTCTCGACACCAACGACGACCCCGAGAACAAATGGGACCGAGATTTACTGGAAGTTCTCAAATACGTAGATATTTTTCTCCCCAATGATCGCGAGGCAAAGAAGATCGCCCGCACCGACGATCTTTCCCAGGCCATCAACCTGCTAGCCGGACTTGCCAAAATTGTGGTCGTGAAACGCGGCTCTTCCGCAGCAATTTGCCGTTCGGGGCAGGAGCAGGTCAGCCTCATGCCTCCGAGCGTGAAGGCTGTGGACGATATCGGTGCTGGAGACAGTTTCGACGCCGGATTCGTCCGCCAGTTCTTGACAGGAGCGAAGCTCGAGGACTGCCTGGCATTTGCAAACGTGGCCGGAGCGTATTCCACAACAAAAGAAGGCGGCACGGAGGCTTTTCGCGATCGAGCTGCGCTGAGCAGCTTTATTCGGCAGCACTGGAGCGGCAAGGCACTGAGCTAGAGGACAATGAGCCCGAGGTCAGCATCATGTAGTAGGTTCGCGGGCAGGAGCTCCTCCGGCAAACGCTAGAGGATAAGATCGAGGTTCAGTTCCGCCGCGAGGGTGACATCAAATCGAGGCATGCTCAGGTTTGTCGTCGTCCAGTAGGACCACGCGGCTTAGATTGCGAGGCGAATCGGGATCGAGACCTTTCTTTAGGCCCGTGTGAAGCCCCAAAAGTTGGCCGACAAAAAGATATGGTGCCAGCCGAGCGTATTCAGGGACGTCAAGTCGCAACTCGACGACTAAATCAGAAGCCCCGCGCACAGCGTCATCCGCCCGGTTGGTGACCACCAGGGTGGTTGCGCCTAACGATTTCATTTCGCGCAAAACTTCGCACTCTGCCTGGTATCCACTTTCAGAAAGCAGAAAGACCAACAGCGTTTCTGGCCCCACGATCGATTTGGGGCCGTGGCGAAATTCCAACGTGTGGAACGACTGCGCATACGACACCGACATCTCGGTTACTTTCAGCGCGCCTTCACAAGCCAACCCGTAGAACGGACCCTGGCCCAGGTATACGTAGTCATCAAAATCATGATCGGAAACAAATGCGCGCACTTTCTCCGGCAGGGTTGGCAACAGCGGAGCCACGTCCTGCGCCATCAGGGAAAGAGAATTCAGGAATCCTGAATTCCCCGCAATGACCGCGGCCAGCGCCTGCAGGGTCAGCAGCATAGAACTGAACGAGCGCGTCATCACCGTGCTTTTTTCATCGGCGCGCGCAAGCAGAATGGTCTCACTGGCAGACTCTTCGAGCGTCTGGCCGGGGGCGCAGGTGATGGCCAGCGTCGGGATCCCACGGCCCTTCAGCATTTCGGCAGCCGCTATCACTTCTGATGTGAGTCCGGAACGGGAAATCAGTACCGGCACACAATTCCCTGCCCCAGCCGGTACAGCATCGGGATAGAGCAATACCTCCGATGCCGGCAGTGCACGCGAGCGAAGTCCGGTCAAGCGTGTCATGGTTGCGGCGGCGGAGAGGGCCACGTAATAGCTGGAACCACAGCCAATGAACAACCATTCCGTCGCGCGGGCAAAACGCTCAGCGACCGAGTGTAGTGTCTTCTCCCTCTGCAGATCTTCCAGACTCGCGCTCCAGCATTGTGGCTGGGACAGGATCTCATCCAGGCTGTGAGCGCCTGGAGAGTGCGTATTGTCTCTTGCTTTAGACAAGCGTGACCTCAATACCAGATTTCTTAAGTGCGGTGAGATCCGACTTCGGAATCGCGTGGTCCGTGATGACGCCATGCAGCGAAGAGGTAGGACCAATTAAGGAAAGGCTGCGCCGGCCAAACTTACTGGAGTCACACACCGCAATCCTCTGCCGCGAAACCTCAAGCATCACGCGGTTCACTTTCGACTCCAATAAGTTAGGAGTGCTCAGACCGTACTGCACATCAAAGCCATCTACGCCCAGGAACAGCAGGTCGGCGTTCAGGTGATGCAATGTTTCTTCCGCAATCGGGCCGACCAGTGAAAAAGAATTCTTGCGCAGCGTACCTCCGGTAAGGATGACCTCTACGGTGGTGTTCGAGAGTTCAGCCGCAATATTGACCGCGTTGGTAATAATGGTCAGATTGCGAAACCCGCGCAGCGCGCGTGCGATGGCGGTCGTTGTCGTGCCCGAGTCCAGAACCACCACTTGCCCTTCTTTGACGAAGCGCACGGCAGCGGAAGCGATATGGAGCTTCTCCTTGCGATGGAGCTGCTCTTTCTCGCGAAGGGTTGGATCTTCGAGCGCGCCTTCCCGGGCAGGAAGAGCGCCACCGTGGCTTCGATGCAACAGTCCCTGCTCGTGCAGAAGTTCCAGGTCTTTACGAATGGTGACCTGCGATGTCTCAAATTGCCGGGAGAGCTCGGCCACCAGGACCCGGCCTTCGCGGTGTACCAGCTCTACAATGGCGCGTCTGCGTTCTTCGTTCAGCACAAGTTTCCGCTCATCCTGGAGTCCGGGGCTTGTTTCGGGGGTTTTGATTCCTATTTCACTTTATAACGTTTAATTTCGTTTGTCCAGAACACGTCATGAAATAACATGTAAGGAAACGTAATCATATGACGGCCAAATAGGACTGCGATGAAATTCGCCATACGACAAAATCTGAGTTCCAGGAAAAAACTGACGGCCTTCTTGAACAGAATCGCGGTTCGAGTTCAGGCGGCGTGTACTCAGTTTGCTCTGCCCACCCTTGGGTCATTGAAGCCGCCCTCCAACAGGCAATGGCAGAGGATGCCCTCTTTCTTGTGGAATCAACCTCCAGTCAGGTCAATCAGGAGGGTGGATATACCGGGCAAGCGCCACAGGAGTTTGCCCAGTCGATTCGATCGGCTGCGAAGCAAGCTGGCCTTGCCGCGGACCAGGTTCTGCTCGGAGGCGACCACTTGGGGCCATTTCCCTGGCGCGACCAAGACGCATCCATTGCCATGGAAAAAGCCTACGAGCTGGTGCGTGCGTGTGTGTTGGCCGGCTATCAGAAGATTCATTTGGACGCGAGCATGCGCTGCGCGGACGATCCGAAGATTCAATTGGACGCAGAAGTCGTCGCGGAACGGGCCGCGGTGCTGGCTGAGGCGGCCGAAAGAGCATTTACGGAATTGCCTCCCGGCTCCGATCCACCTGTCTATGTAATCGGCACGGAGGTTCCACCGCCCGGAGGAGAGACGGAATCGGGAACCCCGCCTGCGGTGACGAACAGCGATCACGTCCTGCACACGTTGGAAACTTTCCGATCCGCATTTGCGGAGCGCAAATTGTTTGACGCATGGGAGAGGGTTATCGCGTTGGTGGTGCAGCCTGGAGTTGAGTTTGGCGATGACGTGGTGTTTCCCTATGATCGCCAGAAAGCCCGCCCGCTTTCTGCCGCACTTCCTAAAGACTCGCCTATCGTGTACGAAGCTCACTCCACCGATTATCAATCGACGCAGGCTCTGAGTGAGATGGTGGAAGATCACTTTGCCATCCTCAAAGTCGGTCCCTGGCTCACGTTTGCTTTTCGAGAGGCCGTCTTTGCCCTCAGCGCAATAGAACGTGAACTTTTCGGCGGGAACAAGGCCATCCGCTTGTCGGAGGTGCGCCAGGCACTTGAGAGCGCCATGCTGCGGAACCCGTCGCATTGGCGCTCCTACTATCACGGAGACGAAGCCCAGCAGCGCTTCTCCCGCGCTTACAGTTACAGCGATCGCTGCCGCTACTACTGGCATGAGGCAGAAGTGCAGGAAGAAATCCGACGCCTGCTGGCCAATCTCGGAAATCAGCCGTTGCCAGCGCCGCTCATAAGCCAATTTCTTCCATTGGAATACGAGGCAGTTGGTGCTGGCTCACGTTCGACTCGACCCAGAGACTTGGTCCATGGTCACATTCAAGCAATACTGCGCCGGTATGCGAAGGCCTGCGGATTGGGAAATTAGCTTTGACTGCAGCGGTCTTCCTAAGACAAGCCGCAAACGGCCAACTCGAATTATTTTTTCATCGCTTTGCATCCCCAACACTCAACAGGTAGCCTACGAGTTGGTCTAGCTCTGATCTACTGAGCGTCGAGCGATAATCGCTGGGCATTACGGGCGTGGAATCGAATGAAAGTTCAGAGAGGCTGGATTTCTCCAACAAGTGGAACGTCCCATCCAGCGCCTGTAATTGCACAGAGAAATTGTCTTCGTTCCTCACCAACCCGGAAATTTGCAACCCATCCTTGGTTGTTGCTTTGGCCAATCCTTTGCGAAACCCCGGTCTCTTCTCAGCACTCACGATAGCGCTGCGGATGTCATCGGCGGAGTGGCTGGCTCCGTAGTCGGAAAGATCAGGGCCGAGAAATCCACCTGCACCGTGAACCATGTGGCACTGCGAACAGCCTGCTTTGCTGGTGAAAATGTTCTTGCCTTCTTCGGTGCTTGCAGTAACTGCGGGCGCTCTACCTTTGCCTTGCAGTGATCGCAAATAATTTAGTACTTCGGAGAGTTTTGCCGAACCCAGCGTGGCAAATGGAGGCATTCCTTTTTGAGGAATTCCGTCTCGCAATACTTTCAGAGTTTCGCTGTCCGACAGCCTCCCGATTTCGGGTCTCGTCGCAATGTCCGGCGCTCGTTCGCCTCCCTTGCCATTCAATCCATGGCACGGTGCACAACTGGATTCAAACGTCCGCTGCCCGGCGGTCAGTGCCTGGGTGGACAGCTTCAGTTTCTCCGTTCGATGAACATTCGTCTGAGCGTGGCTCGCAGCGTGGCTCGCAACCAGGACGCAAACAAGCGTAGCAACCAGGCATGCGGCACGCCGCTTGATGAGTTGTCCATTCATTGAAAACTTTTCCTCAATGTGTGGGTTTGCGAACCGCGATCAGCGAAACTTGCTCCAGGTCAGGATAGTGATCATCCTTGTCCGCTTTGCGTTCTGCGGGAGCGATCTGCTGAACCGTGGTGCTCGCAGGCATGATGCTGAAATATTGACCATAAACTTCGTTGAAGCTCGATGCATCGGCGAGATTGTCTAAATAAACATTGGTAGACACAACCTGACTGAAATCCATTCCAGCTTCTTCGAGATTATCAAGAAGATTGCGCATGGTCTGCCGAACCTGATGCTGGGTGGTGGTGGCATAGACTCCGCCGTGTGGCCCAGGGATGAAGCCGCTTTTGGCCGAGCAATATAAAGTATCGCCCGCAAAGACGCACGGGCTGGCGGTTGGACTAGGAGGCATATTTTTCGGCCGCACCGCTTTGCGCTGCTGAAGGTCCCGAACCGCCACGCCTGTGTACTCGATATGAGCGCCCCCAGGAAGGCTTGAGACCTGAATTGTGGCGCGCCCCGGTGTGTTGCCGAATTCGAAACGCCGCGCATATCGCTCGTTCATCACGCGCGACGGAATTTCCGAGGTCAGATAGGGGTTGACGAAAACTACGTGGCTCATTTCCAGGCCGGCGGCCCTTACGACAGCCTGCATCCGGTCGAGCGCGAGATCCACCTGCGCGGCGGGATCATCGGGAACTTTGCCGGTTGCGGGATCAATCCCAGCCATGCTGGAAATGAAAAGACGGTCGTGCGTGAGCATGCCGGGCGAAGCGGACTCGTCTTTAGAAAAATTTGCAGGATAAACGGCCTTTCGTCCGTCGAGGTTGCGGACCGCAACTGCATTGATTTGCACCGGCGGATCGGTAAGAGCATAGACTCCGAGGACTGCTCGAGCTGGGGGAGTCTTAGGGAAGTACTCACCAAATACTCGATTCATCTCCGAATATGAACTGATGTCCGTCAGATAAACCTGCACATACACCACGTTCTCCAGAGTCAAACCCGCAGACTCCAAAACAGCCTTGACGTTGTCGAGGGCTTGCCGGAATAGCGCGTTTGGAGCAGACGGTACCGTACCGTCTGGGCGGCGGGGCCCCTGGCCCGAGATATAGAGATAATCGCCAGCATCTACGCCCGGCGAGAGAAAGCGGTTGCTGCTCGAGGCGGAGTGGGCAGGAGTCACGGCACGCACCTGGTCCTGCGCCGTGAGGAGCGAAACCAGCAGCAAAGAAAGACCTAAGTGGCGAGTGATCGTTGACAGATGCACGGTTTCCTCTCGTTTCTGCCTACGCGGCTTTCTTTTGCGCCGCGCTGAGCACAGCGCGCAATCTTCGCCCAACAACAATTTCCTCTCCGGGTTTGATGGTCATGGAAACCAGCTCGATATGATCGGGTCCCTTGCGTTCCTTGTGATTGGGGTTGCCTTCGCGCACCGCAGTCACCAGGCTGGGATTGTCTGCGCCCAGCACTTCGATGATGGGATCGCTGGCACGAAGTTCGCGCGCACAATCGGAAATGGAAAAACCCCAGGCTTGCTGGTCCCACTTCACTCTTAAGGTTGGATAGCGATTTCCGTCCTCGGGAACGAACGTGCTGGTTGTAACTCCAGGCACGGTTTCGACCAATTTGCGGATTCGGTCGATGCGTGCATTCCATTCTTCATAAAGTTTCTTCTCGTCTGTTTTGAACCAAGTTTCGAGCGCCGTCAGGCAGCCGATGACCTCCTCTTTGCCGACCTTCATGGGGCGGCAAATAGCGCCTTCGCGCGGGCTGCTGTTCAGGAGAGCGGCTTCAATCAGGTCCTTGCGGCCCAGGAGCAAACCGCTGCACTGCGGCCCGCGAAGCCCTTTGCCTCCGGAGAAGCAATACATGTCAATTCCCATCCTGGCGTAGAGTTTTGCATTGTCGATTGGAGGGATCCCGGCAGCGTCATCGAGCAGCATGGGAACTTTGCGGTCTTTGGCGATCTTCAATTGCTGTTCGAGTTTTTCGCCCAGGTCGGTGGTGTAGATCATGGCCGTGTTTTCGTTGATGGCGTTGGCGATTTCCTCCGGGGAGTACGCGAGAACAAGTTTCGCTCCGGTAAGTCGAATGGCGCTGTCAAAAGCGCTGCGGCCTCCCGCCATGACAACTTCATGTTTCATCCCGGCAGTATCGGGAAGCTGCCAGATCAGTTTGTCATCCGTGCCAGCCATGCAGGCAGCGGTTGCGGCGGCCATGGCGCCCGCGGAACCCGAGGTCACGATTCCCGACTCCGCGCCGGTCAACTCCGACAAGCGGCGGCCGACAGCACGCTGAAGGTCGAGCATGTTCACGAAATATTCGCTGGCTTCCAACTGGGCCTGCCGGACTTCTGGAAACTCCAGGGAGCCGCTGAGGTAGGTCCAAGTGCCGCGGCAATTGATGACTGTCTTCACCCCGAGCCGGGAATAGACGTTCTGCTTTGCACCCATTCCCATCGCCGTACTGGCGTGTGCGTAGAAATCGCGGGCTGCAATTTGACTCAGCAGCGGCGCCGCAGCCAACAATTTGACGAAAGAACGCCGACTCGAACCATTTCCAGCCATGCTGATTCTCCTTAGAAAGTCTTGCTGCCTGTCCGCACAAATCAGGCTCTTAGGGGTTTAACACAGAGATTTCTTGACGCCAATCATTTTCTTTCGTTTTATATTGAATTCTTTCATTCTGCGCGTTTGCGGAGTATATTCCGGGTTCTGGCGGCGCAGTCTTTGCCCGTCAGAAGACCAGGCGGCGCAGAGGAGTATGGGCTTGTCTCGACAAATCGCTGAAGCAGTTTTCATGGCGGCGGTCTTGCTGGGCGGAGCCCAAACGTCACCGGTCGTCGCTCAGTCAGCAACGCCAGCCAAATCCGCGGGAAACGCGGAGTGCCGTGTGGAAAGTGTTGACTACAAAGGGTGGCAAGCGCAGCAGATTTCCAATCGATGGGTGCAACTCATCATCGTTCCGCAAAATGGCGGACGTCTGATGCAGGTGCGCTTCAACGGACATGCTTATCTCTTCGTCAATCCAAAGCTCGCGGGAAAGTACATGCCGCCATCGGAGGACAAGTGGTTTAACTACGGCGGGGACAAGTTTTGGTTGTTGCCCGAGGGAGACGACGACGAACAACATTGGCGGGGCAATTCGGACTTGCTGGATGACGGAGAATTTACCTTTCGACACTTTCGGATGGGCCGGGTTGCGGGATGGAACTCATCGGGCCGCCTGACCCCACACCGGAATCCAGTTTTCGCGCACCATTCGCCTGGACCCTGACTCGCCTCATATAGCTTTTCGCGCGTCCATGAAAAACGTGAGCGGCCACACGGTCGAGTGGTCGATGCAGTCGGTTTCGCAGTACGACACCGGCGACACAAAAGATCCCGTCGCACAGCAATCGCCAGATTTGGGGATTCACTCCGGCGAATCCATCCAGTGAGATACCTGAATCGCTATCACGTTCGCACCGGTCCCGCAGAAAACCCTTCGGCAACGATGCGAGACGACGGCTTGTTTTCACTGCACTATTCCCACCTGGCGGCCGAGTTTTGGGTGGATTCGACCGAGGGTTGGCTGGCTGTCGTCGATGGAAGCAGCTCGCTATGCCATGGTCGAGCGTTTTCAATACGAAGAACACAAGCCGTATCCGGGAAAGGCTTCCGTTATTTTCTGGACGAATGGTTCTCATCTCAGATTCGACAACGACGGGAGAGCCTGTGTCGCTGCGATCGATGGGGCGGATGGCGCATCTCCGTTTTATATGGAAGCGGAAATCAATAGCCCGATGTGCCGCTTGCGTCCGGGAGAGGCGTGCCAACTGGAAACGGACTGGTTCCCGACGCGAGCAGACAGCCGAATTTCATGGAGTAACGGACGCAGGCATCATGACCAATCCGCTTCATGCCGTCAGTCTTGGAAAATGGCAAAGTGAAGCTGTCAGGTTCTTTTGGAGTATTTTTTTCCGGCAAGCTGGTGGCGCACTTCTATAACGAGCACGGCTCAAGCATTGGAACGCTGCCGCTCGCGGAAGTGAATCCAGCCGACCTCAGTTGGTGCTGAATATGGAAACTGCGCCGCAGGAAAGCCAACGCGAGTCTCTTTACACCTGGAAGATCAGAGCGGATTGGATCGAGGCGCACTTCAGGAAATTCCAATCAGGACAGGGGACACTCGCTGAAATGAAGATGGCAACGTGCAAGATTGTGCGCGCTTCTCTGTGCTGTTCAGCGGATCACTGCATGGGACAAGAACATCCGGCTGGCCGCCACGGCGCAGTACGCGCAGAAGATTTGCTGGCGAATCCCGTCGGAGCGAATTGGACCTCCTACAACGGAGACTACACCGGACGCCGCTATAGTTCTTTGCGGGAAATCAATACCGCCAATGTTCAACAACTGCGGGCCGCCTGGGTCTTCCATCCCGGCAACTCCGAGAACCTTGAAGCAACACCGGTGGTTGTCAGGGGCGTGATGTACGTGACCTCGGCCAACGATGTGTTTGCCCTGGATGCGCGGACCGGACGCCAATTGTGGCACTACCATCGCCCCGTAAGTTCCGGCCTGCTGGATGATGCCGCGGCGCACAAGAATCGCGGGGTTGGAGTATGGCAGAATTCCGTTTTTGTCCAAACCGATGACGCGCATCTGTTGTCGCTCTCGATGCCCGCTCGGGCGGCTTGTTATGGGACGTGGAATACGCTGACAAGACCAAAACACTACGGATCAACCAGCGCCCCTCTGGTGGTGAAGGACGCAGTGATTGTAGGGACCTCCGGTGGAGACTCCGGCGTGAGAGGGTTTGTGGCCGCGTTCGATGCGGCAACTGGAAAGAAAAAATGGCAGCGCTGGACAATTCCGGGACCGGGAGAGTTGGGCTCCTCCAGTTGGCCGGGCGACTCCTATCTGCATGGCGGCGGCACCACCTGGATGCCCGGAACCTATGACCCCGAACTCAACACTCTGTACTGGACCACCAGCAACGCGGCACCCGATTTTGTAGGCGATTCGCGGCCCGGGGACGACCTTTATACCGCTTGCGTCCTTGCCCTTCACGCCGACACTGGCGAACTGAAATGGTACTTTCAATTCACGCCGCACGATTTATATGACTATGATGCGACGGAAACTCCGGTCCTGATCGATGACACAGTGAAAACGGAACACGAGGCACCTTCTGGTGCAAGCCAACCGCAATGGCTATTTTTATGTTCTCGACCGCACCAATGGCAAGTTTCTTCACGCGACACCATTTGTCGAGAAGCTGACTTGGGCCAAGGGCGTGGATGCATCCGGGCGGCCCATTCTTACCGGGCGAATCCCAACGCCTGAAGGTACGAACATCTGCCCAGGAATCGACGGAGCCACGAATTGGTTCTCACCTTCCTACAATCCGGACACCGGACTGTTTCTATGTTCTCGCTTTGGAGAATGCAATATTTTTTTGCCAAGCCGAGAAAATTTGTGCCCGGCGATACTTTTTACAACACCGGCACCACGTTCCTCGAACAGAAAAGTCTCAGAAGATTTTGCTGGCACTTTCGCCGGCTGATGGAAAAGCAGTGTGGAGCTATCCTCAAGTTGGACTGGAAGATCCTGGGGCGGCACGCTCGACGACGGCCGGAGGGCTGTTGTTCTTCGGCGATGACAGCGATTCCTTCGAGGCAGTCGATGCCGAGCACTGGACGTGCGTTGTGGCACTTCAATACGGGCCAGATGATGCGCGCCTCGCCGATGACTTACGCCGTGGACGGCGTGCAGTATGTGACGATATGCAGCCGGGAGCGATGTGTTCAGTTTCTCGCTGCCGCATTGAATCGCGAACCACGCAAGTCCGAATGATGTCACCCAGTGCAGCGCATCTGCACTTTACTGTGGCTGCACTTCCAAAAGCAGATGGCTCATCGAACTCAACCGGCAGATGCGCACTAGGTCCTGACACTGTTCCCAGGTCTTTTCCCGCGACGTAGTCCGTCACACGTAGTTGCGGTCTTCGAGGCCGCGCAGTTCGACTGTCCCCTTCCATTGTTTTGCAAAAAAAGCGTAGTACATGGTTTCGTCCTTTGCGGATCGCATGAGTCTCCGGCACGTCAAAGCCGATGTCATAAAGCTGGCCGAGATACTGTCCTCTCGACAACATCTTTTCCCGATAGATGCGAAGCCACTTTTCAAAATCTTTCTCCCGCGCTGGAGTCAGAGTCCGATTTGCCGTGCTTTGTGACCAGAGACGGAAGGACAAACTGTGTCCCCACGACGCCTCCCACGCCCAAGCGTGGAAGCAAAGTCGTTGCCGCCATCGCTCAGTTCAACGTGATCACCGAAGAATGGAATGTCATCCCCCATCAGGGCCTTTAAAGTTTTTCCCTTGGACCGAACCTGAAAAGAACTTCTTCGGGTCCGAAGCCACCGACATATTGAAGTGCGGCATGGTGAAAAAGGAGAACGCCGTGCCACAAGGGCAGAACTCGACCAGTGCTCCGGGCTTTACCGCCTGTGCGGTTTCATAAATTGCGCGGAAGAAATCCGGCAGAGCTTCGACCGATTCCTCCGGCTGCGCGTGGTGGTGAGCGGGGTTATAGCAGGCCGGAACCCCGTTCATGTCCTGGCCATCGAGCTTCAGTCCATCAAACCCCCAATCCACCAGAATCTTTCTGCACCAAAGCCTTGTGGTACTCCACGACGCGCCTGGTCGGCCGGGCACAAATAATAGGAATCCCACCAGGAAACTTTTCTCGTGGAACCATCACTGTTCAGCAACTCGTAGTCAGGATGATCGCGCAGCAGCTCGCGAGCTTGGCACAGCGCTGAGCGGCGACCACCAGAGCTGAGCTTTGAATCCCTCCTGGTGAATGCGGTCCACCAGGGCCTTCATGTCAGCGTCCCCGTTGGGGAAATTTCTTGGGATCAAGTTGCCAATCACCGACGTTGTTCTGCCAACCGTCGTCGAGTGTCACCCATCTGAATCCCAGACGCTTTACCGTTGGCAGCGTGCCATACACCTGCTGAGGCTGGACCGATCGGCCATATCCCCACGCGCACCAGATCGCGCCGAAAGCGTCCTCGGGAGCTGTCGCCATTTGGAAACCTTGCTTCATCATGAAGCGCCGGTAGTCAACGAGCGTGCGGAAGTAGTCTCCCTGGTGAACGGCGACGAAGGTGCGAAATGTATGAAAACTTTCGCCGGGGCCGAGCAGAGATAGTCCTTGGCGAAATGTACCGCGATTTTTGCATGTGCGGCATCGGGCATGGATACGGGCAGAGAAACCAGCTTGGGCCGCGTTTCGACATGTCCGACAGCAATTCCAACGTCACGCCGCCAGACATCGACAATGGGCGTGCCGCCGCCGTAGTCGCTGGCGTTCATGCCTTGATAATTCTCCTGCTGAAAGTTGGTCATGCAGCGGCACGACCCAGTTCGGGACGCTTCTCGTAGGAACCACTCTGGTAAGACCAGAAAGCCGGGTGAGCCCGCACCGCGCTGTGCGTTCACCGTGTACGCGTTGTTGGTCCAACTCTTGATCGCGAGCTTGGATGCTCCGGTATTCGTGTACTGGACATCGAAAAACGCCATCGCAGGAAAGTCGTCATAGACGGTGACGGTGACCATCTTTGTCAGCGTTCCTGCTTTCCCTTCCACGGTGAGCCGTTGCCGTCGCCAAAAGCGTCTTTCGTGCGGTCGTGTTTTTGTGAGGTCAGAAGAAATTCGGTCCGGGCTTTGTCGGCGGTTGTCACGGTCTCAGAGGCAGTGAATGGCCCCATGACTGTCTCCTTATTGTTGAACCGGGCAACTACCCGGCTGCGCAGGTGGTGATCAAATTCAATGCGAAGATTGCCGCCCTGAATCTGAGGCTTGCCGGTGGGGAGGTCCGCAGCACCAGCGGGGAGGCAAGACGCAAACACAATCGCGAAAGCAACCCAAAGTCTGGTCATAGTCGCGGCTTTCAGCATTCGAAGAGGGTTGTTGTTACGGATCCGCAATTTATCATCATTTTGCTGGACAAACGAAATAAAACGATATAAATAGTAACATTTCGATAGTACGGCTATGAAGAACACTCCTGCCGAGCCGGGAAGGAATAACTCCGATGCAGCGTAGAGATTTTCTAAAAAGCACTGTCGCGGTTGCCGTAGCTGCTGAACTTGGAATGGGCAAAGCGCAGGCCAAGGTTCCCGCCCACAACTGGGGGAACTACGACTTCGGCTCCGGTCCCGCGGTCACGATCGCCTCAATCAGGGGCCGTTTCCTCAATATCCGCCCGATGCCGTTATTCCCACTGACGATGTGGTGATGACCACGACTTCCTCGGAAGATGTCGTGCCGAACTATGGCAAGGGACTGGTCACCTATATCACCGCAGACAGCGGCACGGACGAAATCAAGTCAGACAATATTCCCCAGGCGATCGAGGACCTGGTTCGATTTCCCTTGGGCCAGCAGCTTTACATCCGCCCCACGTGGAGGGAAGTGCAGCCGCGGCCCGGACGCCTCGAGTTGCCCGATTACCTGAAGCTGGTTTTTGACCTGGCGAAGAAGAACAACAAGCGGATTGGATTGCGCATTCAGATGTGCGCTCCGGACTATAAGCACGATGCCGCGCTGCCGGATTTTGTTCTGGAGAAAGTGCCGAAAGTTGATCTGGCGCAGCCTGAGTGATCAAGGAGAGCATTGCTGCCGGCAAAAGATTTTTGGACAATCCGCACTCGCGTTATCAGCCCCGGTTTGACCATCCTTTTTTCCAGCAGGCATTCAAAGAGCTGGTCGGCCAATTGGCGGCGGAGTTCGATGGCAACCCGCTCATCGAGTTCATTGACACTTTCATGTACGGTTTCTGGGGTGAAGGACACACCTGGCCATTTGCCAACAATCCTTTCCCCGATTACCTGACCGCAGAGCGGACCTGGATCAACATGCTCGAAGTGCAACTGGAGCACTTTAAGAAGACTCCTCTGCTGACCAATACGCAGCCGGACTACAGCCGGGTCGGCAATTCGGAGCTGTTAGACCGCACGGTCCGCAGCAACAACTGGATTCGCAGCGACACCATCTTCATCGAGAACGAGCAGATCGAATCGCTCAGTAACCGCCCGCCTTGGATCGCCGCATTGCTCGAGCAAGGGCTTCCCGGGAAACCTCCCGATCCGAACGCCTCACATGAAGGGATTTCTCCGGCGGAAAACATGATTGCTCATGTGATCGATGTCGGGGCGAATTACTGGTCGCTTTGGAATTTTCACCAGATCAGCGCCAAGAATCTGATGACCTACTACCAGGCTTATCCGGCAGCGTTCGACCGGATCAATCGCCGAATTGGCTATCGCGTGAGGCCATCTTTCATCTGGAGCTATAAGGACAGCAGTTATCTGGGCCTGATCATAGGCTTCGCCAATGACGGTATCGCAGGGGTGCCGGGCGTGTTGCGGGTGACCGTGGAGAGCCAGGACGGAAAGGTGCTCACCAGCGGTTGCCTGGATGCCGGCTATCCGTTGCCGGGCAAGATTCGGCAGGCACAGTTTGTGCTGCCGAGCGTCACACGATTGGAAAGGATTGAAACTCCGAGCCGAGATTGAGGTAAAGGGAATGCGCTATCCGGTGCGCTGGGCTTGCCACCAGAAGCTGAACGATGACGGCTCGCTCACGCTGCGTCCCAACCTCCATCAGCAGGTCTAGGCACCTCTGGGTTCGTGCTGAGGCGGGCGATTTGCAGTTCTAGATTTCCCGTACCAGGCCTGCATCCGTGGCTTTCGTGTTGCGGACAAGCACCAGCACGAGAACCATTCCCACGAATGGGACCAACCCGGCTACCATCACAATCGGATCGAAGACGTGAGTCGCAGCCGCCTGTCTCACATCGGAAAAATGCCCGACCAACTTGAAGGCAATGATCGTCCCAATGCCGGCTCCGGTCCCGCTCAGACCGCTGACCGACGCGACCGACTCGTTGTTGTACACATCGGATGGCAACACATTGGCCATCGTCGTAAAGCAGGCGTATGCAAAGGTCGAGAGCGCGAACAGCAATGTAATCAGGTAGAGATTCGTAGTGAGTATCGTCGGAATGAGCAGAGTCACGCCCACCCCGCCAAATACAACCAGGGCCTTTCGGGCCGCGCCCAGCGACCATCCGCCCTTGATCAAGTAACCCGACATCCAACCGCTGAAAAAGTTTCCTATGTCCGCAGCGATAAACGGTATCCAGACCGCGATTAAGCCGGTCCTGAGATCAATCCCTTTTGCGACCAAGTAAATGGGAAACCAATCGGTAACGAAGAACCACACAGGATCACTGAAAGTCTTCGCGATAATGATTCCCCATGTTTGCGGCAGCTTCAGAAGGTCTTTCAATCGCGGGCCAGTTCCGCCAGTCGGTCGAGAGCCGCTATCACCTCGTTCCGCCAGGATGAGATTGAGTTCCGCGGTAGTGATCCGCGGATGTTGATCGGGCGGCGCATAAAGCCATCGCCAGCCAATCAACCAAATGAATCCCAGGAAGCCTGGGATCACGAACGCAGGCCGCCAGCCCCAGCGGAAATAAATGCCGAGAACGATAAATGGCGCGATCGCGCCTCCCACCGAGCTACCACTATCGAACAGCGCAGTGGCCAAAGCACGTTCGCGCTTCGGAAACCATTCGCCTACGACCTTGGTCGCAGCTGGCCAGTTCCCCGATTCGCCCGCTCCCAGCAGGAAGCGAAATGCTGTAAAACTGTAGAAGCCGCTTGCCAGCGAAGTCAGCATTGACGCTACCGAGTACCCAGCGACTGTCAGAGTCAAACCCCGCCTTGCACCGACACGGTCCATCAGCCGGCCGAACACCGTCTGCCCGATGGAGTAGGCCACCCGGAATCCGATGACGATGTCAGCGTAGTCGGAATTGGTCCAGTGGTACTGCAGCTTGAGATAAGGGGCGAGGAGCGAAAAGGTTTGGCGGTCCATGTAGTTAATGACGGTCGACGCAAACAGGAGCCCGCCGATCCACCACCGCAACGCCGGAAGGGAGCGAGGCCTGGACCCGGCATTCGCCGTGGATGGGGCGATTTGACTGATGATTCCATCCTCAATCTGCGCATTGCCTTGACGAAACCGGTGTCAAGCAATATTTTGCGCCCCTTGCTTCAGCAAGGCAGCAGAGTTCCTATCGAGATAAACGGTGGTGTTCTGATGTCTGCGCAAAATCGAAGCCGGCGCCATCGGGCTGATCTCTCCCTCAAGGCACGCTTGGACAGCCTTCGCCTTTCGTGAATCTGGCACCACTGCAAGGATCTCCTCCGCTTTGAGGACTTGCCGTATTGACATCGAAATGGCTTGCTTCGGCGTTTCGGAAATACTCGCGAACCATCCCTCTCCGACCTGCTGGAGCCGGCAAGCTTCGTCCAGATTGACGATCAAATAAGGTTCCTCGGTCTCGAAATCAGCGGGCGGATCATTGAACGCGAGATGGCCGTTCTCACCAATGCCAACGAATGCGATATCGATGGGCGCGGCAGCAAGGGCTTTTCCGACGCGCTGGATGGTTGCTGAGGGATCGGTATCGCCGTCGAGAAAGTGATAGTTGGTAATCCCGGTTTTTTGAATCAGCCGTTCCTGGAGAAACCTGCGGAAACTAGCCGGATGTGACATCGGCAAGCCGATGTACTCATCCAGATGAAACATCTCGACGCACCGCCAATCGATATCCGCCGCCTTGGTCAAGACTTCCAGAAACTCAAACTGGGCCGCGCCAGTGGCGGCGATAATGCGGGCGTGTTGGCGAGCTTGAATCGCCCGGCGGATGCTCGCCGCTGCCTGTTCCGCAGCGACCACCGCCAGAGCACCTTTATCATCGAATACTTTCACGGCCAACGCTTCGTCTTCTGGTCTGCTCTTCATTTTTTCCTCTGGTTTGCGTCAGTTCGTATGTTTGGACTCGACTTGAGCACATCCGCTCGATCGATCCTTTAATACCTTACCGCTTCACTTGCCTCAGGGCACTCAGTGCGTCCAGAGGGGGGATTGAAAAGGACACGGTCGCCGAGTATTCCGGCGGCTGTGTTCCATTCTGAATCGCTTCTACGAGAGTGTCGACCGCCTGGCCCGCAATTGGCGGAATGCAAACCGTTGCGGCGAGCCATCCGTTTCGCACCCATGCTTGACCCGTGGTGGGTAGTCCATCGCAGCCAGAGAAGAGTAAGCGGGACCATCTTCCGTGTTCTCCGTCCGCTGTCTCCTGAAAGGCTTTGCGCGCGCCGATCGCCATCGAGTCATCTTGCGCGCCGACGAGGTCGAGAGCCGCTCTTCGTGAGGTTGTGAGTTGCAACCAGGAACGTACCGCTTTCAAGGCACTTTCTTCTGTCCACTGGCCCTTCAACGTCGCGACCTGAATATTTGAGGGCTTCGTCTCCAGCATCCCTAGCGTGCGGTTCTTGGCTGAAGAGCTATGCGAGGGGCCTTCGATATAGAGCATCGAGCCGCCGCTTGGAAGCAACGCCGCAAATTGTCTTCCTTGAATGCGGCCAATCTCAATGTGGTCAGAGCTGATCGAAAAGATTGGTGCGGTCGACGTTTTGCGCAGCTCTGAAATGTAATCGGGAGTCCGGTTCAACACGGCCCATCCGATTCCGGCGGCACAAGCCGCTCGGGCAACCTGAGGCAGTGCAGTTCCACTGGCTGGTTCAATCACAATCGCATCGGGTCTTGTTCCAACAGGACCCTGGATCGCTTTCAGAATCTGCGTACTCTGCTGTACTGCGTCGTTATCTGCGTAGACGATCTCCAAATCAATCGCCCGTTTCTGGGCGGCCTGCTCGGCGGAAAAAGCCTGTGCCAGCTGGAAGTCATTCTTGCTCGTCGGAAGAGAAATCAAGAACTTGAGCTTTTTCATTGACCGTCACTCAGACAGCCTGGCACCTGGCGGGAGAGCAAGATCAAGGCCACGATGTACACGAATGCAAGCAGGCTTGGCCGCGGCGTCATGTGGTGCCTCTCAACTTATGTGACGCCCCATATTCTACTTCCGAATTTGAGTGGCTGTCCCAATCTGGATGTCATTGTTGGTGGAGGTGCAAAACCAGCCGTTCGGCCCAGCTTCCGAGTGGCCGGCGACCCTCCTGGAACCCATCCCACACCTCTCCGCAGCTGCATGGCGTTAATAGCCGAGCTTCTTGTCAACGATGTTCATCAAAGGCTTATCTTTTTGGAATCGTTCGAACTGCTCGATGAAGAACTCCATGGCCCGGTCCAGCCAATCGGGGGTATGGTCGGCACAGTGCGGGGACATCAACACATTTTCCAGCTTGTAGAAGGGATGGCCCTTGGGTAAAGGTTCGTGATCGAAAACATCCAGGGCGGCGCCTTTGATACGCCCCTGCGAAAGCGCACTTACCAGCGCCTCCTCCTTGATCACGGGGCCGCGTCCGACATTGATCACCACGGCGCTAGGCTTCATGGCTGCGAACTCCGGCTCAGCGATCATTCCACGTGTCTCTGGAGTCAGGGGTGCGGCTACGACTACGTAATCGCAGCGCGGGATCATCTCGATGCGGCGATCGGGACTGTACATCTGCTCAACCAGCGGGTCCGCCCCGTGCGAAGGCCCGACATGCCGTTTGACGGCGAGAACCGCCATCCCCAGCGGCCGCACGCTAGCGGCGATCGCGCGGCCGATATCGCCGTATCCTACGATTCCGACGGTTTGGCCGGAGATCGGCGTCACGTCAAAAGCCTCCCACACACCCGCCATCTGATTGCGGATCATGCGGCGGAAGTCCTTGGCGAAATACAGGATTGCGCCGAGCACAAACTCGGCCAAGGCTGGACTGAACACACCTGAGCCATTCGTAAGTGGGACAGGTCTTTCGATAAGTTCGGGAAATAGCGTCCCTTCCAGCCCTGCGGAGCGGCTGTGTACCCAGCGCACGTTCGGACATATGCCAAAGACGGCCCTGAGCAGGGCCAGGGAACCCGACCAATTCAAGATGACAGTGGCGTCCCTTGCCGCTGGTCGAAACGCCTCGACAGAGTTTCCGGTTATTATGTTGGCGTCTGCCCGCAAGTTCTCGAGCACAGCAAGCTGAGGCTCATTGGGATCGGCCAGCACCAGGATGGTGTTCTTCATGTGAATCCGACAGTGCCCCTTTACAGGTAGAAATGTTTTCGCGCGGCTGACAATTACACCATAATCGGCGTCGACGGTGCCGGCGTCTGCAGTTTTGAAAAAAGCAACGCTCGTGTCCTCTTTCGAAGGATTCTATGCCGCAAAAAGATTCCAAGTCCTTACGGAGTTATCGCTGGTACGGCCCGGATGATCTACGTTCATTCGGTCACCGTTCACGGGCCGCCTCGATGGGTTGTGTCCAGGCTGATTATGCCGGCAAGCCCGTCATCGCCATTATCAACACCTGGAGCGACATCAATCCCTGTCACAGCCATCTCCGGGAGCGGGCCAACGACGTGAAGCGCGGGGTTTGGCAGGCTGGCGGCTTCCCTGTGGAGATGCCCGCAATTACCCTCGGCGAAACTTTTCAAAAACCCACCACCATGATGTACCGCAACTTGCTGGCCATGGAGACAGAGGAACTGCTCCGCTCCTATCCCGCCGATGGCTGCGTGTTGCTAGGAGGCTGCGACAAGACAACGCCCGCGCTCCTGATGGGCGCCATCAGCATGAATATACCCGCAATCTATGTTCCGGCAGGGCCGATGCTGCGCGGTAATTGGCATGGCCAGATCCTGGGTAGCGGATCGGACGTTGCAAAATACTGGAACGAGCGCCGGGCAGGCAATATCGATCTGCAAGCCTGGACACAGATCGAAGACGGCATCGCGCGCTCGGCCGGAACCTGCATGACCATGGGCACGGCATCCACCATGACCAGCCTGACTGAGGTGCTGGGTTTATCGCTCCCCGGCGCAAGCTCGATCCCGGCAGTAGATTCCAATCATGTGAAGATGGCCAACCGATCCGGCCGGCGCATCGTGGAAATGGTTTGGGAAGATCTGAAGCCGCGGGACATCTTAACCGAAGCTTCCTTCAACAACGCGATTGCGTCCGTATTCGCCCTGGGCGGTTCGACCAACGCCGTCATTCATCTTGTGGCACTGGCGGGGCGCGCGGGAATCAACATCACACTGGATCGATTTGATCAGTTGTCCCAGTAAGACGCCCTTGTTGGCCAATATACGTCCGAGCGGCAAGTACTTGATGGAAGATTTCTATTACGCGGGAGGGTTGCCGGCGTTGCTGAACGCATTTTCGCCCCAATTGGACCTGAGCTGTCTAACCATCACGGGAAAAACGCTTGGGGAGAATGTTGCGGGCGCGGAAATCTACAACCCAGATGTGATTCGCACCTTGGACAACCCGGTTCTCGAATCTGGAGGGACTGGCCATCCTGCGCGGAAATCTCGCGCCGACCGGCGCTGTCATCAAGTCCTCAGCGGCCGAACCCAGGCTTCTGAAACACACCGGACGCGCCATCGTTTTCGACAGCTACGACGAGATGAACGCCCGCATCGATGATCCGGCCCTGGATGTGGACGAAACCAGTGTTCTGGTGCTGCGCAACGCCGGCCCCAAGGGAGCGCCCGGCATGCCCGAATGGGGCAATCTTCCGATCCCGCAAAAGTTATTAAGAGCCGGAATCCGCGACATGGTTCGCATCTCCGACGCAAGAATGAGCGGCACCAGTTATGGCGCCTGTGTCCTGCATGTTTCACCCGAATCCTTTGTCGGCGGGCCACTGGCTCTGCTGAAGGAGGGCGACATCGTCGAGCTCGATGTGGCGGAACGAAAATTGAATATGCGAGTGAATGATGACGAGCTTGGCCGGCGTCGCGCTGCCTGGAAACCGAAAGAGGGGATTTATCACCGCGGATACGGAAGGCTATACATGCAGCACATCAAGCAGGCTGACCAAGGATGCGATTTCGATTTCCTGGAGGGTACCGCTCCCACCCCAGAACCTGAAATTCACTAAGGACCCTGCAGAACTGGCGACCGTGCTCAGTTACAATCATGGGCATGAATATCTTCCGTTCATGGCGCTGGTTTTTCCTTCTTGCTGGTGTAACAGCCACCGGTTTTCTGATTTCTTCGCTGCATGCCGCAACACCGGAACAGCAGGCGGTCCTGGCGCCTGTAATGGCAATGTTTGATGGCATGGCGAAACGCGACGCAGATGCGATTAAGAAACCGCTGCTGACCGGCGGCACGATGGTGCTGATGCGGGACGGCAAGCCGAGCTCAGATGACGTTTGAAGCTTTTGCAGACCGGGTAGGAAAACCGGGAACGACGCACATTGAGGAGCGGATTCATGATCCTCTCGTGCGTATCGATCACGATCTGGCGGTGGTGTGGGCCCCGTTCGAGTTCCTGGTGGATGGCAAAGTAGACCACTGCGGAACCGACCTGTTCAATCTTGTTCGCACTGACGATAAATGGATTATCGCGAGTGTAGCGGATACCGGGCGCAAGGAATGTTCAGCCAGGTAGATTCTCCGTTGCGCGGAGCAATCGTGGGACCCTGTTTGGCAGCCGCATTAGTGGACAACGCCCGTGCAAGTCGTCGGCTTTCACGGCAGGTAGAAAGTCGGACGGGACAGGCTCCTTGCCGGTCGAGTTGGGGAGAATGTCCCAAGCCGTAAAGGTCACAATCAGACCCTCCTTCGGAAACACCTGCAGGTTCTGCCCGCCGAATCCGCGGCACATCCAGACGTACTCTGTGGAATCCGGTAGTTTGGACAGCCACCATTTGAAGCCATACTTAAACTGCGGCTCGTTGGTTTGGAAGTAGGGCGTCACAGACTCTTTCACCCATTCGCTGGAGACGATCCGCTGACGGTCCCACATGCCATCGTGCAGATACAAGTAGCCGATCTTCGCCAGATCGCTGCCGTTCAGATATAAGCCGCCCTCGGTGTCCACGACTCCACGATACGTGCGCTTCCATTCGTGCCTGATCCCCAGCGGGGCGAACACATATTTCTGGCCGTAGTCGTCGATGTCCTGACCGGTTTCTTTCTGAAAGATATGGGCGAGCAGTTCCGTAACGCCGCTGCTGTAGTTCCAGACCTTGCCGGGTTCGGCGGCCATGGGCTTGTCGATCACGTACTGCACCCAGTCATCAGTGGCTTCCATCAAGCTGGAATCGCTGCGAGGGTCGTCGTACGGTACATCTTCCTCATGCCATTCCAAGCCCGCGGTCATAGTCAGCAAGTCGCGCAAGGTCATGCGGCGCTTGCGGTCGTCCACATTTTTCACTTTGGATGTGTCGAAGTACTTCAAGACCGGTGTCCCCAGGCCGGCTTTGAAGTCGCCGCGTTGCATGGCCGCGCCGATAATGACCGAAGTGACGGTCTTGCTGACCGATTGCATCGTATGCAGATCCGTGCCGTGATAATAGGGGTGCCACACTGGATCGAAATAGTTGTACCGCCCCGTAAGGCGAGCGTTGAGCGGCCCTCGCTCTCCGGCTTCCTTGCCATAGATCTTTGCGTAGTCGTGCGGGTAGGTGCGTTCAAAAACCTTCTTGCCACACCGGAAGACCGCAAAGCTGTCCATCATCTGCGAATATTTCCCGGAGGCCATATCTTTGTCCAGCCTGAGGAGAACCTGCTCATCCAACCCAACACTGCTCGGACTGGCGGTTGCCCAGCCCTGGGTCGGCCACAAGTCGTCACCCGCAGGCCGGGCGGCGAGGTCGCTAGCAAGTAGAACGGCTGCAGAAGCCAGAAGCAGGCATACGATAAACGCTGGAAAGGAGGTCTGCTTGTTCATTGGGGTTCCGTCGCAAACCTTATAGCATAGCGCGCGGCGATGTTGGCATCGACGATATCGGAATGAATAGTCAGTGCAATCGTCAATATTCGCTCCGAACCTTCAATCAAAGACGGATCGGCCGAGAACCAACTTGTACGAGATGTGCGCCTCCCTCTCCGCCACTCACTCATAGAGTGAGACTTACCTTCACTACTGCACCGTGCCGGTCGGGTTGACCCTGTCCCCTGGAGCACAAGAGGAGCACAATACGCAGGCCCTCCGCAATTTGGGCGGCGATCGCATCGGGATCGGCTAGAGTGGCTGGCTCCTCCAGGCGATATGATGATTCGGACAGTTCTGCACTCCGACCATTAGAAGGTCATCAACATTGCAGCAATTGCGCTGGCCTGCCATTTTCGACGAACAGATCATTGATCAGACCGGTCTCTGCCAGAATTCCGAGTCTGTAAATCGACGCGATGCACAAACGCGTAAAGGCTCAGGCAAACAAGAAACATAAACCCGGAGAATACTGCCGCCGGCATCGCGCTCTTGTGATTTCCAGCCAGGAAAGACTCGAGAGTTGCGCTCAAAAGCCAGATCTGAACGATCAACAGAACGGCGATTAAGGCCATCGCACCGGCAATAGATGTGAGGCCGCGATTCTGGGGCGGAGTTTCTAATTGCACAGCCATAGTCTAGACCTTCATCCCGATCGCGACCAGATGCTCACCCTGTGTTTCCAACACGCACGCGCGGCAGCGGACGTGAAGGCGGACCTTGCAGGACACTACCGTCCTCAATCGAAAAGAAGCCCTTGTGGCACGGGCATTCCAGGCAATTGCTGGCCTGAGAGTAGTAGACAGCACAAGAGAGATGCGTACATTTCTGGCTGTAGGCGACATATTTGTCGTCTGCTGTACGGACCAGGATGCAACGGTCTTCCTCGGTGGGATAGGCGAATAGCTTCACTTCGCCAACCGGAATTTCACCCAAGCTGCGCGACGGTGTGCTCGCGGATAGCTGGGCGCTTTATAAAACAACGAGCGCATCAGGATCCACAAGTTCCCCACGAACATACCCAGACTTGTCAGGACGAGAAACTTTGTGAGCTGCCTTCGAGTGACGTAACGTTCGTCCGCGGTGTGCACGGAGAACTCTTCCTTCCACAGAGGCTGGCGATTACTCGCGCGCCGGAGCCAGTTCACGGTTTACCTCCCACATGTAATCCACCACGTCCAGGGTGATGGCCTCGCGCTCGGCAGGAGCCATCATGAAAACCTTGGTGGTAATCTTCTGACTGCCGAAATAAAAAATGTTGGTGGGCTTCTCGCGCCGTTTGGCAATTTCGTCGGGCCGCACATAGGCCAGAGCCTGGCTGGGACAAACAGTTGCGCACATCGGGCGCCTGCCCTCTGAAGTGCGGTCGTAGCACATGTCGCACTTCATCATTTGCTGCTCGGGCTCCATCATCTTCGGGATGCCGAAAGGACACGCCAGCACGCAGTTATTGCAGGCAATGCATCGGGGCTTCAGCGAGGAATGGACAATGCCATCCTCTCCTTTCTTAATAGCGTCCGCGGGACAGACCTGGGCGCAAGTCGGTTCATCGCAATGAAAGCAAACGTAGGCTGCCGAGGTAATGCTCTCGCGTCGCTCGATAAAGTCGAAATTGATCATCGACTGGCCACGGTGAGTCTCGCATTCCTCGCAAGCTTGAAGGCACGAGCGGCATCCGATGCAGCGAGAGGGATCAATATAGAACTCGTATCCGAACATTACGCAGCACCTCCGTTGCGATGAGCAAGACGGTCGTCTGGGGCTGGGTCCGGGCCATCCGCCCGAGCTACTCGGCAGGCAGATACCTTGAATTCCGGAATCTTGCTGCGGGGGTCGAGAGTGCGATGGGTAAGGCGGTTTGCGCTGCGCGTGCCAGCCCAATGGTAAGGAATGAAAATAGTATCTGGCCGAATGGTCTTGACCACCATGGCCCGAATCGTCAGATCGTCGCGGCGGGTCGTGACGGTTACCCAATCGCCGTCCTTGATTCCATGCTGCTCAGCCAAGCGAGGATGAATCTCCGCGCGCGGTTCTGGATATTGGTCGACCAGCGCGCCGATGCGGCGCGTTTGCGTGCCGGAGAGATACTGGCTTACTACGCGGCCGGTCGTCAGGAAGTAAGGATAGTCGTCGTTCACCGGATCTCCGCTGGGCCGCCATTCGGTCACATTGAAGTGGGCCTTACCATCGTGAGTGTAGAACTTCCTGTCCGCGAAGAGGTTCGGTGTTCCCGGATGGTCGAGCGAGGGGCACGGCCAGAAAATGCCTTTCTCTTTATCTATACGTTCGTAGGTGATGCCGTAGTAGTCGGCGATGCCGCCGCGCGATGCTACTCGAAGCTCTTCGAGGATGTCCGCTGGATTTTTGAATGGAAAGTATTGGCCACGGCCCAAGCGATGGGCCAGATCAATGATGATTTGCGAATCCTGCCTCGCGTCGCCCGGCGGATCGATGCTCTTCTGCCAGTGAATCACTCGTCCTTCCGCGCTGCATCCAAGCCCATCTTCTTCCTCGTGCAGGCTGCCGGCCAGAACTACGTCGGCGTGGTGTGCGGTCTCTGACAAGAAGAAATCGATGACTCCGAAGAACTCCAGTTTCGATAGCGCCTCGCGCGTGAAATTCGCATCGGGAAGCGAGACCAAAGGGTTGAAACAGATCGAAAGCAATCCTTTGATCTCGCCGCTGTGGATGGCGTTCATGATTTCCTGGGCGCTGTAGCCTGGTTGCGGGAGTTCTTCGGGCTTTATTCCCCAGACACCCGCCACGTACTCGCGTGCCGCCGGATCAGCGAGCGAACGCTGACCGGGAAGCTGGTCGCACTTTTGCCCGTGCTCGCGTCCGCCCTGCCCGTTGCCCTGTCCCGTGATCATGGTGGGGCCTGCGCCTTCGCGCCCCACGTTGCCGGTCGCAAGAGCGATGTTCAGGACTGCCAGGCAGTTTTCGACGCCTTTGGACTGGTGCTCCAATCCGCGGGCATGCATCATGATGGCGCGCTTGGATCGCCCAATCCATTGCGCCGCCTTTTCAATCGCCTCCGGAGGCACGCCGGTCATCTCGGCCGACTTGCGGAGGTCCCATTGCTTGGCGGATTCCGCCACCTGCTTCGAATCCGGTCGTGTGCGAGACGATAAACTCCCTGTCCTCAAGCCCATCCCGCAGGATCACGTGCAACATTCCCATCAGCAAAGCCAGGTCCGTACCGGGGCGTAGCGGAAGATAAAGATCGGCATTGCGCGTGATGGGAGTCATACGCGGATCCGCCACGATGAGCTTCCCGCCGTTATCGCGGCAGCGCCAAACATAGTCGGTCGTGATGGGAGCGCAATCGCCGATATTTGCCCCAATAATAAAGAGCACCTCGGCTTTGGGGATCTCACTCCACGGGATCGGACTGCGATCAACGCCAAACGCAAGTTTGTACGCGGTCCCGGCCGAGACCATGCATAGCCGCCCGTTGTAGTCGATGTGCCGTGTGCCCAGCGCCACGCGTGCGAATTTTCCCAGCAGATAGGATTTCTCGGTTGAGAGAGATGCTCCGCCATAGATGGCAAACGCGTCTTTGCCGTACTTGCTCTGGATCTCGCGCATGCGGGCCACAGTGAAATCCAGCGACTCGTCCCAGGAAGCAGTACGGAAGCCGTGTTCACCACGCATGAGCGGCGACAGCAACCGGTCGGGATGACTGTTCTGCATGTACCGCTTGACGCCCTTGGGACAGAGCATGCCGCGGTTGAACGGAAACTCTTCCCACGGTTCAAAACCGATGATCTGGTTTTCCCGGACCTTCAGTTGAATTCCGCACTGCTGTCCGCAGAAGCAACAATGCGTTTTTACCAGCTTCTCGGCGGGGCGGATGGATTCGTCTTTCCACCCTCCTGGGGGAACATAGTTCAGATGTGGCCCGAATTGCTCTTTGAGGCTCTCTTCCGAAGCAGGGGCCTTAGCCATTGGCTTCCTCTTTCAGTCTCAATTGCGCGAGCGAAAGCGACTTACGCTTGCACGTCGGGCACAAGTCCTGCCAGTTTGCCACCGGGCCAGCCATGGAGTAGTTGAATCCCACCTGGGGAAGAACCTGCTTAAGATCATCCACATGCATGCGGGAACGCGTAGCGCTCGCCACAGCGTGCGCAAAGTGCTCCTTCCCCTTCTTCGCCAGCGCGCTGGTAGAGCTTTACTCCCAGCTGTGCCGGACGCTGGAAAATGTGAAAGAACTTCCCAAAGGGGAGATACAGCAGTGCGGCAATCACCGTGATGGCGTGCAGGATGGCGATGAAATCGTAGAAACTGCCCCCTAACCACTCCTGCGATACCGTCAATGCCAGCCCGGTAACGGAAATCGCAAACAACAGAATCAGGGGCCAGAAATCCATCACCAGCGTTTGGACTGCTTGTGCGCCTTGGTCGCGCATACGGCGCCACAGCGAAAGCGCGATCCCAGCCAGAATCATGACTGCGGCGATATCCAAGCCGTGAAACAAGAGCAGCGCCGTAAGGGTATGCAGATGAAAGCTGCCCGCCGGATACCCGAACACATGCGTGACGTAAGTCATCTGGTCATTGGGTGCGCTGGTGAAGTGAATCCAGCCAAACACGAGGGGAAACGTAATCGCAACCGCCAGCAGGCATCCCCAGAAAATCAACTGATGCATGGCCCAGCGCAGCCGCGATCGGCGGCGGATGAAATTCTGAGCAAGAAGGTGAGTCGCCGCTGACTTTGCAACTTGAATGAAACTGCGCAGTACCCCTCGTTGCTTGAACAGCTGCCATCCGCGCTGCCAGTAAACGTAGGTAGGAGGCTTCCGGATCCAGACGCTGTAGTGGTAGATGACGCCGAAGGTGGCGAAGACAATCGCGAACGTATAGATGACGAGCGCGGGGTCAAAGTTCTGCAAATTCCGCGAGCCCAGCACGATCATGGCGATCAAAACGCAGGTCCACAAGGTCGCCCAGGCTCCGGCTCGGACCTTATCCGCGGTACGCGTCAATTCCGGCGGAAGCTTGGCTGCGAGAGCCTCCTCATTTGGCAGGAAAACCCGAGCATTCATCCACCAGAGAAAGCAGGCGACTACGGACAAAAGCAGGAAACCCGGCCAGATTACACCTAACTTGTCGCGGAACATTCCCAACAATAGAGGCGGGAAGAATCCGCCCATGCCGCCCATGGCTCCGACTAATCCGGTAACCGTTGCACGCTGTGTTGGAAAATACCGGGGCACGAGTTGAAACACAGCACCATTGCCGATGCCGAGCAACGCCGCCGTTCCCAAAGCCCCGACAGTAAACGGCAACATTGAAGGCGCGCCGAGCAGGAGACCAAAGCCAGCGACCGCCGGCAGAATCCAGGAAAGCACGCGGGAGCCGCCGATCTTGTCTGCCAGCCAACCGCCAAGCGGACGGCATAGTGTCGCCAGCACCACAAATCCCGCGGTGCGAAAGCCAGCGTCGGCGGGCCGCAAACCAAACTGGTCGCGGAGCAGAGTCGGCAAGTAGATCGAGAAGGCGACGAACCCGCCGAAGGTCAAGAAGTAGAATCCCGCGAGCGCCCAAGCCAGGGGTTCGCTCCCCAGCACGCCCAGCATTTCTCCCAGGCCCTTAGGACGGACGGTCTCGCTGGCGTTTCTGCCGAATACTGCAAATATCACCGCCCACACCAGCAGGATGACCGCCAGTCCCCAGTACACGCTGCGAAACCCGTACGCCGCGGCAATCACCGGTCCCAGGAACACAGCGGCGGATTGCCCGATATTTCCCAGTCCGTAAACTCCGAGCGCGCTGCCCTGTTTCTCCATCGCAAACCAGCGCGACACGAAACCCACACCCACTGCGAACGAAGAGCCTGCAGTTCCCAACAGGAAGCCCACAACCAACAAGTTCTGATATCCGGTCGCAAACGGGACCAGCGCCACGGGAATGGCGACGAAAAACATGAGTACCGTGAAGACGATGCGGCCACCAAAGCGGTCGGTCAGCATTCCCATGGGGATGCGGGCCAGGGACGCCGAGCAGAACCGGAACCGCAACCAGAAATGCCGTCTGAGTGGCAGTGAGATGGAGCAGTTGGCGAAACCGAGGAGCGAAGGCGCTGATTAATCCCCAAGCTGCAAAGCAAACTGTAAAGGAAATCGTGCCGAGCAGCAGCTGGCGGTTCTGCGGTCCTCGCTGATGAACGTCGTTGCTCATCAAAGTTCCTGTGTCTCTGGAGCCAGCGCTGGCTTATGGAACTTCTGCTAGTGTGAAAGTTTCACCATGGTACACCTGCCGCGACTATGCCTGCCGTCCTAACGTGACCGGCGCAACATAATGCGGAGAGGGCGCCTTCTTAACAAATGTGGCAAACAAGTTCAGCGCAAACAGCGTAACGGCGCTCATTTCGATCAGGGCGGAAACTGGCAGCCACGACCATGCTGACTGGAGCAGTCCCTGATAGGCCAGAACTTCCGAGCTGACCCGCATCAAGCATCCGGCAGTAAGAAGGAGGAGGGCCAGGAACATCAATTTCGTACTGAACAGCAGGCGCATTCCGGAAAATGCCGGAAGGACTCTCTGGCCAATCGCAAACACCATCGTGCTGAGAAAGCCGACAGTCAGGGCATGACGCGATGCGCCCCAGATGCCGCCTGCGTCCGCCACAGACGCGGCCCAGATTCCCAGGATCGCGGCAACCATGGCCCAAAAGTAAGCCAGGCGTATGAACAGGGGGAAGCTGGAGTGGACTCCCTTGATTTTCGCCGGCCGCTCCGCAGGTTCCATCAAGCGCAGGGCATGAATCGCAGTGGCGATTCCTGCGAGCAGAAGGACGACGGTTGCCTTGATCGAGAACGGAGAGGTCAACACTCCCAATGAATTCAGACCCTACTGCCCAGAGCAACCGACGTCCACGCACCGGGCGCAGCCCCAGAAAGACGGGCAGCCACTTGGCACTGAATCCCCAGACGAAGGGAACCAGGAATCCCCAAGTCTGAAAAACCAGTAGAGATTGGTCAAAGCGATGTGGCAGCTCGGGGGATGCGCCGCGTAAAGCCAGAAACAGCGCGACGCCAAAATTCATCAGCAACGAAACGAAAAAGCCTACAGCCCCGGCGATGACGGCAAATGTCCACTCCTCAAATTTGCTCTTGCCAGCGTCCTGCGGACGATGTCCAGAAACGGCGCGGAGAAAAATTAGAAATGCCGCCAACTCCATCACGGCGGACAGCGGCATCAGTGCGCGCCAGTGCCACTGGTACACAGTAGTCAACCAGCGTAAGGTGACGCCGGAGGTCCAGAGCGCCCAGCATGTCCACGGCGCCCACAGGCCGAAAGTTCCGGTGCGGCGAAGCTTAGGAATGGAATGGAAGCCGATGCCCAGAATGAACGTGCCGATCCAGCCAAAGATCTGTGCATGCCCGTGCGCCTGGATCCATGCGGGTGAGACTGAACTTGCTGAACGATGCGCGCTGATGGAAATCAGGTTCCAAACTCCCAGAAACGTACCCGGCAGAAGCATGAACCCCAGTCCAGTGCCGATGTAGAGCATGAGCAACCGGGAGAGCTTCATCTCACGCAAGGCCGTGATCTCGAAGATCTCTGCCGCACTAAGGGACTGCCCAGCTTCTCTCTCGATGCGCGTCGGTAGGACCGTCGCGGCTTCCATCAGTGTGTCCCTTCCATGGCGATGGCCCGAGGAAACAGGATGTTGTTTTCCAAATGGATATGCTTATGCAGATCCGCTTCAAACTCAGCCAAGGCCTGAAAAAGCGTCTGGTAGCTGATGCACCCGTCGGGCGGTACAGTGTAGCCGCCAGTGATCTCCCGCAGAGCGCGCAGGGCTTCTCCGGCATCGTCATGTTCGTGCTCCATCATTAGGACAGGGTTCTGCACGCTGCCAAACGGCGACGGCAGAATCGGCTCTTTTTGAATGATGGTTTCTTCCATGCGC
Organism: Terriglobia bacterium; assembly: GCA_963698825.1. GTDB lineage: Bacteria > Acidobacteriota > Terriglobia > Terriglobales > Acidobacteriaceae > JAIQFF01. The sequence goes on along the minus strand of CAVOSG010000006.1, from coordinate 74,282 downwards.
ACGATGTAGGGGAACAGCATCTTCTCTTCCTTCATCATGTGCATGGTGAGCTCCTGCGCCAGACCATGAAAAACCGCGCGCACGTTGTTCAGTTCGGGATGGTTCTTCCCATGCACCAAACAAACTTTTGCGAGCAGAGGGCCCAGCCGCAATATTTCCTCCCGAGTGTACTTGTGGTGCGTGTTTATGATGTGGGCGACCAGTTCGGCCAGAGGCTCGATCTGCCAATCACACATTTTCGGGGGAATGGGTGAAGCCTTCTGGGCCGTTTCCAGAGAATCAAGTACCTCATTCACCGAAAGATTGGCCGCGTTACAAGCTTCCGCCAGCGGACGTTTCCCGCCACAGCAGTAGTCAATCCCGAATTTCTCAAAGACGCGTGTAGCGCTGGGGAACTCCTGCACCAGTTCGCGGACGGTTTTTTGGGTGGCTACACTCATGAATTTCTCCTCCGGGGGGGAGACTCGCCCGATTCCTGTTGACAGATTGAGATTAGCGGGGGCGGAAGGGTGGGGCGATGACTTTTGTCACAGAGGTGGGGGTACACCGTCGAGTGAAACGGAAGGTGCGGTCTAAGAGGCTTCTTGCAGTTCCGCTTCCAGTGCTTTGGTATTGCGGATGGTCACGCTGCGGCCCTCAATTCTCAGCAATCCCTCCGCCTGTAGCCGAGACAGATTGCGCGAGACCAGTTCCCGCACCGTGCCAATCTGCGAGGCCAGTTCCTGATTGCTGACCGGCAACATCACTTCCAAACCGTCCGGGGTCTGCCGCCCTTCCTTCTGGGCGAGACGCAGGAGAAACGACGCCAGCCGGTGACGTACCGTGGTAAAGGACAGCTCCTCGATGATTCCGACCAGGCGACGTAAGCGCGAACCCACCACCCGCAGAACTTTCAGTGCGACCTGGGGATGAGCAAGGCAAAGCGCCTGGAAATCCTGCTTGCTCACGAAAACGAGAGTGGCCTGATCAATCGCGGCGGCCGAGGCGGGATAGTTCCCTCCGTCGAATACTGGAAGCTCCGCAATCGAACTGCCCGGTCCATCAATGCTAAGTACCTGTTCCCGGCCGCTTGCGGAGCTTTTAAAGATTCGGACATTCCCCGATTCGACCACATACATCCCGGAACAAGGTCCGCCCTCGTCAAAAATGATTTCCCCCGGCGAATAGCTGCGCGGAACCGCGCGCTGGGAAAGAAACTTGAGTTCGCTTTCCGTCAGGCTGGAAAAGATGGGGACTTTGGAGAGCGTTTGTCCGTGGGCGAGTGATGACACGCGGCTATTCTACAGAATTGCCGGCAATTCGATACGGCTCACCGAATCAGAACTTAAGGCAGCGAACTCAAGATCGAATCATAGTCAGTAGGCATTATGGTGTAGCAGGTTTAAACAGAAGAGCCGATATCTCTCGAAACTGAGATTACCGTCTGAATTGCATCGGCACGTGAACATGCATGTGCTCTACGAACCAGTCGCCGGCTATTGTTCCCACCTGTTCGAGTGCTCCCGCCTCCTCAAATAAGTGCGTCGCCCCGGGAACGATGTGTAACCGGCTGACACAGTGCATTTGTCTGGCAGCTCTCTCATTAAGGTCCAGGACGGTATGATCTCTGCCGCCCACAATAAGAAGGGTTGGAGCTTCTACCTGTCCGAGCGCGCCCTCGGCCAGATCTGGCCGGCCCCCGCGAGACACGACTGCTGCAATTTTCTCCTTCAACGTGGCTGCGGTGATGAGGGCGGCCGCCGCTCCTGTGCTGGCTCCAAAAAGGCCAACCGGCATTTTTTTCAACTTCGGCTGCTCCATTGCCCATTGCACCGCCAGAGTAGAACGCCTGGCGAGGAGCGGGATATCAAAACGAAACTGCATTGTCTGGTCGTCTATCTGTTGCTCTTCTCTAGTCAAAAGATCGAGTAACAGTGTACCCAGGCCAACTTGGTTTAACTGCTCTGCAACAAATCTGTTTCGGCTACTGAACCGGCTGCTGCCACTTCCATGAACGAACAGGATCAATCCCTGGGCTTCATCGGGTAGTTGAAGGTCGCCAAACATTGCCACACCATCCAGCGGAATCTGGACTGGTATCGGGGAGTTGGTGTGTGTCTTTGCGGTTTTCATGATTACCTCGTGAGCGCGACGGCCAGAGTACGCCGCTCCGCTGCGCCAACGCGAAGGGCAGTCTTGATTGCGGTATCAGGATTCAGTGACATCGAGTCGATGCCCTGTTCCACCAGCCATTCCGCAAACTCCGGAAAGTCCGATGGGGCTTGCCCGCAAATTCCGATCGGCTTTTTTGCGGTGTGTGCCGCACGAATCACCTGCGCGATCATCCTTTTCACCGCTGCATTGTTCTCGTCAAACAAGTGCGCGACAGTTCCGGAATCGCGATCCAGTCCGAGAGTCAGCTGCGTCAGATCATTGGACCCGATGGAGTAACCATCAAAGATCTTCAGGAATTCATCAGCCAGGATTACGTTGGCCGGGATTTCACACATGGCATACACTTCCAGGCCATCTTCACCCTGCCGCAAGCCATTCCGGCCCATGATGTCGATAACCTTGCGGCCCTCCTCGACGGTGCGGCAAAATGGGATCATTACCTTCACATTCTTCAGCCCCATATCCTTGCGCACCCGCGCGAGGCGAGGCACACTCCAGGGCAAAGCCGGGCGAATAACGGGAATCGTAGTACCGCGAAGCTCCTCGAAAACCGATCATTGGATTTTCCTCGCGCGGCTCAAACTCTTCGCCCCCCAGCAAGCGGGCATACTCGTTGGTCTTGAAATCGCTCATCCGAACAATCACCGGCTTCGGGTAAAAGGCGGCCGCAATGCGCCCGATGCCCTCGCTTAACCGATGGATGAAAAACTCTCCTGGACTCTCGTCTCCGATGCGGTCACGAATCTCCATCACCGCTTTCGGATCTTTTAGGTTCGGGAACTGTGCGAGCGCCATGGGATGAATGCCGATATGATTGGTCACGATGAATTCGATCCGGGCAAGGCCAACTCCCTCGTTAGGAATCGCGGCCAGATGAAAGGCCTGCCCGGGATCCCCGAGGATCAACATGATCTTGGTGCGAGTGAGAGGCACTTCATTCGCCTCAATTGGTGCAATTTCGAACGGCAAGCGCCCGTCATAGACGTGACCTTCGCTTCCTTCGGAGCAGCAAACCGTCACTTCTCTTCCGGTCTCGAGAACATGTGTCGCATTGCCGGTCCCGACAATGCAGGGAATCCCGAACTCGCGGGAAACAATCGCGGCATGAGCGGTGCGTCCACCCTGGTCCGTAACAATGGCGGCAACCTTGCGCATCACCGGCTCCCAGTCGGGATCGGTGCTTTCGGCCACCAAGACCTCGCCCGGCTGCACCTCCTGCAGTTTTCGGATGTCGGTCACCACCCGCGCCGGACCCGCGCCGATCTTTTCACCAACGGCCTGGCCTACCACCAGCGTCACCCCGGCCTTGGTCTTTAGGCGATACACTTCTGCCGCGACCTTCGTGGACTTTGCCGAATGCACGGTTTCCGGTCGCGCCTGCAAGACGAATAGCTCGTTAGTTACTCCGTCCTTCGCCCACTCGATGTCCATTGGCTGCTGACGATTGGCGATTTTCGAATAGTGGTCTTCAATCAGGCACGACGACTTGGCTAACTGAAGAACTTCCGAGTCGGTGAGGCAGTAGCGTGAGCGATCTGCAGGTGGGGTCGCTTCACTGCGGGTCGAGCGCGTTCCTGTCGCATACACCATCCGGACTTCCTTCGAGCCCAGTTGCCTTCCGACGATAGAGTCGCAGCCTGCCCGCAGTGTCGGTTTGAACACAAGCCATTCGTCGGGCGTGACCACGCCCTGCACAATGAATTCTCCGAGTCCGTAGGAACCCGTAACCGTCACCACATTGCGGAACCCTGATTCTGTGTCCAATGTGAATATGACGCCCGAGCTGGCGAGATCGGACCGCACCATAGGCATCACGCCGACGGACAGCGCCACTTTCAGCTGTGAGTAACCCTGGCGAGCGCGGTAGCTGATTGCGCGATCAGTAAAGAGCGAGGCGAAACATTGATGCACGGCGCGTAGCAATGCATCTTCACCGCGCACGTTCAGAAATGTTTCTGCCGCGCCTGCGAAGGAAGCCTCTGGCAAATCTTCGGCACTTGCCGAAGAACGAACCGCCAACTCTGGTTCTCGTCCCAGTCGAGCCACGAGTTCTCGATAACCGCCAAGGATGGCAGTCCGTAGGTCGTCAGGAAACGGTGTTTGGAGGATCCGCGTTCGGGCCGCATGGCCACGTTCCGCCAGCTGTTGCAGGTTCTCGGCATCAAAATTGGTGAAAAGCGTCTCGAGCTCGCGACGGAGGTTCTGCTCCTCCAGAAGCCGCCAGTAGGCGTCCGTGGTGAGGGCGAACCCGTCCAGCACACATACACCCTGTGGCTTCAATGCCGCGAAGAGCTCGCCGAGGGATGCGTTCTTCCCGCCTACGCGCGCCACATCGCTCATGCGAATTTCAGAGAAATTGAGACTAAAGATGGGCTCCATGCGATCTCCTTCATGCCGCCGATGAACAAGAGAATCTGCGATCAATCTTTCCAGCTCGACTACTGCATCTCTGGCGGTGAATGTTCAAGTGATTCGTCAGCTGCTTTCTTCGGTAGTTCAGTCAAAGTGGCTTCGCTCAGCAATAGGACGCCGGCGATTGAAACGGCATTCTCCAAGGCAACTCTCAATACTTTTGTGGGATCTACAATGCCTGCTTCAACCAGATCCACATATTCTCCCCGTGCCGCGTCAAATCCAATGTTCCCCTTGCTATTACGCATCTTGTCGATCACGACGCCGCCATCGACGCCTGAATTTTCTGCGATTTGACGCGTCGGTGCCTCAAGGGCGCGTCTAAGGATGGCCAATCCGGTACGCTCATCACCACTGCACCTGGTCTCCTCGTCTGCGAGCGAGGGGATCAGACGAAGCAGCGCCAAACCACCACCCGGGACAATACCCTCCTCGATGGCGGCCTTCGTCGCGCTGATGGCATCGTCAAATGCTTCCTTGCGGCTCTTGAGTTCGGACTCCGAGGCGGCGCCTACGTGGACCACGGCCACTCCACCGGATAGCTTTGCCAGGCGTTCCTGCAATTTTTCGCGGTCGTAGTCGGAGGTGGATTCTTCTATCCGCTTGCGAAGATCGTCTTTTCTTCCAGCAATTGCCTCTTTCGCGCCTGCCCCTCCCACGATCGTGGTAGTGTCCTTCTTAACTTCGACCCGCGAACAGCTACCCAACTGCTCGAGGGTGACGTTTTCCAGACGAACTCCAAGCTCTTCCGCGATAAGCTTGCCGCCGGTGAGAACGGCAATGTCCTCCAACATCTCCCGGCGCCGGTCACCAAATCCCGGAGCCTTCACCGCTGCGCACTGCAGCGTGCCTCGAAGCTTGTTGACCACAAGGGTAGCCAAGGCCTCGGCTTCGATATCTTCTGCGATGATCAACAGCGGGCGACCCGCTTTGAGCATTTGTTCGAGCACAGGCAGCAGATCTTTCACACTGCTGATTTTTCGCTCCCACAGCAGTATCAGAGGCTCCTGGAGCACCACTTCCATCTTCTGCGGGTCGGTGACGAAGTAAGGAGAGAGATAACCACGGTCGAATTGCATACCTTCGACCAGTTCCACGGTCGTTTCGGTTCCCTTCGCCTCTTCGACCGAAACCACGCCTTCGGAGCCCGTCTTCTCAATCGCGGTAGCGACCAACTCACCGATTTCCGGATCATTGTGCGCAGAGATCGTGGCAACCTGAGCCTTTTCCAGGCGCGTCTTCACCGGCCGCGAGAACTCCTTAAGAGAGCGGACGACTACCCGCAAACCCCGGTCGAGTCCGCGTTTCACGTCGATAGCGCTGGCTCCAGCTGCCAGGTTACGAACGCCTTCAGCAAACAGCGCATGCGCCAGGATGGTGGACGTGCTGGTACCATCCCCCACCGCGTCGCCGGTGCGCTCGGCGGCCTGGCGAATCATCTGGGCGCCAAGATTCTCCTCGGCGTCTTCCAGCTCAAATTCCTTAGCGATGGTGACTCCATCGTTGCACACGATGGGCTTGCCCCATTTCTTGTCGATCAAGACGCACTTTGACTTTGGCCCGAGCGTGACCCGGACGGCATCTGCAATTTGGGTCGCTCCCCGGAGAATCTTCTCCCGCGCCTCTGAACGGAATGTGATTTTCTTGCCCATTGACGCTCTCCTGCGACGAAATCTTTGTCGCCTTTGTCTGTCTTTGAATCTGCCTGAAATCGTAGTGCTGCCTGGAGTTTGTGGGCAGTGAGGGGGATCACAAGTCTCCGTGATCCGTATCCGGTGTGTGATCGGTAATCCCGAGGCTGGATCAACGGGCATGGCGAGGCCCAACACTTCCCGCCGTACCTTAAACCTTTAACGTAATGCCATAATCGCAGCGAGCGAGGCGATGGCCATGATGGCCAACCAGGCTGGTGTGAGAACTCGAAATCGTCCTCTTCCGATTGCGGCTCCAAAAAACAGCTTCATGATCGTGTTGGACAATATTCCGATGGCGATGGCTTCAGCCGCGACTGGGACCGATACTTGCCCTTCGGCACTCTTGGCCATAGAGATAGTGAGAACATCAACATCGGTGAGTCCGAGAATTGCGCCCGAAAACAGTACGCCCGTCTCTCCCCAGTGCGCACGCACCGCATATACGGCGAATAGAACAAGCTGAAACAATACTGCCATCTGTAATGCCGACATCACTTGAAGCGGGTTGGAAGGAGGTTGTACCGAAACTTTCTCTCCGCCGCGTCTTAGTCCGATCAGTACAATGATCGCGCCTGCCAGGAAAGGAGCTGCCAAATAAGGGATCAGCGCCAGGGCGAGCGCGGGTCTGAGGATCGCGGTTGCAGCCAGTACCCGCAAGTTCATAATGCTGCATGCAGCCACAACTCCAATCGAGAGCGGAAACGCGAGATCCCGGTCCTTCTGGCTTAACCGCGAAAAAGTAAACGCAACTGCCGTGGACGAGACGAATCCACCCAACAGGCCAACCACAGAGTGACCGCGCTCGGTGCCGATGATCCGCCGGGCTACGTAGCCAACAAAGCTCAATCCGGAAAATAACAACACGAAAAGCCAAAGTTGGCGGGGCCGAATTCCTCCGAGCGGACCATAGGGACCATCCGGCAACAAGGGAAGAATAACCACTGCCATCACGGCGAATCGGACACCCGCTCGCAAACCGGCATCATCAATGCGGGCGATCATAGCGTGCAGGCGTGATTTTTCGACGAGCAAGAGTGTGGTGATGGCCACAATAGAGCTCGCCAGCACAAGATAGCCCGTTCCTGCCAGAAGGCCAGCGGATAACACCACCAGGGCGGCGACCTCCGTCGTACCATCGACCTCGCGTCGACTGGCGGCGACGTAAGCAGCCACCACCAACGCGGTGGCGCCGGCGAGCAGAACAATCGCCACAGGTTGGAAGCCAAGAGACCAGAGCCAACCGGCGACACCCGCCAAACCGCCCATCAACGTAAAGGTACGGATGCCCGCAAAGTGCGCCTGTGGACCGCCAGCGTGGCCTGACCACTCGCGCTCCAGGCCGACCGCGGCACCCCCCAGAGCTGCTATGGCGATACCAATCACGCTCTGATGTTCAATGCTCATGTTGAAGCTGAATGCCTTGATCCCGCGCGGCCCCATCTTACTAGCGTCGCGGATCAGTCAGCACTCTTTTGGAGTGGGTCTAATTTTGTTGCTCTTCTCTAAATAATTCAATGCAGTCATCGTTCGCGTGACTACTCTTACCGGGCTGTGTGATTGGCGTCACTGCGTCTTTCTGGGCGCAATGTAATGGTACGTATGCGTGGGAGGTCATATGGAACTACTCGAATCAGTCACGGCAAAGTCTCGCGAGAGGTCGACTGTAGCGCAGGAATCCGGGACAGCCAAACGCGCCACCCTGCGTAATTCGTTGTTGCTCACTGATTTCTCCCCCAACGCGGAACAAGCCTTGCCTTATGCCGCCGCATTGGCTCAGCAGTACCAGGGCAAGGTCTATGTCGTGCATGTGATCTCACCTGAAATGTACGAGTACCTCCCGCCCGACCTCATTCCTCAGTTGCGAACGGAGATTCAAAAGTACGGGCAGAGACGCATGCAACAACTGCTTAACCACCCGGAATTACGGCAGGTGCCATGTGTGGCTGCAGTTCGCGAAGGCGAAATATGGGACACATTGCAGACGCTTTGTGAGGAATTTCAGATCGACGTCATTGTCGTGGGAACGCACGGAAGGCGCGGGTTGAAGAAAGCTTTCACCGGGGCCGTTGCCGAGGAGGTTCTTCATCTGTCGCCTACCCCCGTGTTGACCGTGGGGCCGCATTGCGGACGAATGGCACCTGAATACAGACCGAAGCGAATCCTGTACGCAACGGATTTTTCTGCAGATTCGGTTCGAGCCATGGCGTACGCGATTTCCCTGGCGGAGACGTTCGGCGCAAAGTTGATTCCGACCTATGTTGCCCCTCAGGTTGGGAACGACCCTTCCGCTCGGACACGGTTTGAGGAATTCTTTGAGGAGCGTTTGCAGGAACTGCTGGCGGCCCTAATTCCTGGCGGCCATCAATGCCACTGCCGGGTGATATTCGGGACGCCGGCCGACGGCATTCTCGAGGCCGCAACGGAAGAGAACGCTGACCTGATCGTAATGGGTGTCCGCGGAGCCGGTTCTGCGGCTCGCCCTGCTCGTCATCTCGGAGCAACGACCGACCGGGTTGTCTCTGAGGCGTGTTGCCCAGTGTTGACCGTGCGGGGGCTCGGCTAAGCAGCAGCTTCAATATCAGAAACAGACGAGCATGCTAGACGGTAGTGGCACTCAGGTCTTGATCAGGACAACCACGGAGCGCGCTTTGACTCGATAACTCAAGCTGGTTAAGGCCTCCGCCGAGCCTGACTCACAGAAATCCGAGGGAGTCGGAAGACTTGTATCCACGACCCGCAGCCATTCGTTTGCCTGGCCTTCCTGGACGACAAAGGTCAAGTCCTCCCAAAAAGCATTGATCATTATGTAGAGGTCGTTGTCGTTCTCTGACTCTCCGTGCAGGCAATAGGCCAGTGTGTGGGAATTGAACGACAGATCAGGGGTGTCCCCTACTCCGTACCAATGCACGTCCTCCCTCCAGAAACGGCTGCGCGCAATGGAAGGATGGGATTTTCGAAAGGCAATCATCTTCTTGAAGAAATCGAAAATATCGTGATTCTCGCTCAGCAGATCCCAATTGAGCCAGGTGGTTTCGTTGTCCTGGTTATAGGGATTGTTGTTGCCCTGCTGAGTGTTCATGAATTCGTCCCCAGCCCGAAACATTGGGGTGCCATTCGACAGGAAAAGAAGGCAACAGAAGTTCTTGATCTGCTGCCTGCGTAAAGCCGTTACCTCGGCCGGAACGTTGACATCTCCCTCCCACCTGCAGTTCCAGCTTAGATTCTGATCAATACCATCGCGGTTATTTTGTCCATTCGCTTCGTTGTGCTTCTGGTTGTACGCCACCAGGTCGTAGAGAGAGAATCCGTCATGGGAAGTAATGAAATTGATGCTCTGGTAGGCGTGATAGGCATTCATTACGTCGTCTGGAAATAGATCGCTGCTTCCGTAGATCCGGGTCATGAGGTGCGGAACCATGCCGGGATCACTCTTTACGAATGAACGCACGTCGTCACGAAATTTCCCATTCCACTGCAGCCAGGAAACCCCGGGAAACGTTCTTCCCAACTGGTAGCTGACCGGATCCCACGCCTCCGCGATGAGCCGGATGGGGGCGAAATCGAACGCCCCGCTGACCGCTGCTATGACCGGAGGATCGTCGATGTTGATCGTGCCGTCCTCATTCCGCGTAAAGATGGATGCCAGATCAAACCGGAACCCGTCCACACCCATTTTTCTCACCCAGTAGAACAGGCTGTCGACAATCATCTTCCGCACGTAACGATTCGCGCAGTTCAAGGTATTTCCGGCGCCGGTGTCATTGCGATAATGCCGCCGGTCGCTCTGCAACAAGTAGTACGTGCTGTTGTCAATTCCCTTGAAGTTGTAGGTTGGGCCATCTTCGCCAGCCTCAGTTGTGTGGTTGTAGACCGCGTCGAGAATCACCTCAATGCCCGCCGCGTGAAGCGCTTTCACCAGGCTTCGGAATTCAATCAGGATGTCTTCGGTTGCGTTGGCACTGGAATAGCCGTGGTGCGGCGCAAAGAATCCCATGGGCATGTAGCCCCAATTCCCGCCTTCCTGGGGATCCTGTTGTGTGACCGGCATGAGCTCTACCGCCGTGACTCCGAGATCTTTCAAATAAGGGATCTTCTCGATCATCCCGGCGAACGTGCCGCGCGCTTTGGAAGTCACACCCGAGTTGGCCCGGGCAGTGAACGCGCGAACGTGCATTTCGTAAATCACCAAATCGGAGGTGTGGACCGGAGGCCGATCTGCTGTATCCTGGATTTCGGTTTCACGAAGCAGGACTCCAAGCGGAGCGCGGCCCGCATTGTTTCCCGCCATCCGCGCGATCTCGCGGCTGAATTGCTTAGGGAAAAATACGGACCGCGCGTACGGGTCGAGGAGGATCTTCTGATCATCGAACCGGTGCCCCGCCCCAGGCTCGTTCGGCCCCGAGATCTTGTATGCATAATACCTGGCCCCGGTAATAGCGGTGGCTTTCAGGCGGCAGTGCCAAACTCGCTCTGACTTGTTGATTAATGGGTTGAACTTATATTCGTGAAGCGGATGGGCCGTATCTTCCCGTGAATAAAACAGCAGCTTCACCTCAGACGCGTACTTCGAATACAAGGCAAAATTGAAAGCCCCTTCCTCCGCGACCCAGGTGACCCCCAGCGGTGATGCGGAACCCTCCCGGCTGTACCAGTTCATGTCGGTGAGAAGTCTATCCCCTCGGCAGTATCAGCACTGACAACCTGCATACTCGCGATGCCTAGGGATCATTACAGCTGAGCAAGCAACTTCTTGCCTGTGATCCGAATCACGTCTTGCCGTGACTGTCCCCACCAGTTCATCAAGGCCCCGAACAATATCATCGCTTTTGATTGGATTCGCAAAATAGCGTATGAAGCTACATTTGGGATGGGGCGCAGCGAGTTGTATGACACCAGGAGGAGTGGCATATGAGCAAGAACTCTGGCACCTTGCACTCCGACAAGTCTGATTACCTATCGGGTGCTCTGGAACTGCGCACTTTTTCTCACTCCGCATGCGGGGTGCGCGGCATTTGCGCCGCCGGTTACTCTTCGTTCGAAGGCTGGTTGCTTAAGCAATTTCGACGTTCTATCGGAGATCTCCCAATCCGGCTTCGGGTGGGGAAATATAAGGAATTGTCACTATCACCAGGCACGGCACCAATCGCCACGATATCAATCGCTGATCTTCGAACCTTGACCCGGCTGCTGATCAGTCCAGAAATCGCCTTCGGAGACGGTTACACCGACGGGCGCATCGTCGTGGACGGAGACTTGGTTCAGCTCATGGAACACGTGATCCGCCTGATGCGCCTGACCAAGTCCGAAGGGTGGTGCCGCAGAATCTCGTCGGGATGGTTGCGGCGTGTGCAAGCCAACACCATTCCGGGATCCGCAAGAAACATTCACCACCATTATGATCTGACCACCGACTTCTACAGACTCTGGCTCGATTCCCGGCTGGTCTACACCTGTGCTTACTTTCCATCCCCTTCCGCTTCACTGGAACAGGCACAGGTTGCAAAGATGGATTACGTCTGCCGCAAGCTGCAACTCCAGCCGGGTGAGACGGTCGTCGAGGTGGGTTGCGGGTGGGGCGCGCTGGCCCTTCATATGGCAAAACACTACGGAGTCAAAGTCAAAGCATTCAACATTTCCAGGGAGCAGATTCTAGAGGCTCGCGAGAGCGCGAGCAGGGAAGGATTGACTAACCAGGTGGAGTTCATCGAGGACGATTATCGGAATGTTGCTGGTCGATGCGATGCCTTCGTTTCCATCGGTATGCTGGAACATGTTGGAGCTGACAACTACCGCGATCTGGGACGAGTCATCCATCGCACCATTGGAGATTCCGGGCGCGGGCTTCTCCACTTCATCGGCCGCAACCGTCCAGCCACTTTCAGCCCATGGATCAGGAAGCGCATCTTTCCCGGAGCTTATACTCCCGCTCTTCGCGAGGTGATGAGTCTTCTTGAGCCCTGGAATTTCTCGGTGCTCGACGTCGAGAACCTTCGATTCCATTACGAGAAAACATTGGCGCATTGGTTGACCCGATTCGAAACGTCAACCGACGAGGTCACCAAAATGTTTGGACCCGAGTTTGTCAGGGCCTGGCGACTCTATCTGGCGGGCTCGATGGCAGCCTTCCGCGTAGGCACACTCCAGTTGTTTCAGGTCTATTTTGCCGGGCCCTCGTGCCGGCAATTCCCGTGGACCCGCGCTCATCTCTACGCCGGACAAGATCAAGCAAAGGAAGAGTTCGAATGGACTCATGCGACGTCCTGATCGTTGGGGCCGGCCCGGCCGGTTCGTCCTGCGCCTGGCGACTGCGAGGGGCTGGTCTCGACGTCCTCATTCTGGACAAGAGCGTATTTCCGCGGAACAAAGTCTGCGGTGGATGGATCACGCCGGCTGTACTTGAGGAGCTTCAGCTAGACCCGGCTGAATATTCGCAGGGCCGCGTTTTTCAGCCGATCACCGGATTTCGCACCGGTCGCATGGGGGGGGCCGAGATCGAAACTGACTACGGTCACCCCATCAGCTACGGGATACGACGGCTTGAATTTGATGAGTTCCTTCTGGCCCGCTGCGGAGCTCGCATTCTGCAGGGCACTTCGCTGAAGACGCTTGAACGATCAGATGACCGGTGGATCGTGAACAGCCAGATCAAGACTAGGCTGGTTGTCGGCGCGGGCGGCAATTTCTGTCCTGTTGCTCGCTTTCTGCGTGCAGATAACCACGGCGGAATAGCGGTTGTCGCTCAGGAAACCGAATTCGAAATGACGCCGCGCCAGGCCGACAATTGTGCCATTCGACTCGAAGTGCCAGAACTCTACTTCTGTTCCGACATGAAAGGATACGGATGGTGCTTCCGAAAGCAGAACTTCCTCAATATCGGTCTGGGCCGGCTGGATCCGCATGGTCTTCCCTGTCATGTGGCAGATTTCCTGGAGTTCCTAAGAGCAAATCGAAAACTGCGCTTTGACCTTCCGACTGCCATGCAGGGTCATGCCTATCTTTTGCAATGCGACAATAAGCGCATTCTCGTAGGCGAGGGTATTTTGCTGGTCGGAGATGCAGCTGGCGTGGCTTATGCACAGAGTGGAGAGGGAATTCGGCCGGCGATTGAATCAGGCCTGTTGGCAGGCGAGGCCATCCTCGCAGCAAAGGGAAAATACAATCGCGCGACTCTCGAGAATTATCGCAGACTGTTTGCTGCGCGTTTTGGAAGGTCCAGCGAAGGATGGTCAGCCACGATCGGACGCCATCTCCCGACTCCAGTGATCAGTTCAGCCGCGAGGCTGCTCCTCGCGAGCAAATGGTTTTCACGCAACGTCATCCTGGACCAGTGGTTCCTACGCAAAAATGAACCAGCGTTGAATTCTCAAATCGCACACTGATTCATTGACGATCGCTAGGATGCAATGCCGTCGAGCATTTCCGGGAGCATGGCAGACCGGAAGCGGACGATAGTTGTGCTGCCATCGCCAGACACTATTTCCAGCCCTTCATGTGCCCCCACCTCCGTTCGCTTGAATATGATCCGCCGTGGACTCTCTATAACATGGGTAAGACACTGATCTGGAGCGTTACCCACTTCGACATATGCCCGCTGCTTCCCGTCAACATGATCAATGCTGACACCTCGTAGACGCCGGTTCACTGTCTCTGTCAGCCTGCCGCCCGCCGTAGCGATTTCAATACTGGCCAGCCAACCTTCATGTTGACGGCTGAAGCCGTCCAGGAAGGAAATCCACTCCCCCGGCTCGATCTCTGCGTCTCCGGTCCTGGCTTCGGACTCCCGCATAATAACGCCCCCAACTCATCAAGCCGCTGGCGCATTTTCAGATTTCAGTTCACTCTTCGTTACCTCATGGCCGCCAACTTTTGCCTTGCCTAGCTGAAACAGAGACTGCAGCTGAAGCATGTCCTGGTTCAGTGCGCTCTTGGGATCCAGCCCAAGCAACGTCGCAACGGCGTGTCCAAGCAGACCTGCGGGTGGATTGTAGGTCATTTCAATCTGCACCCGGGTCCGACCATCTTTCTGCGCTTCCAGGTGGATGACTCCGCGGTTCTCAATGATCGATCCCGGTAAGCTCCACCACTCAATACGTTGATCAGGGACCTGGCGCGTAATTCTTCCCTTCCAACTGAGAGGAATGCCAGCCGGGCCCAAAACCTGCCACAAGTAGATTCCATTCTGCTCCGGCGTGATCTGTTTTACATGGGCGAATACCTTCGGATAGTTTTGCGGATTTTTCCAGAATTCATAGAGCTCCGCGACAGTGCCGTCAACGTAGGCGCTTTTCTGGATGCGGATGCCTGCGGTTTCATCGGCGCCGATGATGCTTTTCAACGGAGCATTCAGCACCGAACGGGCCAGCAGAATCGCACCATTTACGCCGAGCGTCTTTCCGATCAACCTTCGATGTGTAGAGCCATAGGCGATCAGCCCGGCGCCAGCACAGCCGGCAAGAACACGAGCCGTGGGCGACCAACTCTGCTGCAGAAACCCCGGTAAACGTCTTCGCCGGAACCCTCCCTGCAAATCCGAAATGTGCTCGGGATGATCGGTCGTATTAAGGAATGTGGAGAGTTCTTTCACGCCCCGGACCGCCCTCACCGTACTGGTCAACTCGGCGACCTCGTCGGCCAACACCCAGCCGCCCAAAAATACCAATCCACCGGTGCAATTCACTTCAAGGGCATGGGGATGGGAGACAGCCCGACCTACGGCTGTTCGAATGCGCTGTTCGAGGATGCCGTCAGATACGTCGTTGTCACCTTCGAACAGCTGGCGAGTTTCAGCAGCCACGCCTTCAGCGCGATGCTCGACATCGCGACCAAAGCGCTGGGCGAATCTCTCTACCTCATGACCGGAATGCACAAATGCATCTCTCAAAGTCGCCCGCCGGCGTCTGCCGCGGTTCGGATCAGCGAAATACATGGTCAAAGCGCCAACACCGAATGCGCCAAATAATGTCCAGCCTAAGCCTTCCTTTTTCATAAAGTCCTCCAACCACCAACCCCACGTTACTAGCACCCTGACATCCCCTCCGTGACGCGACTCACTCGGGATCGTGACCGGAAGCACATCTTCATCACAATGGCTTTGTCATGCTTCAGTTGCCGGCTCGATCTATGGTGGGTCTGGAGGAGGCTACAATGCGAACTCAGAGCGATGTCCACATCGTTAACGCAATCCGCCGGGCGGCACACCCGCTCACGGGCGAATCCAGCGACTTCGATTCTCTGCTCAACATGATCGGCGATGCGCGCTTTGTTCTGATTGGAGAGGCCTCGCATGGCACCCACGAGTTCTATCGCTTGCGCGCAGAGATCACGAAGCGCTTGATCGCGGAAAAAGGCTTCAACGCGGTCGCGGTCGAAGCAGATTGGCCGGATGCGTTTCGTATTAATCAATTTGTGCGGTTTCAGGGCAAAGACCAGGACGCCATCGATTCGCTTGCGGGCTTCCAGAGGTTTCCGGCGTGGATGTGGCGCAATGCCGATGTCCTCGATTTTGTCGGCTGGCTGCGAAATTACAACGAGCTTCACCATGCCTCGCGGCGTGTCGGCTTCTATGGACTGGATCTCTACAGCTTGCACGCCTCCATGCGCGCAGTCCTCGATTTCCTGGACAAGGTTGACCCCGAAGCTGCCCGTCGCGCCCGCTATCGCTACGCCTGCTTCGAGGATTTTGGCGAGGATACCCAGGCTTATGGATACGCCGCCAGTTTTGGACTGAGCAAGAGCTGCGAAGACGAAGTCATCAGCCAATGGATAGAGATGCGCCAGCGCGCTGCCGATCTTGCGCGCCGCGATGGCCACGCCTTTCCTGACGAATTCTTCTTTGCTGAACAGAATGCCCGTTTGGTAAAGAATGCTGAACAGTATTACCGTTCCATGTTTCGCGAGCGAGTCTCGTCCTGGAATCTGCGCGACAGCCACATGGCCGAAACACTGGACGCGCTGGTTCAGCACTTGGGCGGAACTCACTCGAAGGTCGTCGTCTGGGCGCACAACTCTCATCTCGGCGACGCCCGCGCTACGGAGATGGGACAACACGGTGAATTGAACCTGGGACAACTCGTGCGCCAGCGCTACGGCAAACAATCAGTTTCAATTGGGTTCAGTACCTACACTGGCACAGTGACGGCAGCGTCCGAGTGGGATGCTCCAGCCGAGCGGAAGCATGTCCGGCCGGCCTTACCCGGAAGTTACGAAGCGCTTTTTCATAGCACGGGTTTGCCGAAGTTCTTGCTACTCCTGAATCAACAAGGCAAGGACCACGACGAAGCCAGGTTACTGTTGCGCGAACCACGCCTCGAGCGAGCGATTGGGGTGATTTATCAGCCCCGATCGGAGCGCCAGAGCCATTACTTTCACGCCCAGCTACCGGATCAGTTCGACGCCATCCTCCACTTCGACGAAACTCGGGCAGTCGAGCCTCTGGAGCGCACCACCGCGTGGAAAGCCGGCGAGGTTCCCGAAACCTTTCCTTCAACGCTTTAGTCCACAGCGTCAAAGCTGCGGGGCGGGACGTTGGCCACAACGGTTGATTCGGGTCACTCAGCCGAGTAAACAGCGCGTAGATACGGATCCTTTCCTTTTTAGTCATCGTGGATGAGTAAGAGCTATCGAGGCGCAATATGATTTTCCCTAATCGAACAGAAGCAGGGCGCAGGTTGGCAATGCTCCTGCGTGGCTATACAAACCGGAAAAACGTTATCGTCCTGGGCATCCCACGCGGTGGCGTTCCGGTTGCTTTCGAGGTAGCCCGAACACTTAAGGCCCCGCTCGACGTGCTTGTGCTACGCAAACTAGGCGTGCCGGGGCACGAGGAACTTGGCTTTGGAGCTATCGCCAGTGGAGGCATTCGAGCCCTCAATCCAGAGGTAGTTGAGGCTTTGCGAATATCGTCCTGGGACATCGAGCGGGTAACAGAGCGTGAGGTGAAAGAACTGAAGCGGCGCGAATATGCATATCGGGGCCGCCGTCCGGCGTTAAATGTAAAGGGGCGTACTGTAATCCTCGTCGACGACGGAATCGCGACAGGATCCGGCATGCGTGCGGCAGTTAACGCCTTGCGCCAGATGACGCCTGCTCAGATCGTAATAGCCGTCCCGGTGGCGCCAGCTTCCACTTGCGATCACCTCAGGGGCGAAGTGGACGACCTGATATGCCTGGCTACGCCGGAGCCATTTTATGGTGTCGGCCAGTTCTACTACGATTTCTCGCAAGTTTCGGATCAGGAAGTCAACGAATTGCTTGATCGCGCGGCACGGGAGATCGACAAAGAGGATCAGCCGTCGACCGAGATCGCGATTAAAAGCTAGAGATGAGGCCGTAAGAAAAACTTGGGTGACATTCAGTTTGTAAAATCTTGGAGCGCAAGTCTTTAATGACGAGGAGTCGAATCCAGCATCTGACCGGCAGCCAAGGCTGAATTGCGCGCGAGGCTGAACAATACATCTTGCAAAGCGGAGATTTCCAGACCCTCTTGGATCCCTGATCAAACGCGGTTACCGCCCTGAGCAATGCCAGTTCGCACCACTCCGCGTGTCGCACCCCTCGCCAAAAATGTCACCTATTGGGCGAATCCCGGCTTTGTCGTTACGTGGTCAACAACTGAGACCTCTGAGAATCATGGGCAACGGTGGAATCTGCGCGTCACTCCAACCGCCGCCAAGCGCCTTAATTGGCTGAACGCTTGCCACCAGTAAGCAGGATCGGCCAAGGTCGCACCGAAGGATCGGCGCGAAAGACATCAGTCGTTTCCGTTTTTGGCCAAAGCACGGCGATGGGGATACCCTAATTAGTGCGTCGCCCGTAG
Source organism: Terriglobia bacterium (assembly GCA_963698825.1). GTDB lineage: Bacteria > Acidobacteriota > Terriglobia > Terriglobales > Acidobacteriaceae > JAIQFF01. The sequence goes on along the minus strand of CAVOSG010000006.1, from coordinate 56,207 downwards.
AGTAGCTGGGCGCACACAAAAGGCTGCTCCTGGCATTGTTTCCTCTTTAATCAACAGATTGGTTCCTCCCGAACCAGCCTTTTAAGCCGCGGTCGGTCTCCGCTCTGGCTCGAGGACTTCCGTTTCCGCTTGCGCCCAGTCTTCTAACGCATGCCCATACTCTCTGCCGCGCTGCACATAGAGTTCATAAGCGCGACGCCGGATCTCAGCCGCGAGTTCCACCCTTGTTCGTCCTTCATGGCCGGCCTTGTCTTGATGCAGAACCTTGCGGTGTTTCATGGGATCATTCCTCCAAACTCGTAGAAACCCTCTCGGTCCTTCTTGCGCTCGAGGGCCGCTCTAAATGGGATAGTAAGCACCGGGCAGTGGGCTTGGGCGATTACCTTATGCGCGGTCGCCCAGGGCAGATGCGTAGCGGTGCCCAGGTGTCCAACTGCAGGTCGCACTCCGAGCACGATAAAATCTGCTCGGGTGTCGAATGCCTCTTGCAATATGCACTCAGCAGGCGGACCAAATTGTACGGAGGATCGAGGCGAGCACCACAGACCGGCCTCCTCGGGTACCAGGTTTTCCAGTCTTTGCAGCGCGAGGTCGATCGGCCTCGGTCGACGCGCTATGTCTTCGAACTTCTCGATCACGTGCAGCAGGGTTATCTTGGCCTGGAATTCCTGTGCCAGGGAAGTCGCGAAAGGAGCTGCGGCAAGGGATTCCGGGCTGAAGTCGGTGGCGTATACGATCTGCCGGACAGAAATCTCAGCTGGAACGCAGTCCTTTCCTTCACCTTCGATTGGCGGCAGCTTGGCTCGGCCGGAGACTTTTGAACCCACAGTGAGAACCGGGCACGGAGCCTGACGCAAGATTTCTTCTGCTTTGGATCCCAGTACCAGTTTCTCCACCCCGGTGCGTCCATGGGTTCCCACCACCAGCAAGTCGATTTCGTGGCTCTGGATAATTTCAGTGAGACTCTCCCATAATTCCCCTTCGCGAACGTAACTGTGGTGAGGCACGGTGCTCAAGTGGGAAGTCAACACTTCCATCCGTCGATGGGCGTCAGCAGACGCAGCCTTATGCATGGACTCTACCGTCACCGGGTTGCCAAATTTAGTCGGGACTATGTAACTGGCCGGAGACATCACGTGAACCAAATGCAGCTGGCTGCCGTAGCGACGGCTGATCGCTGCGGCATAGGGCAGCGCCGCTTCGGAGGCTTTGGAAAAATCTGTGGCAAAAAGGATGTTCTTTAGGGAAATACCCTTGTGACTTGATACTTCGACTGTTTTCATAAGGCACCTCCTGAATCCACTGGTCCTCAGTTTCACACCTTTCTCAGATGGCTGAAGTGCTCTTTGTCACCATGGACTGTGATCATGCTCACGCCGAAAGCGAACTCCCAGATCAGTATTCGAGCCACTTCATCCAGTCTGAATCGGCCGCCGCAACGCAGGCTGCGGCACGCTGTCTCGCCCGAGAACCGGCGGCAAACAGGCCCGGATGAAAGATTCGTCAAAACTCTACCTCACCGGAAGGAACCATCAGCGCAGAATCTCAGATTCGGGCGGTTGACTAGCGGAGCTAGTCGTGGACCGACTCACCTCGCCAGGTACGAGGGTGCGAATCGCGCGCACGCTACTTTCTGGACGGCAACGAATCCCCAACGTTCATGCGGGTTCGAGGCAGTTTGTGTATACACTTTTTTGGAAAGTACAGATCGCTAGTGTTTATGCGGCTCTGCGGGTGTGAAGGGAGTGGAAAAACTTTTGTGACATTTGTGTATGTAAATAATTGATTCTACACGAGATAAGTGGCGGAGAGAGTGGGATTCGAACCCACGTTACCCTTTCGAGTAAACACGCTTTCCAAGCGTGCGCCTTCAGCCACTCGGCCATCTCTCCTGCGGTGTTTTGAGGCGGGAAATTTGCTTCTGTTTGATTCTATGGCCCGTGGTGGGGAAACCGCAACTTGCGAATGGGCGAAGTTCAGGAAGGCTTGCTGACAGCTTCCTCAGTGGTCAGAGAAACATCGGAAGCGCTGCCGTTTCCCGAGGACGGCGCTGCCGGCGCTTTCGTGCTTCCGTCGAGAACGCGATTATGCAAGCAGTACAGCGCCAACTCCAGGCGGTCGGCGACGCCCAGCTTGTCATATACCTTGCGAAGATAGTTCTTCACCACCTGTTCGGTGGTGCCGACGCGCAGTGCGATTTCCTTGTTCTTCATCCCCTGCGTGACGCAGGAAACGATCAGCGATTCTTTGGGAGTCAACTGCACTTTGGGCCGGGGAGACGTAGCACGTCCGCCTTGGTTGCGGTAGGCCTCTAGCACCCACTGCACGCCGCGGCTATCGAGCCAGGGGTGTCCTTCCGAAACTTTGCGCAGGCAGTCCACCAGCTGTTCGGGTTCGACTTCGCGAGAAACAATTCCGTGCGCGCCCCGGCGAAGCAGATCGAGTGTGAGTTCCTGATCGGGCTCCTGGGTCACGACTACCAGGCGGAGATTTGGAGTTTGCCGCATCAAGTCGGCGACCGCGTCCACGGGATTGGGTGTAAGCGCAGCTTCGAAGATCAGAATGTCCGCCGTGAATTTCTTGGCAGCGGAAAGAGTCTGGGCCAGAGTCTCCGATTGACCCACGACCCGGATATCGTCTTCCAGGGCAAAAATCTTGCGCAGTCCGGCACGGAAGATGGCTTGCGTATCAGCCACGATTACGCGAATGAACTGGCCGTCTACGTCCTGCGGCTGTTCGACGTTGATCTCCATACTGGCGGAAGTGCTGGCCATTCGGTTTCCTTGCCCTTCAGTTCCCTTACTTCAGCGGCGCTCAAAATGGTATTCGTCGATGACTACGCCGACGCCGCGGCGGCCACCCTCTTCAAAATTGCGTACCACGCGGCCCCGGCAGTCCAGCTGCACGTCGGCCTCTGCGCCCACAACGTCGGCGGGCAGCGAAATGGTGAAGTCCACCATCGAGCCAACCGGCATTTCCGAATCCACATGGAAAAGCACGCCGTTCGCGGAAATATTCTCGGTTTCGGCTGCGTTGGCGCCGGATTTCGACTTCACCGAAATCGGCAGCTTGATGGGAAATCGCACCGCGCTTTGCATGTCCGGATAACGCGCGCGGCCGGCTTTGGTTTGTGCGGTTTCGCGGTCCGCGGCTTCAGCCGACGCCGGCAAATTTTCCTTGCGAGCCGCTGCGCCGGCACCGCTGTGCCCGTCTTCCGCAAATCGCCCATTGTTCGACATTACGTGGGGCAGATTACACCCCGGAACCAGCGGATAAAAGTTACGGAAGTCATGGCACTAGTAGGGGTAAAGCCTTGCGGCTCATGGAATTGCGAGAAGATTGGGGTGCTGCATGGGCTGGGGTTAGCTATCAGCCGTCAGCTCTCAGCTATCAGCATTTCGGCCGAACCTGGAGCGTGACCGGTGAACTCTGACGCATAGATCGGCTGACGCATCGGAGTCTTTGGATTTCTAGGGGGATCCGAAACGGCTGGAATCCATGATGGTGTTGCTGAAGGCTGAGAGCTGACAGACTGCTTCTAAAACTTCGTCACTTCCGTGAAATTGAAATCCCGCACCTTCATCGCTGGAACCATCATCTCGAAGGATTCTTCGCCCCCTGGCCCGCATTGGAGGGCGGCTGGCGCCGCCCACTGAGAACTAAGAACTGACTACTGGAAACTGAAATTACGTTCCCTCGCTCCAGCCGGCCAGATATTCTTCTTGCTCGGGCGTGAGCTTGTCGATTTTGATTCCGACGGACTCAAGTTTCAGCTTGGCAACGCGCTTGTCGAGATCGTCGGGAACTTTGTAGACCTTCTTCTCGAGCGTCTTGTAGTTCTTCACCATGTACTCGGCGGAGAGTGCCTGGTCGGCGAAGCTCATATCCATGACAGAAGGTGGATGCCCTTCGGCGGCTGCCAGGTTGATCAGGCGGCCTTCGCCCAAAAGGTTGATCTTGCGGCCGTCGCGCAGCGAGTACTCTTCGACGGAACTGCGCGTAGTGCGCTTGGACGATGACATCTTTTCCAGCGCGACAATGTCAATCTCCACATTGAAGTGGCCGGAATTGGAGATGATGGCGCCGTCTTTCATGACCTCGAAGTGTTCCTTGGTGAGAACGCCCTTGTTGCCGGTGACCGTGCAGAACACATCGCCTAATTTGGCGGCTTCGATCATGGACATTACGCGGAAGCCGTCCATGTGCGCTTCGAGCGCTTTTGTCGCGTCGACTTCGGTGACGATGACTTCGGCTCCGGCGCCGCGAGCGCGGCTGGCCAAACCTCGTCCGCACCAGCCGTATCCGGCGACGACGAACTTCGATCCGGCCAGCAGGAAGTTGGTGGCGCGGATGATGCCGTCAATAGTGGACTGGCCGGTGCCGTAGCGATTGTCGAACAGGTGCTTGGTGTCGGCGTCGTTGACCGCGATGATGGGAAAACGCAGCACGCCTTCTTTGGCCATGGCGCGCAGGCGGATCACACCGGTCGTAGTTTCTTCCGTGCCGCCGATCACGCCCTCGAGCGCGTCCTGGCGTTTGGTGTGCAGCAAAGTGACGAGGTCGGCGCCGTCGTCCATGGTGATCTGGGGCTTGTGGTCGATGGCGGCGAGAATGTGGCTGTAGTAGGTGTCGTTGTCTTCGCCCTTGATGGCAAAGACCGGAATATTGTGATCGCGGACCAGGCTGGCGGCCACGTCGTCCTGCGTGGAAAGAGGATTCGAAGCGCACAGCACCACGTCGGCACCGCCGTCCCTCAGGCAAATGGCCAAGTTCGCGGTTTCGGCTGTGACGTGCAGGCAAGCCGACACGCGGATGCCCTTCAGGGGTTGGTTTTTGATGAATTCTTTGCGAATGATCTGCAGAACTTTCATCGACTGGTTCGCCCAGTCAATCCGCTTCTTGCCGAGATCGGCGAAATCCAGGCTTTTCACATCACAATTCAGCTGCGTAGGCGTGGTTGACATACTTCTCCTTAAACCTATTCGACCAAATCATTGAATCATGAAGAACACAAAGTAACACGAAGGAAAATCAGGATCCCGTGTTTCTTCGTGCACCCTGGCCTGCCCTGAGCGAAGTCGAAGGGTGTCCTTTGGTAGTCAGGCTTTACTTGCGAACGGCCTGCGCCACCGGAGTGCGTAGACCGGCGTCGGTCGCCAGCTTGGCGGCCTTATCTGTCGCTTCCCAGGTGAAGTCAGGATCGCTCCGGCCAAAGTGTCCGTAAGCAGCGGTCTTACAGTAGATCGGCCGGCGCAGCTTGAGCGAATCGATAATTCCTTTCGGGGTGAGATGGAAGTTCGCTCTTACCAGATCGGGAATTGTATCGGGATCGACCTTGCAGGTACCGAAGGTATCAACCAGCACGCTCACCGGATCGGCCACGCCGATGGCGTAAGCGAGTTGGACCTCGCAGCTATCAGCCAGGCCGGCAGCCACGATGTTCTTGGCGATGTGACGGGCCATGTAGGCGGCCGATCGGTCCACCTTGGTCGGGTCCTTGCCGCTGAAAGCGCCCCCACCGTGACGGCCCATGCCACCGTAGGTATCCACAATAATCTTGCGCCCGGTGAGACCGGTATCGCCCATGGGGCCGCCAATTACAAAACGACCCGTGGGATTGATGTGGTACTTGGTGTCTTCGTCGAGCAGGTGGGCGGGAATCGAGGGTTGAATCACGTGCTTCAGAATGTCGCTGCGGAGTTCGTCGTTGCCGACGGTTTCAGCATGTTGTGTGGAAACTACCACAGCGTCCACGCGAATGGGCTTGTGATTCTTGTCGTATTCGACCGTGACCTGAGACTTCCCATCGGGGCGCAGATACGGAAGGCGGCCATGCTTGCGGACTTCCGAGAGCCGCATGCACAGCTTGTGGGCCAACGAAATCGGCGTAGGCATCAGCTCGGGAGTCTCGTTGCAGGCATACCCAAACATCATTCCCTGATCGCCGGCGCCGCCGGTGTCGACGCCCATGGCGATGTCGCCCGACTGCTTGTTGATGCTGGAGATGACGGCGCAGGTATTGGAGTCAAAGCCGTAGAGCGCGTTGTTGTATCCGATGGAGGAAATCGTGCCCCGGACAAGGGATTGGAAATCCACGTAAGCCTTGGTGGTGATTTCGCCGGCGATAATGACGAGCCCAGTGGCGGTCAGGGTCTCGCAGGCGACCCGGCTGAATGGATCCTCGGTCAAACAGGCGTCGAGGATGGCGTCAGAAATCTGGTCGGCAATTTTATCGGGATGACCTTCAGTGACCGATTCAGAAGTAAAAAGGTAGCGATTCTTGGATGGCAAAATCCTTCTCCTTCAAGCGATCTGGACTCACAACCTGGCGGGGGACTCAGAACGCAACAGCCTATAAATGAATACTTTGCGGGCTGCAAATAAATTATCAGAGAAGCGGCTGGGACGCAACGAGTCGCGGCCCGAGTGGGCGAGGATAACAGCCACTGGCGAGCCTCCGGGGCTGGGCGGTAGTTGTGGGAAGTCGAACGGCAAGCGAGAAATCTTGATTGTCTTTTCGATGGCCTTTGGATGGCCTAGGGTCGAAGTCCGTTGGAGTCGAATGTGAGCGTCTTTACCTGGTTATAGCCACCAAGGGATGCCAGCTTCTTTCCGTTGAATGAAATGTCCAGGGCACCCACATTGCCGCTTTTGATCACGACCTGGTCGCGGGCCTCAATGGATTTTTCCGCCGCAGCAGCAAGCGTCTCCTGAAGGATCTGCTTTCCGTCAGCAGTGATTGCAATCCACGAATCCTGACGCGCCTTCACCAGCACCAGGAAAGCCCCCGCGTTCGCGGCCGCGGCCGGAGGAGCTGACAAGTTCGTAGCCACAGATTCAGAGGGCTTCGCTGGAGATGCAGCGCTGGTCGCCTCAGTGGAAGCAGGCTTGGCCGCTGTATCTGGGGCTGGGTGCGGCGCAGGAATGGACGTTTCGTTCCCGGTGGGAGCCGGCGTGACGCTCGGAACATGAGGTTTTTCACGCGAATAGAAGCCCCACAGCGCAAAGCCAAAGGCCAAGACAAGGAGTGCAACCGCAAAAAGACCCCACGGAATGCCACCTTCACTCTTCCTGGCAGCTACCGGCACTCGCTCCGCCATGGCCGCCAGTACCGGAGGCTCCTCCGGTGGAATCTCAGGCAGGGGGGGCTCGCTCGCAGCTACAAAATCAGCGATCGTCTGGTTTTCATCGAGACCCAGATGGCGGGCATAGGACCGGACAAACCCCTTGTTGAAGATGCCGCCGGGAAGCTGGTCGAACTGATCTCCTTCAAGGGCCACCAGGAAGCGGGTAGCGATCTTGGTCGACACCGAGATGTCGTCCAGCGTGATCTTGCGCTTTTCGCGTTCCCGTTTTAGCCGTGTACCAAAGGATTCCACCTGGCCGTCTCCTGGCCCTTGCAATGCCGCTGGCCGCATCTAAGAATAGTGAGTAATCTGAAGATAAATATATGTTAATCAAGGCTTGACCGGCGCATGAATTCGGGGTGGGAGAGAACCGTAGTGTTAAACGATCGGACGCCGGTTACTGGGTTCCCTGGCCCCTCCCAGACGTGGCTTCATGGGTTCTGGTTACTAAGGTTGATTGCCGCCCCTTTCCGGGGCCGCATATAATTTCAACACTTCCTGCCCGCATCGAGGACCGCAGTTCATGACCAAGGCCGCCGCCGACCGCAAAGTGCAGGAACTGGGCATCTTCCATGATGTGGCCAAGGCCCTGACTTCCTCTCTCGACCTGGATTCCATCCTGCAGACCATCATGGAGAAAATGGCGGAATACTTCCGCCCCGATAACTGGTCCTTGCTGATGGTGGATGAAGAACGTGACGAACTGTATTTTGCCATCGCCGTGGGTAAGGCATCCGAGGCCCTGAAGAACGTACGGCTGAAGGTCGGCGAAGGGATCGCCGGCTGGGTAGCGAAGCATGGCGAGCGGGTGGTGGTGCCTGACGTGTACACCGATCCGCGCTTCGCCAAGCGCATTGACGAAATGACTCAGTGGGAAACGCGGTCCATCATCTGCGTGCCGCTGCGATCCAAGCTTCGCGTGCTGGGCGTCATTCAACTGGTCAATGTGAGGATGGAGAACTTCACCGACCAGGAATCATTTTTCCTGCAATCGATTTGTGACTACGCTGCGATCGCCATCGAGAACGCGCGCGCGGTGGAGAAGATTCAGGAACTCACCATCACCGACGATTGCACTGGACTCTACAACGCCCGCCATCTCTACAAAACGCTCGAAACCGAGGTCTACCGCTCGGCGCGCTATGGCTATGAGTTCACCGTGGTGTTCATCGATCTCGACCACTTCAAGCAGGTCAACGACACTCACGGCCACCTGGTTGGAAGCAAGCTGCTGATGGAAATCGGTTACCTGATCAAGGCGCAGCTGCGCTTGATTGACTACGCCTTCCGCTATGGTGGAGACGAATTCGTGGTGCTGTTGCCGCAAACCGGAAAAGACGCAGCGCTGATTGTCGCCAAGCGCTTGCGCGACAGCCTCCGCACCAGCCTCTTCTGCCAGGAAGAAGGACTAAATCTGAATGTGCGTGCCTCGATGGGAGTAGCCACCTATCCGCACGACGCCAAGACTCCGCGGGAGATCATCCGCCAGGCAGACGAGATGATGTATCTGGTGAAAAACACCTCGCGCGACAATATTGGGATTGCCTCGCGCGGGGTAATGAAGTAGGGCAGTTTCTAGTTTCTGGTTTCTAGTTTCCGGCTACCCACCCCGAGCCACGTGGGGACGCCGCCCTCGGCTGTCCTGGCCGAGCAACGCTCGGCTTGTTTTCTCCCGCATGATTGAAGCATGAATGCGACAAGAGGCACTACCGAGCTTCGCTCGGCTGGACAGCCGAGGACGGCTGTCCCCACGTGAATTGTAGCGTGCTACTTTGCCGGTGCGGCGGCGGGTTGGGTGATGCGCGCGGGCTGGAGCTTTCGATCGGGCTCGGGTTGCTGCAGCCACTTTCGGATTTCCGGTAAGGCGGCGCGCGTGGCGGCTTCTCCGGAGCGGATCAGTTCGGATGAACGCTCGAAGTCGTCGTATTTAAATCCGTTCACGTCGGGGTCGATGATCAGGTCCGCGGCGGCCTTCCATACTCCGCAGTTCAACTCCTGCGCGATGGCGAAGCACTGGCCGATGACGTCGAACAAATGTCGCGGACCGGCATCGCCGCTGGTCCAGGTTCCTTTGAGATGCACCGCCAGGACCCGCTCGGCGCCCATCTCTCGCAACGGGACGGTGGGCACGGCATGGGCCAGCATGCCATCGACCAGCAAACGTCCGCGAATTTTTACCGGGAGAAACATGCCAGGGTAGGCGCAGCTGGCGCGCACCGGGTCAACCAGCGGGCCGGAGTGGAAAACCACTCCAGCGCCTGTTGAAAAATCGGTGGCAGTCACGGCCAGAGGAATCCGCAATTCTTCGAACGTCTTCACTTTCAGAATGCTGCTGAGAAACTTGATCATGCGCTCATTGCTGGCAAATCCGTAACGCGACAGAGTCCAACGGGCGAAATCCTTGAAGCGCACCCGGGTGGAAATCTGCTCCAGCTCAGGAATGGTGACGCCGCTGCAGTAGGCTGCGCCAATCAATGCGCCCACGCTGGTGCCGGCGACCAGGCCGATAGGAATATTCTCTTCTTCGAGGACTTTGAGAACACCGATGTGGGCGATGCCGCGGGCAAAGCCGCCGCCGAGGGCCAATCCGATACCGGAAGATTGCGCCTGCTCCGCTCCGGACAGACTGGACAGACCGCGTCCGAAGGCCTGTACCGACCGAATGATCTTGCCCAGACTCTTCACCGGACCCTCATTTCTCCCGGCTGCCCCAGTGCTATCTAGCAACTAAGATGCCAGCTCCGGGGCTATAGTTCCAGGCACGTCGGTGAGCACCGGACTGTTACCGCTGGAAGCCTCGGGGTTCCAGGCTGTCTCGGTGACTAACTCCTGCAATCCTGATAGCTTAGGGGCCATGGTTCGGGAGATATCGGCCGGGGGCGTGGTGGTGCGGCGGGCGGGCGAAGCCTGGGAAATGGCCGCCATTGAGCCTCAAACCGAGACCTCGCCTACGCGGTCCGTCCGGAAGCCCTCACGAAAAGTAGTACTGGCGTTGCCCAAGGGACTGGTGGACCCGGGTGAAAAGCCCGACCAGACGGCCCTGCGCGAGGTTCGCGAGGAGACCGGACTGGTCGCGACGCCGATCACCAAGTTGGGAGACATCAAGTACGTCTACCTCCGTTCCTGGGGAGACCGGCAACGGGTGTTCAAGATCGTTTCGTTCTTCCTGCTCCGTTATCAGTCCGGCGAAATTGACGACGTCTCCCGCGAGATGCGGGTTGAGGTCAAGCGTGCGTTGTGGATCCCCCTGGAAGAAGCACCGCGCAAGCTGGCCTACCGGGGGGAACGGGATGTGGTTCGGCGAGCGCAAGCATATTTGAAATCTCATCCGGAGGTTTGACCATGGCGCATGAACACGTTGAGACCCATTTCATGGCCACCAATCTTGTGCGCGACGTGGTCATCGGCATGGCCGACGGTCTCACCGTGCCCTTCGCCCTGGCGGCCGGGCTTTCAGGCGCAGTGCAAAACACGCGACTGATTGTGGTGGGCGGGCTGGCGGAGATCGCGGCGGGTTCGATTGCCATGGGTCTGGGCGGATATCTGGCTGCGCGTGGTGATGCCGAACACTACGAGCAGGAGCGGGCGCGCGAATATCGCGAGATCAAAGAGATTCCTGAAGAAGAAATGGCCGAAGTCGCGCGCGTCTTCCAGTCTTATGGCATGACTCAGGCTGAAAGCACTCCGGTGGTCGAGGCGCTGAGCCGCCGTCCTGATGCCTGGGTGGATTTCATGATGCGCTTCGAACTGGGACTGGAAGAGCCGGACCCCGCTCGCGCGCTGACCAGCGCTTCGACGATCGCAGCCTCCTACGTCGCGGGCGGATTGATTCCTCTTTCGCCCTACATCCTTCTTTCGAGTGCGGTGCACGGCCTCGCGTACTCGGCGGTAGTAACTCTGGCCGCTCTCGGCATCTTCGGTTATTTGAAAGGACGCTACACCGGAACCGGTCCGGCACGCAGCGCATTACAGACCATGGTGATCGGTGGCGTAGCCGCAGCCGCGGCTTTCGCATTAGCCAAACTCATTTCGTAGGATTCGGTCCGGGCGCGCGCTTCCTGAGAGAACCTCGCTGGTGTCTTGGAGCCGCTCGCAGCTTCCCGCATAATTTGATGGTGAACTCTGAATTCGCAGTGCCGGCCCTTGTTCCAAGGCCAGCCCACCGGTTGTCGCGGTGGCTCCTCGCTATCCTGCTCATCTTTCTGTCTTTGGCGCCGTTGTTGTCCACGGCGGCGACTGCCAGGAACAAACGTTCGGCGTCTCTCGCAGCCCCAGATCGGGGATACACATCCGCCCTCGCAGCCGCCAATCGCTTTCTTCAGGCTTGGCAAAACCAGGATCACGAAACCGGCCTGCTCATGCTGACCGATGCCGCGAAGCGGAGCAGCTCCGCAGATCGCCTGGAGGTTTTTTTCTCTTCCGGGTCCGATGCCGCCTTCGAAATCGCGCGCGGGAAGAAGCTCAAGGTTGGACGCTACGCTTTCCCGGTTACCCTGTTCCCTTCCCGTTCTGAAAGCATCAAGGCGGGCAGCCGGCAGAGGACTGAGATTGTAGTAGTACACGCCGGCAAAGAAGAATGGGCGATCGACAAGCTGCCCTAAGGGAGCGGCGGGCCTTCAGCAGTTGCGGTGAAGCTATTCTTTCGCCCCTCCGGGGCTCTATTCGTTCTCTTCGCTGACCCGGGGCTTGCGCCCCGGGCTGCATTCTTTCGCCGCGTTGCGGCTGAACCCTCTGGCCGCCGTGTCAGCGTGCTATCCACGTGTTGCTATCCACAAGTTAAAGATAGAATCGATCTTGCAGTCGGCCGTTCTCCGAGGTTCTCCATGAAGCGCATCCACAAAGTTGCCGTTCTTGGCGCCGGGACCATGGGCGCACGCATCGCCGCGCACTTCGCCAACGCCGGCGTGCCCAGCTACCTGCTCGACATCGTTCCCCCGGACGCTGACGCGGCGGCGCGGAACAAAGTCGCAGCGGCGGGTCTGGAAGCTGCCAAAAAATCCAAGCCTGCGGCCTTCTTCGAACCTGGACTCGCGCGCCTGGTCACCATTGGCAATTTTGAAGACGATCTCAAGCGCTTGGGCGAAGTGGATTGGATCATCGAGGCCGTAGTTGAGAATCTGGACATCAAGCGGGCCCTGCTAAAGAAGGTGGAGGCCGTCCGCAAGCCGGGGACCATCGTCACCACGAACACCAGCGGGCTGCCGGTCGCAAAGATTGCCGAGGGTTTTTCCGACGATTTCCGCAAGTCGTGGTTCGGCACACATTTTTTTAATCCGCCGCGCTACATGAGGCTGTTGGAAATTATCCCCACGCCGGAAACGGATCGCGACACCCTCGCTGCCGTGGAGCATTTCAGCGACGTCAATCTCGGCAAGGGAGTGGTCTTCGCGAAGGACACGCCCAACTTCATCGCCAACCGCATTGGCACATTTTCCGTGCTTAACGTCATGCGGCTGATGCAGGAGATGGACCTAAGCATCGAAGGGGTGGACGCCCTGACCGGGGATGCCGTGGGATGGCCCAAGTCGGCTACGTTCCGCACTGTCGATCTGGTCGGACTCGACATTCTCGGCCACGTGGTCGGCAACATGGAGCAGACGGGCGGCCAGGAGTCCGCGCCCCACAGCAGCAGACTTCCCGACTTCTATAAAAAGATGCTGGAGCGCAAGTGGTTGGGTGACAAAACGAAAGGCGGGTTTTACAAACGGGCGGGCAAGGCTGGTGAAGGCAAGGAAGACGACCGGCTCGCGCTCGATTGGAAGACGCTTGAGTACCGTCCGCGCCAGAAGCCGAAGTTCCCCGCGCTTGACATGGCGAGGAACATCGAAGACCCGGGCGCGCGCCTGCGCATGCTGCTTGGGCTTGAGGGCGGCTCACAGAAGGGGGACAAAGCAGGCGCATTTTTGTGGCCGGTGCTCTCCGATCTGTGGAACTACTCGGCCAACCGCGTTCCAGAAATTTCAGATTCCATCGTCGAGATCGATCGCGCCATGCGAATGGGATTCAACTGGAAGCTGGGTCCGTTCGAGCTCTGGGATGCAGCCGGGGTTGAAGCCACCGTAGCCCGCATGAAGAAAGAAGATCGCCCGGTCGCTGCGAATGTCGAGCGGTTGCTCGCGGGCGGAAAAAAATCCTGGTACCTGGACGATCCCAAGGCTGCTTCGGGACGAGTCTATTTCGATCTGAGAACGGCGAAATATGAACCCGTAAAGCTTCCTGAGGGTGTGTGGTCGGTCGAGGTGGCGAGAAAATCCAACGGAGTGATCAAGAAAAATTCAGGCGCGTCGCTGGTCGATCTGGGCGATGGAGTAGCTTGCATCGAGTTTCATTCCAAGATGAATTCACTGGGCGGCGACATTGTCAGCTTCATCACTCAAACGCTGAAGCCGAACGGCCCGGGAGATGGATTCGACGCCTTCGTCATCACCAACGACGCCGACAATTTTTCGGTCGGCGCCAATGTGATGCTGCTGCTCATGTCCGTTCAAGAAGAAGAGTGGGACGAGGTTGACCTTGCGATCCGCCAGTTTCAGGGCATGACCCAGGCCATCAAGTTTTCGCCCAAACCGGTGGTGGTGGCGCCGTTCGGACTCACGCTTGGCGGTGGCACGGAAATCACTCTGCACGCCGCCGCCCGCCAGCCTCATACCGAACTCTATGCAGGGCTGGTAGAGGTGGGCGTCGGTCTGCTGCCGGGCGGTGGTGGCTGCAAGGAAATGCTGCTGCGTGCAGTGGATAGCGCGGCGGCGATTCGTCCCGGCGGACGGGGCGAGTCCATCGAACTCATGGAAGCGATTGAAGAAAGCCTTTGAGACCATCGCCACTGGAAAAGTTGCAACCTCCGCCCACGAAGCGCGCAGCCTTGGCTTCCTGCACGAGTCCGACAAGATTACGATGAACCGGGAGCGGGTGCTGGCCGACGCCAAGGCCCGCGCCCTGGAGCTGGTTCGCGCTGGGTACGAACCTCCACAACCCCGCACCGATATTCCTGCGCCCGGCGAGAACGTTCTGGCGGCACTGCGGCTGGGAGTGCACATCATGCGGCAGGGGGAATACATCTCCGACCACGAAGTGAAGATCGCGACCAAAGTTGCGGAAGTGTTGTGCGGCGGAAACGTAACCTCCGGCACGCCGGTGAGCGAGCAGTACATTCTGGATCTGGAGCGCGAAGCCTTCAAGTCGTTGTGCGGGGAGAGGAAGACCCAGGAGCGGATTCAGTACACGCTGAAGACGGGGAAGACGCTGCGGAACTGAAAGGCATGGGGTAGGGGCCGCCGTGAGCCGTGCGAGCATCTAGAGTTTTGTGGAAGTGTAGACTTGCCTAGATCAGCCTACTTGGAATTGTTATGAGAGAAGTAGTCATCGTCTCCTCCGTTCGTACTCCTGTGGGACGCGCCTTCAAAGGCAGTCTGCGCGCCACCCGCCCAGATGAACTGGCCGCTACTGCCATCCGAGGGGCGCTCGATCGTGTGCCCCAGGTAGATCCAAAAGAAATTGAAGACGTGATTCTTGGCTGCGCCACGCCGGAGGCCGAGCAGGGGATGAACGTAGCCCGCATCGCGGCGCTGCGGGCGGGGTTGCCAGTCGAGGTATCGGCCATCACCATCAATCGTTTCTGCTCTTCCGGACTGCAGGCGATTGCCATGGCGGCGGAGCGAATCATGAGCGGTGGCGCGGAAATCATTGTGGCCGGTGGAACGGAATCGATGTCCCTGATTCCGATGGGCGGAAACAAGATCTCGCCGAATCCCTGGCTGATTGACCACTATCCCGACGCCTATCTCACCATGGGTCTGACTGCGGAACGACTGGCGCAGCGTTTCGGTATTACGCGACAGGCGGCGGATGAATTTTCGCTGCGCAGCCATCAGAAGGCGCTGGCCGCAATCCAGGCCGGGAAAGTTTGCCGACGAAACCGTGCCCGTGAAGGTCAGCTTCACCACTCCGAACGGATCGAAGCCGAAACGGCAGGAAATTGAATTCAAAGTGGACGAAGGCCCGCGGGCGGATACATCGCTTGAGGCACTGCTCGCGCTGAAGCCGGCTTTTCATGCCAAGGGCACGGTGACCGCAGGCAACTCATCGCAGACTTCCGACGGGGCTGCGGCTGCCGTGGTCATGTCGGCGGAGCGGGCGGAGGCGCTCGGAATCAAGCCGCTGGTGCGTTACGTTTCTTTTGCCACCGCCGGGTACAAGCCTGAAGAAATGGGGCTGGGCCCGGTATTCGCCATCCCAAAAGCCCTGAAGATGGCGGGACTCAAGCTCGCCGACATTGACGTGATCGAATTGAACGAAGCCTTCGCAGCGCAGTCGCTGGCTGTGATCCAGGAAGCCGGGCTTGATCCCGAGCGAGTGAATCCGAATGGCGGGGCGATCGCTCTGGGGCATCCCTTGGGATGTACCGGAGCGAAGCTCACGGCCACCATCATTCGCGAGATGAAGCGACGCAATGCGCGCTACGGGATGGTGACGATGTGCGTTGGCGGGGGGATGGGGGCTGCGGGCATTTTCGAAAGTCTTTAACCACGAAGGACACGAAGGTCCACTAAGGAAAACCAATTTTCTAAGGGAATTCCTTTGTGGACCTTCGTGTCCTTCGTGGTTACAGATTTTTCTCTGCCATTGTGACGTATGACCTGGACATGTACGACATTGATTGACAACCATGGGGCTGGAGGATGCCATGGCTACTGTCCCTATCAGATCGACCACCCCGCAACAAGTCAGTCATGCGGTGATAACTGCCGCCGATGACAGTCCATACCGAGCTCGGCCCCGGGTTACTGGAAAGCACCTATACCGCTTGTTTGCAATACGAACTGCGGCAGGCTGGATTTCGATCTCTCGCTCAACTTGGTCTTCCGGTCGTCTATCGGGGAGTGAAGCTCGATCTCGGCTATCGGATGGACCTGGTGGTCGAGGACCTAGTGGTCGTGGAGATTAAGTCCGTTGACGGGATTTCTCCCGTCCATCAGGCCCAAATCCTTTCGTACCTTAAACTCAGTGGTAAATCCATTGGCCTGCTTATAAACTTCAATGTTGTGCATCTGAAGGACGGCATTAAGCGTTTCGTGAACGGTACTGGATGGAAGTGAACGCAAAGGCTTGAGCCACGAAGGACGGTGTCTCGATGGCTACCACATCTGCAATTCCCGGCACCAAAATCTCCGGCGGCAGCTTTCTGCTTGAAGAGCGCAAGGTTGACGAGGTCTTCACTCCCGAGGATTTTACCGAGCAGCATCAGATGATCGGGCAGACGGCCGAGGAGTTCGCAGTCAAGGAGATTCTGCCGAACGCCGAGAAGATGGAGCACAAGGACTTCTCCATCACTCGGGATTTGTTAAAGAAGGCGGGAGACCTGGGTTTGAGCGGGGTCGAAATCCCCGAAGCTTACGGCGGCCTCGAGATGGACAAGGTCACCGCTGCCGTAATTGCCGATCACATTGCCAAGTACGCCGGTTTCGCCACCACCTGGGGCGGGCATACCGGCATCGGCACCCTGCCGATCGTTTATTTCGGCACGGAAGAGCAGAAGAAGAAATATCTGCCGAGGCTGGCTGCCGGAGAAATCGTCGGCGCTTATGCCTTGTCGGAAGCTTCTTCCGGATCCGACGCCCTGAACTGCCGCGCCCGTGCCCAACTCTCGCCCGACGGCAAGCACTACATTCTCAACGGCGAGAAGATGTGGATCACCAACGCGGGCTTTGCTGACCTGTTCACCGTATTTGCCAAGGTGGATGGTGAGAAGTTCAGCGCGTTTCTGGTCGAAAAAACCTTTCCTGGATTCTCCATCGGAGCGGAAGAACACAAGATGGGTATCCGCGGATCTTCCACTTGTCCGCTGATTCTCAACGACTGCAAAGTACCGGCGGAAAATTTGCTGGGCGAGATCGGCAAGGGCCACGTCATCGCGTTCAATATCCTCAACGTGGGACGCTTCAAGCTGGGTGCAATGTGCGTCGGCGGAGCGCGGCTATCCCTGGAGAATGCCATCGCTTACGCCAAGCAGCGCAAAGCATTCAGCAAAGTGATCGCCGATTTCGGGTTGGTGCGCGAGAAACTCGCCAACATGGCGACTTTGATCTACGTCGGCGAGGCCCTCGTCTATCGCACCGTGGGCATGATGGATGTGGCGCTTAACCAGGTGGACAAGAGCGGCGCCGACGCGGCCAAAGAGACCCGCAAGGCGATCGAGGAGTATGCGGTGGAGTGCTCCATCCTCAAGGTTTGGGGCTCGGAGATGATCGACTACGTGGTAGACGAAACCGTTCAGATTTATGGCGGCTACGGTTTTGTCGAGGAGTATCCCGCGGAGCGCGCCTATCGCGATGCGCGCATCAATCGCATCTTCGAAGGCACCAATGAAATTAACCGGCTCATCATCACCGGCTTCCTGCTCAAGCGCGCCATGTCGGGCCAGTTGCCCCTGATGCCTGCGATCAAGAAACTCATGGATGAAGTGCTCGCCGGACCGAGTGTGGGCGAAGAACTCGAGGGTCCTCTAACGGAAGAACGCAAACTGGTGGCTCAAGCCAAAAAGCTGGGCCTGTTCGCAGCCGGGGCTGCGACGCAGAAATATATGCAAGCAATACAAGATCAGCAGGAAGTGATGGGTGCGATCGCTGACATGGTGATCGAGACCTATGCCATGGAATCGGCCGTACTGCGGACACAGAAGATGACGCAACAGAATGGTGAAGCCGCTGCGGCAACGGCGATCGCCATGACGCGTGTGTATCTTTCACAGGCGATGGACAAGATCGAAGCGGCGGCGAAAAAAATCATCGCGGCTGTGGCCGAGGGAGACATGCTACGCACACAGCTGGCGATCCTGCGGCGCCTGGTAAAGCACGAACCCTTCAACACCATTGAATTGCGGCAGCAGATTGCGCAGAAGGTGATCGAGCGCGGCAAGTACACGCTGGCGTAAAACGGCATCGATCACGGAGGACACGGAGGACACGGAGCAGCACAGAGGTGATGTCAGAGATCTACTTCCTTACGATCAGGCTTCCTTCTTCAGTTCTTCCATCACGCTCTGGATCAACTCTTTTGCGTCGGTAAGGCCCTTCATCACCAACTGAATGTCCAGCACAGGCTTGCCGGGCCAGCGCTGGCTTTGGCAATAGACACCATGCTGACCGACCAGCGCCATGGCATCGGTGATCGTGTCCATGGTTACGGCCAGACGCCCGCGCGACACCCCCATCATGGTTTCGTAATGTTCCAGTTCTTCCTGCTTTTCATCAAATACCGGCATGGCTTGATTGTATCGGGTGGGCTGCGTGGAGCATAATTGCGAGCGTTTGCTGTCCAAGTTTTTGGAGTTACGTCAAAGCACTTAGCAATTGGCAACTGGAACTTGGCGCAACCCAGTCCATCCGCGAATCCAGCAGCCAATTGCTAGATGCCATTTGCCAGATGCTCCCAAGGAGAAATCCATGAAAATGCGTACCGCAATCCTCGCTCTGATGTTGCCTGTGTCTTCCCTGTTGGCTCATGCTCAGGAAGCGAGCAAGCGTCCCAGCCCGCCGGCGCAGGCCCAGTGCAAGTTCAGCGATGGCAAGACGATCAAGACTGACTACTCCAGCCCGCGCGTCAAGGGCCGCAAGATTTTTGGCGGGCATGAACCTTACGGCCAGGTGTGGCGGACGGGAGCCAATGAAGCCACCACGCTGGTCACCGACGCGAACTTGAACATCGGAGGCAAGGATGTTCCCGCCGGCAGCTATACGCTGTTCACCATCCCGAATGCTGACAAATGGGTGCTGATCGTCAGCAAGAAGACGGGCGAGTGGGGAATTCCATATCCCGGCGAAAGCGAGGATCTGGTGCGGGTGGACATGCGAGTGTCACAGCTGCCCGCCCTGCTAGAAAATTTCACCATCGCTTACGATCAGACCGGATCGACCTGCGCGATGCACCTGGACTGGGAGAGGACGCGCGCTACCGTAGACATCAGTCAGAAAAAATAGCTCGTGCGGATTGAACTGGCGTGCGGCGGTGGTCAGTGCGGCGTCGCGGAAAGCGTGTCCACCGCATGCTGTGCCTCGGCTAAGTCAGGCGATAGTTTCAAGGCCGCCTGATACGCCGCCAGTGCCTGCGGGCGCCGGCCCGCGCTCTCGAGAGCATGACCCAGCAGCAGAAACCCCGTATCGGTTGGGCGCAATTCCACCGATTTTGAATAGTTGCTGATGGCGTCATCCAGCCGATTTTGTTTTTCCAGCAACTGGCCGAGACCAAGGTAGGCGTTCGACTGGTTCGGATTCAGCTTCAGAGCCTGGTCGTAACTGTCGCGGGCTTTTTCATCTTCTCCGAGCTTGCGATAGGCGGCGCCAAGATTGGCGTAGGTCGCCGCCAACAAGCCAGCATCCGAAGTCAGGCTGATGGTGCGGTTGTATTGCTCCATCGCTTCCGGCAGCCTTCCGTGTTCCTGAAGATAAACGCCCAGGTTGGAGCGGCTCATCGGGTCGACGGGATTGATTTCGGCGGCGGCCTGAAAGTGCGAATACGCCTCATCGGGTTTGCCGAGAAGCAGCAGCGCGCCTCCCAGATTATCCTGCGCGATGAAATTTCTGTCGGTGACGGCGAGCGCGTGAGTCCAGAGATCGTAACTGCTCGACCAGTAACCCAATTGCCGGGTCGTGGCGAAGGAAAGAGCAAGCAGAACGCACGCCGCCGGAACCATTCGAGCGCTAAACCCGATACCGCGCGAATCCGCCAGGTCCGCGGCTCCCCAGGCCAGCATCACAAAAATTCCAACCAGTGGGATGTAGGCATAGCGGTCAGCCATCGCCTGATCGCCGACCTGCACCAGTCCAATCACCGGAACCAGAGTGCCCAGAAACCAGAGCCAGCCGGTCAGCAGGTATCGTTTCGAGCGGAACTTCAACACAACGCCGGTCACGGCTAGAAGAGCGAACGCAGATATTCCAATCTGCCACGCAGCCAGCGAGTCTCCCGGATGAGGATAGAGTGGCGCCAGGTGCGATGGCCAGATCATCTTCCACAAATACGTGGCGTAAGCCACGACGGAATTTTCCAGACGCACGCCGAGAGAGAACTGCGCGATGGAACGCATCGCGCCCCCCACCTGCTGGACATGCGTTGTGATCACGGCGCTGGCCGCGGAAAGCACGAGCAGCGGAAGTTTTTCGACGATCAGTCTGGACAATGGTGATTGCGCAACCGGTTTCACGCCGAGTGTGCTTCCCTGCATCCTGCCCAGCGGCCAGTAGTCCAGCAACAACAGCACAAACGGCAGGGTAATGACCATCGGCTTCGACATCAGACCCAGAACGAACAAGCCGGTGAACACGAGATATCGCCGCCAGTCGGGCTTCCTGGCATACCAGCAGTAGGCAATCAGGGCCGCGAAAAAGAAAAAAGTGCTGAGAACGTTCTTGCGTTCCGCAACCCAGGCGACCGATTCCACATTGATGGGGTGAAGCGCGAACAGTGCGGCCACGAACCAACTGGGCCCGACGCGGCCGGTGGCATATATCAGAAACACGAATAAAAGGACGGCGTTCGCGGCGTGAATCAGGAGGCTGGTGAAGTGATGTCCAGTGGGGTTTTGATGGAATAGTTGAAAGTCGAGCGTATGAGACAGCCAGGTGAGTGGATGCCAGTTTCCCTGCTCGGTGGCGGTCAAGGCCCAGGCGAGGGTGTCCCAGTTCAAGCCGTTGTGGACGTGAAGGTTCTCGGTTACGTAGCGGTCGTCATCGTAATTGATAAAGGGATGGCGATTGACTGGGTTATAGAGCGCGAGTGTGGCCACCACCAACAGGAGACACAAAACGACGTTGCGCTTTTCGGGCGAGGAGAAAAGACGCGGCTTTTCAGCGGTTAACAACAAAAAGATTTAACCACAGAGGACACGGAGGACACAGAGGCGTTCTTTGTGACGCACCACCTTGATTATGTGACGAACGTCACAGACTCTCCGAGGAATTTCCAGTAGAAACCACCGAGGACACGGAGAACAGAGCATGCATTTTAACGAGATCACCGGGGCCGTGGTTGATTCGGCTATGAAGATTCATTCAGCGCTTGGGCCCGGGCTGCTGGAGAGTGTGTACGTTACCTGCCTTGTCCACGAATTGAGGAAGCGTGGCATTCGAGCCGCTATGCAACTTCCCCTGCCCGTGATCTACGATGGCGAGAGGATGGATCTGGGATTCAGAATTGATCTTCTCGTGGAGAATACGGTGGTTGTCGAAGTCAAGGCAGTTGATGCCATCAATCCGGTTCACTTGGCACAGGTAATCACTTATCTGAAGCTAAGCGGTAAATATGTTGGCCTACTGATCAACTTCAACGTGGTTCACTTGCGCGATGGGATTCGCCGCATGGTGCAAGGCGAACCACCTTCCCCATCCTCAGTGTCCTCTGTGGTTAAGCGACCGGTTTCCACCTGAGCACAGGCTTGCGGGCGGCGGCGGTTTCATCCAACCGGGAAACCCGCGTGGAGTGCGGCGCGTCCAGCACGGTTTGCGGATCTTCCTCAACTTCCTCTGCGATCGATTTCATGGCCTCGATGAACAGATCGAGTTCTTCCTTGGGTTCGCTTTCCGTGGGTTCGATCATGAGTGCGCCAGGCACAATCAGCGGAAAGGCGGTCGTATAAGGATGGAAGCCGTAGTCGATCAGGCGCTTGGCGATATCCATTGTCTTTACGCCTTTCTTGGCCTGAAGCTTGTCGCTGAAAACTACCTCATGCATGCTGGGCGTGGAGTAGGGCAGATCGTACACGCCTTCGAGTCCTTTGCGGATGTAATTGGCGTTGAGCACGGCGTCTTCGGTGGTCTGGCGCAAACCGTCCGGGCCGTTCGCCAGAATGTAGGCCAGGGCGCGAACGAACATTCCGAAATTACCGTAGAACGCGCGCACCCGGCCGACCGATTGCGGCCGGTCGTATTCGAAAGCCAGAGTGCCATCGGGTTTGGTGAAGGGGACGGGCGTCGGCAAAAACGGTTCGAGCTTCTTTTTGACGGCCACGGGGCCGGATCCGGGGCCACCGCCGCCATGCGGCGTGGAGAAAGTCTTGTGCAGGTTCAGGTGCATCACGTCCACACCGAAATCGCCGGGGCGCACTTTGCCGACCAACGCGTTCATGTTGGCGCCGTCCATGTAGAGCAGGCCGCCCTTGGCATGCATGATCTCGGCGATCTTATGAATTTCCTGCTCGAAGACGCCGAGCGTGTTGGGGTTCGTGAGCATCAGGGCCGCCACATCTTCGTTCATCTGGGCCGTGAGCGCAGCCACATCCACCATGCCCTGGGCATTTGATTTCAAGTTCTCTACCGCATAGCCGACCATGGCCGCAGTCGCTGGATTTGTGCCGTGGGCCGAATCAGGAATCAGAATTTTCTTGCGCGGATTGCCTTTGGACTCGTGGTAGGCACGAACCATCAGCAGTCCCGTGAGTTCGCCGTGGGCGCCGGCCGCGGGTTGCAGAGTGATTGCGTCCATGCCGGTGATTTCGAGCAGGCATTCGCTCAAGGTCTTGATGATGCGCAGCGCGCCCTGCGAAATCCGCTCCGGCTGGTAGGGATGCCCATTGGCCAAGCCGTCGAGCCGCACCACCAGTTCATTGACGCGCGGGTTGTACTTCATGGTGCATGAACCCAGGGGATACATGCCCAGATCGATGGCGTAGTTCCAGGTAGAAAGCCGCGTGAAGTGGCGGATGATTTCGATTTCGCTGACTTCGGGCATACTGCCCAGGTCTTTTCTTTCCGACGAGCCGAGCAACGCGGCGGTGTCGACCTCGGGGACGTCGAGCGGAGGCAGCTTCCAGGCTGCTTTTCCCGGCGATGACTTTTCAAAAATCAGGCCTTCATTTTGATTGACGTGCCGGGTGGCCTTGCGAGTCATGTGCTTCATCGCGCCACCTCCTGCACGCTTACTTCTTCTTTCGCCGATCGTGCCGAGCGCTCACTCTCCGCGACCAGCCCGACCGCGGTGTCGATCGCGCTGCGGGTGGTCAGTTCAGTGCAGCACCAGAGCGCGGCATTGCCTAACTCCGGGTAGAATTTTTTCAGCGGAAGCCCGCCCACGATCTTATGTCCCAGAATCCGGCTGTTAATGGCGTAGGGATCTTCGCTAGTCTGGACGACAAATTCGTTGAAACGCGGCGCGCCAGGAGAACAGCACCTTGGCATGTTTCCGAAATTGAGCCGCTGCGTAAGCAGCTTTCGCGAGATTCTGTTTGGCCAACTCCTTGAGCCCGACCTTGCCGTAGATGGTCATGAAGATATTGACCATCAGGGCTACCAGGGCCTGGTTGGTGCAGATGTTCGAGGTCGCCTTTTCCCGGCGGATGTGCTGCTCGCGCGTGGCCAGGGTCAGAACGAAACCGCGCTTGCCCTTGCGGTCCGTGGTCTGGCCGGCCAAGCGTCCGGGCATTTGGCGGACGAACTGTTCGCGGGTGGCGATCACGCCGCAGTAGGGACCACCGAAACCGAGCGGCACGCCGAACGATTGCGCTTCCATTGCAATCACGTCAGCCTGGCGCGGCGGCTCGACGATCCCCAACGAAACTGCTTCGGCAATCGACACCACCAGCATCGCGCCTTTCTTGTGGACGAGTTCGGCAACGGCGGCAGCGTCCTCAATCGTGCCAAAGAAATTTGGCGACTGGATCAGAACGCAGGCCGTATCCGCGGTGATGGATTTTTCCAGCTCCTCCAGATTCAGCCGACCGTCGTCTTTGAATGACGATGTGGATAGTGGCAGGTTCTGATGATGAGCGTACGTGGTCAGCACTTCGCGGTATTCCGGATGCACGCTGCGCGCAATGATCACCGAACGCCGCCCGGTAAGACGCACGGCCATCATGACGGCTTCGGCAGCGGCCGTTGAACCGTCATACATGGAAGCGTTGGCGACTTCCATGCCGGTCAGTTCGCAAATCATGGTTTGAAATTCGAAGATCGCCTGCAAGGTGCCCTGCGAAATCTCCGCTTGATAGGGAGTGTAGGCGGTCAGAAACTCGCCACGCGAAATGAGAGAATCGATAATCACCGGACGGTAGTGAGAGTAGGCGCCGGCGCCCAGGAAGGTGGCATAGCTGTCACCATTCTCGCGAGAACGCTCGCGAAACCAGTCCACGATCTCGGATTCCGCCATCTGGCGCGGTACTTTGAGGTCGCGTTCCAGGCGGTACTCCGCAGGGATGGGCGAGAACAGGTCCTCGATCGAACGCGCGCCCATGGCCTGGAGCATGGCTTTTCGGTCGGCAGGAGATTTCGGCAAATAACGCATAGGAGATTCTTAGATGTATCTCAAGCCCAGTTCGATTGCTGCATTGCCCCGATGGCTCACAGTGAAAACTCAGTGACCGCCTTCTTCAGCGACGAACTTTTCATAGTCGGCAGCGGAGAGCAGCGAGTTCAGTTCAGCCGGGTTCTTCAGCGAGATCTTGATCATCCACGCGCTATGCGCATCCTGGTTGATCTTTTCCGGCGCCGTGGCCAGATCTCCGTTCACTTCGGTTACCGTGCCGGAAGCGGGGGCGTAAAGATCTGAAACCGCCTTCACCGATTCGACGGAGCCAAACGTTTTGCCCAAGGTGATTTCAGTGCCGGGCTTGGGCAAATCCACAAAAACAATATCGCCCAGCGACTCCTGGGCATAGCTGGTGATGCCGATCGTGGCAGTTTTTTGGTCGGATTTAATCCACTCGTGCTCTTTGGTGTACTTGTAGTCGGTCGGAAAGGGCATGATCGGTTTTGGCTCCTGGCTGCTGCTAGATCCTGCTTCCTCTGAGCTTCTCAGTGTCCTCTGTGGTTTAAGCTTTTTTCGGCCTCTTGTAGAAAGGCGTCGGCACAACTTGTGCTTTCACTCCCTGACCGCGGATTTCGACCTTAAGCTCGGTGCCCAAAGCAACGAACTGAGGAGGCACATACGCGAGCGCGATATTCTTCTTCAGAAACGGCGCGGGAGAGCCGCTGGTGACGTAGCCGATCTCGCGACCGGTCAAGTCGAGCACCTTGTAACCGTCGCGAGCGATGCCGCGGTCAATCATCTCCAGCCCTACCAATGCGCGTTTGCGTCCTTCTGCCTTTGCTCTTTCGAGAGAAGCCCGGCCGATGAAGTCGCTCTTCTCCATCTTGCAGAAGCGATCGAGGTCCGCCTCCCAAACATTGATGGTGTCGGAAATTTCGTGCCCGTATAGCGGCAGCTTGGCCTCGAGACGCAGCGTGTTGCGGGCACCCAAACCGCAAGGCACGACGCCGAACTCCCTGCCCGCCTCCAGGATTTCGTTCCACACGCGGGCGCTGGTTGGTTCATCACTGGGAATGTAGATCTCGAATCCATCTTCACCGGTGTAGCCGGTGCGGGCGATCAGGATATTTTTCAGCCCGCATACCGCCCCGCGCGTCACCCAATAGAACTTCACCTTGGAAAGGTCCGTGTCGGTGAGCTTCTGCAGCAGATTCACAGCCTTCGGACCCTGAATCGCAATCTGAGTGAAATCGTCGGAAAGATGTTCGACCTTGCAGTCGAACTGACGGGTGTGGTCGCGCACCCAGTCGAAGTCTTTTTCCCGGGTGCCGGCGTTGATCACCAGCAGATACTCATCCTCGCCCAAGCGGTGGACGATCACGTCATCGACAAACGTTCCCTGGGGATAAAGCAGCGCCGAGTACTGCGCCTGGCCGATGGCGAGGCGGGAGGCGTCGTTCATGGAAATGTGCTGGACGGCGGCCAATGCCTCGGGACCAGCCAGCCGGATATCACCCATGTGGCTGACGTCGAATATACCCACGCCGGTTCGCACCGCATTGTGCTCGGCCATGATGCCGCCCGCGGATGGATATTCAACGGGCATCTCCCATCCGTTAAATTCGACCATTTTGGCGCCCATCTGACGGTGAACGGGATTGAGCGCGGTCTTGCGGATCGCTGTCGTCGTGGTCTCGACTACGGGCAATGAAACCTCGATCAAGAGCAGTGGCTGAGCTGCTGAATTGGTGAGACTAGTTACCCTAACATGCGTTCGACGGTGGCTTCAACTTGCCGATCTTCTCGGCACGCTGGAAGAGGAGTCGACAAAAACATGCAGGAAATCCTTTTCGCGACCATTCGGAAGTCGCTATACTTCGCGCCATGAACCGATCAAAAGGCATCCTCTACGCTCGAAACCGAGGATTCAGCGCTGCCCTCCTGGTCGTCATTTCGCTACTGACGCTCGCCGGCCGTTTTTACCTCCACGCACAGGCCCGATCGGATTTTCCCGACGGATATGACGCCGTGCAAGCAGCGCCCAACAGCCACAGAGTTGTTTTTGAAAACGCATTTGTTCGCATCCTTGAGGTCACTGTGCCGCCCGCCGGCACAACAATACCGATGCACCACCATCGGTGGCCAAGTTTCTTTCTCGATTGGGACACGGGAGGAGGTACGCCGCACATTCGTTATCGTCGCCCGGATGGCAGCGTTCGGGACATCCCGAAAGTCGAAGAGACTGGTCATCCCGGCAGTTGGCGTGTGCAGTGGATGAAGCCGGAACCAATGCACGCGATTGAGGTCGTAGAAATGGCCGGAATTGACGCCACGGTTCCCCCGAGCCCTTCGAGCCTGCGCATCGAGATTAAGTGTCGACCCTGAGAAACTGACACCTCTGTCCGGGAGCAAGCGTTCGTTTTGTGGTCTACGAATCGCGCTCCATGGGCTTCCCAGTTGCCTTCACCGGGAACTTGCCAAGGACGGTTACTAACGGAACCTTTTACCTTCTCCGGAGCCGCGCTAGAGTTTCCTTCATGGCCACTACCACCAAGACGAAGTATCACTGTATGCAGTGCGATATGACGGAAGACAAATGCGACTGCGAGAAGTACTGCTGCTCCTGCCAGGGACAAATCGATATTCGCTTGTGCAGCGACGGTCTTTACTATTGCCCGCCTTGCCGGGAAGCCAGCGGCTACAGGGTCTCAGACTAGATAACGACCGCCTCTTTGTACTCGCCGAAAACTCTCCTCATCGTGTCTGAGATTTCGCCTACGGTGGCGTTGGCTTCGACGGCGGCCAGAATTCGGGGCATCAGATTTTCTCCGGAGCGGGCGGCGGACTCGATTTGCTGCAGAGCGGCTTGCCAGGGGCCGCGATCGCGGCGGGCGCGCAGCGCGCGTAAGCGTTCAACCTGCCGGCGTTCCAGCGCTTCATCGATGCGCTGAATGGGGATAGGTTTTTCTTCCGCCACGGCAAAGCGGTTCACGCCCACCACTACAGCTTCCTCGCGATCCACCTGCTGCTGGTATTCGTAAGCGGCGTTCTGGATTTCCTGTTGAACATATCCGCGCTCGAGAGCTTTGATCATGCCGCCCAGAGCCTCGATTTTCTCCAGGTACGCAGTCGCGCGCGTCTCGATTTCATTGGTCAGGCTTTCGATGTAATAAGAACCAGCCAGCGGATCGACGGTTTGCGGTACGCCGGATTCGTAAGCCACGATTTGCTGGGTACGAAGCGCGATACGCGCGGCCTGTTCGGTCGGTAGGGCCAGGGCCTCGTCGTAGGAGTTGGTATGCAGCGACTGAGTTCCACCGAGCACCGCAGCCAGCGCCTGCAGCGCGGTGCGGACGATGTTGTTTTCCGGTTGTTGGGCGGTCAGGGTTGAGCCTGCGGTCTGAGTGTGGAAGCGCAGCATCCACGACCGGGGATTCCTGGCTTTGAAGTGGTCCCGCATGATGCCCGCCCACATGCGCCGGGCGGCGCGGAACTTCGCCACCTCTTCGAGAAAATTGTTGTGGGCATTGAAGAAAAATGAAAGCCGGGGCGCAAACCTGTCCACGTCAAGACCGGCGTCAATGGCGCCCTGCACGTAGGCGATGCCGTTGGCCAGGGTGAACGCGACCTCCTGCACGGCGGTCGATCCGGCTTCGCGCATGTGGTAACCGGAGATGGAAATCGTGTTCCACTCGGGGACGTTCTGGTTGGTCCAGGCAAAAAGATCGGTGATGATGCGCATGGCCTGCGCCGGCGGAAAAATGTACGTTCCCCGGGCGATGTACTCCTTGAGCACGTCGTTTTGTACCGTGCCGGACAGTTGGCGAATGTCGGCGCCCTGGCGGCGGGCCACAGCGACGTAGAGCGCCAGCAGAATCGACGCGGTCGCGTTGATGGTCATCGAGGTGGAGATTTTGGTCAGGTCGATGCCGTCGAAGAGGCGTTGCATGTCTTCGATCGAATCGATGGCCACCCCGACTTTTCCAACTTCGCCCACGGCCAGCGGGTGATCGGAATCGAGGCCGATTTGCGTAGGCAGATCGAAAGCTACAGAAAGACCCGTGGTGCCGTTGGCCAGCAAGTACTTGTAGCGTTTGTTCGACTCCTCGGCATCGCCCATGCCCGCGTACTGGCGCATGGTCCAGAGGCGGCCGCGATACATGGTGGCCTGCACGCCGCGAGTGAAGGGGAAGTCGCCGGGGTATCCGATTTCGTGACTCTGGTTTTCCAGGTCGCCCGGGGTGTACAGCGGTCGGATTGGGATATCGGAAGAAGTCTCGGGATCAGCTGCGGGGCGGCTCTCGGATTTGAGCTTATCGGTCATGAAAAAAAGGCTTGAACCACGAAGGACACGAAGATCCACAAAGGAAATCCCTTAGCTGGCCAGATCGTACGAATTCCTTCGTGCACCTTCGTGCCCTTTGTGGTTCAAGCTTCAAGACTTTTTCCACACTCTCCAGAATGAACTGGCGCCAAACCAGGTAAACGTCAGTGTGAAAATAATTGCGACCAGTAAACGCCCTGAGGTGGTTTGGCCGGCCTGGTAGCGGGCGTATTCACGAAAAAAGGCGCCTGCGCCGATGAATGCTAAAGCCAGGAAAACAAAGCCTGTGACCTCGAGCCACAGCTGATGCAGAACGCGTCCGAAATGAGATGCCGTGGTGCGGACGCCCTTGAGGACCGCACCCACGGTCCGAGTGCGTCCGGCGTGCTGGGCCGCAATCCGCGCGATGATGCTCAATTTACGAACCGTGGAGACATTCACCATCAGCGTCGATTTTAACAGTGTTCGGGGTTACAATGGCCCCACGACGGTGGCGTCGCGAAGCCGGGTAACGCAGTCCGGCATCTAAGTAACTGAGTACTACGCTACAGGGGGCCACGTGGACCAGCAATTGAAGCAGTTGATGAAAGAACTGGGCGAGGCAATCAACGAATCGCTGGCCGACAGCGAACAGATTGCCGAAGTGGTTTCCAGAATCAAGGACAGCGGGTACGACATCTTTCTGGTACTCGAAGCCACGATTGGGGTGAGCAAGCCGGGCGAGAAGTCCGATGACAAGACGTCGCTGGTGACCACGCTGACCACGAATCCCGAGTTTAAGATCAGCGATCAGGACCTCAAATTTCTGAAATCGTTGCGGATTAAGATCGAGAACGACGCAGCGTAGGACGGGCGTCGGACCTCGGGCTTCAGCAATACCATCCCTCGACGTAGTTTCAATCCTGTCGTTTTATCCTCCGCGCGCAGTCGTGTATCACTCCTTCCTCACGAACGACTCAGGCCAGATGCATAGGTCCTTCGCGGCCTGAAGGCCGCTCAGGATGACATCCCGTGAGATGCCGGCCGGCGGACAAGGCTGAATGCTGATGGCTGAAAGCTGATAGCTGACGGCTGATAGCTGTGGTACAACCACGTCTTGCCCGGCAGCGAACAATCCGGCCTGGTACGCGCCATTGGACGATGGAGCCTGGCGGCGCTGGTGATCAACTCGGTCGTCGGTAGCGGAATTTTTGGACTGCCCTCCGATGTCGCCCGGCTCATTGGACGGTCGAGCCCCTGGGCGGTCCTGCTGGCGGGAACCGCGGCCGGCGTGATCATGGCCTGCTTCGCCGAGGTAGCTTCGCAATTCACTCAGGCGGGAGGCCCTTATCTCTACACTCGCGCGGCCTTTGGTCGTCTGGTCGGAATCGAGATGGGCTGGATGCTTTGGCTGGTGCGATTGGCTGCCCCGGCCGCGACCGCCGACCTGTTCGTGATTTATTGTGGCGAGTTCTGGCCGCACGCCAATGACCCCTTCCCGCGATTCCTGATTCTGACGTTTCTGTATGGCGTTTTGACGCTGATCAACTATCGCGGGGTGCGTGCGAGCACCCAGGTCAGCAACGTGTTCACCGTGGCCAAGCTGGTGCCGCTTTTTCTGGTGGCGATTGCCGGCGCGTTTTATGTTCTGGCCGGTCACAAGGTCGCGCCCCTGTTGCCCGCTGGCGCCGGCCCCGGCGCCTGGCTCAAGGCTTGCCTGCTGCTGGTTTTTGCTTACGGCGGGTTCGAGACTGCGCTTACTCCCTTGAGCGAGGCGAAAAATCCGCGGCGGGATGCGGCTTTCGCTTTGTTCACGGCGCTGATCACCTGCACGTTGCTGTATTCAGCGATCCAGTGGGTCGTAGTGGCAATTCTGCCCGATCCGGGGCAGAGCGCACGTCCATTGGCCGACGTAGCACGGCTGATTTTCGGAAATGGGGGCGCGGCCTTCGTGTCCGTGGGCGCGCTGATTTCGGTCTATGGCTATCTCAGCGCCAACATACTGGGCGTGCCTCGCATTACTTACGCCCTGGCTGAGAACGGGGACTTCCCGGCAATTTTCGCGGCGATCCATCCGCGATTTCGTACTCCCTATATTTCGATTCTGGCTTTTGCCCTGTTGAGCTGGTTGCTGGCGCTGCTAGGCAGCTTCACCTGGAATGCGACGCTTTCCGCGGTGGCGCGACTGCTCTACTACGGACTGGTTTGCGCCGCCTTGCCGGTATTGCGGCGCAAGCAGCCCGGAGCTGCCATGTTTCGTCTTCCCGGCGGAAATATTTTGGCGGTATTGGGCACTACGATTTGCGCCGTACTGATTACGGGCGTGAACCTCTCCGGATCGCTAATCCTCCTGGCGACGGCGCTGGTCGCTGCGCTGAATTGGGCATTGGTGCGTCGCCAGCCTTCGTAATGATGACCCCTCCGGCCCGCACAACAAATCCCGCGCTATAATTCCCCGCCATCCTGCCGCGCCCGGAGGGAGCTTGCGAAATCGTCTCATCCCGTTTCTGGTTCTGCTTTTTTCGCTGCCGTTATTCGCCCAGCGCGAGCCGGTGCTCAAGCAGATTGACGCTCCCCATCCCTACTACTTCCGCGAAATGTATCTACCGCAGCTGACCACCGGGCCCAGCGCGGTAGCCTGGGCCGCGGATTCCCGCAGCCTCGTCTACTCGATGGCAGGGTCGATATGGCAGCAGAAACTCGACTCCACAGTGGCAGAACAATTGACCGCCGGCGCCGGTTACGACTACCAGCCCGACTGCTCGCCCGATGGACGCTGGGTGGTGTACACGTCCTACGCCAAAGATGCCATGGAACTCTGGGCTCTGAATCTGGGGACGAAACGCGTGCGCCAGCTTACGACGGGCGGCGCGGTCAATCTGGAGCCCCGTTTCTCTCCTGATGGCAAGCGGATCGTCTTCGTGTCCACGTCCTTCAATGGACACTTCCACATCTTTGCCGGACGATTCGACGATGGCGAACTGAAAGACGTCCAGCGCCTGACCGGCGAGGACCGCAGCTCTCTCAATCGGTATTACTACAGCCCATTCGATCATGAGATCAGCCCGGCCTGGTCGCCGGATGGCCGAGAAATTGTTTTCGTTTCGAATCGCGGGCACCTCTACGGCACCGGCGGTTTCTGGCGCATGAAAGCGGAGGCGGGCGCCGGAGCCCGCGAGATTCACTACGAAGAAACCGCCTGGAAGGCGCGGCCGGATTTTTCGCCCGACGGAAAACGTATTGTCTATGCCTCGTATCTCGGGCAACAGTGGCACCAGCTCTGGGTGCTGCCATCGAACGGCGGCGATGCCTTCCCGCTTTCTTATGGAGATTTCGATAACGTCGGCCCTCGCTGGTCGCCGGATGGAAAGCGAATCGCTTTCATTTCCAACCGCAGCGGCAACACTTCTTTGTGGACACAAGAGGTTCCCGGCGGCACACAGGCGCAACTCGTCGTGAAGGAAAAGCGCTATCTGAAGCCAGTGGGCCAGCTGAAGATTATGGTGCTGGACCAGGCTGGGCATCCGGCGCCCGCTCGCGTCTTCGTCGTGGGTGAGGGCGGGCGAGCTTATGCTCCCGACGATGCATGGATGAGCGCCGATGACAACTTCGTGCGCGGCGAGCGACCCTTTGAGGCGCACTACTTTCACACCTCCGGCATTGCAGAGCTCACTCTTCCCGCGGGAGGCGCGGAAATCGAAGTCATGAAAGGTTTCGAATACCGTTTCGAGCGGCAGACTGTGACGATCGCCGCGGGAGCGAAATCCACTGTGACGATTCGCCTACAGCCGCTCACTCTTCCCAGGGAAGCGGGCTCGCAGTGGGTCAGCGGCGATGTTCACGTCCACATGAACTATGGAGGCGCGTACCGCAATACGCCCAAGCATCTGGTCGAGCAGGCGGCGGCCGAGAACCTACAGATTGTCGAAGACCTGGTGGTCAACAAGGAGCAGCGCATTCCTGACATCGCATATTTCAGCACCAGGCCCGACCCGGCATCGACAGCGACCAATCTGCTGCTGCACGGACAGGAATTCCACACCAGTTATTGGGGACATCTGGGGTTGCTGAACCTGACGCGGAATTTTCTCTTGCCGGGATATGCGGCCTACCCCGATACAGCGGCCGCCAGCTTGTTTCCTGCCAATGCGATGGTCGAGGACATGGCGCACGAGCAGCACGCGCTGGTCGGATATGTTCATCCGTATGATTCCTTCCCTGATCCCGCGAAAGACGCTTCACTGACGCATGAACTACCCGTGGACCTGGCGCTGGGCAAGGTGGATTACATCGAGGTACTCGGATTCGCCGACCACAAGGCAACCGCCCGGGTGTGGTACCGGCTGCTGAACTGTGGATTCCGCTTGCCGACCGCGGCGGGCACGGATGCGATGGCCAACTACGCGTCCCTGCGCGGGCCGGTGGGGCTGAATCGGGTCTACGCCAAAGTTCCTGCCGGCCCTCTCGACATTGGCGTCTGGCTGGATTCGATCAAACAGGGCCGCACCTTTGCGACCAACGGACCTCTGCTGGGATTCTCGCTTGGCGGCAAGCAACTCGGGGACGAACTCTCATTGCCAGCGGGTGAAAACAAAGTAAAGTTCACGGCGTGGCTGCGGTCGTTCGTGCCGCTCGATCATTTGCAGGTCATCTGCAATGGCGACGTGGTGCGAGATGTAAAGATTAACGGCGACCGGGAGACGGCAGACGCGGAAGACACAATTCCGGTTTCACGCAGTGGCTGGTGCCTGCTGCGGGCGTGGAGCGAAAAGGCTGAGCATCCGGTGCTGGATTTGTATCCGTACGCGACCACCAGTCCAATTTATGTAACGGTCGCGGGATCGAAGCCCGACCGCAGTGCGGACGCCGCGTATTTTGTCGCCTGGATCGATCGCATGATCGACGCAGCGAAGTCGAACCAGGATTGGAATACGCAGGCGGAGAAAGAGGCAGTGCTGGATACGCTGACTTCAGCCGCGCGCAATCTATCAGCACATGCGGGAGTGACCTGTTGCGTCCCCTTTTCAACCACGGAGGACACAGAGGACACAGAGAACATCTTAGGCCCGTGCCTCTGCTTCTGCACGCTCCAGCTCCAATAGAGTTTCCTTGCGCTCTATTCCCCAGCGATAGCCGCCCATTTCTCCGCCGGTGCGAACTACGCGGTGGCAGGGAATGGCCACGGCAACCGGATTGGTAGCGCAGGCCCGGGCGACGGCACGAGTGGCGGTTGGCTGTCCGATGGCTTTCGCGACTTGAGCGTAGGAACGGGTTGCGCCGAAGGGAATGGATTGCAGGTGCGCCCACACCCTGCGCTGGAACGCGGTCGCCTGAATGTCGAGTGGGAGCGATGAGCGCAGTTTGTGACCATGCATCTGACGCAGCAGTTTGTCTTTCCAGGGCTGCATGGCGGCATCATCGCGCCGCCGGACTGCGAAGGGAAACTCATGCTTGAGGCCGTGCTCGAGTTCGTCGTCTGAGTCCGCAAACTGGATGGTGCAGATGCCTTTTTCGGTGGCGGCAATCAGCATGCGCCCCAAGGGCGAATCGGTGAAGGTGTAGCGGATGGGCGCTGCGATGGCTCCGCGGCGGTACTTGTCTGGGGTCATGCCCAGCTGCGAAGCCGTGCGCTCGTAGAGACGACTGCTGGAGCTGTAGCCAGCGTCGTACATCGCCCGGGTGACGGAGTGGCCGGCCTGCAAATTGCGTTTGAGCTGATTCATGCGGCAGGAATCGGCGTAGGCCCGGGGCGAGATGCCGAGTACGGCTTTGAACGAGCGCTGCAGATGAAACGGGCTCTGGCGGAATTCAGATCCCAGGCGGCTCAGCGTGACCGGTTCATCCAGGTGCCGTTCGATGTAGCGGCACACGGCCTTGACCATCTCTGTCTGCTTGTTGCCGCCAATCGCTTTCGGGCGGCACCGCAGGCAGGCGCGGTAGCCGGCTTGCTCAGCTTCGTCGGCCTTGCGGAAGAAAGTAACGTTTTCCCTGCGGGGACGCCGCGAAGGGCAGGACGGGCGGCAGTAGATGCCCGTTGAAGAAACGGCGAAGACAAAGCTGCCGTCCTGATTGGCATCACGGGCCAAGACCGCCTGCCACCGCCGATTCTCGACGCTGTGATTGTCGGTGCGGGGCGCCATGTTGCTTGTTTCGGTCAGATTGAGTATCGCATTGGCTGTCATAATGACCCAAGCCTAAGCTGGGGCGGCACCGTGGACTATCCAGATCTTGCGGTCAAACCAATTTTTTCGCGGAGGCTGGTGCGGGCATTCGCCCATATACTGGCTGTTCCCGTCGTTCTTTCGGTCTTGATGATGAGCCAGAATACGCCGCCTAAGTGCGCCATGCCCTCTTCCGAAATTGTCGCCTCTTACGTCGCCGGCGAGATCAGTCTTGACGCCAAACATCCAGCGGGCCAGTGGCAGAGCGCCCAGCCCATCGTCTTTTGTTCCGACTGGCAGGGCAAAAATCCGGACGAACTCCGAGAAACGAAAGTGCGAGCCTTGTGGTCGGCTCATACTCTGTATTTGAGATTTGAATGCCGCTATCGAGATCTGCATCTTTTCGAGGACTCCGACTCCAGCGGCCGCCGTGACCACCTTTGGGACCGCGACGTCGCGGAAGCATTTCTGCAGCCCGATCCGGCGCGGGAACGCTATTACCGCGAGTTTGAAGTGGCGCCCAATGGGATGTGGATCGATCTGGACATTTTTCCCGGAGGACTGGCGGATCTCAAGAGCGGCATGCGGCGATCTGTGTTTCTGGATGACAAGTCGCAGCGCTGGGCGGCCGAGCTGGCCATTCCCATGAGGGCCCTGACCCAGAATTTTGATCCCAAGTCGGCCTGGCGGGCAAATTTCTATCGGGTTGAGGGGACGGCCGAACCACGTGCCTATCTGGCTTGGCGGCCGACGGACACGGCAAAACCAAATTTCCATGTGCCGGCGGCGTTTGGGAGGTTGCGGTTTGCATCGGACGGTACAAGCAAATAACGTGTTTGAAATTCAGTTCTCAGTTCTCAGTCCCTGGTTCTCAGCAGGGCATTTTCCATGGAGGATTTCATGAAGCGAAGTGTGAGTTTGGCGGTTGTGATTCTTTCTGGTCTGCTGCTCTCGGCTCAACAGCAGCCGAAGGCTGGAGTTCTCAGCGCCGACGATATTGGCAAAGTGGTCCCCCCGACTTATTTTTTCCGTGGCCAGTCGGCGACGGTGCAAGTGCGCAATGCAGCGGGGTTCAGTGCGCCGGACGGAAAGCTGGTCCTGGCCGGGTTGGTGGATACATCGGGCTACGCTACCAGTGTGCAGGAGAAGTATCAGGGATTTCTGATCACTGAGGTGAAACTCAATATTGAGGGCACCGCACTGCGTCCGGGTCAGTACGGTTTTGGCTTTTCCCAGGACGGAAAGTTTCTGGTGATGGACGTTGGGGCCAACGATCTGTTCAGGGTTGCCGGCAAAGTGGATGCCAAGCTGCCGCATCCGGTGCCGCTGAAAATCGTCGAAGATGGAGGCGGATACCGGCTCTACGCCGGCAGGAAATGGGTCAGCCTGAAGGCCGAATAGGATTCGCTTTAGTGGGCCAGAGGCTGGTATGTCCCCAGCACGGCTGAGATGCCGGCGCGCCTGCGCAATTCGGTAAGCACGGCGCGGGCTGCGTTCTGATAGGTCTTGCTGGGATCGGAAGGATCTGCCCAGACCGCCTCGTAGACAACCCGGGTGGCGTCGATCAAGTCTATGTGCAGGGACGCCTCCAACAAATCTACCCGCTCCTGCAGGCGGACATAGCAGTTTTGACAGACCGCTGCCGCTTCGAATGTACCCTGGTGGTTCTCTTCCAGGTTGCAAGCCACGCTCTGAGATGGATCCACTTCGGGATGGGAAACTTCGACCTGGGCCTTGAACTCTCGCAAGAAGCGCTCGCGTTCTTCTTCCAGTGCGGCGTCGTCAGGCACAGGCAGTGCAGTTTCCGGAACGCCGGGGGTCGAATTGGTAGATGCCGCCACGATCGGAGAAACTCTCTCTTCAGTCTTGCACACCGGGCACATGGACAAATCGGCGGCGTAGTAGGTCTTGCACTTCACGCAAGGCAGACCATATCCCATCCGCCGGGGACCGAGTTCTGACGGACGACTATCCATCGAAGGGGTGGCCCGCTGAAAGCCGGTCTCACTGGGAAGTATGGCGGACGGAATGGAATTGGTATCGGTGGCCGGCGAGGTCGCGGTGTTCATCAATTTGCTCCCGGAGCGAAAAGTGCCTTTCGCCCTGAATCCAAAGACATTCTAGGTCTGCTTGACGGCTTCGCCGATGCACGGCAGTGCATGTAGGCTATTGCCCTATCGTGCGCAGCGAGGGTTGAACCAAAATCACTGTGGCAAACAATAAGGACTGTGCTTGTAATCCTCTTGAGTCCCATTCCGGTACTCAAATCAGGCGCTTTAGCGCACGGTCGATGAGTGCATGCTCGATGCCCGCATCAGCTTCAAAAGTTCCTGTTTGCGAGTGCGATAGAGGTCCCGTGCCGGCTCCAGACGGCCCGCCGTATCCAGTTCCGTGAGCGCGGCGTCATACTGCCCCATGCTCATCAGGCAAGCAGCCAGGTAGTAGTGGTTGTCGGCCGTGGGTTGCAGTCGCAAGGCCTGGCGAAACTCCGTTTCAGCCGCCTTGAAGTCCTCTCCGTTGAAAAGCGCAGTCCCCAGGTAGTGATGGGCCAGGGAGGAATCCGGCTCGAGCTGAACCGCGGTTCGCAGTTCGCGCACCGCCTCCGGCTGCCGGTGGAGCAGAAGCAGCGCCTGCCCCAGGTAGCGGTGTTCATCAGGGCTGGTGGGATCCTGCAAAATAGCGGCGCGCAGTTCCACAATCGCGGATTCGTAGTCACGCTTCGACATGAGCGCGCGGGCCAGGCAGCTGTGACCCTGCTGCCAAGCCGGAATCCATGCGGAAGAGTTCGCGGAACTCGGTGATGGCGGCAGTGTAGTCGCCCTTGTCGCAATAGGTGTTGCCCAGATTGTTGCGCACCACCGACTCTTCCGGCGCCAGGCGCTTGGCCTCGAGATATTCGGCAATCGCGCCATCGAAGCTCTTCAGGTCGTGCAGCAGCATTCCCAGGTTGTTGTGCGCCTCCCAGAGCTGCGGATTGAGCGCAATCGCTTTGCGGTAAGCGGCGGCCGCAGCGTCAATCTCGCCCTTGTCGCGGAGCGTAATTCCCAGGTCGTAGTAGACGTCTGCGTTGTTGGGCTGGCGGGCAAGAGACTCGTGGAACGCATGGACCGCCGCCGCATATTGCGCATTCGCGTACAGTCCGAGGCCGAGAAAGCGGTACGCCTCGGCATTTCGGGGATCGATGCTGAGAGCGGTGCGAGCTTCCGCAATGGCGCTGTCGCCGTCATCCGCGCGATAGAGCAGGTACGCCAGCCGGCTGTGAACGTCCGAAAGACCGGGCATCAACTGCTGTGAATTCTGGTAAGAGTCGAAGGCTTCGTCCCAGTCTTCCTGCTGCTGGTGAACGTAACCCAGGGCGAAGTACAGCGCGGCGTTACCCGAATCAGCCGCAACTAACTTCTGCAGAATAGATTGGGCCTCCTGATACTTCTTCTGGCGAACCAACTCGCCGGCGTGGGCCAGCGCGCCCGGGCAACCAGCCGCATCCGAACTGATAGAGCTATTGCTGATTGAACTGTTGCTGGCTGAACTGTGGATGGAACGCAAGCCCTGAACTAACGACGGCTCCGCCCCCGCCAGCAGGAGAGACTGCGAACTCGCTGCATCCGGAGTGAAAGCAATTCCCCGCTGATGGGCGAGACGATCGAGCCGCTGACTCGACATCCCGCCAACGGTCCAAGCCATGAACTGGGTGCAATTCAGCGCGGTGGGGTTGTCCTGTTGCGCGGAAGCACACACCCTGAAGAGGGTAAACAGCAGAATCAGAAGGGTCTGACGGCGCACTTCCACTCCTTGGCCGGGGAATAAAGTTGCCGGCTGGTAGTTGGCAACATAGAACCCCGGAGTGCGCCGGGGTAGGTCACGGAGGTAACTGGTCTTTGGCCCGCCTCCCCCATGACCTGGGGACCGGTTGACGTAACTGACCGCTTTCGATACTGTTGGGCTAGCTGCCAGCCGCAGGCAGCGGAGGATTTCTATGTTTGAAGGCCTGTTTCAACCGATGCATCTGCTCGTGATCTTCTTTATTGCCCTGTTGGTGTTCGGCCCCAAGAAGCTACCCGAGTTGGGCAAAGGCATCGGCGAGGGCATTCGCGCCTTGAAAAACGGGATGAATGAGAACGCGGCGGACCGGGCGAGCAACACTGCCACGGAAGTCAAGAACACGACGCCAGCGGATCTCTCCAACCGTTCCAGCTAGTTTCCCGGCCGCGCAGCGCGTAGGGGAATGCTGTACGCGTTGCGTAGTATTCCCCCCTATCCAACCTTCCAATATTTTTGCGCTTGCCTCCGGGCCCGCATATAATTCCGCTGGACTTCGCAACTCACGCACAGGAACTTAAGTTAGAACGAGTGACTCACGCAGTCGGTAACTCCCACTGTTGATCCTCTTCTGCGTTGCGCTTTAGCCCACGAGCCAATCCAACCACCCTGCAGTCCATTTTCGGAGGAAAGACGTGTCGAAATTAAAAGCTTTGGGTCTGATCTTGGTTTTTCTATGTCCCTTGTCGCTTTTCGCCGACCAGATCGTGTTAAAGAACGGCGACCGATTAACCGGAACCATCGAGAAGTCGGACGACAAGACTTTGCTGATCAAGACTGAGTTCGCTGGCGAGGTCACGGTGGAATGGCCGGCGGTTCAGGAGATCAATTCCACGCAGTCTCTGCATGTGAGCCTGAGCAACGGGAAGACTGTGGTCGGAACCGTCACCACCTCGGATGGCAATCTTCAGGTAGCGACGGCAAATGCCGGCACGGTCACGGAGCCCAAGGCGGACGTCACTAAGCTGTTCGGCGAAGCCGAGCAGGCTGCGTATGAGAAATCGCTGCACCCCGGCATGCTCGAAGGATGGAAGGGCGGAGCCAATGTAGGATTTGCCCTGACCCGCGGCAACAGTGAAACCAAGAATCTGGCCCTGGCCTTCACGGCCGACCGCAAGACTCTGCACGATCACCTGGGCCTGTACACCAACAGTGTGTACGCCACCAACGACGCACCAGGCGCGACGCCAGCCACCACCGCCAACGCGGTGCAGGGCGGACTTCGCTACGATCATGATTTCACCCCGCGGCTGTTCGCCTACGTGGGAGCCGATTTCCAAACCGATGCGCTGCAGACTCTGGATCTTCGCTCCGTCTTTGGCGGCGGCCTGGGCTTGCACGTCATTGCAAACCCCAGGACGACTCTGGACCTGCTGGGCGGCATCAACTACACCCGTGAGAAATACACGCTGCTTCCCAGTCGTAGCTTTGCCGCTGCCTCGGTGGGCGAGGAACTGAGTCACAAGCTGGGCACGAGTACGCTTCTGACCCAAAAGCTCTACTTCTTCCCCAATTTGAATGATACGGGCGAATACCGCGCGACCTTCAACCTTGGCACCGTGACCAAGATCAGCAAATGGCTGGGATGGCAGAATGCGTTCGGAGATATCTATGTCACCAATCCGCCCGCGGGAGCCAAGCAGAACGATATTCTGCTGACGACGGGATTGAACTTCTCGTTTACGCACTGAGGCGGGAGTGGAAGGACCGCAAGGAATCAGGCGAGCTCGTCCAGTTGATGAGACTCGTCATCTGCGTCAGGCGCTGTTTCGGATGGCGGTGGAGACGGTGGCTTCACCTTTTTGCGACGGCCTTCCGGCTGTGTCCCCTGGCGATGCTCCGGTTGAGCATCGCCGATGCGACTGCTCGGGTCCAGGCGTTCCGCCTTGTCTATGCCATCCATAAACGCTCGCTCGACCAGACCATCGGCCAATAGGGGCGGAAACTTCAGCGATATTTGAGTGCGGCGGAGCGGGCGTGTGACCAAGGTGTTTGCATCCTGCGATAGTCGTATAATCGCAAAGCGCAGCCACGGCGTTCGGAGGCGAATATGTCCGCCCGACTTTCGACTGTTTTTCTCTGCCTTACCCTACTGTCAGTTCCTCAGCTCCATGCCAAGAACAAGAAGAAGCAGCCGCTTCCCGACGTTGTGCTGCAGGCGGAGAACGTCCTGGTCGTGGTTCATCCCGATGCGGGCGAAGCTGTGACCAGTCCGATGTCGAATCGCGATGCGCAGGATGCAGTGGAGAGAGCCATTACTGCCTGGGGCAGGTTTCATCTGGTGATGGATGCGCAAACCGCGGACTTGATCATTGCCGTTCGAAAAGGGGTTAAGGCTGGCCCGGTCATCAGCCATTCGCCTGCGGACGACCGGCCGATCGTCTTCCAACCTGGCATTGGAGACACTCGCGCCGGCGGACAAAAAGGCCGTCCTCCGGATTTGTCGGAGCCTGTCCCCGGCGAGCCACAAGACAGAGGACCGCGATTCGGCAGTCAAATTGGTTCATCCAACGATACCTTTGAAGTGTATCGAGGGCGGATTGAGCATCCGCTGGATGCGACGCCAGTCTGGCGCTTCATCGCGAAGGATTCGTTGAATGGCCCGCAGGTCGCCGCCGTCGAGGAGTTCCGCAAGGCCATCGAGGAATCTGAAAAATTAAGCCAGCACAAGCCTTGAACTTGACTCCGAAGCGGAAAATCATACTTCTCGGCCTGGCGATGGCGGTTTGTGCCGCAGGCTGCGCCGTTCGCAAGCCGCGCGCCGGGATGGACGCGTTCGTTGATCGCAGTTACGTTGACCTCGAGCCCGGATGGCGAGTCCGGGTCGTCACCCCCATCCTCAAGTCCGGGAAATTCAAAATCCAAACAGAGCAAGTCCGCGCTGGAGAAGAGACAGGAGCGCTCACCGTCGGAAGCGACTTCGTAGGTTACGAGATCGACTACTACGACGTACTGAGCGCGCAGAGTGGAAATGGAGTGGTGGTTCGATTCGGCTCGGCTGAAGTGATGAGCAATGGTAAAAGCAGCACGCAGTCGCAACCCCGGGTTCCGCTATTCGATTTCCCAGAAAACTTCCGGCATGTGAGACTCCTTTTTCTCACCCGGGTGAGTCAAACCGATCACGATCAAGCAATCTTGGGATCCTCCTCGCTAGCGGACCTGGATGTGCTGAGGCAGAAAGTGGAATCCAGCCCAGCCGAAAATTGCACAGTACAGCCTGAGGGAATCTGTGCCTGGGTTCCGGGTGGAATTGCGGTTCAACCGGAGAAAAAGGCTAACGCGAGTAGTAAAGCGTGGATTCCGGTCACGTAGTGCCAATCGGCCGGAGCAGTCGTTCCAAGGCGGTCCGTCCTCCAGCTGAAAGTCCCAAAATAACAGGCCCCCAGCACTTTGTGTCCGCCCGTTTCCCCATGACGGATGCCGGTTTACGAAACTTTACGGTTGTTGACCGAGTTTTTACCCGGGGTGGGGGTTTGGCAGTGTTGAATATAATTAATGCTTGCAGCGATTTATGGGAGTGGCCGCGCATGACAAGTTGCGCCGAGTCCGGGGGTGGAATCAAGCCGTCCTTGCCCCTGAAGGCGTGGGCTGCCGTTCTGCGGCACACCGCCCTCCTGCTGCTGGTGATCACTGGCTCGCTGGCGCAGACCGCGCAAGTCGCTTCCCCCTTCTCCATCACGGGCGTGGTTCGATCGGGAAATACGCCGATTCCGGGAGCGACCGTTACCGCGACCAACTCTTCCACGCAAGAAGCAATATCAACTTCCTCGGACACGAACGGCACCTATACCCTTCCGGTGGCTGGGCAGGGAAAGTACCAACTGCGCGTCGAGATGCCCGCATTCGCGCCGGTCACGCAGGAAGTTGTCCTGAGTGGTCCCAACACTCGGGCTGACCTCGAATTGACGCTGTCATCGCGAACCCAACAGGCGGTGCGGTCGCCGCAGCGCCCGGCCACCGCCGGAGGCGGCCGCGGATTTCAGAGCCTGGCCGTGATGCAAGGGCTGGCCAGCGCCGACCTTGGAAACGGCAGCGGGACGGACCAGATCGTACCTTCCGGAATGCCGGTGCCGGGTATCGCGCCGGACGCCGCCACAGAATCCGTATCGTTTTCCGGCAACGCGGGTGGCGTCGGCATGTTCGGCCTGAGCACGGACGAACTCGACCAGAGGATGCGGGAGGGTCGGGACCAGAACGGCTTCGGCGGTGGAGGGCCGGGCGTAGGCGGGCCAGGAGGCGGCGGTCCTGCGGGCGGGGGCGGCGGTGGTGGGTTCGCAGGCTTCGGTGGAGGGGGAGGCCGGGGCGGGGCGATGGTCCTCGGCGGCGGCCGAGGCAGATTTGATATTAACCGTCCGCATGGCTCGGTCTACTACTCGGTCGCGAACTCGGCTCTGGATGCGGCTCCCTATGCTCTTACCGACAGTCCGTCCGACAAAGCCAGCTATATGCGACAGCGCTTCGGCGCTTCTATCGGCGGGCCGCTGAATATTCCCGGCATCTACAAGGGCGGCAGCAAGACTTTCTTCTTTGTGAACTACAACGGATCGCGCGGCGATTCGCCCTATGATGCCTTCTCCTTTGTCCCCAGCGTCGCCGAGCGGGGCGGCGATTTTTCAGGAGTATC
The DNA here is from genome assembly GCA_963698825.1 of Terriglobia bacterium. GTDB lineage: Bacteria > Acidobacteriota > Terriglobia > Terriglobales > Acidobacteriaceae > JAIQFF01. The sequence goes on along the minus strand of CAVOSG010000006.1, from coordinate 12,941 downwards.
CGGAGTTCAGCTGATTAATCCCAATAGCGGTCAGCCTATCCCAGGCAACAACCTGCAAAATGCCGGGCTGGTGATCAACCCCGCGGCGCAAGGGCTGTTGGCGTTCATCCCGCTGCCCAACGTTACGGGAGCGGCTCCAGACGCGCCCAATTTTCATTTTGTGACTTCGACGCTCAACGACAGCGACGACTTGAACATCCGTCTGAATCAGACCCTGGGCGGCGCCAGCAACGGCCGCGGCCAGCGCGGATCGCGCGGGCCCAGAAACAATTTGAATTTCGGCTTCCACTATCACGCCGCCAGCGCGAACCTGACCAATCCTTTTCCCAGCGTCGGCGGCACGACCCATACCCGCAGCTTTGACGTGCCCGTCGGGTACACGCGCACCTTCGGGAAGGTAGTCAACAACGCCCGGCTCGATTTCAATCGCTCGCGGGTGAGCACCCAGAATCTTTACGCTTTTAACCAGGACATCACGGGAAATCTCGGCATCACCGGCGTTTCCACCAACCCATTTGACTGGGGCCTGCCCAACTTGTCATTCACTCACTTCGGCAGCCTCGGCGATACCAACCCGCAATTGCAGCGCAACCAGACCTGGACGTTTTCCGACACCCTGATCTATCGCCGGGGCAAGCACACCTGGCGCTGGGGCGGCGACTTCCGGCGCATCGAGATCAATCCCCAGACCGACAGCAACGCCCGCGGAACTTTCACCTTTACCGGCGTGAACTCCGGCTACGACTTCGCCGACTTCCTGCTGGGGCTTCCCCAACTAACCTCAGTGCAGTTCGGCAACAACAACTATCACTTTCGCGGCAACTCGTGGGACTTGTTTGTCCAGGATGAATGGCGTTTGCGGGGCAACCTGACGCTGAACCTGGGCGTGCGCTATGAATACATCTCGCCATTTTCCGAGCTCAACGATCGCATCGTGAACCTCGACTTGCCAGCGGGCTTTACTTCCCCGCCGGTTCCCGTGCAGGTCGGCCAGACCGGCGCCTACAATGGCCAGTTGCCCGTGACGCTGGTGCGCCCCGATCGCAACAATTTCGCTCCCCGCCTTGGACTGGCGTGGAAGCCGCTGCGCAATACGGTGGTCCGCGCCGGATACGGCATCAACTACAACACCAGCGCATATCAGAGCATCGTGCAGAACATGGCGTTCCAGCCGCCGTTTTCGACCACGGCGACCAACACCCAAAGCCCGACAACTGCGCTGACCTTGCAAAATGGATTTCCCCCGGTGCCTCCGGGATCGATCACCAACAACTTTGGAGTGGATCCCAACTATCGCCTGGGCTATGTGCAGATCTGGAATGTCGACATTCAACAGCAGATTCGGCCTACGTTGATCATGAACCTCGACTACACCGGCACCAAGGGCACGCGTCTCGACATTCTGGAAGCGCCCAACCGCACAGCCACCGGTGTGTTGTTCCCCGGCGTGCAGCCGTTTTACTGGGAAGACTCGGTCGGGGACTCGACCGCTAACGCCGCTTCGGTTCGCGTCCGCAAGCGGTTGCAGGCCGGAATTTCAATTGGCGGCCGCTACACTTTCTCGAAATCGCTGGATAACGCATCTACCATCGGAAGTGGCGAGCCGCTGGTCGCGCAGGGAGCAGGCCGCACCGCCATCTCCGGCACGACCAACGTGGCGCAGAATGCGTTCGACCTGGAGGCGGAGCGCGGCCTGTCCAGTTTTGATCAGCGCCACAACTTCACCGCTGACTATCTGTGGGAACTTCCCTTCGGCCACGAGCGGCGCTGGTTGAGCGGAAACAGCCCGCTGCGCGCCGTGTTCGGCGACTGGAATTGGAGCGGCGATTGGACCATTGCGTCTGGCCTGCCCTTCACTCCTCGCGTCCTAGGCAGCGTGGCCGATGTGAGCCGCGGCACCAACGGAACGGTACGGGCGGATGTAGTTCCCGGCCAGGCTGTCGGCGTGCCGGATCCTTCGATTGCGGAGTGGTTCAATACGGCAGCTTTTGTGGCTCCGGCGGGGGTGTTTGGCGACGCGCGTCGAAACAGCATTGAAGGACCGGGCAGCCGCCTCTTCGATATGGCGTTCACCAAGATCTTTCCCATCAGTGAAACCCGTTTCCTGGAGTTCCGCGCCCAGTTCTCGAATATTTTCAATACTCCGCAATACGCAAGCATTGACACCGTGGTGAATTCGCCTACGTTTGGCCGGGTGATTTCGGTGGGAGCGATGCGGTCTCTGCTACTGACCGCGAGGTTCAGATTCTAATGCGGATCGCTGTCCATCTCGTTGATCGCGGCCGCCGGGTACTCGCATCCGTGCTTGCGATTGCCATGCTGTGTACCGGCGTCATTTCACAGGACTCATCTCCACAGGACTCGTCGAAGGACTATACGTTCCGTTCCACTACTGAGCTGGTCCTGGTGAATGTGAATGTACGCGACAAGAACGGCAATCCAGTGCGCGACCTGAAGAAGGAAGACTTCACCGTTCTTGAAGATAACAAGCCGCAGCAGGTGATTTCTTTCGATTTGGAAAATACCGACGCCGTGCTCCCCACGGCTGCAACCGAAGCTGCGTTACTGCGGCCCGCTCCGTCCAAGAGCGGCGCGGGTACAACACCATCGCTCGAAACGCGTCCCTTGAAAGACCGGCGGCTCATCATCCTGTTTTTCGATCTCAGCGCCATGGAGCCGGATGAAATTGACCGCGCCACGGCCGCTGCCCAGAACTATGTCGACAAGCAGATGGTGGCCGCGGACCTGGTCTCCGTCGTCTCCCTGGGCAGCACGTTGAGCGTGAATCAGGACTTCACTTCCGACCGGACTCTGCTGAAGAAAGCCCTGCAAGCCTTCAACCTGGGCGCCGGAGGAGGTTTCGAGGAAGGCAGCACGGGCACAACTGAGGGCACGTCCGAGACCGGCGGCTCCTTTACGGTGGACGATACCGAGTACAACATCTTCAATACCGATCGCCGGCTGCAAGCCCTACGCTCGATCGCGGACAAGCTGAACCGGATTGACGAAAAAAAATCGCTGATCTATTTCTCCAGCGGCATGGACCGGACTGGCATTGAAAATCAATCGCAGCTACGCTCCGCAACCAATGCCGCAGTGCGGGCCAACATGGCGATTTACACCCTGGATATTCGTGGCCTGCAGGCGATCGTAGCCGGCGGCGAAGCCCAGAATGCCAGCATGCGCGGAACTTCTCCGTATTCCGGCAAGTCGATGTCCAGCGCCTTTGACTCTAACGCCACCACCCAGGAGACGCTGGTCACCCTGGCCGGCGATACCGGCGGGCGCGCGTTTCTAGACTCGAACGATTTCGGCCGCGTGTTTACCGGCGTCCAACAGGACACGTCGCTCTACTATCTGCTGGGATATCACAGCACGAATTCGGCGCGGGACGGGCATTTCCGGCGCATTACCGTGCGGGTCAATCGTCCAGGTCTCAAAATCGACTTCCGGCGGGGCTACTACGCTCCCGCGGACTTCCAGCATTCCACTCGCGACGATCGCGAACGACAGCTGGATGAGGAGCTGGCCTCGGATCTCTCGACCACTGATCTGCCCGTGTATCTGTCCGCGGCATACTTCCGCATCGCGGAGCGCAAATTCTATGTGCCGGTGTCGGTCGTGGTGCCCGGCTCGCAGATTCCATTCACTCACAACAACGATCAGGACCGCGCCACGCTCGATGTTCTGGGAGTTGTGACCGATCCGGACAAACGGCCGGTGGGACAGATACGAGATACGGTGAAGCTGGCGCTGAATGCGTCGCAATTGGTGCAACGCAAGAACGTGCAATACAACAGCGGCTTCGTTTTGCCGCCGGGAAAATATCACCTCAAGTTTGTAGTGCGGGAGAACCAAAGCGGACGCCTGGGTTCATTCGAAACCGATCTCACGGTCCCGGACCTGAAATCGGTCCCTGTGAAAATGAGTTCGATCGTGCTGGCAAACCAGTTGCAGCCCAGCAACAAGCGCAAGAGTGAAAATCCGCTGGTGCGCGATGGTTCCGAGGTAATTCCCAGCGTCACACACGTCTTTTCCGCCGGCCAGCACCTGTACTTTTATTACGAGGTGTATGAGCCGGCTCAGGCGCCGACCGGCGCGAACGCGCCATCGAACGGCCGCAGCGGCGGAGCCATTCGCCTGCTGACCAACGTAGCTTTTTTTCGCGGAAACACCAAAGCCTACGAGACCCCATTGGTTGAGAGCCAGTCGTTGAACGCACCCGACCGCAAGGCTGCGGTTTTCCAACTCGACGTGCCCCTCACTCAGCTGAAGCCCGGCTTTTACACCTGCCAAGTCAATGTAATTGACGACACCGCCGGGCAATTCCGCTTTCCTCGCCTGGCGCTGCTGGTCCGCCAATAGTTTCTTTCTAGTATTCCTGCCGCCCCGACCGTTGCGCTATAATTTGAAAGTCAGTTGCAATAAGGATTGCTCCCATGCCACTGCCCGAAACCGAGATCCCTGGACGCCTGCAAGCTGAACTCATGTCGCGCGGGCTGCGCATGACCCGCCAGCGCCGCACGATACTCAGCGTAGTGGAAACTGCCAAACAGCATCTCGATGCCAGCCAACTACTACGGCGCGCCCGCCGGATCGATCCGCAGATTGACCGGGTCACCGTCTACCGCACCCTCGGACTGCTCAAGCGCCATGGGTTGATCGACGAACTCGACCTGATGCATATGCAGGGCGAGAAACACTTCTACGAGCGCCGTCCGCAGCGGGACCACATTCACATGGCGTGTTTGCGGTGCGGCAAGATCACAGAATTCGAGAGCGACCTCTTCGACCGATTGAAGGGACAAATCCAGAGAGATTGCCGCTTCCACATCGTAGTCACGCGCCTCGAAGTCGGCGGCTACTGCGCCCAGTGCCGCACCACCGAGCAACCCAAAGACTAAGGCCTTCCCTTTTGCGGGGCAGTCGCTGGGTCGGACTATCTCCAGTTTTCCCTTTGCGACCTGGCGGAGTTCCTTGCGGGCTTTGCAAGTAAAACTCTTCTCATTGCCTCCGAACCGTTGCATCTAGTTGCAACGGGTATGCAACAGAAAACTTGGCGTGATGAGACTATTACCTACCTCAAGTCTCTGCACGAATGATGTTTCCATGATGCCGCGACAGTCCGTAATTTGAAAATGCGACACGCCTGCCTGCATTCAGTACGTTTCACCTCCTAAACTCAGTTCTCAGACTCTAGTTCTCTGTTCTCAGTCTCAGCCCGATGTAGCCCTTGCTAGGGATGCAGCCGCGCGATGCCTCAAGTTATCTGCCGGTTTTTCCGATTTGAAATAAAGACCGATCACAAAATGTAAAGTATTGTAAAAGCTGAAGATAACTCGCAACCGAGATATAATTTTCAGAGTCAAACGCTTGTGGTTTCGTGTGCCACAAAGACAGCAGCGACCTCGGGGAGCAACCAGCGTGAGTATACGGACTGAAGAACACGGGCCTGGACCAGAAATCGGCCGGGCCCGCAAACGGACCAACCAATCATCTCGCCGACAATTTCTGGCAGGTGTATCCCTGGCAGTGATTGCCGCGTCCACGTTGGGTTGCAGTTCCGGCTCCAAACCTAATACAGCACGAGCCTCGACCCAGTTGGTGGTGCCCGTGGCGGTGGCCACCGCCGAGCGTCGCGATGTTCCGGTGTATCTCAAAGGGCTGGGCAGTGTAACCGCTTCGAATACCGTCAGCGTCAAGAGCCGGGTAGACGGGCAACTGGCGCAGATCAATTTCAAGGAAGGCCAGCACGTCAATCAGGGAGACCTGCTGGCAGTCATCGACCCTCGCCCGTTTCAGGTGGCGCTCGATCAGGCGCAGGCCAATTTGTTCCGCGACCAGGCCCAGCTAAAGGACGCGCAACTGAACTACGAGCGCTTCAAGAGTTTGCTTGATGAATCGGGAGCGATGTCGCGGCAGCAGGTGGACACCCAGAAAGCGGCAGCGGACCAGTTGGAAGGAGCGGTCCGAGCCGACCAGTCACAGATCGACAACGCCAAACTCAATCTGGTGTACTCGCACATCACGGCTCCTATCAGCGGCCGCATCGGCCTGAGGCTGGTGGATGTGGGCAACATGGTGCATGCCGCCGACACCAATCCTTTGCTCGTGATCACACAGCTGCAACCTATCGCTGTAATTTTCACTCTGCCGGAAGATAGTCTGCAGAACGTATCGCAACACATGCATCAGGGCACGCTGCAGGTCGAAGCCTACAGCCGGGACGATCAAACCAAGCTGGCCACCGGCAAGTTGCTGACCATCGACAATCAGATCGACCAGACCACCGGGACTGGGCGTTTGAAAGCGATGTTCGACAATCCGGACGACGCGCTGTGGCCCAACCAGTTCGTCAATGTCCGCTTGCTGCTGGAAACCCACCAGGGCAGCACCGTGATCCCTTCGGTCGCGGTCCAGACCGGCCCGCAGGGAAACTATGTGTTTACCGTCAAACCCGACAAAACGGTTGCGGTAAGCCCGGTCACGGTTTCTTTCACTCAGAACAACGTGGCATCGATCACCAAAGGAATCGCGCCTGGGGACGTGGTGGTGGTCGACGGGCAGGACAAGCTGCAAGCCGGCAGCAAGGTAGATCCGCACTCAGCTGGCGGAGGAGCAAATCGAAACTCGCCGTCCTCAGCCACCCGGCCCCAGTCTGCACCGCCTTCCACCACGGGAGCGCCATGAGCCCGTCGCGAATTTTTATCCTTCGCCCGGTTGCTACAACTCTGTTGATGGTCGGGCTGCTGCTGGTGGGGCTGGTTGCCTACACCCAGCTTCCGGTTTCCGCGCTTCCTGAAGTTGATTACCCAACCATTCAAGTGGTCACGTTCTATCCGGGAGCCGACCCTGACGTGATGGCATCGTCGGTGACGGCACCGCTGGAGCGCCAGTTTGGCGAGGTCCCAGGCCTGAGCCAGATGACCTCCACCAGTTCCCTGGGCAGCTCCATCATCACGCTGCAATTCAATCTCAACGAGAACATTGACGTCGAGGAACAGCAGGTCCAGGCCGCGATCAATGCGGCCACAACCTATTTGCCGCGTGACCTGCCCAACCCGCCGATCTATAGCAAGGTGAATCCGGCAGATTCCCCTATTTTGACGCTGGCGTTGACCTCCGACACATTGCCGCTTTCGAAGGTGGAAGACCTTGCGGACACGGCTCTCGCGCAGAAAATCTCCCAGCTTCCCGGCGTTGGCCTGGTTTCGATCAGCGGCGGACAAAAGCCCGCGGTGCGAATCCAGGCCAATCCAACGGCGCTGGCTTCTTACGGATTGAGCCTGGAAGATATTCGGACCGCGCTCGCGGCCGCCAACGTGAACCAGGCCAAGGGAGTGCTCGATGGCCCGCGCCAGTCCTTCACTATCGGCGCCAATGATCAACTCAATTCCAGTGCGCAATACAACGGCATCGTTGTCGCTTATAAGAATGGCGCACCCGTCCGCCTTTCCGACATCGCCACCGCGATCGACAGCGCCGAAAATGTGAAGCAGGCCGCCTGGATGAACACGAGTCCGGCGGTCATCGTGAATATTCAGCGCCAACCCGGCAGCAACATCATCAGCGTCGCCGACCGGGTCAAGCTGCTTCTAAAGCAATTGCAGTCGTCGCTACCGGCCGCGGTGAAAGTTCAGGTCCTGACCGATCGCACCGAAACCATTCGGGCGTCGGTGAAAGATGTTCAGTTTGAATTGATGCTCACCATCGGGCTGGTCGTGATGGTGATTTTTCTGTTCCTGCGAAATCTTTCGGCGACCGTGATCCCCAGCGTGGCCGTGCCGCTTTCGCTTGTGGGCACGTTCGGAGTGATGTACCTGCTGGGTTACAGTCTCAACAATCTGACCCTGATGGCGTTGACCATCTCTACTGGATTCGTGGTCGATGACGCCATCGTGATGATCGAAAACATCGAGCGTTATCTCGAAGAGGGAGAAACGCCGCTGGAAGCCGCGTTGAAGGGATCCGGGCAGATCGGCTTCACCATTGTGTCGCTGACGGTTTCGCTGATTGCGGTGCTGATTCCGTTGTTCTTCATGGGCGACATCGTGGGCCGCCTGTTCCGCGAATTCGCCGTGACCCTGGCCGTAACCATTCTGGTCTCCGCCGTGGTGTCACTGACGTTGACGCCGATGATGTGCGCCAAGCTGCTCAAGCGGCATGATCCCAAGCATCAAAGCCGCTTCTACAAATCAACGGAGAATTTCTACAACCGGGTCATCGAATTTTACGGGCGCACGCTGAAATTTGTATTGAAGCACCAGACCACCACGCTTGCTGGTCACGGTCGGAACACTGGTGCTGACCCTCTTCCTGTACGTGGTGGTGCCCAAGGGCTTTTTCCCGGTGCAGGATACGGGCGTGATTCTTGGCATTTCGGAAGGACCGCAGAATGTTTCTTTCCCTGCCCTGGCGAAAAGCCAGCAGGAGCTGGCAAATGTCATTCTGAAAGATCCAGATGTGGAAAGCCTTTCGTCCTTTATCGGAATCGACGGCACCAATGCCACTCCGAACAGCGGGCGTATTCAGATCAACCTGAAGTCGCGCGACCAGCGCAAGTCCAGCGCCACCGAGATCATTCGCAGGTTGCAACCAGAACTGGCGAAAGTGAACGGCATCACCTTATACATGCAGCCGGTGCAGGATTTGACCGTGGAAGACCGCGTCAGCCGCACCCAGTATCAATACTCGATGGAAGACGCCGACGCTCAGGAGTTGTCGGTCTGGGCTCCCAGGCTGGTCGACGAGTTGCGCAAGCTGCCTTCCATGCGGGATGTGGCCACTGATCAGCAGAATGGCGGCCTGAAAGCCGAACTGGTGATCGATCGCGACACCGCCTCGCGTCTCGGCATTTTGCCGCAGGCCATCGACGATACGCTGTACGACGCTTTTGGACAGCGCCAGGTCTCGACCATTTTTACCCAGTTGAATCAGTACCACGTGGTGCTCGAAGTCGATCCCCAGTTTTCTCAGAACCCGGATTCGCTCAAGAACATTTACGTGCATTCGAGCAGCGGAAGCCAGGTTCCCCTCGCTTCCTTCAGCCACTTTCAGACTTCCAACACCGCGCTGGCGGTGAACCATCAGGGACAGTTTCCGGTGGTCACGCTTTCGTTCAACCTGGCGCCGGGAGTTTCCCTGGGAGAGGCGACGCAGGCGATCCAGCGGGCGGAACAGGACATTCACCTTCCTCCCAGTATCCACACCAGCTTTCAGGGGACGGCCGCGGCCTTCCAGAATTCATTGTCCTCCGAACCCTGGCTGATTCTGGCGGCGATTGTAACGGTGTACATCGTGCTGGGCGTGCTCTATGAGAGCTACATTCATCCCATCACGATTCTCTCCACGCTGCCCTCGGCGGGTGTGGGTGCGATCCTGGCTCTGCTTTTGACCAAGAATGATCTGAGCGTCGTAGCCCTGATCGGAATCATTCTTCTGATCGGCATCGTGAAGAAAAACGCCATCATGATGATTGACTTCGCTCTTGAAGCCGAACGGGTGGAGCACAAACCGCCGGAGGAGGCGATTTTCCAGGCCTGCCTGCTGCGCTTCCGCCCCATCATGATGACCACCATGGCGGCGCTGCTGGGCGGACTGCCACTGGCTCTCGGAAGCGGTACCGGATCGGAATTGCGCCATCCTCTGGGGATCACGATCGTGGGCGGATTGCTGGTCAGCCAGTTGCTCACGCTTTACACCACGCCGGTGGTGTATCTCTGGTTCGACCGGCTGGCTCAGCGTTTTTCGCACTTGAATATTGGCAACCCGATCGAGGAGCCGGGTGGAGCCTCGGCGGACTAGTCGTTTTTGGATTCGAGCATGAATATTTCCGCACCCTTCATCAAGCGTCCGATCGGCACTTCCTTGCTGGCCGCGGCCTTGCTGATGGCGGGGGCGCTGGCCTTCAACTTCTTGCCGGTCGCGCCTTTGCCGCAAGTAGAATTTCCGGTGATTCAGGTGGGGGCCGCCCTTCCGGGCGCGAGTCCTGCGACCATGGCATCCGCGGTCGCTACCCCGCTGGAGCGTCAATTCGGCCGCATCGCCGGCATCAACCAGATGACGTCGACCAGTCAGTTGGGGTCGACCAGCGTGGTGCTGCAGTTCGACCTCAATCGCAATATCGATGCGGCGGCGCGCGATGTGCAAGCCGCCATCAACGCCGCCCGCAGCCAGCTTCCGGCCAACCTGCCCAGGCAATCCTAACTACCGGAAAGTGAACCCCGCCGACGCGCCCATCCTGATTCTGGCCCTGACCTCCGACATCATTCCGCTGCCGCGCATCTACGACGCCGCAGATTCGATCCTGTCGCAGAAGCTGGCGCAGATCGAAGGGGTCGGCCAGGCCTTCGTGGGAGGCGGCGCCAAGCCCGCGGTGCGAGCCGAATTGAACCCCACGTTGCTAAACAAACTGGGCGTGGGATTGGACACAGTCCGGACGGCCCTCGGCAACGCCAACGCGAATCGTCCGAAAGGTGCGATCGAAGGTGCGACCAACGCCTGGACGCTCGACGCCAACGATCAGATTTTCACCGCTGACCAGTATCGCCGCTTGATCGTTTCCTACAGCAACGGCGCGCCGGTGCGGCTCGGCGATGTAGGCAGCGTGCAGGATTCGGTGGAAGACATTCGCAATATAGGGTTGTCCGGTGGGAAGCCCGCGGTCCTGATTATTGTCTTCCGCCAGCCCGGTGCGAACATTATCGCAACCGTAGACCGGGTACGCGCCGCGTTGCCCCTGCTCAAGTCTTCCATCTCGCCCGCGATCGATCTGAACGTTGTTCTGGACCGCACCACTACAGTGCGCGCCTCGGTTCAGGACATCGAGTTTACGCTGCTCATCTCCGTCATCCTGGTCATCCTGGTAGTCTTTGCGTTTTTACGCACCTTCCGGTCCACTTTAATTCCGAGCATCGCGGTTCCGCTTTCGCTGATCGGAACTTTCGGCGTCATGTATCTGCTGGGCTACAGCCTGGACAATCTTTCCCTGATGGCTCTCGCCATTTCGACCGGCTTCGTGGTCGACGACGCTATCGTGGTGCTGGAAAACATTACCCGCCACATCGAGGAAGGCATTCCTCCGGTAGCCGCCGCGTTCCAGGGCGCACGAGAGATTGGCTTTACCGTCCTCTCCATGAGCACTTCGCTGGTGGCAGTATTCATTCCGATTCTGCTCATGGGAGGAATCGTGGGCCGTCTGTTCCGCGAGTTTGCGGTCACGCTCAGCGTGGCCATCGCGGTCTCGTTGCTGGTATCGCTGACGGTCACGCCCATGATGTGCGCCAAGTTCCTGCGATCGGCGGACAAAGAGAAGCACGGCCGCATCTATCGCTTCAGCGAAAGAATTTTCGACACTACCCTGAAACTCTATAGCCGCAGCCTGCGGCTGGTTCTGCGCCACCAGCCCCTGACCTTGTTGATTACGATTGGGACGGCGGCACTCAGCGTCTATCTCTATGTCATCGTGCCCAAGGGATTTTTCCCGCAGCAGGACACAGGGCGTCTCAGCGGATCGGTGCAGGCGGCGCAGGACATTTCCTTTGCCGCCATGCGGCAAAAGATGACGCAGTTTGTGACCATCATGATGCAAGACCCGGCGATTGAGACGGTTGTCGGCTTTGCCGGCGGCAATACTTCAGCGAACCAGGGCCGCATGTTCGTGACGCTGAAGCCTCTCGCTGAAAGGAAGATCAGCGCCGACCAGGTGATTGGAAGGCTGCGCCGCAAGCTGGCCGTGGTTCCGGGCGCAACTCTGTTTCTGCAATCGGCCCAGGATCTCACCATCGGTGGACGCCAGAGCCAGGCGCAATTTCAGTACACCCTGCAAGGAGAAAGTCTGAATGACTTGAATTACTGGGCTCCTCTTCTCCTGCAGAAGCTGCGCACCCTCCCTGAACTGCGCGATGTCAATACCGACCAGCAGGACAAGGGACTGGAAGCAACAGTCATCATCGATCGGGATACCGCGTCACGGCTGGGCGTAGCCACCGCCGATATCGACAATGCGCTCTATGACGCTTTCGGGCAGCGCCAGGTTTCGATCATGTACAAGCAGTTGAACCAGTATCACGTGGTCATGGAGGTGGCTCCGGAGTTTTCCAACAATACCGACGCGCTGCAGAATATTTACGTGCGCGCGGCCAACGGAACGCCGGTCCCACTGGCCTCCTTTGCCCACTTCGGCCCCTCCAACACGCCGCTCGCGGTGAGCCATCAGGGCCAGTATCCGGCGGTGACGTTGTCGTTCAATCTTGCGCCCAACGTGTCCTTGGGCCAGGCGACGGAGGCGATCAACAGCGCTCAGCGTGCCATCAATTTTCCTCCGACGATCGATGCCAGCTTTCAGGGAACGGCCGCAGCCTTCCAGTCTTCCCTGGCCAGTGAGCCCCTGCTGATCCTGGCTGCGTTGGTTACCGTGTACCTGGTTCTGGGCATGCTCTATGAGAGCTATATTCATCCCATCACCATTCTCTCCACCCTGCCGTCCGCTGGCGTGGGTGCCATCCTGGCTCTGCTGCTGACCAACAGTGAACTCAACGTGATGGGACTGATCGGCATCATTCTGCTCATTGGCATCGTGAAAAAGAACGCGATCATGATGATCGATTTCGCGCTGGAGACAGAACGCGCCGGCCACAGTCCGGCGGAATCAATCTATGAAGCCTGCGTGCGCCGCTTCCGTCCCATCATGATGACTACGATGGCCGCGCTCTTGGGTGGATTGCCCCTCGCACTGGGGACGGGCACTGGGTCGGAACTGAGACGCCCGCTCGGTATCACCATTGTGGGCGGGTTGATCATGAGCCAGGCACTCACCCTCTTCACCACGCCCGTCGTCTATCTCTATCTCGACCGCTTCCGTTTGATGCTCGGAAGTAAGCGCCAGGTGGATCAGATCGCGCCCCTCGCTCCCCGGCCCAGTGGAGCCGACTGATTCGCTG
>CAVOSG010000005.1:0-397144 GCA_963698825.1 Terriglobia bacterium | reverse complement strand
TCTCAATTCTTTTTGCCAGCGCAGTGCTGTACGCCATCGCCGGCTTGCGCGACTTTTCGTCCCAGCATCTTTGGCAAGGCCAATACGTTTGCCCAAGTAGCGGCAGTGTTTTTTGTGATGTTGTTTCAGGTGAAGCATGACCGCTGGGTCTGGGTTACGCAGACAACGTTCCTGCACGCCACCGTTGCTTTCACCGTCGTTTCCGCTCTGCACTATGTGGTTCTTGTAGGGCAGCGACTGCGTAGCAACAGCCACGCTTCCGCGGAAGTGTCTAAATCGTTGAAAGGCTCGATTTGACGCTGTTTCCAGTGTGCCCCTAGAATTAACGATTCTGTTCACAACTCTTTCCCCTTCATGGCGCTTCGCCTGTACAACACGCTGTCCGGCAAGATCGAAGAGTTCCATCCCCTGCAGGACAACGAAGTGCGGATGTATGCCTGCGGGCCCACCGTGTACGACTACGGTCACATCGGCAACTTCCGGACCTTTGTCGCAGTCGACATTCTGCGCCGATTTTTGCGTCAAAGCGGGTTTGGAGTACGCCACGTCATGAACATCACCGACGTGGATGACAAGATCATTCGCAACTCTGCGCAAGAAGGCTTGAGCGTCAAGGACTACACCGCCAAGTACGAGAAGGCCTTCCTCGAAGACAGCGCCACCCTCAACATCGAGCAGCCGGTTCTGGTTCGAGCCACCCAGCACATCGAGAGAATGGCGCAATTCATCGCTGAGCTCGAGAAGAAAGGCTTCGCCTACCGCACCGACGACGGCTCCTATTACTTTCGCATCGCCAAGTTTCCCGGCTACGGCAAGCTCTCTAAAAAAGATTTCGCGGGAATGGAAGATGGCGCGCGCGTGGATGTGGACGAGTACGAGAAAGATAGCGCACGCGATTTCGCCCTATGGAAAGCGCCCAAGCCCGGCGAGGCGTTCTGGGAGAGTGCGATCGGCCGCGGGCGGCCGGGCTGGCACATCGAATGCTCCGCCATGTCCATGGAAGAGTTGGGAGAAACCTTCGACTTGCACGCCGGCGGCGAGGATCTGATTTTCCCGCATCACGAGAACGAAATCGCGCAATCCGAGGCGCTGACCGGAAAACCTTTTGTGCACTTCTGGTTTCACGCCCGCTTTCTGCTGGTGGAAGGCGAGAAGATGTCCAAAAGCACGGGGAATTTCTTCACTTTGCGCGATCTGGCGCTGAAGGGATACAAGCCTTCTTCGATTCGTCTCTTGCTGGCCTCCGTGCCCTATCGCCACCAGCTCAACTTCACCTTCGACGGGCTGAAACAAATGGCCAGTAACGTGGAGAAGCTGCGGAACTTCCAGCTGCGCCTGAAGACCGGCCAATTCCCCGCAGGCGCCGGCGGCTCCACGCTGGCCCGCGAAACCCTGGAGCGCATGACCGCCGCTCTTGAAGATGACCTCAACACCGCGCAGGCCCAGGCAGCGATCTTTGACATGGTGCGTAAAGCCAACGTCGCCATCGACAGCGGACAGCTCAGGAAGGACGATGTGGCCCCCCTGCTGACCGCTCTCGACCAGTTCGACGAGATCTTCGCCGTCCTCCGCGATGACGATGGCCCCAAGATGAAAGCGGTTCTGGAGTGGGCGAGGGTGGAAGGACGAGCGAAAGACATCAGTCAGGAGTTGCTTGACGCGGTCGGAGCGCAAAGCCTGCCGGATGCCGAGGTCGAAGCGAAAATCGCCGAGATGGAGGCGGCTCGCCGCGCGCGCAATTTTCAGGCGTCAGACGCCATCCGCGCTGAACTGACCTCCGCTGGGCTACTGGTCGAAATTACCAAGGATGGAGTGCGCTGGCGCCGGAAATAGACTCCCTCCACTCCGCTTTCCCCATATTGCGTCGTTGCCTCCGACTTCCCACCGGGATCGGAGCTATCGGTTCCCCGTGCGACGCGATTTGCGTCCACCGGCCATTCCGGTCCAGTACCGAGATGTAGCCTCCGGCGGCAAGCTCGAGCGGTTTCTTGATTCGCCCTTTGAAATCTACTTGGCCGGCCATCGCGGGTTCAGGCGTCGCGGGCTCAAACGTCACGGGCTCAAACCAGGACGGAGTGATGAAGTCAGAAACCAGCACGCCATCAATTTCATATCCCAGATTGTCCGCCTCCACCGCGTCACAGACTTCCAGGGCATAAATTTTCCCATCACTGCCCTGGGCACACCAGTTGATCCACGGATCGGCCAACATTTCGAGCAGCTCGTGACTCAGCGTAACCGTCCACGAGCCACCGCTCTCAAGATCCAGACCCGCAAACACCTTCCCCAGCGGTGTTCCGCGGCTGGTCAGTTCGTGATAGCCGAGCGCCCCAGCCTGGTCGGGATTGTCCGTCACCAGAATCTGCCACCATCCATCGACGAGCGGTGCGTCCTTGGGCAGAGACATCAACTGGCAATCCAGATCCCAATATCCGCGGAAATCCAGAGTGACCTGACGCTGTAATGCCGGAATGGCAGCCGCAACCTGCTCGTCGGTCAGACAGGTTGAAGCATTGGTAATGGCAATCACCGGTAGAGTCATGACCTTCCTTCAACTGAGAACCGAGAACTGGAAACTGACTACTGGTTTCTTTGTTTTGTCTCTTTTTTGGACTCTGCTTTTGGATTGGTTTGTATCTACGGCAATAGCCGTTCCATGAGCGCGGCGTCGAGAGCGGCGTTGCCGCTGGGGGCGCACACCTGCTGGTTCCATTGCCGCTTCAGGTCCCTGGGACTGGGAATGACGGTGTTTCGCCGGGCAGTTTTCGGCGTTGCAGACGAAGCCTGTGGGATCAGCGACGCGAAACTGCTCACGCTGGTGAGGATCAGGTTCACCGCCGCAGCAATGCGGGCAGAGAGAGCCGGATCGCTGATGTGGGCGGCCTGCAGGAGCGCGGGTAAATTCTGGTTTGTGTCCTGAATGAGGCTTTCGATCTTCTGCAACGTATCCGCGCTCGGAGTGGTCTTGTAAGCGTTGTACAGCGCCTGCAAGAGGGTCAGGTCTTTGCTCGCCTCGGCTGAGATGTTTTGGATCGCCAACGTCTCGGCGGGGGTCAGCTGTTTGCCGGATTGCAACGTTGCCACCAACGCCGCAATGTTCAACGCCATCTGCGTCAGCACGGGTAGATCGGCCAAGGCAACACTAACCCACTGCGCGCTGCATCCTGTGGCCAGCAATGAAATGCTCAACACAACCGCCAAAACGATTCTGCTCATGGAATTCGACTTCATGAATGACTTCTCCTGATTGAGGTTTATTTATGACTGAGGGTTGCGGACTACTTGAGCTGGGCTAGGCTCCGTTGCGCCCAAACAAAATCGCCATCAGCCGAAGCCGATGGCGATTCTTTACAGTAAAAAATTTGTTATCGTGAATGCTTACGCTGCTGCTTGTTCACTCGCGTACGCCACCCGTAAGATGGTGCTCTCGTCGAAATGCCGGCCCAGGACCTGCAATCCAATGGGCAACTTTTCGCTGGTCTGACCGCATGGCACGGACAGCCCCGGTATTCCCGCCAAGTCCGCGGTCACGGTGTAGATATCGGCGAGATACATGGCCAGCGGGTCATCCACCTTTTCGCCCAGCTTGAACGCGGCGGTCGGACTCGTGGGCCCCACAATGGCGTCCACCTTCTTGAAAGCTTCTTCGAAGTCACGCGTGAGCAAGGTGCGCACTTTCTGCGCTTTCAGATAGTAGGCGTCGTAGTAGCCCGCGCTGAGAGCATACGTTCCCAGCATGATACGGCGCTTCACCTCAGCGCCAAAAGCATGGTCCCGGCTGCGGCGATACATTTCGGAAAGCGTTCGCGCATCCGGAGCACGATATCCGTAGCGCACACCGTCAAAGCGGGCCAGGTTCGACGAAGCCTCGGCCGTGGCGACGATGTAGTACGTCGGAATCGCATATTTGGTGTGCGGCAGTGAAACTTGTACGATCTCGCAGCCCTGTTTGGCCAGCTTCTGAATCGCCGCTTCGATCGCGTTGCGAACTTCCTTGTCTAATCCTTCTCCCAGATATTCCTTGGCGACGCCGATCCTGAGCCCGCGCACCGGCTTTTCCAGTTCCGCAACGTAGTCTGGAACGGGAACGTCCGCGGAAGTTGAATCCATGGGATCGCGCCCGGCAATGGTTCGCAACACAATGGCCGCGTCTTTGACCGTCTTGGTGAGCGGACCGATGTGATCGAGCGACGAGGCGAACGCGATCAAACCGTAGCGCGAAACCCGCCCATAGGTGGGCATCATTCCAACCACACCGCAAAACGAGGCTGGCTGGCGAATCGAGCCGCCGGTGTCGGAACCCAGCGCCGCTACCGCCATGTCCGCAGCCACGGCCGCCGCCGATCCGCCGGAGGAACCTCCGGGCACTCGTGTAAGATCGCGCGGATTGTGCACTGGCTTCCAGGCGGAATTTTCGTTGGACGAACCCATCGCGAACTCGTCGCAGTTCAATTTGCCCAACACGACGGCACCGGCCGCTTCGAGCCGCGCGACGGCTGTGCAATCGTACGGCGGAACATAGTTACCCAGAATCTTCGAACCCGCCGTGGTGCGGATGCCCTTGGTGACCATCACGTCTTTGATTCCGACTGGCACACCACCCAGCGGGGGAAGCTTCTCGCCTTTTGACGCGAGTGCATCCATCTCCGCCGCCTTGGCCAGAGCGCGCTCTTTCGACAGTGTCAGGAAGGCGCCAATCTTCGGATCGTCGCTCTCGATCTTGGCGTAGAACGACTCCGCCAGCGCCGCAGCGCTGGTCTTGCGCTCCTGCACGGCGGAGCGGGCAGCGTCGATGGTGAGCAGTTCAAGATTCATGAAGTCAGTAAGTCGTCGTTGGCCATTGGTCGCTGGTCGTTGGCCAAAGACCAACGGCCAAGGACCCCCGACGGGGTTTTTCTATCTCTCAATCACCTTCGGAACTTTGAAGAATGTGCCATCCGAGTCTGGCGCATTTTCGAGCGCCACGTCGTGCGGCAGCGATTTGCGCAAGCCTTCGTGGACATCTTGCCGGCTGGCGTAGGCGAAGCGCTCGCTTCCCTGCTTCGACTGATCCACGCCATAGCGATCGGACACCTGGGCCATGGGTTGCACGTTGGTCGTATCGAGTTCGCTCAAACTGTCGATGTGATCAAGAATCGAGTTCAGGTCGCGCACCATGCGAGTGCGCTCTTCCGCGGTCAGCTCCAGGTTGCCGAGATCGGCCACGTAGGCAACGTCCTTTTCGGTAACTTTCATCAGCTTGCCTGGCCTTGCCTTGGAATTTCTTTCCCGACCACAACAAACTCAATTCGTTTCACACTCTGCCCGACGTAGCGATTGATCACCGCCAGATACTGTGGCGCCAGCGCCTGCAACTCGGCCCGCCAACCCGCGTCGGGAACTTCGACTCGCAGAATGCCTTGAGCGAAGTCGAGAGCCCTGGTCCGCAGCGCAACAGCCTGCCCGCAAGCCAGCGCCCACGCCAGCAACGGGCCCTGTTCCGCGGGGGAGCGCCGCAAGCTGCCGGCAACGATCCTCTCCAGTCCGGCACCGGCTTGTTCCATGGGACGGGTCATCAGGAAGTCAGCTTTTTGAAGAAAGCGAAGACGATTTTACCATTACGCCAGCGTTCGCTGGCTGCGGAAAACTTCCCCTTCCTGTCTATATTTTCAGAATAACAATTGGAGCAGGGTAAATGGGACAAGCCCGGCAACAATATATTTCGTTTTATCTCAAGCGCTTGAAGGGAGATCGGCCCGGAACGGGGCTTGACAGACTTTCGTAAATCTCAGTTCTGGGGCGAATGCTCCGCCGGCCGGGGAAATTCCCGCATAACATATTCCATGGCGCTGTCTTTCGACTGCAGCCGTCCTTCGAGTTGGGCGTCCTCCACCAGGGACAGAATTTGCTTGAAGCGCGGCCCAGGGAGATACCCCGCAGCGATCAGGTCGTCGCCACTGATCAGAGGTGCGGGTCGAATGGTTTCGGGAGGAATTGACGCGATTCTTTGCTGAGTGAAGTTATAAGTAGTCAAGTCCCGGTGACTGGCCCGGCAGTCCAAGCGATGCAATTCGATATGCTGTTCAAAGTGCGGCATACGCACAAATTTCTTGAATGTCGATTCCTTCATCTGGGGGACGTGCGAGAAACGCATGTGATTGTCGACCAGCGCCAAAATCTGTTCGGTATCATCGTTGGAAAATCTCAGACGCTGGCAGATTTCTTCGGCCATCTTTACACCCACGTCCACGTGCTTGTCGAAACGAATGCGGTCGGGCGCAACGCGAAACGTGGGCGGCTTGCCCACATCGTGCAAAAGTGCCCCCCAGGCCAACGTTGCGGGACATGGCTGAGGCAATTCCTGGAGCAACAGCAAAGTGTGCACGAAGACATCGCCTTCGGGATGAAACTCCGGCGGCTGCTGCACGCCCTTCATTGCAGAAATCTCCGGCAGGATTTCGTGAAGCAGCCCGGTTTCGTCGAGCAAAAGAAATGCCTGACGGGCGCGGCCTTCGGTGAGCATCTTGGTCAATTCATCGCGCACCCGTTCGCAAGAAACTTGATGAATGCCGGCGCCAGCTTCTGGATCGCCGCTAATGTTTCCGGCTCGATGGTGTATCCGAAGCGGGCGGCGAAGCGTACCGCGCGCAGCATGCGCAGTTTGTCTTCGGCAAAACGCAGTTCGGGCCGGCCGATGGCGCGAATGATTCCGTCTTTGAGGTCTTTGCGTCCGCCCACGAAATCCAGAACTTCATCTTTGATGGGATCGAACAACAGGCCATTGATGGTGAAGTCGCGGCGCTGGACATCTTCCTGAGCGCTCTTGCTGAAGCGCACCTGGTCGGGATGGCGGCCGTCGCTGTAGCCGATGTCGGTGCGAAAGGTGGCGACCTCGATAGTGTTCCCGCCGGCGTCCCTTACGGGCACCAGCACCACGCCGAACTGCGCGCCCACAGCATAAGTTTCCGGAAAGATTCGCATGACCTCGTCGGGTGTGGCGTTGGTGGTGACGTCGTAGTCGGCAGGTTCGTGCCCCAGCAGCAGATCGCGTACGCAGCCGCCGACCAGGTAGGCTTGATGGCCCGCGTCACGCAGGCTGCGAATAATCTGTCCAGCGTACTCTTTGAGGTCAGGCATTCCACTCCGCCCGCAGGCGTTCGCGCTCCGCTTCGCTCAATCCGAACCATGATTCGGACACGTCACGGACACGTTCCAGCGCGCTTTGCATCTCCGCGTGCTTGCGCTCGAGTTCTTCCGCATCCGCGTCGGGCGAGACCAGGATCAGCGGAGCGCTTACAATCACGGCGCGAGAAAACACATGCGGAATCGCCATCAGGTCCCAGGCCTTTTCCAGGGTGTGGGCCCGTTCGACGCCGATGTGAAACACATAAATCGGCCGCCCGGTCTTCCGGGCGAGCATTACTGGGCCCGGCTTGGCGACGTAGCGCGGACCGCGCGGTCCGTCGATGGTAAACGCGGTGTCGAAGCCCTCTTCCAGCCGCCGTGCCATCACCGCCAGCCCGCGCATGCCTCCGCGCGTGGAGCTGCCTTGCGCCGTGCCGAAGCCGAAGTGTTCGATCACTCGCCGCGTCCATTGTCCGTCGAAATTTGTGGTGTTCATCACTACGACTCCGCGGTTGCGCCAGAACCACGTGGCCGGAATAATGCAGCGGTGCCAAAAGGCCGAAATTACCGGCACGCCGCGGGCGCGAGATTGGTCGTAGTGATGGTGACCCAGCTTTTCGAAGCGTAGGGTGGGGCCGAGGCCGCGAATGACAGCAATGACCACCGCGGCGATGACCGGGATCTGCATCCGCCGCCAGCGGGAGAGCTGGGGCAGGCGGGTATCGTAGAGCGAACTGACCGGCTCGGTAACGGGTGGCGCGCTCGGGTCTCCGCTCGACATAACGGATTATTGTAGCCGCCCCAGGGCACAAGAGTGGGCGCAAGGGCCCCACTCGTACGGAATCATCCGCGGCTCTGCTGCACGAGCGAGACGCTCGCGCCTACATGATTCCGGGGCGGGCTGTCCCCACGCGGGTTCGTGATTCCCGCGCGGTTCTTTTAGACTAGAAACTATGGCTGGCGCCTATATTCTCGGCATTGAAAGCTCCTGTGATGAGACGGCCGCTTCGGTGGTGTATGCGGGGGAAAGGGTGGCCTCGAACGTGGTGTTTTCGCAGATCGCAGCTCACCAGCCCTATGGCGGCGTGGTGCCGGAGCTGGCTTCACGCGAGCATTTGAAGGCGATTGTGCCGGTGGTTCGCAAAGCACTGTCCGATGCCGGGCAGACCTACCAGTCCATTGACGCGCTGGCCGTGACGCAGGGACCTGGACTGGCCGGGGCGCTGCTGGTTGGAATCGGATACGCCAAGGCTCTGGCGTTCGCGCTCGATAAACCTCTGATCGCCGTCAATCACCTCGAAGGACACATTCATGCCGTTCTGCTCGAAGAACGCCAGAAAGAGGAAAAGCAAAAAAATAATCGGGAGATGAATTTCCCCGTGCTCGCCCTGGTAGTTTCGGGCGGGCACACGCATCTCTACCTGGCCGAGGAGCGGGATGAACAGTGGTCATACCTGAATATCGGTCACACCCGCGATGACGCTGCCGGCGAGGCCTTCGACAAAGTGGCAAAGCTGCTGGGATTGGGATATCCGGGTGGGCCGATTGTCGACAAACTGTCCACGCATGGCGATCCCGCGGCGGTAAAGTTTCCTGCGTCACAGCTCAAGCATCGCGACCGGAAAGACAAGGGTGAAGATGGAGGGGAACCGCGTTTTGATTTTTCTTACAGCGGAATAAAAACATCGGTTTTGCGCTACGTCGAAACACATGGCATGCAGGCTTCGATTGACGCCCGGCGCAAAGCCCTGGCCGACGTGGAGAAGCCCAAGCTTGAGGACTACCTGCGTCATTGCGACAGGCAAACGCTGAATCTGGTGGCTTCTTTTCAACGGGCGCTGGTGAGCGATTTGGTCACGAAGACTCTGGCGGCAGCGCGCGCTTGCAATGCGGCCACATTATTCGTTACCGGGGGTGTGGCCGCGAATAATGAGCTGCGCCAGCGCTTTGAGCAGGACGCCGCGATGGAAGGCTTACCCGTGTATTTCCCTTCCCGCCCGCTTTCAACCGATAACGCAGCCATGATCGCGGCTGCGGCATATCCAAAATTTCTGGCGGGAGATTTTGCAGCTATGGATTTCTCAGCGGAAGCGGGGATGGCTCTGCGCTGATCAATTCACAAACCTTGAACCACAGAGGACACGAAGAAGAGCTGAAAGCTGACGGCTGAGAGCTGAGACCTGCTTTACCCCTTCACCGCCGCTTTAACTTTCGTCACCCGGCTTTCGAGCAAGGCTTCCAGTGCTTTGCCGAGCTGCGCTTCGATATCAATGTCCTTGAAGATAGCGAAATTGGCCCGTTGCTCCTTCGCAGTAAATCCGCTGTTCTTGCCGGCCACGATGACAATCGGAATCTCGGCGGTCTCGGGTTGGGCCTTGAGAGCAGTGATGAATTCTGTGCCGCTCATCTTGGGCATCTGCATATCGGTAATGATGATGTCGGGACGAATCCGGTGGACAATCGGGAGGGCCTCTTCGCCATTGGTCGCCGATTCCACGTTGTAGCCACGTTCCTCGAGGAAGCGGCAAACCGTGTGTCGAATGAGCATTGAATCGTCTACAACCAGGGCCACGAGCGGAGTTTGATTTTTTGCGGACAAGATATTCCCCGGGCGACGTTAACAAATTGTTATGTTTGCAACAAGCGTAAAGGGCACAGTCCCGGTTACCTTTGTCACGCAATCGTGCTGCTCCGGCAGCCTAACTGGGATCGGGGGCTAGGATTCGTTCGAGAGCTTCGTGTCTTCGATGATCATGTCCTTAAATTCGCTGGACTCGAAGATTTCGCCGCATTCCTTGCATTCGACGAATTCAGAGTCCTCTTCGCGGGCCACGATCTGCACACGTGGGTGCTTGCACGGCGCCATGTTGCTTTTCTTCTCGGGGAGTTGGGACGGCGAGGATGGAGTCATAAATCCGGGGTCGTGGAATCCCTGTTGAGCGGCCGGGGGATTTCGCCGGAATTTGGCGGTATTTTAGACCGGCTATCCCAGTTGTCAAGTGCTTCCACTGATCTTTAGCTCCCGTTAGTCACCTGGAAGTGGGTACGGCTACCGTTGCCCGCTGCATCATGCCAATCCGGATGGCCAACACTCTGCCTCGCCAGCGGTTCAATGAATGCTGCGACATCTCGATGGCGTTTTTCAACCACTACCTGTAACAGGTTGCATTTGAGCAGGTTGGCGTCTAATATAGATATATCCGACTGAAAAGGTCGGATTTTGCCGAGCATGCTTAAACTCACCAAAAAGGCGGATTACGGGTTGATGGCCATGAAGCATCTGGCCGAACACGCCGAGCATGGAGCATGCAGCGCCAAGGATGTTGCTGACGCCTACCACATACCCCAGGAAGCGCTGGCCAAGATCCTGCAGCGACTGGTGAAGGCCGGCCTGCTGCATTCGCAGCATGGGACGAACGGAGGCTACACCCTGGCGCGCGATCCGGGAATGATTTCGGCGTTCGAGGTGATCCGGGCCATTGATGGTCCGCTTTTTATCACTTCGTGCGTGACCGTGCGGGGCGAATGCGATCAGAGCGACCGCTGCAATATTCGAGAGCCCTTGCGGCGGGTCAGCCACGGAATCGAGGAGTTGCTTCGCGGCATCAGTATCTTGGAGATGAAGGACGAGACCGCGCACGCCGGCGACGAGACCCGCGCCGATAAGACCCGCGGCGACAAAACAAAGCACGCAACGGAATTCGTAACCATTGGATAAGCAGGTTCTGAGGAGAGCAATTATGAGCACGGATGTAAAGACGATCCCCCAGGGAACGAACGGACACACCGAGGTTCACACGCAGGAGCAGCGAACCGCCGCCAACGGCGTGAAGCTGCCCGTGTACATGGACAACCACGCCACCACCCCGATGGATCCTCGGGTGCTGGAAGAGATGCTTCCCTACTTCATGGAGAAATTCGGCAACGCTGCCAGCCGCAACCATTCATTTGGATGGGCCGGCGAGGAAGGCGTCGAGACCGCGCGTGAGCGCGTGGCCAAGCTGGTCGGCGCCACTCCGAAAGAGATCATTTTCACCTCCGGCGCCACCGAAAGCGACAACCTCGCTATTAAGGGCGTGGCCGAGATGTACCGCGAGAAGGGCAACCACATCATCACGGCCGTGACCGAACACAAGGCCGTGCTCGATACCTGTAAGCGCCTGGAGAAGTACGGCTACCGCGTCACCTACATGCCGGTGCAGAAAGACGGCCTGATTGAGCTGGAAGAGCTGAAGCGCGCCATGGATGACAAGACCATCCTGGTGACGATCATGGCCGCCAACAACGAAATTGGCGTGGTGCAGCCGGTGGCGGAAATCGGGAAACTCTGTCGTGAGCGCGGCGTGATCTTCCACACTGACGCCACCCAGGCGATCGGCAAGATTCCGATTGACGTGAACAAGATGAACATTGACCTGATGTCCATCTCAGCCCATAAAATGTACGGCCCCAAGGGCGTCGGCGCCTTGTACGTGCGCCGCAAGAATCCCCGGGTGCAGATTTCCGCCATCATTGACGGCGGCGGACACGAACGCGGCATGCGTTCGGGAACCCTGAATGTCCCCGGAATCGTTGGACTGGGTAAGGCGTGCGCGATCGCTTCGGAAGAGATGGCCAAGGAAGCCTGCACGCTGGCCGGCCTGCGAAACCGCCTGCGCGACCGCATTATGGGCCGACTGGACGAGGTCTACATTAACGGTTCGTGGGAGCATCGCCTGCCGGGCAATCTGAATATCAGCTTTGCCTACGTGGAAGGCGAGTCGCTGCTGATGGGCATCAATGACATCGCGGTTTCGAGCGGGTCGGCGTGCACCTCGGCGACCTTGGAGCCGTCTTATGTTTTGAAGGCTTTGGGGACAGGCGACGATCTGGCCCACAGCTCGATCCGCTTTGGCATTGGGCGTTTCAACACCGAGGCCGAAGTGGATTACGTGGCCGACCGCGTCGTCGAGACGGTAGAACGGTTGCGCGAGCTTTCGCCCCTGTACGAGATGGCGAAAGAAGGCGTGGATTTGAAGAGCGTCAAGTGGGCAGCGGAGTAAAACAAAGTTTCGGGGTTTTGAAACCTGGGAAACTGTGAAACCTGACAATTTGGAGAGGGGTAAAAATGGCATACAGCGATAAGGTTCTCGATCATTATTCAAATCCGCGGAACGTGGGCTCGATGGACAAGAACAGCAACGAAGTCGGGACTGGTCTTGTGGGCGCGCCGGAGTGCGGTGACGTCATGAAGCTGCAGATCAAGGTCAATCCGCAGACCAACATCATCGAAGATGCGAAGTTCAAGACCTTCGGCTGCGGCTCTGCGATCGCATCGTCTTCGCTCGCCACCGAATGGGTGAAGGGCAAGACGGTAGACGAAGCGCTGCAGATCAAGAACACCGAGATCGTGAAAGAGCTCGCGCTTCCACCGGTGAAGATTCACTGCTCGGTGTTGGCGGAAGACGCCATCCGAGCGGCGATTCATGACTGGAAGGCAAAGCAGGGCGCGGCAAAGCCGGTAGCTGTCGAAGCGAAGTAGGCTTTCAGCTGTCAGCCGTCAGCTCTCAGTAGAAGCTGCGCGCACTTAGACACTTATGGCAACCACGACCGAAGAAACGACCAAGCCGGCGGCTCCGGCCAAGGGCGGGGTCAAAGTCACGGACAAGGCGCTGGCCAAGGTGCGTTCCGCCATCGTCAAGGAAGGTATCTCGCCTGAGCAGGGCGGGCTGCGCCTGGGAGTACAGGGCGGCGGGTGCTCGGGCCTTAGCTACAACATTCGCTTCGATACCCAGCCCCGCGAGCGTGACCGCATCTTCCAGTTCGGCGATGTGCGAGTGTTCGTGGATCCGAAGTCATTCATTTATCTGAACGGTATGGTCCTCGATTATCAGGAGACCCTGATGCAGCAGGGATTCGTATTCGTCAATCCCAATGCATCGAAGTCGTGCGGCTGTGGAACGTCATTCTCAGGGTAAACCGTGAAGTTTTGTGGCCTGTGTGGAGCGGGCGCCCTCGCCCGCTAAAGCCTGGAGCGGATCGGCCCTCCGCACTCCGGTTTAGCTTGCCCGGTCAATGGAAACCCTTGAGAGTTTTTGTGCTTTATGCGCCGGTCGCGGGCGAGGGCGCCCGCGCCACACGGCCGCATGATCAAGACAATGGCAATGGATACCTCCAAGACGATTGCGGCGCCCGGAAGCGGCGGCTCCACCGCCAGTTGCTGGTCATGCGGCGATATGCGCGCCGCCCATTTCTGTCATGCCTGCGGCAAAGTGCAACCGCCGCTGCCGGTGAATTACTTTTCGTTCTTCGGCCTGCCCCGAAAACTGACCCTGGATGTTGCTCGCCTGGAGAAAGACTTTTACGAACTCAGCCGGAAGCTGCATCCCGACCTGAATGCCCGCGTCGACAAGCGCGAGCAGGAATGGAGCCTGGAACAGAGTTCATTGCTCAACGACGCCTACCGCACGTTGAAAGACCCCATCAGGCGCACGCAGTACTTGCTGCGCCTCGAGGGCGTGGAACTGGAAGAGCAGTCGAAGACAGCCACCGAGAAAGCTCGGGCCAGCGGCGAGGTAAAGAAACAGATTGTGCCTCCCGACTTACTGGAAGAAGTGTTCGAGCTGAACATGCAACTGGAAGAGCTGCGCATGAACAAGAAGATGGGCGAAGACGATCCCGCGCTGGCAATAGATCTGGAAGCGCACAAGGCCCAGTTCGAAAAGAAATACGAAGAGTTGGCAGAAGAGCTAAAGACCCATTGGAACCGCTGGGACGACTCGATTGATCACGAAAATAGCGCGGAGCGCCGCAAATCCCTGGACAGCATGGTCGATCTGCTGAACCGCCGTAGCTACATCAGGAATCTGGTACGAGACGTGAATGAAGCATTGGAAACGTAAAGCGATTTTAGATTTGTGATTGAAGATTTCAGATTTGAAAATCTTCAATCCTAAATCTGCGATCTGACAATCTTGCGTATGGCCACTGACCGCATCGTCGGCATCGATCTCGGAACCACCAACTCCTTGGTGGCTTTCATGCAGGGGGATAGGCCTGTCGTGATTCCGGGTGAAGATGGGGTCAACCTGGTGCCATCCGTGGTTGCGCTGGATGACAAGGATCAGATCATCGTCGGCAACGCAGCCCGGAAGTATTTGATCGAGACTCCCGAGCGCGCGGTGTACTCGATCAAACGCCTGATGGGGCGCGGCATTGAAGACATCCAGCAGGAATTGAAGCTGTTCCCTTTCTGCCTGGCCGATGACCTTCAAGCCGGAGAAGTCCTGCGCATTCGGCTGGGCGAAAAGACGTTCACGCCTCCTGAAATTTCGGCTTTTGTTCTGCGCCAACTCAAGCGCAACGCCGAGCGGTTCTTCAATGCGCCGGTAACAAAAGCTGTCATCACCGTCCCGGCGTACTTCAACGACGCGCAGCGTCAAGCCACGAAAGATGCCGGCCGCATCGCCGGCCTCGAAGTCCTGCGCCTGGTGAATGAACCGACTGCGGCTTCCCTGGCCTACGGTCTGGACAAGAAACAAAATGGCATCGTCGCTGTTTATGACCTGGGCGGCGGCACCTTCGACGTATCCATCCTCAAATTGCACGACGGAATCTTCGAGGTCGTCGCCACCAATGGCGACACCCATCTGGGCGGCGACGACATTGACAACCTCCTGATCACGATCGCTCTCGACGATATCCGTGGCGACATGGGTCTGGACGTCTCGCGCAGTGGCGAAGCGGTGGCGACCATTCGCAAGGCCGTCATTGAAGCCAAGATTGCCCTTTCTTCCGAGCCCGCAACCACGCTGGAAGTTGAACTGCCGGGCGGCAAGCACTATCAGAGGCAAATAACGCGAGAGCAGTTCGAGCAATTGATTCAGCCCATCATCGATCGCACCGTTGGCCCCTGCAAGCAGGCCTTGAAAGATGCAGGTCTGAAGCCCGAACAGATTGATGAAGTGGTGCTGGTCGGCGGCTCCACGCGAATTCCCAAAGTGCGCGCGCTGGTCGAAGAAATGTTCCACCGCACCCCGCACACTGATCTGAACCCCGATGAAGTCGTCGCCCTCGGAGCCGCCGTGCAAGCCAATATTCTTTCCGGAGGCTCCGAAGCCACCGAGAATATGCTTCTGCTCGATGTGACGCCTTTGTCGCTGGGCATTGAGGTGGCCGGTGGCGTGACCGACAAGATCATTCTCCGCAACTCGACGATTCCGGCTTCCGCCACGCAGCACTACACCACGCAAGTGGACGGGCAGACCAATGTCGCCATCCATGTACTGCAAGGCGAGCGGGAATTGGCAAAAGACTGCCGCTCCCTGGCACGCTTCGAACTGAAAGGCATTCCGCCGATGCCGGCCGGCATCCCGCGCGTGGAAGTGAAGTTCCTGATTGACGCCAACGGCATTCTGCATGTTTCCGCGCGCGAACAGCGCAGCGGAAAGGAGGCAGAGATTGAAGTCCAGCCCAGTTACGGTCTGACGGACGAGCAAGTCGAGAGCATGATCCTCGATTCGTTCGACGCGGCGGAAGAAGATTTCCGGCAGCGGCAAGTGATCGAGGCGCGGAACGAAGCCGGCACAATCCTGGCTGCGCTCGAAAAAGGAAAGAAGAGCCCGGCCTGGGGACAGCTCACTCACGACGAGAAGAAGCGCATCGCCAAGCTGGAAAAGTCATTGAACGAAGTGAAAGCTGAAGACGATTATCAGGCGATCCGCACCGCCATCGACGCGCTCAACCAGGGCACCATGCGGCTGGCGGAATTGATGATGGATAGCGCCGTTTCCACAGCCCTCAAGGGAAAGACGATGGACCAGGCAGATACAGATCAGGCCGAGATGGGCGAAGCACCCGACGCCCCGCATCCCGGTGGCCAAAGCGGAGTTTGAATAGAACAGTCGTCGGTCGTCAGTCATCAGTCGTCAAGGAAAGAAGCGCAGGCGATTTTAGATTAGGAGCTGTGATGGCAGAACAGAAAACTCAAGGCGCGGGAACGGCCACAGTGGACCCTCCGGGCGAAAACACGGTGCAAGTCACATTTTTGCCTGAGGGCAAGACCGTACAATTCGAGCACGGCAAGCTTCCCTACAAAGATCATGGCAAGGAAGAATCGCTGCTCGACGTTGCTCTGAACAACGGCATCCGGCTCGACCACGCCTGCGGCGGCAACTGCGCCTGCACCACCTGCCACATCTGGGTGAAGGAAGGCGCCGAGAATCTTTCCGAGATGGATGACGACGAAGCCGACCGGCTGGACATGGCCGCCGATTTACAGTTAAACTCCCGACTCGGCTGCCAGGCGGTGATCACGAAGCCCGGCAAAGTCGTGGTCGAGATTCCAGCCTGGAATCGGAACTACGTGTCGGAAGAACACTAGAAGCAGTTTCCAGTTTCGGGTTTCTAGTTCTCGGGTTTTGAAACTCGAACGACCAAGAGCCAACTTGAAACCGATTTCAAGGAGCTTGCATGCCAAAGACCATTGACCTGGGACGATCCCGAAGACCTCGGAATCCTGCTCTCCGAGAAGCATCCGGAAACCGACCCGCTGGCCGTGCGCTTCACCGACTTACATCGGCTGGTGACGGAGCTGCCGGAATTCAAGGATGATCCCAAGAAGTCGAACGAGGGCAAACTGGAAGCCATCCAGATGGCGTGGCACTCGGAGTTTCTGGATCGCACCCAGGCCTAGTAGTAAAGGAGACCCATTTGGCGGGCTCACTTTGAGAGAAGCTCTTCTGCACATCTAACCGTCTAGTTTCTACCTCTTTCCTTTCCCGCTAACCTTTCGCCGTCGATGCGGACTCTTCCACGCTGGCCTCGCGCAAAAACTTCGCTGCCTCTTCCGGAGGCGTGGGATTGATGTAGAAACCCGTTCCCCACTCGAAGCCGGCGGTCTTGGTCAGCTTAGGCATGAATTCGATGTGCCAGTGATAGTGATCATTGTTGGGGTCCTGCACCGGCGAAGTGTGGATGACCAGGTTGTAGGGAGGGTTATCCAGCACGCGCTCGGCCTTGGCCAGCAAGGTCTTCAGCGCCTTGGCCAGATTCTCAAACATGTGGGAAGAGGAATTCTCGAATGCCGATTCGTGCTGTTTGGGCAGGATCCAGGTCTCGAAGGGAAAACGCGGCGCGTAGGGAGCGAGAGTAAGAAAGTCTGCATTTTCGGCCGACCACGCGAGTGCCGGTTTCGGTTTCCTGGCGAATCACGTCGCAGAAGACACAACGCTCCTTGTAGATGTAGTACTGCTTCGCGCCTTCGATTTCTTCGGTCACGTAAATCGGAAGAATGGGCAGCGCGATCAGCTGCGAGTGTGCATGCTCGAGCGAGGCCCCGGCCGCTTCTCCGTGGTTCTTGAAAATCAGGATGTACTTGAAGCGGCGGTCCTTCTTCAGATCAAGGATGCGGTCGCGGAAGGTCCAGAGCACATCTTCGATTCGCTTGGGCGGGCAGGTTGGCCAGGCTGGCATTGTGGTCCGGAGTTTCGATGATGACCTCGTGCGCTCCGATGCCATTCATGCGGTCGAACATGCCCTCGGCCTGGCGATTCAGATTGCCCTCGATGCCGAGCGCGGGAAATTTGTTGGGAACCACGCGCACCGTCCAGCCGGGAGAATCGCGTTGGGGCGCAGGGCCGCCGTTGGGGTTGGGGCGATACGCCTGAATCTCGGGCGGGGTCTTGGATTCGTTACCGTAACAGAAAGGGCAGAAACCGCCTTTGAGTTTGACTCCTTCACGAGCGAAGTCGGTCGGACGCTTGGCGCGGTCGGTTGAAATGATGACCCAGCGGCCCACGATCGGGTCTTTTCGAAGCTCAGGCAATTACTGAATCCTTTCTGTGGTGCGCAGAGCAGAGCCACATGGCGCGAATCTGGTTATTTTACGCCCAGGCGCCTGTAAAAACGCTGATCTGGTTCGGGGAAGAGCACGAGCTCAGGCGGGTATGGACACATTTCGGAACAGTTCGATCTGCGGCTGGCTCGAACCCTGGTCATAGTACACGCTGATGACGTCGAGCCGCCACTGGCAGGAAAGCGGCAAGTGGCGCAGATATTCGCGGGCAACGGCAAGAATGTCCCGGCGTTTGTCGCGGTCAACCGCGGCTTCCGCGGGCTTGACGTCATGAGTAGTACGCGTCTTTACCTCCACGAAACACAGGACGTCCTCATGCCAGCCAATCAAGTCAATTTCGCCGCGGCGGTTGGGCGACCGGAAATTCCGCGCGACCATTGTGTATCCCTGTTTTCGCAGATAGAAGTAGGCGGCTTCCTCCCCTCGCCGGCCGGTGCGCAGGTGCTTCGCCACCTTGTCGGGTGGCAGCGTCCAGCCGGCGATCCAATCGAGGAGGCGAATTGTGGCGTGGGTAAGGCCGCCTGGCAACATGAGTCCGATGGTAAGGATCCTGATTGCCTTTGGCTGTGACGGATGTCACAGGTGTGTGGCCGGACACAAATCTTCCCCTTAGGGTGGCACAACCAGAAATGCTGTAAGGCGCAACGGGTCAGTGGTCTTCGCGGGCGCGCAACCAATCGAGGAACATCTGTTCAATGGGTTTGTCGTAAGTCATCAGGACATGGCGGACGGTGTGGCCGCTGACGAAGTGGCACACCTCTTCCGCGAGATTTTTGGCGTGGTCGCCCGCGCGCTCGAGTGATTGCGTCATGAAGATGACCTGCAAGCTGGCGTGCCGCTCCACGTTCTCGGGGTTTTCGATGTGACGCAGGAAGATGAGGTTCCGCAGACGATCGATCTCGGCGTCCGCCCGCAGCACGTCCACCGCTCGTTTTACGTCGCGGGTAGAAAAAGCCACGCCGGCGTCCGAAAGCATTTTCTCTAAGACGGTCGCCATGTGGGTAAGGTCGCGAATGTCTTGCGGATCGAGGCGGGCGCAAACCGCTTGCGCGCTACCGGCAAAGCTGAGCAGCAAATCTCCAACACGTTCCAGGCTGATCATGAACTTCATGCAGGCCAGAAGTTCCCGGGCTTCCGATTCCGTGACCTGAGTGATGATCCGGGTCACGCCGGCATCGATTTCCATGTCCAGGCGGTCGAGTTGCTGCTCGCGCTCGCGCAGCGTGTTCAACAGTGGAGAGGATGCGGTGGCGATGCCTTCCGCAGCGGTGGCGGCAGCCTCCTTCGCGACCCGGCAAGCTTCTATCGTGCGCTTCACCAGGTAGGAATAGGACGATTCTGGCTCCGGGCTTCTTAAAATAGCTGTACTCATGCGCGGCCCTCTGCCGGGAGCGACCCCGACCGGACGTATCACGCTTTGCCTGGTTCTGCTCTTGTTGCTATGGATGGTCAA
The DNA here is from genome assembly GCA_963698825.1 of Terriglobia bacterium. Lineage (GTDB taxonomy): Bacteria > Acidobacteriota > Terriglobia > Terriglobales > Acidobacteriaceae > JAIQFF01. The sequence goes on along the minus strand of CAVOSG010000005.1, from coordinate 377,753 downwards.
TACCGGAGGATAGGTTGTTTCTTCAAGGTTGTGGTTAAAAGGGCGTGAATTTCGTCACGAGACTTGTGCCGGGTCCGCCAGCGGCAAGATGAAGAGGAAGGTTGATCCGTGGTTAAGCTCGCTTTGGGCCCGAAGCGAGCCGCCATGCGCCAGCACGATGTGTTTGGCAATCGCCAACCCCAGGCCGGTACCACCGGATTCGCGCGAGCGCGCTTTGTCGACCCGGTAGAAACGCTCGAACAGGCGGGGCAGATGCTCAGAGGGAATGCCGGGCCCGAAATCCTGCACATAGAATTCGACACCCGCGGAGACAGGCCGGGCTCCCAATACGATCCGGCCGCCCGACTGGGCATATTTCATGGCATTGTCCACCAGATTGGAAAAGACCTGATGGATGGCTTCGGGATCAGCGCCCACCTGGGCCACTGCGGTGTCCTCTACCTTTAACTCAATATTTTGTGCGCGCGCGATTTCGCGAAAACTCTGCACGGCTTCCTGCAGAAGCTCGGCCGGCGCGGTGGGTTGGATGTCGAAGCGCTGTTCACCCGATTCCACCCTCGCCAGAGTAAGAAGGTCCTCGGTCAGACGAGACATTCGCAAAGCGCTCTTACGGATGATTTCGAGAAACTCGCGGGAGTGACCGTTGTCAGACGCGCTATCCAGCAGGGTTTCGGTGTAACCCTGTATGGAAGTAAGCGGGGTGCGCAATTCGTGTGAGACGTTGGCGATAAAATCACGCCGCGTCTTCTCGATCCGTTCGGTTTCGGTAAGATCCCGCAGCACCGCCACCGCGCCGCCACCCGGCATGGGCGCGGCGGTCACGTCAAACGTGCGTCCGGGAATAATCGATGCGGCGCGGGCGGCGAACACCTTGCGGGCTTCGCTCGCCCCCCGTATGGCGGTCAGAAAATCAGGGTCGCGAACGGTCTCGACCACGGGCGCGTTCTTGCGGGTGTGTTGCGGGACCAGTTTGTCCATGGCCTGGTTGGCCCACTGCACGCGATGGTCGGCACCAACCGCGATGACGGCATCCTGCATGCTGTTCAGCAGAGTTTCGAGCTGCCGCTGGCTGGTCTGTAACGCGACAAAGCTCTCTTCCAGGTGGCGGGCGGTCTTGTCCAGTGAAGCAGCGACCTGCCCGATTTCGTCCAGAGAGGAGTCTTCGATGCGCGCGGCCAAATCTCCGGCGGCGACTCGGTCAGCAAATCGTACGATGTGCTGTAATCGGCGCGCCGTAGAGCGAGCTGCGATGCCTGCCAGCAAAATCGCCACCACAAACGCCAAAAGCGAACCCAACAGCAGCTGCCGACGGACCCTGGTGAGGGCCGCCTCCACATCGGACAGGGGATAAGCTAGGCGGACGGCGCCGCCGGCGACGGGAGCCGCGACATAAAGAAATGGGACACCGACGGTCCGGCTGCGCCGCGTGTCGGTGCCAACATCGCCTTTCAACGCGGCCACGAACTCGGAACGCTGGGCGTGGTTTTCCATAGACGCGGGGTCTGCTTCGGAGTCCGCCAGAACTTTGCCCTGCAAGTCAACGATCGTGACGCGGGCGCCCGCCGCCCGGCCTTCCTCCAAGGCCATGCGCCGCAAATCCCCGAGCTGCGTGGACGCGGACGCCTCCGTCTGGACGGGCGAGGACAACGCCCGAACGTCGTTCACATGGTGAGCGAACATCTGCGTCTTTTGGGTAAGGTTAAGTTCGATTTGCTGGAGCAGAGAGGTTTTCCACGCACGGTGAACCGAGAAATCGAGGGTGACCGTGGCCGCCGCAATCACCAGGGCAAAGGCGGCCAACAATCGGAAAAACACCCGTTTTCTCACTTCGGAGCCTCGAAGCGATAACCTGCTCCCCGAACCGTCTTGAGATAGCGTGGGTTTTCAGGGTCGGGCTCGATTTTTTCACGAATGCGGCGCACGTAAACATCCACCGAACGCGGGGTCACATAAGCGGTGTCGCGCCAGACCGAATCGAGCAATTGGTCCCGGGTAAAGACGCGGCCGATATGGCGCGCGAAGTAGTCGAGCAACCGGAACTCGGTCGCGGTCGTGCTCACCAGATTGCCGCGCACTAGAAGCGTCATGGCGCCCGGGTCAATTTCGATCTCACCGATTTTGACTGGCGATTGCGACAAGGGCCGCTCGAACCGGCGTAATACGGCCTTGACGCGCGCCACCAATTCACGCGGACTGAATGGTTTTGGAATGTAGTCGTCGGCGCCCAGTTCCAGACCGAGAATACGGTCCGCTTCTCCGCTCTTCGCCGTCAGGAAAATCACCGGTGTGGCCGCCAGCGCCGGAATTTGCCGAATCTGGCGGCATAGTTCGAGGCCGTCCTTGCCCGGAACCATGATGTCGAGAATGAAGAGCGCCGGCCGCTGCCGCTCGGATTCAGGGATGACCGTGTTGCCCGTGGCAAACACTTTCACGGCGAATCCGTCTGCCTCCAGATGGTGCCGCACCAGGCGGGAAATGTCCGGATCGTCTTCGACCACAAAGATGCTGGGTTTCATGGGAGGTATTGTAGCGGCCAAGCCTGTGGGAGACCTAGTCGCGGGATTTGCTCGATGACGGCCCGACTTCGATGACCAGATTGCCCGCCCGATCACTGCGGAAACTCATACCCGGAGGAACCACCGTGGTCGCGCTGTACTCCGTGACTACGGCTGGACCGGAAAGCTTCTTACCGGGCACAAGTGACTCACGGGACAGGATCGCGGTGGGGAGCCTTCTTCCGGAAAAGAGCACGGGGGCGCGGTCTTTGAGGGCGCTGCCGGGCTTTGCTCGGCCCGGACGGGCAAGTGCGCCCGTCCCCACATGGCCTGTGGTGCTCCCCTTGGCTTTGTTTGCCTGCGGCGACCTGATGGTGGCGCGCAGGCGCAGCGTCACCAGTTCCGCCTCACGATCTGGGTAGCTGTAGCCGTAACGGCGCTGGTGCTCGCTGCGGAAGTCCGGGAGCAGATTGCGCGTGTACGGAACATTCAATTCGTACCCCTGGCCCTGGTAGCGAACGTCCACGCTCCGCTGATAGCGGATGGCCCCGCTCCACTCTTCGTTCCGGAAATCGGCTTCGGCGGCGCGGCGCAACGTTGCAAACTCACTCTCCAGGCGTGCCAGTGGAAGTTTTCCCGCCACTCGCAAGAGCACGGTGCGGGAATAATCCTTCACCACGTCGCTGACCAGGATGCCGAGGGCAGAAAGCGCGCCGGGCAGCGCGGGAACAAGCACTCGCGGGATGCTCAGCGCCTCTGCCAGTTCACAGGCATGAAGTGCGCCCGCTCCGCCAAAAGCCACCAGCGCAAACTCTCGCGGATCATAACCGCGCTCAATGGAGACCACGCGGATGGCTTTCTCCATGGTGGCGTTGACCACTCGGATCACTCCGGCGGCGAATTGTTCCAGAGTAAGGTTCGTGCCCTGTCGCTTGAGCCACTCGGTGACCAGGCGGCGCGTGCGTTCCAGATCGAGAGTGAAATCTCCGCCCAGAAAACGCTGCGGCTGCAACCGGCCGAGCAGCAGATTGGCGTCTGTCACCGTGGGCTCGAGTACCGCGACCGTAACAGATAGGGCCGGGATCGGCTCCCGCGGACTCGGGCCCAACGCGCAAGGCGCCGCCAGCGTCGAAGCGGGCGATGGAGCCTCCGCCGGCGCCTACCGTATGAATGTCGAGCATGGGCACGCCAATGGGAAAGCCGGCAATTTCGGCCTGGCTGCTGGCGCGGGCCTCACCGTCTACCAGCGCAACATCGGTGGAAGTGCCTCCCATGTCGAATGAAATGATGCGCTCAAAGCCGCTGCGGCGCGCCAGGGCAGCCGCGCCCACGACGCCGCCCGCCGGCCCGGATAGAACGGTTCGCACCGGTTCACGGGCCGCAGAGCGCAGGGCGGTGATCCCGCCGCTGGATTGCATGACGAAAATGCGCGATGCCTGCGCGCCGGATGGCTCTGAGCCTTGCGTCCGGCGTTCGAGCATCTCGAGATAATGCTGCATGACCGGTTGCAGGTACGCGTTCACCACTACAGTGCTGGTGCGCTCGTATTCGCGAAACTCGGGAAGAATCTGGTGGGATATAGATAGCGGCAGGCCGAGCTTATCCAGCGCGCGCGCAACCTCATTCTCCGTCTTCGGGTTGGTAAACGAGAAGAGTAACGAGATGGCAATTGCTTCGGGATGTTCTCGCTGAATCCTCTCGGCCAGAGTCTGCAAGTCCTGTTCCGACGGCGCCTGAAGGATTTCGCCGTCGCTGGCAGTGCGTTCGCTCACGCCAAAGCGCAAATCCGAGGGGACGAGCGGTTCTATGCGGTCAAAGAAAAAATCGTAGAGTTTGGGACGGGCCTGGCGGCCGATCTCGATGGCATCTTCAAAGCCGGCGGTTGTGACCAGGGCCACGCGCGCGCCCTTGCGCTGCAGCAAAGTATTAGTGCCAACGGTCGTGCCATGCAGAAGGACCATCGGACCGCGCTGTCCGATCTTTCCCAGAGCTTCGACAATGGCTTGCGAGGGATCGGCCGGAGTGGAGAACACCTTGAGCATGCGGACCTGTCCGCGCTCAATCCAGACGCAGTCCGTGAAGGTGCCCCCGGTGTCGATGGCGATGTGGAAAGGCTGAGTTCGTGGGCGAAGTGGCATGGAGGTCGAAGCGGTAAGGGTAACATCCCCGGATGAATCGTTGTAGCGGATGAACCGGAACCCGCGGGTGAGCCGCCCGCGTCCACACAGACCATGCCACAATCCTTGCTACGTCTTATTGGTGAAGGCCAACGTCAGCAGGGTTTTCTGCTCCACCTCGTGAGCCTTGGCTGATCCCGTGGCCGGGCTTGCACTGGCGGAGCGCTTTACCGACAAGACGGGACGCTCGCCTGCGATGCGGCGAAGCCGCGGCAGCACGTAGAACAGCGCACCCATGTTGGCTGGCTCCTCCTGAACCCAGACCAGTTCTCGTGCGGAAGGAAATTGTCCGATCGCCGATTCCAGCTCCTTTTCGGGGAACGGGTATAACTGTTCGACCGAAATAATCGCGGTGGTCATATCGTGTCGTTTCTTGCGTTCGGCGCGTAATTCGTGGCCGATTTTTCCGCTGCAGAGCAGGATGCGAGTCGCGTCGCTGATTTCCGTGTCCGGCAACACGCTCAGAAAACGCTGGTGGGTAAAGTCTTCAATCGGAGATGAGGCGTCGGGATGGCGCAACATGCTCTTGGGAGTGAATACGACTAGCGGTTTGCGCCAGTGGCGCAGGGCCTGACGGCGCAGCAAGTGGAAATATTGCACCGCATTCGAGGGCTGGCAGATCTGGAAATTATCGCGCGCCGCGAGTTGCAGAAAGCGCTCGATGCGGGCGCTGGAGTGCTCCGGGCCCTGCCCTTCGTGGCCATGCGGCAGGAGAAGGACGACTCCTGAGAGCAGTCCCCACTTGTCTTCCCCGGCGCTGATGAATTGGTCGATGACCGCTTGCGCCACGTTGGCGAAGTCGCCAAACTGCGCCTCCCACATCACCAGGGTCTCGGGACAGTCGCGGCTGTAGCCGTATTCAAATCCCAGCACGCCGGCTTCGGATAGCGTGGAGTTGTAGATTTCGCAGCGGGCCTGGCCTTCGGCGATGTGTTCCAGCGGAACGTACTCGTGCTCGTTTTCGATATCGAGCAGCACCGAATGCCGCTGGTTGAACGTGCCACGGCGGGTGTCCTGTCCGCTCAGCCGCACCGGAATTCCCGCCTTGACCAGGCCGCCGAGAGCGAGCGCCTCAGCCATGCCGTAGTCCACCAGTCGCGTGCCCGCGCCCATCTCGGCACGCTGCTCCAGCAGCTTTTTGACCTTGGGATGGATGTGGAAGTCCTCAGGGTAGGTCGTGAGTCGGGTGGTAATTTCGCTGAGTTCCTCCGCGGAGAGCCCGGTGTCCACTTCATATTCGGATTTGTAGCGGCCGCCCTTGTAGTCATTCCAATAGCCCGGCAACTCGCGCAGCAGCGGTTTCTTTTTGATTGTTTTTGCCGCTTTCTGGGCCGCTTCCAGCTCATCGCGGACTTCTTGCACTTTTTGCTGCACGTTTTCCGCGCCGATGTCCTCGGCATAGATCTCCCACAGCGGCGGATGATCCTTGATCGCTCTGTAGAGCAGCGGTTGGGTGACTGTGGGGTCGTCGACTTCGCTGTGCCCGTGGCGGCGATAGCCGATCAGATCCACAACCACATCTCCCTTCCAGATGTAGCGATACTCGGCGGCCAGGCGGCCCACCCGCACCACGGCGTCCACATCTTCCGCGTTCACGTGAAAGATGGGGATGGACTGGCGGCGGGCCAGCTGCGCGGAAAACCGCGATGAGTGCTCCTCGTTGTACAGAGTAGTGAAGCCGAGCAGGTTGTTGGCAATGATGTGCACCGTGCCGCCCACGGTGTAGCCCGGCAGATCGGACAAATTGAGGGTTTCCGCCACGATTCCCTGGCCCGCGAATGCGGCGTCGCCATGCACCAGCAGAGGCACGAATTTCTTGGAGCCGTCCTGCCCCGCACGGTCCTGTTTGGCGCGGGTGCGGCCTACGGTCACGGGATCCACGGCCTCGAGGTGGCTGGGATTTGAAACCAGGTGGATGTGAATTTTCGTGCCCGAGCGGGTCACGTATTCACCGGTCGCTCCCATGTGATACTTCACGTCCCCGCTGCCCAGAACGCTGCGCGGGTCTACGTCTTCAAAACCGGCAAAGATCTCTTCGGGAGAGCGCCTGGCGACCTGCACGATAATATTCAAACGGCCGCGATGGCTCATGCCCATCACCAGTTCCACGGCGCCGAGCTGCCCCGCCGCGTCCAGAATTTCATCCACCAATGGAATCAGGGCAGTCACACCTTCCAGAGAAAACCGCTTGCTGCCCAGATAGCGCTGTTGCAGCACCTGTTCAAACAAGTCGGCCCGAATCAACTGATCGAGCACCCGTGGCTGGTCTACCGCGGGCTGGGGCCCTTCCAGGCGCTCCTGGATCCAGCGGCGTCGTTCGGGATCGGTAATGTGCATGAACTCGGCGCCCACGGTTCCGCAATAAATGCGGCGGGCTTCGTCGGCCAATTCGCCTGCAATGCGCAGACTAGGATGGGTAACGGGAGGCAGAAACCCCAGAGGGTCAAGATCAGCCTCCAGATATCCCCAGTGACGAAAAGGATCGAAAATGCGTTCACGTTCACCGTTGGGAGCTTCCAGCACGGCGGTTGGGGATGGGCCAGCAGGTTTGGATCGGGTCGCCATATGTCTGTTACTAGAATAACGGATGCAGCGGGATGCGTGCTGGATTCGTCCCCGGGCACAACCGGGTACGGCTTTCGCCTGGCTAACCTGCCGGCGCTGCGGTTTTGGGAAGAGCCCGCATAAGCAAGCCATTCAGCAGGATGGTGATGACGGAAGCGGCCAGAGTGGCGTGATAGATGTCATCGGTAACCAGCTGCGCATCGCGAGCCACGCGGACCAGTACGTAGGAAAATTCGCCAATCTGCGTCAGCCCCAGACCCACCATGAGGGCGGTTCGTGGCGGATAGCGAAACACCCAGACCACTAACGTCCAAATCGCGAACTTTCCCAGCATGGTCAGCAGCACGATCGTGCCCCAGAGAGCAGGCTTGGTAATCAGGATGCGTGGGTCCACGAGCGCGCCAATAGTCACAAAAAACAGGGCTACAAAGGCATCGCGCAGAGGGGACAGCTTGTCCAGCATCTTGTGCGTTGTCCCGGATTCGCTGACGATAAGACCAGCCAGAAACGCTCCCAGGGCAAGCGACAAGCCAACTGCCTGAGTGACCGCAGCGGTGGCAAAACCCAGTGCCAGCACGACCAGCACATACAGTTCGTCGTTTCCGGTCGCTTCGACCCGTTTCATCAAGGGTGGCACCAGCTTCGCGGCCACAAACATGACCGGGACCAGGATCAGCAGGGCCTTACCAAAAGCAATCAGCAATGAGAGGAAGTGGCTTCCCGTGAGATTGCTCAGCGAAGGAAGCAGCACGGTCAGAACCACTACCGCCAGATCTTCGACCAGAGTAATGCCGATCATCACGTGGCCATGCCGCGAGCGCAGTTCTCCGCGGTCCGCCAGCAGACGGGAGAGCACCATGGTGCTGGCCACAGAAACAATCGCGCCCACGGCGATTCCCTGCGGAGTGCTCCATCCCAGCAACTGCCCCGCACCGACGCCCAGTCCGACCGACAACAGTATGCCCAGCGGCCCCCCGAAAATTGCCACCCACTTCACCTGCAGAAGCTCACTGAAAGAGAATTCCAGGCCAATCGAATACATCAGGAGGATGACCCCGATCTCGGCGAGGACTTCGAACTGGTGAACCTCCGAGAGAGTTGGACCGGGAGTGAACGGGCCGATCAGGAATCCGCCGAGAACATATCCCAGAATCAGTGGCTGGCGAAGCGCTTTGGCCACACCCCCGCCCACGACGGCGGCGCCGAACACATAAGCGAGGTCCCGGAAGAAGGTCGTTTCCATCATGGCTTGCCACGTGACGCATCTATCAGTCTAAATGCAGTTTCGTGCGTGCATAGTGGGGCATCCGATCAGCACCGGCATCGGTTGGATGAAGGGGTTTCGCTCGAAATCCCAAAGCTGCACCCTTCCCGAATCTGACACGCAGATCTCATCTTCTTTTCACAACAGCCCCCGGACTGGCCACGGTCAGCCGCTGACCTCCGATGTACCAAGTAGCCGCACCAAGAGTCAGATATGGAGAGTACACGACCGGCCCTCGTCAGTAGCGCCCCCATGCAGCTCTTGCTGGTGGGAGAGAACGACGATTTCGGGTATTTACGAGATCTTCTGAGCCAGGACGGCCACCTGGGCCTCGACTACGCGCACTCTACGGAAGAAGCGCTGGAGCGCTTGGGTCAGACGACCTACGATCTGTTGCTCTGCGAATACAACTCGGGCGATGGCGCGGCCCTGCGCCTGCTGCACGAGTTGCACCGGCACCATCCCGGAGCGCCGGCGATCTTTCTCAGCGATCACATGGACGATGCGGCTTTGGGCGCAGACCTGAGGTCCGGCACCGGAGAGCATGGCCAAACAAGGTCTGAAACCTCTGGTATTCCAGGCACGATCCGCAATGCCATTGACGCGTACTCCAAAGAACGGCAACGCCAAAAGGCGGAAGACACCCTGCGCAAACTATGGCGGGCGGTCGAGCAATCGGCGGATTTGGTCATGATTACGGACCGCGAAGGGATCATTGAGTACGTGAACCCAGCCTTCGAGTCGCTGACCGGCTATTCTCCCGGGGAATTGATGGGCCAAACCCCGCGAGTTCTGAAATCAGGTCAGCAGAGTTCTGAACTCTACACAGAGCTCTGGCAAACCATTCTCTCAGGCAACGTCTTTCGCTGCACGGTAGTGAACCGCAAGAAGAACGGCGAAACATTCGTGGCTGAGAAGACCATTACTCCCCTGCGCGACAACGAGGGAAGGATTACGCATTTTATCTCCAATGACCGGGACATTACGGACCGGCGCCGGCTGGAAAATCAGCTCCAGCAAGCGCAGAAAATGGACGCCATTGGCAGGCTGGCAGGAGGCGTGGCACACGATTTCAATAATCTTCTGATGGTCATCAGTTCCTACGCCGAGCTTATGCTGGACTCGCTCAGCCCGCAGCATCCGCTCCGCCGCAACGTGGATGAAATACAGAAAGCCTCCCGCCGGGCCGCAGACTTGACCCGCCAGCTACTGGCCTTCGGACGCAAGCAGATGCAGAGCCTGCAGCTTCTCGACCTGAACATCATCATCGAAGACATCAACAAAATGCTGCCTCGCCTGATCGGCGAAGATATCGAACTGGTGTTTGTTCCAGGCAGAGACCTAGGCAGGACGAAAGCCGATCCGGTGCAGATCGAGCAGATTCTGATGAACCTGGTCGCCAACGCGCGCGATGCCATGCCCAAGGGCGGCAGGCTGGTGATCGAGACCGCAAGCGTGCGCCTGGACGATGCCTATGTCCAGGAACACTCTATCGTTTCCCCGGGAGCGTACGTTCTGCTGACGGTTACCGACACCGGCCAGGGAATTGCACCCGAGCACCTGTCGCATATTTTCGAGCCCTTCTACACCACGAAAGAGGAAGGCAAAGGCACCGGACTCGGCCTGGCAACCGTATATGGCATCGTCAAACAGAACAGCGGATTCATCTGGGTATACAGCGAGCCCGGCCTTGGAACCACCTTCAAGATTTATCTGCCCCAGGCGGCACCGGCGAGACTTGTGCTGCAACCTTCCCTGCCGATAGAGGGCTGTCCGCGCGGCTGCGAAACCTTGCTGCTGGCTGAAGATGAGGCGGCGGTCCGTCAAGCCACGCGCGAGTTTCTCACTCTGAACGGTTACATCGTTCTGGAAGCGAAGAATGGAACCGAAGCTCTGGCGATCGCGAGGAGTTACAGTGGCCCCATCGATTTGATGATCACCGACGTGGTCATGCCCCAGATGGGCGGAGCCATATTAGCGGAAGGGTTGGCATCCGAGCGGCCGGATATGAAAGTTCTATTCGTCTCCGGCTATGCCGAAGCCACCGTTTTGCGCCACGGCGCGATTGACGTGACGACGCGCTTCCTGCAAAAACCCTTCTCCCTGAAAGTATTGGCCCGCAAGGTCCGAGAACTTCTGGACGCGGAAAAACCTCTCCTGGCTGCGACCGCCTCCGTCTAGCTGTCCATCGAAAGCAAGCGCGCAGGACTCAGGGGAAGTTTCCTTTCTTTGCGACCTTTGCGAAGTCCTTTGCGGCCTTTGCGGTTAAAAGATTTTTCCCGCTCTCGTATAATTGCCTGCCGGAAACCGAATGACCGAGTCAGCCGCAATCACCGCTGTTCACCGAGATCCAACCTCGTGACCGCTGCATCGTTAGCGTGGCACATCCTGCTGGGAATCTCATTATTGGGCACATGCAGCTCCACAATTTTTCTTTTCATGGTTCTGGTCGCGGCCCTTCGGTGGTGCCGCGGAGCCCGCACCGCCCGGCAAACGGCTGAGGCAACGCCCAAGTCTTCCCTGCCAGCCGTTACGATTTTCAAGCCCGTACACGGCATGGAAGCCCAACTGGAAGAAAACCTGGAGAGCTTTTTCCAGCAGGACTACCCCTCGTTCGAAATTGTTCTAGGCGCTCGCGATGCCAACGACGCAGGCCTCCAGCTCGCCGAGAAAATTCGCCGGCGATACCCTCAGATCAAGAGCCGTATCGTCGTTTCGGGCCCACCCACCTGGCCGAACGCCAAAGTTTTCTCGCTCAGCAAGATGATTCCAGGTTCGAGCAATGACTACTTTGTCATCAGCGACAGCGACGTTCGCGTGTCGCGTAATTTCCTGCGCGAAGTGATTCCCGCACTGCTCGATCCGAAGATTGGACTCGTAACTTGCCCATATCGCGGAGTGACCGCGGGCGATTTCTGGTCCACGCTTGAAGCCCTCGGGATGTCGGTAGAAATGCCTTCCGGAGTCATGGTCGCCGACATGCTGGAGGGCATCCGCTTCGCGCTGGGTCCGGCAGTGGCGCTGCGACGGGACGTGTTGGAGAAGATCGGCGGCATCGCCGCCACGGCTGACTACTATTCCGATGATTTCGTTCTGGGCAACCTGGTCTGGGCAGCAGGTTATAAAGTCATTTTTTCCCACCACATCATCCAGCACGTGCTCACGCCGCGCCCCTTGCGGCGAACCCTGGGTGACCAATTGCGCTGGATGAAGAGCACGCGCTTTTCGCGTCCGCTGGGCCACGTCGGCACCGGCCTCACCTACGCGATGCCATTCGGAGTTCTCGGGCTGATCTCGGCAACGGTCATGGGTCACGGCACGTTGGGAATGGGGTTATTTGCCGCCGCTTTCCTGAACCGAGTGGTCCAATCGATCGCCGTGGGATGGGGAATCATTGGCGATCCGCGGGCCTTGTACTTATCGTTCCTCTATCCCGTTCGAGATCTCGCGGGCTTCTTTATCTGGGTGGGCAGCTTCAGTAGCCGCACGTTCTTTTGGCGAGGAGAGACTTACCGCTTCAGCAAAGGCGGTCGAATCATTCCGCAGAACCGTACCGCCGAGAGTGCGGTGGGAGCGAAGCTATGAGTTACCACCTCGGAAGCGAGTCAACTTCAGGAAGTCAATCACGAGCACCGCATCGCAACAAACAACAAGGAAGAACGACACCACATAGAGCGCCGTCACCGCCACCATATTGAAGTCGTGATACTTCCGCAGTGTGCTGACGCTTTCAAACATTATCCCGATACCAATTGGAATCACCCACGAACTCAGAGACAGGGCACTGAGCAACATCATCCCAAGACCGGAGCGCGGATAGCGTGGTTGCACGACTGCGCCCAGAATCAAGAGGATGGGTACGATCGCAATCAACACAGTGAGACTCACGGAGCCCGCGACGGCCGTGATACATCCGGTCGCGATCGCCAGCCAGCGCGTCCTGCGGGAAACGATCCAGGTGCGGCTTTCGGACTCGTTGATTCCCACGATTTCCTCCGAAGCTTCAGCGGCACGACTGAAGTCGTGCCCTTCCCTTTTCGTCTCAGGCACTAGGAATCGATCCGAAGCAGCTTGCCATCCTTCAAAACAAAAGATTCCCCCCGCCAGACCACCCTGTGCCCGACGAGGCTTACGAACCACACCAGCACAGCGACGAAGTCCCGCAGCGGAAGCCATGGCAGCAGCCTCAACACCTGGCGATCGCGCAACACTGACCACCCCACGATCACGGCCACGGCGAACCGCAGGCTCGTGACCGTAGCCAGCAAAGTCCATGCCCAGAGAGCGCCGTGACCTGAAATCAGCGCCAATGTCGCCCAGGGCAGGCCGAAAGTCAGCACCAGTCCGAGATATCCCCAACGCCTCGAATCGCGTATGGTGCGAGCCCAGCGCAGTTGATGGTCCACAAACTGGCGCAGCGTGTACGCGGGAAGAAAGGTCTCCACCACCACATCGGAGAGCTTAACCTTCAACCCTCGTTCCGCAATACGCTTACCAACTTGGAAGTCATCGGCTAGATAATCCGCAAACGCTTCGAATCCACCCATGGCCTCGAGGTCGCGCCGCCGGAACGCGAGCGTGGAACCGAGTCCAAAGCGGATACCACCTTCAAGTTGCCGCGCCGCCAGCACTCCGGCAGAAAAATCAGTGCTGATGCCGATTGCTTCCAGCCGCGAGCCCAGAGTTGGACCGGCGATCCCGCGATAGAGACAAGTAACCAGCCCGATCTGGGGATCGCTCAGCGGAGCCGTGACCCGCCGCAAGTAGTCGGACGGAACCCGAATGTCGCTGTCATTGACGAGAACGGTCTCGTACTTCGCCTGCGGCAGCATCTGTGCCAGATTGCTCACCTTGGTATTCGTACCCAGGTTCTTCGCGCAAAGCATGAGGTGAATTGCGCGGGAAGGAAACTCCAGCTTCAGACGTTCGACAAGTTGCATGGCAGGATCCTCGGCATCGCTGACTCCGAAAATGATTTCGTATTCCGGATAGTCCTGGAGGCAGTGGCTGCGGAAGCTCTCATACATCTCGGGATCCGTACCCCTGAGCGGCTTGAGGATCGAAACTGGAAGCGCAGTTGGTGGTGTGGGGCGGGCGCCCTCGCCCGCCGCTCGCTGGCAAAGAAATGCAGCCGCGCTCCACAGGCAAAGCGCGTAATAGCCAAGGCTGCAAGCCGCAAGCATCCCGGCAGCTATCGCGGCCCCCATGTAAACAGAATGAATCACCCGTGGATTTCCTTCGTGTACCTTAGTGCCCTTGGTGGTTGATGATTTTCTTAATCACTAAGGACACTAAGGTACACGAAGGAAGTCTACTCGTACCGCAGCGACTCAATTGGGTCAAGGTTCGCGGCTTTCCAGGCTGGATAAATCCCAAACAGCAATCCCTCGGCGGCAGCCGAGCCCAATCCAAACGCCGCCCAGAAAAACGACATGCGCGCCGGCAGCGTACTCCAGATGGCGGGGATGGTCCAGGTAATGATCGCGCCCAACAAGACGCCCAGGACTCCGCCCATCGCGGTCAGGGTGATGGCTTCCAGCGTGAATTGCAACAGGATGTCGCGCTTGCGCGCGCCGATCGCTTTGCGAACTCCGATCTCCCGCGTCCGCTCGGTCACCGATACCAGCATGATGTTCATCACGCCGACGCCACCGACGATCAGGCCCACGCTGGATACCGCGAACATAAAAATAAAGACGGCGCCGGTGACCTGGTTCCACACGTCGGAGAGCGAATCCTGAGTAAACACCGCGAAGTTGTCCGGCTTGTCCACCGACACTCTGCGGCGGCGGCGCAACAGCTCGCGGATCTCGTCGATGGCCTTCGGCATGTCGTCGTGCGATGTGGCCTTGACGCTGATCCAGTATTGCTTCAGCTCGGGATGCAGTTTGCGGAACGTGGCCAGCGGGAAATAAACGATGTTGTCATCTGGATTCTTACCGCCGGCAAACACGCTCTTGCGCCGGGCCGCGACTCCAATGACCGCGAACAACTGGCCATCAATGGTGATTTCCTTGCCCAGCGGGCTCTCGTTCGGGAACAGTTCCTCGGCCGTATCCGCGCCCAGAACGATGACTGGAGAATGATGTTCTTCATCAATCTCATTCATCCAGCGCCCGGAGGCGATGTCCAGATCAAATACATCCTTCCAGGTGCCGGTATCTCCCTCGAGAATCGTGTTTCTGACTTTGCGGCCGTTGTACTTGACCTCGTACGTGCCGGTCCCGAGTTCCTGGCGAAAATAACGCAGCCCGGTGGTAGCGAGCTTTACATGAGGCAATTGCTGTATTGCCTCAAAATCCTCGAAGGTGAGTTCTTTGCGGGTGCGTATTTCTTCGGTGGGGCGGCCGAAGGTCAAGGGCTGGTGGTAAGCAAAAACAATGTTCGAGCCCAGGCTGCTGATAACCTGGCTGACATTGTCATTGAGGCCTCGCACCACGGACGATATGCCGATCACGACGGCCACGCCGATGACGATTCCGAGCACGGTAAGCGCCGACCGCATTTTGTTGGTGCGGATGGTGTCCAGCGCCATCTGGACTACTTCGCCGTAATCGCTGGTACGAAGCATGAGAACCTTCATTCACCACGGAGACAGAGAGGCACTAGAGAAATCCAAAGAAAAATCTCGTGTCTCTGTGCTTCCGTGGTGAACCTCACAATTCAAATCTCAACGCCGCGATCGGGTCCAGCAGCGCTGCCCGCCGGGCCGGGTAGACGCCAAAGAACACGCCGACACTGGCCGAAACCAGCAAGCCAGCCGCCACCGCCCATAGTTTGATTTCGGATGGCATGCCGATGATCGCGGTGATGCCTTTGGCGAAAGCGATCCCGAACAGCACGCCGAGAAGCCCGCCGACCAGCGCCATGGTCCCAGACTCGATCAGGAATTGCAGCAGCACATCCTGGCGGCGCGCGCCCATCGCTTTCCGGATACCGATTTCTCGCGTACGCTCGGTGACCGAAACCAGCATGATGTTCATGATCACGATGCCGCCGACCACCAGCGAAATCGCGGCAATGGCAATCATGGCGATAAAAAACGTTCCGCTCAGATTCGACCAGATGCTGAGGAAGCCGGCATTGGTCTCAGCGGCAAAGCTGTCCGGACGCCCGGGAAGATCATGCCGCCGGGCGCGCAGGACAGCGCGAGCTTCGTCGATCGCGGCATCCAGCTCCGTACCTACACCTGCGGCCTTTCCCGAAATACGAACGCTGGTATGAGATCCGAACTGCTTCAGATAAGTAGTAATCGGAATCGCCACGAAGTTGTCGCGGCTCTGGCCCAGCGTAGTTCCCTGCTTCTTGCCCACGCCGATCACGCGGTATACCTCGCCCTCGACCCGAATTTCCTTGCCCAGAGGATCAACCGAGGGAAAGAGATTGTCCACGATATCGGTACCAATTACGCCCACCTGCGAGCGGTTTTCCTCATCGTTTTCGTTGACCATGCGGCCGGACGTAAGGTCGAGATCAAGAATCGAAGCCATTGACGGCGTCAGTCCCCGGATCCAGGTGTCGGTGATGGCCTGTTCACCGTATCTCACATGGCCGCTGGTGTTGGTGATCGAAGCCCCGATCATGGTGCAGTGCTTACAGGACTCGAGCACAGCATGGTAGTCGTCCATGGTCAGGTCTTTTCGTTTTTGGCCCTCGAGCAACTGGTCAACGTTGGTGACTACGGGGGTGACTTTGCTGATGATGAAAACGTCGGCGCCCAGATTAAAAATCTTCTCCGCCACGTAGCCGTTAATTCCGTTAACGAAGGTGACGACGGCGATCACGGCCGCGACGCCGATGACCACGCCGAGCAGGGTAAGCGCGGAGCGAAGCTTGTTCGCCCAGAGCGACAACAGCGCAATGCGGACGGCTTCGAGGGTGGTCATGGGACGGACTTCGGACGTCGGACGTCAGACCTCGGACTTCGGACTTCAGACTTCAGACTTCGGACGTCGGACGTCGAGCAACCGATACGAAAGCTGTGTGCAAGTCTAACAGAGCAAAAGCGCACTTCCCGAACTGGTCTATGCGGAGGTCGAGGACCGAGGGCTGAGGGCCGACGCCCGAAGTCCGCTATAATGAAGCTGTTGGCAGCTGGACCGGACGGTCGCTCTCGCTGCGTCAAGTGGCGAGGGAGGAAAGTCCGAACTCCGCAGAGCAGTGTGCCGGATAACGTCCGGGAGGGTGGGTTCAAACCCATTCGACGGAAAGTGCCACAGAAAACATACCGCCCTGGCGGCAACGCCAAGGTAAGGGTGAAAAGGTGCGGTAAGAGCGCACCGCCGTCGCAGTAATGCGGCGGGCAGGGCAAACCCCACACGGAGCAAGACCAAATAGGGAGGGAGCCTGGGCGGGCTGAATAAGCCTCGCCTGGGACGCGTGCCGGCTCGGCGCGCCACAACCTCCGGGTAGGTCGCTTGAGCCTCGCAGTAATGCGTGGCCCAGAGGAATGACCGTCCTGCCGGAGCAATCCGGCGGACAGAATTCGGCTTACAGGTCCGGCTGCCACTAATCGTTTTCAAGTGATCGTCAGGAGCTTGCCTATGTCCGCACCCAGCCGCCGGCCGGAAATCCGGCGCCGCCGCACGCGCAATGAAAAAGTCGCCAAACTCAGGAAACGTCACGCTGCCGCCTCGACAGAAGCTGACCGGGGCCGGATCGCCGCTAAGCTGCATCGCCTGGAGTTCAACTCTCCCGGACAGCCATTGCTCAAGAATGCCTGAGACTGGCTAGGGGTGCGCCGCCCGGGAAACAACGCTCGGTTCGTTTCCGAGGTCCGGCCGGGTGGGCTGCTTTTCGGACACTTCGTGATACACGCGAAGGATCTGCTGTGCGGCGGCATCCCAGGAGAACCTTTTGGCCTGTTCGTAGCCCCGCGCCTTGAGTTTGTCGCGCAACGGTTGATCCACCAGCACGCGATGCAGGGCGTGCATGATCTCAAAAACATTCTCCGGATTTACCAGCACGGCGGCATTGCCCACCACCTCGGGCAGCGAGGAGGTGTTGGAGGTCACCACCGGCGTGCCGTGTGCCATGGCTTCCAGCGGCGGCAATCCAAATCCTTCATAGAGCGACGGGAATACGAAAATTTTTGCCGCGTCGTAAAAGATACGCAGCACTTCAATAGGCACAAACCCCAAAAAGCGCACGTCGTTCTGCATCCGGCTGCGAATGACCGTGCGGCGCAGGTCCGGGTGCCTGGACAGCTCATCTCCAATGACGATCAGCTTCAAGCCGGGAAACAGCGCTTCCTTTTCCAATTTCGCTTTCAGCGCGGAGAATGCTTCGATGATACGGACTACATTCTTGTGCGGGCTGATCCTGCCGGTGTAGAGCAGAAAAGGATGGTTCACCAGATAGCGCTCCGCCAGCAGTTGGCGGTCGGCGTCACTGGCGTGGCCGCGCAAAAAGCGCTCATCAATTGCGTTGTACACCACCTCGATGCGGTCGGATGGAATGGCAAATAGTTTCTCGACCTCGCTCTTGGTGAAATTGGAGACGGCGAAAATTCGCGCCGCTCCCTTCAGCGCCCGATGAGTCAGGTAGAAGTGCAGGGAGCGCTTCAATCCTGACTGGTCGCGTGCCCGGTACATGTGATCGAGCACGTCGTGCACGGTCATCACATAAGGACAGGGCAGATTTCGCGGCAGCCAGAACAGGTGCGGAATATGCACCAGGTCGCAATCCAGGCGCTTAAGAATCGCGCGGTAGTCAAAATAACTCTTGATGGTGGCGTCTTGTCCCAGCAGCGGTACGGTATGAAAATTGGGTGGGAGCGGGCCCATCTCCGCGACTTTCTCTGGCGGGCCGATCAGGAAGTATTTGCTCTCACGGTCCAGCCGGCCGAGCGCCCGCACGATGTTGCGGGTGTAAGTGCCAACGCCGAACTCGGTCATCCGCCGGATGTCGATGGCGACTTTCACGGGGAGAATTTAACCACAATGGCCCGCCTTCGCCTAGGCACAGCGCAGGCACCTGGATGGAGGACGGCCGTCCTCCTCTCTGCAAAGCTGGCTGGACCAGAACACTTGGGTCGGAGCTTGACTGCCGGGACGCCGCTCCCCTGCTGAGACTAGGCCCTTAGCGCGACCTGGGCCCTAGCCCGGCGCTCGGCGTATAAGGGGAAAGCCTCCGCCAGCCCCAGAACCTGCTTTTGGATTTTGCCGAGCACAGCGGTTTCCGTCCGGTGGTGCAGGGCCTCGGAGATCCAGCGTCCCACCTGCCTCATTTCGTCTTCCTTCATACCGCGGGTGGTTAGCGCGGGCGTTCCGATGCGGATGCCGCTTGGCTTCATCGGTGGATTCACGTCGAACGGAATGGCGTTCTTGTTGACCGTGATGGCAGCCTCGCCTAATGCCTTCTCGGCTTCGCTGCCCAGGATGCCCTGGGAAAAGACATCCACCAGCATGAGGTGAGTATCCGTGCCTCCGGAGATAATGCGGAAGCCTTCGCCCGCCAACGTTTCGGCCAACACTTTGGCGTTCGCAACCGTCTGGCGCGCGTAATCCCGAAATTCCGGTTGCATCGCTTCCAGAAAGCTGACCGCTTTGGCCGCGATGATGTGGACCAGAGGTCCGCCCTGCATTCCAGGGAACACGACCTTGTCGATGGCCGCGGCGAACTCCTGTTTGCTCAGGATCATTCCGGCACGAGGTCCGCGCAGGGTTTTGTGCGTGGTGGTGGTCACAATGTGCGCGTGCGGCACCGGCGACGGATGCGCGCCCCCGGCAACCAGTCCGGCAAAATGCGCCATGTCGACCAGGTAGAGCGCGCCCACTTTGTCGGCAATCTGCCGCATGCGGGCGAAGTCGATGATCCGAGGATAGGCGCTGCCTCCGCCGATGATCAGCTTCGGGCGCTCCTTCTCAGCCAGCTTCTCCAGATCGTCGTAGTCGATGGTTTCGCTTTCCTTAGTCACGCCATAAGGAACAATGCGATAAGTCTTGCCGGAAAAATTCAGATGATGCCCGTGGGTGAGATGTCCGCCGTGCGCCAGGTTGAGTCCGAGGATGGTGTCGCCGGGTTGCAGGACAGCAGCGTAGGCTTCCATGTTGGCCTGCGAGCCGGCGTGCGGCTGGACGTTGGCGTGTTCGGCTCCGAAGAGTGTCTTGGCCCGCTCCCGCGCCAGACTTTCCACCACGTCAGCGAATTCGCAACCGCCGTAATATCGCTTGCCGGGATACCCTTCGGCATATTTGTTGGTGAACACCGAACCCATGGCCTCAAGAACCGCTTCGCTGACAAAGTTTTCGGAGGCGATGAGTTCCAGGCCTTCGTGCTGGCGGCGAACTTCGTTGTCGATGGCCGCAGCCACCTGGGGATCGACTTCGTTGAGTGGGAGCGACATGCGGTCAGTTTTCATAATGTGTTCCGAGCTTCTAGCTTCTGGCTACCAGCCTCTGGCTGCCCCAACCATTTCTATACTTAGCTCCTTTCAAACCTTTACTCCCTAGTCAGCAAGCATCGGCACTATATTTGAGCGTAAACGGAGCGGATTCAAGCTAGTGGCTAGCGGCCAGTAGCTAGAAGCCTTCTACACGCTCTCAAACGCCGCCCGCAGAAATGAAACCAGCTGCCAGCCGTCCATGTATTTGTACGGCGTTTCTCCGGTGGTGTAGTGGCCACAGGGCAGCACCACCACTTTGTGGTCGAGCTGGTAATGTTCAAACTCCGCTACCGCATCGCGGGAGAGCTCGGGCAAGAATGTCATGTCGTATTTCGCGTAAATGATCAGGGACTTTTTGGGCCAGCGCGCGAACTGCTCGAAGTACGAAATTGGACTGATGCCGCTCCATAGCGCGCGCAGGCGGTCGAGATCGATTTGGGCCTCCAGGCCCTGCCGGATGTGGCGCGTGGACTGCCCATGCCAGACCACGTCGGCAACGTTTGTGGAAGCATGATTGAAGGCCGCCACGCGGATGCGCGAGTCGTGGGCGGCAGCCAGAAACGAGTAGCAGGAGCCCAAGCTCGTGCCCAGGATGCCCAGGCGGCTGTAGCCTTGCTGCTCCAGCCAGTCGAAGCAGCAGCGGATGTCGACTACGGCCTGCCGGCAGGCATCGAGCGTGCGCCCGATATTGGCGGAGACGGCATAATCCGCGCGCCGCGTATCGGCCGGCATGCGGATTTCGTGGTAGGGCATGCTCAGGCGCAATACCGCGATGCCCATGAGGTTCAGCACCCGGCACAGCCCGGTGTAAGCCAGCGCGTCAGAATTCCAGTGCGGCAACAGCACCAGGGCACGGCGGCCACGAGCCGGAAACCAGCGCGCGTTCGCCAGATTATTTTCTGGATAGGGCGTGCTGACCGGGGAAGTGAAGCGCAGGAAATCAGCATGGGTGCCGCGAACTTTCGCTTCGAGCTTCGGATCAGGAACTTCTCTGGTGCTGAACACCTGGACCTCGCGGCGTTCCAGCCGGAAGTCCGAAGGCAATTTGTAGGAATAGAACTCGTCGCTCGAGGCCACGATGCGACGATTGTATTCGCGCAGGAATTTTTCGGAATCGGCGCTGCCAGGCAGATATCCAGGAGCAGCGCCGTTGCGGCAGGGCCAGTCTCGCGCCCACTCGGCGCCCCATTCCAGCGGACGCACCACGCGGTTGTTGTCCACCGAGGTGAGCCGGGTTTCCCAGTCGTACATCCACTGTTCGTAGCGCGAGGGCATTGATAAATCAGCATAACAAAGGAGAGGAAGCGGGTCAGCGCGCTCGCAGTAAAGCGCGGATATTCACATCCGGCGGGTTTCTTTCAAGGGGCGGATGTTCCACGGCTGTGTGACGGCCGGCACACCATATTTCGAAACACGAACGTATGATCACCCTGCGAATTCCTTTGAGTGTAACTACGTTTGGAGTTACAATGACGTTTGAATGGGATGGCGCCAAGAACCGCGCCAACATCCGAAAACACGGCCTTGATTTTGCCGAAGCGGAGGGGATGTTCCGTGGGGCTCTCCTGGTTCGGCCCGATACGGATCAGGACTATGGCGAGGAGCGATGGGTTGGAATCGGGATGATTCAGGGCCGAGTTGTCATGGTGGCGTTCGCACTACGCGCACCGGAAACAATCCGCATCATTTCGCTGAGAAGGGCGGACCATGAAGAGCGGGAACAATACGAAAAGGCGCTCCAGGACGGACTGGAAGCGGGTTGATTCGCTCCGGGATGAGGACATTGACTATTCGGACATTCCGAAGCTTACGCCGGATTTTTTCAAGCACGCGATTCTCTGGCCGGGACCGAAGAAACAGATAACACTGCGGCTCGATCCCGATGTGTTGACATTCTTTCGCAGGCAGGGCAAGGGCTACCAATCGACGATTAATGCGGTTCTGCGGAAGTACGTCGAGAGCCGCAAGAGCAGAACAGGCTAGGAGTAAGCGAATCGACCGATGACTGAGCGACTACCGGCCAACATCTAGCTGTACTTCCTCGGCACTCGCTTGGAAATCGCGCAGAGAATTTCGTAGACATTCGTGTTGGCCAGTTCAGCGTGCTCGCGGGCGTCCACACTCAGACCGTCCAGAGCGCCGAGCAGGACCACTTCATCACCCACCGCGACTCCTGGCAAGCCGGTGACGTCCGCCAAGGTTAAATCCATCGAGATTCGGCCCACGATGGGTGCGTAGTGCTCGCGCACGATCACTCGCCCGCGGGATGACAGCGCGCGATTCAATCCGTCAGCGTATCCGACAGGAAGAACCGCGACGCGCGTCGGGGCCTTGGTGACATAAGTCCCTCCGTAGCCCAGCGCCTGGTTGGCGCGCATGTCGCGCAGCGAGAGGATACGGGTCTTCCAGGTGAGCACCGGTTTGACACCGAGCCGCAGTTTGCTGCCGCTGACTTCCCTTCCGGCGCGCTCAAAGGGCAGGTGGTAGCCATAGAGCGCAATACCCGGGCGCACCATGGTGTTCCAGGATTCTCGCCGCGAGATCACCGCGCCGGTGTTGGCCATGTGAATCAGTGGCGGATCAAATCCTTCATTGCGCAGAAGGCTCCGCACCTGCTCAAACTTCTGCAACTGGTCGCTGACGGAAGGCGCGTCCAGCACTTCGGAAGAGGCCAGGTGAGTGGAAAGACCCTCCAGCAGTAGATGTGGCGACGCCTTGAGAGCGGAACAGAGCTGGTACAAATCTTCGGGATCGACTCCCAAGCGGCCCATGCCGGTGTCCACTTTCAAATGGACGGGAAGCCGCGGCAAACCCAGACCGGCCGCGGCTTTCTCCAGCAACTCCACTTGTCCGGGCTCCCAAACCGTCGGGGTCAGTTGCAGGCGAATGATTTCTTCTTCCTCGCCGCGCCAGAACCCGGTCATGAGAAGGATGCGAGTATGAATGCCGGCATCGCGCAGGGGAATGGCTTCGTCGAGCGAAGTCACGCCCATCCAGCGCGCCCCTTCTTCTTCGAGAGCTCGCGCGCACTCCGTCGCCCCGTGACCGTAGGCGTCCGCCTTCACCACCGCGCAGACGGTTATTCCCGCTCCGATGTGCCGTTGCACTACGCCAAAGTTGTAGCGCAGGTTCTCGAGCGACACCTGAGCCCAGGTGGGACGTGTTGCCGTGCGCTTGAGGATTTCAGGCGTAGCCACTGAAGCCGATTATAGCGGGCAGTTCCGCCGCCGCGAGGTTACGCCTGTGCTACTCCTGAGTCCGCACAAAGCAAATCCGCTATCCGCCCCCTAAGATAAAGTTCACCGTCACCTGGGTTTCCACCTCCACGGGCTCGCCGTTCAGAACGTAGGGACGGTATCGCCATTGACGCACGGCATCGAGAGCGGCCTGCACCAGCATGGGATGGCCGTGCAAGACCTGCAGGTTTTCGATGGCGCCATCGCGGCTGATGATGGCTTGCAGCACGACCTGCCCCTGAATTCGAGCCTGCCTCGCCAGCGCCGGGTACACCGGTTGCACGCGATGAATAAGATTGCCCTCCATCATGTGCGAAGTCGGAAGGTGATGCACCGCGGGCAGTGGCGGAGGCAAGATCTGATTGGTACCAAGTATGGAATCGAGAACACCGCCGCGGCCATTTGGATCGCCGGTTCCGTGGCGAACGCCCACAGCGCTGGGATCGACCGTCGGAGGCGGCGCGGTTGTCTCCGTCAACATGTTCACCGTGGGCGGAATCTCGCGAGGGCTGATCAGCATGGTTCCCATCAGGTTGCTTTGGGCTGAAGAAGGAGCAGCCGAGCGCGGCGGGGCAGGCGCAGCGGCCAGCGGTGGAGCAGGCGTGAGCAGTGGCGCGAGCAGGGCCAGTCGCGGCAGTCCTTCGGTGTAGAACAGAGGCAGTAAGAGCAGGCTCCCGACGGCGAGTGCCTGCAGGGCAAAAGAAATCAGGGTGGTCCATCCGCGATGAGAGTGAGTGGACCAATCGGAATCAGACAACAGATCGGCAAACATGGTGTCCTCCATGAGTGAGTGACTCATGTGTAAGGACACCGGCCGCGACAGTCTTGGCCGCAGGCAGGGCGCAATGCGGCAAAGAAAAAAGGCCGCGTCTGGACGCGGCCTGCGGGAACTTCTTCACGACTCCAGGTGTCAGAGCGTGAATTCTATTTTGGTTGAGTGGCCTGTGGCTTGGGCGCTGCGGGCGTTGTACTCGCCGGCTTCGCGGCTGGCGACGTCGCCGGCCTGGTGGCGGCGGGCTTCGCAGCGGGCGCCGGAACGCCGGACTGCGCGTTGTAAAGCTCAACCACCGAACGGGTGATATCGACGGCGGGCCCGGCCCAGAGCACGGGACCGTTGGGCCAGGGTTGCGAGGTGTCGATGATCACGCCGAAACCGTTGTCCGAAGCATACTTCACCAGCATCGGTCCCATCTTTTGCAGGATTCGCTGCGCAATCTCGTTCTGCTGATTCTGGGCATCGTCGCGCGCGTCCTGAACCGAGCGCTCCAGGGACTTCTGCTTCTGCTCAATCTGCTTGACGAGCGTACCCCGGCTGTCATCGTTCAGCTTCTCGCCCTGGGTATTCAGCTGCTTCTTCAGACTCTCAACCTCGTCGTTCTGACTCTTAAGTTCTGTCTGCTTGGGCTCGAGCTTCTTGCTCAAGGCCTCGAAATCACGCTGGCCTTCGTTGGTGGCGAAGATGGCTTGCTCGACGTTGACCGTTCCCACCCTCGTTCCCGTGGCATTCGCGGCAACGGGAGCGGCCGCGTTGCTCGCTGCCGCGCTGGGCGCCGCAGGGAGCCCAGTCTGGGCCAGGGCTGCAACGGATAGGGCGAACACCGTGGACATAAGGAATCGCGCAAACTTGCTTGTCATGTGGTTGATTTTGAACTCCTTGGAAATTCGTTCCGGGAATCGGTTAGATTTTTATTCAAGCCGATGCTGGCCGCGTCTCAGCAATAACCCGACCGTTCACCGTCAAACGGAAGAGGCTGGGCCGGAGTTCCCAGCGCCTCACGCCGAACCTGAAGCGGCGTGGTGACCACCCCGTTGGCTGCACTTCATCAGGGCGTGGATATTCCCATTATAGGTAAAGCTTCCGCCTAAGGTCAAACTGGGTTAGTCGACTAGAAAGTGGTTGCTACGCTGAAGCGAAATGTCTTGCGGGGCTCGCGTAGTTGGTACTGGGGTGAGAGACTTCTGGCCGCCTGCTCAAAGGTGAAGTCTCCCGCGGCCCCGGGCGGGAACATGTCGCGCGTAATGGGTACCGGGCCTCGGGTAATGTTATCGAGGCGTAGCGGGTTATACGCCCAGTAAACCCGGAATGGCGCATTGATCACGGGCAAGAACACCTGCATTTCCAAGCCTGTAGACATCCTTGGAACCCAGTTGCTGGAGCTCACGATCTGCAGATTCTGGGAAAATGGTGGGGTCTGAGCGCGCCCGCCGGTGCAGTTCAGGGCTATATCGAGGGCTGGACAGCCAAAGACTGTATTGTTGATGTCAGCCAACTGCCCGGGATTGATGCGCAACTGCGAGCCCCGCACAATAGGATTCATTCCCAGGTCCATAAAGGGGGCCAGGGCCACGGGCCCAGCAATGGTGATCCGATACTCAAGATTTGTCACCAGGCTGGCATCGCCGCCCGGAAATACGATGCGCTCGATCGGAACCGGAATGGTGTAGCTGCCGCGCAAGGGATTGGCGGGGTCTCTGGGAACTGCGGTGCCGTCCGGGTTGCGCAGAATGATGTTTCCCTTGTCCGGTAGAAAGGCGACCGGGGACACAGAACGGATGTCAAAACCTCGTATGTCTTGTTCGCCGCCCAGGTAGAAGCGCTCAAACGGCGGCGCAACCACGCCACCGTACCCAGCCAGGAACGAACCCTGCAAGTTGACGCCGATCGCATTGCGGCCCTTCTGCACCGGCTTGAAGTGTTTGTACTGAACAATCGGGCGGAGCGTTCGCACCGTCCCGCCCAACCCGGCAATTTCTCCACCCAGAAACACGCTGGTCCCGCGCTTGGGTGAGATCGGGCTATCGATGGTGCTGAAGGAAAAGCTGGGAAGTACCTTGCTCGTAATGATGCCCTCCAGCGAGTTAGGGCCGCTGATTCCGCGAAATGCCAGATCGGTGAACAATATCTTCGAAGCGTCGCTGACCGCGACGATGGAAGACCGGTCGAACGAATAAGTAATCCCAACACGTTTGAACGAATGGTGCAGTTGGTAGCTGAGGGAACCAGTAAAGCCCGTGCTCGATTGAGTGTAGTTCTGCAGATTGTTCAGAAAAGCGGAGGGCAAGCTCACTTGCTGACCGGTGAGGATGGCTTCCTGCCGCGCCTGGTTGTAGTTATATTTCTGGGTAAAAATCGAAAAGCCACCCTGAATGGGGCGATCAAAAAGATAAGGCTCCGTGAAACTGAAGGACAGAATGCGTTGGCTGTTGCCGATGCTGGTTTGGACCGCGAGCGTCTCGCCCAAGCCGAGGAAGTTGTTGGTGCTGTAGTTGATCCCGATAAAAGCCCCGGCCAGCCCGCTGACGCCGCCATTCAATCCGATGCTGTTCTTGCCTTTCTCCTTGACCTTGAGCGTGAGATCGACGGTACCGTTCTTTTCGTCCAGGCGAGTTTCGGTGACGTTGGGATCGTCCGGCTTCAACTGCTCGAAGTATCCCAGTTGATTCAGCCGCAATAGGCTGACCTTCCACAGGCGCTCGTCGTAGACCTGTCCTTCTTCCAACGCCACTTCACGCCGGATGACTTTATCGCGGGTGGTGGTGTTGCCGGCAAATTCGATGCGGCGCACAAAAAACTTCTTGCCCTCGTCGATATCAATCGTAAGGTTCACCAGTTTCTTGTCTTCGTCGAAGGTGGTGTTAGGGATCGAAGTGAAATTGATGTGTCCCAATTCGCGGTAGGCATTGCGCAGGTTGTCCAGGCCCTTGGCGACTTTTTCCCGGGAGAAAATTTCTCCGTCCTTCATGGGGAAGAGCGAGCGCAAAGCCTTCACGTTGGTGACTTCCTGATTTCCTTTGAAGGTAATGCTGCCCAGCCGGTACTGCTCCCCTTCATCCACCGGAATGGTAATGTCGACGGACTTGCCGAGGCCCTTCATCAGCAACGGGATATGAAAGCCGGTGTGGCCGGTGTCATGAATCTCCGTCTTGGCATCCTGCACTACGACTTTGAAATAGCCGCGGTTCTGAAATTCCGCTCGCACCCGTTCCGTGTCCTCATCCAGCTTGGTGGCATCGTAGGTCTTGGCGAAGAGGTTTTCCAGGAAGATGGAGTGCGGAACCCCGATCGGCTTCAAATTCTTCATGGCGGCGCGCAGGGTTCGGGAGTTGACATGCTTGTTGCCAATGAAACTAATCTTGCCCACGCTGACCTTAGGGCCTTCCTTCACCACAAAGGTGACGCTTACCTTGGCGGGCGGGATGGGGCGGACCTCGGTACGCACGGTGGCGAACTGCCGGCCGTGCTCGGAGAGCAACTCCCGGATCGTAACCTCAGCCTTTTTCACCTTGGTGGGGTCGTATTGGCTCTCCGGAGAGAGTCCGACCTTGCGGTCCTTGAAACGGTCGAGCACGTCGCTCTTCGACACCGAGTTCAGCCCTAGATACTCAATTTCGCTGATGGTGGGGCGCTCTTTGACGTAGACGTGGATGCGCCAGCCTTTGGGGGTCTGCTCGCGTTCGAAGCGGATGTCCTCGAAATATCCCGTATTCCACAGGGAGTTAAAGTCGCGCAACAGGGCGGTAGCATCGTAGACGTCCCCCGGACGCGTAAAGATGCGTCCGCGCACCGTTTCCGCCGGGATGCGCCGGTTCCCATGGATCACGATCTCTGTAATCACGTCCTGCTGGCTCCATCCCACCGAACACACGGCCAGGAACAACAGGCACAGAAAAGCGCGCCGAGCTTTACAAATCTTTATGATTGAAGAAGATGAAGGCAATGCCGAAGCCGGAACAGGGGGCTTGAGGCCCGACCTGCTCTTCGTCACTACAGGGCTATCCTGATGAAAACGAAGAATCGTTACGACCTCGGATCCTGGGAGTAGGAAAGTGGCAATTATACGGTAGAGCCGTGGAGAGCGTCCAAACCGCTCCCTCAAGGAGACGGTTCAACAAGCTCTACTTCAACCAAGACGGAATAAAACGTGGCGGAGTTGCCTAGGTCTGTAAGTTTTTCGGAAGTAAGGACATTTATGTTCCGGTTTCCCGAACTCAACTTGGCCCAGTGAAGCCTGGCGGAGACTACTCCCGGCTGTACGGCGCCATCCACCCGCGCTCGCAGCACGATGTCTCCCCTGCGGTTGAAGACCCGCACCGCATCGCCGTCAACAATCTTGCGCGCCCGGGCATCGGCTCCGCTCATCTCCAGCAAGCCGAGTTCTTCCATCTCCTGAACGGCCGGCACATTGCAAAAAGTAGTATTCAGGAAGTTGTCCGCCTTGCGCGCCAGAAGCTCCAGAGGAAAAGTCCCGGCCTGCGAACCGTTGCGCGATTCCGCGGGAGGAATGAAAGCCGCAACCGGGTCCAGTCCCTGTGCCTTTAAATCGTCACTATAGAGCTCCGCTTTACCGCTCTTCGTACCGAAATTGCCCTTAGCAAAAGGCAGGAAATCTGAGCACTGAGAACCCCCGTCTGGCCACGTTGGTTCAAAATTAAGGCGCACATGTTTTTCCCGTTGCAGACGATCGCGGTCAATCCCACGCAGCCGTGGATTTTCTGAATGCAGGGCGGCATCAATCATCTGATCCACGGAGTCCTTAAAGCAGTCCTCTTCAAATCCCATGCGTTCGGCCAGAGCACGAAAGACCTCGACATTGGAACGGCACTCGCCGAGCGGCTCGATGGCCGCGTCCGAAATTTGCAGATAGTAGTGCCCGTAGGCGCCCTGCACGTCTTTATGCTCAAAGAACGTGGTGGCAGGGAGAACGATATCAGCATAGTCGACGGTATCGGTAAAGAACTGCTCGTGCACCACGGTGAACAAATCCGGACGCTGCAATCCGCGAACTACGTCGTTGTGATTGGGACAAACCGCCGCCGGATTGGAGTTGTAGACGAAAAGCGCTTTGACCGGCGGGTCTTGCAGCGTATTGAGTGCCTGGCCCAGTTCCACCATGTTCACGGTGCGTGCGGGGCGTCCCAACGCCTTTGTCATCAGATCAGTCCGCTCCAGCACGTCTTTATTCAGCCCAAACGCCCCGCTGGTGGAGAGCTGCAGGCCGCCGCCTACTTCCTTCCATGAACCCGTGATACAAGGCAGCATGGTGATGGCGCGGGTAGCCATGCCTCCGCCTTCGGAGCGCTGCACGCCATAGTTCATGCGGATGACCGCTGGATGGGTGGTGGCGTACTCACGGGCCAGCTTGACGATGTCAGGAGCTGCGATGCCGGTCCACTCCTCAACTCGCTGCGGTGGGTATTCCTGCACCTTCTGGCGGAGCTGCTCGAAGCCCACGGTGTAGCGGTCGACATAATCGGCGTCGTGCAACCCGTCGCTGATGATGACGTGCATCATGCCCAGCGCGAGCGCCGCGTCGGTTCCCGGATTGATAGGAAGATACCAGTCCGCACAGGCCGCCGTGCGGGTCCTATAGGGATCGATCACCACCAGCTTGGCGCCCTTGCGACGTGCATCCGCGATGAAGGGCCACAGGTGCACATTGTTGCCGTGGATGTTTGCGCCCCAGGCGATGATGTAACGGGAATGCGCGAACTGCTCCGGCTCGGTGCCCATTTTGACGCCGATCACAGACTTCAGTCCCGCCTCACCGGCCGCCGAGCAGATATTGCGAGCCAGTTGCGAGGCTCCCAGGCGATGAAAGAATCGCCGGTCCATGGATGCGCCATTGAGCGCCGCCAGCGTGCCACCATAGGAATAAGGCAAAATTGCTTCACTGCCAAACTCCGCGGCAATCTGGCCGAACCGAGCGCTGATTTCGTCCAGCGCCTCGTCCCATGCAATCCGCTCAAAGGCTTGGGTTGAGCCAGTGCCCTCGCCTGCGACCCTACCTTTCGGCCGCACCCGCCGCATGGGATAGAGCACGCGGTCCGGTGAATAAACCCGATCGAGGTACTTGGCCACCTTCGCGCACAAAAAGCCGCGGGTTATGGGATGCGCGGGATCGCCCTGGATCCGGGTGGCACGCCCCCCGTCCACGGTGATGAGGACGCCGCAAGCGTCAGGGCAGTCGTGCGGACATGCGGCGTGGACAACCTGCTTCATGGTGGAATGATTATAAGGCCTCAAAAAGAAAACGGGCGGCTGGCCGCCGCCCGCTTTTACAGAGCGAAAAGTGTGAGGTCTGAGGCCAAACGTCCGACGTCCGCTCCTAAATCTCCATCACTTCTTTTTCTTTCCCCTTGCTCATCTCTTCCATCTTCTTGATTTCGTCATCGGTCAGCTTCTGGATCTCATCCATGGCGCGCTTCTCGTCGTCTTCGGCAATTTTCTTGTCCTTGGCGGCCTTCTTGATGGCGTCATTGCCGTCGCGGCGGATATTGCGGACCGCCGTGCGATGTTCCTCCAGCATCTTGTGCAGATGCTTGACCATGTCTTTGCGGCGTTCCTCGGTGAGCGGCGGTACCGGCACGCGAATGATCTTGCCGTCGTTCATCGGATTCAGGCCAAGATCGGCGGTGCGAATGCCCTTCTCGATGGCAACCAGCGCGGTAGGATCGAAGGGTTGGATGGTGATGAGCTGGGGCTCGGGCGCATGCACCTGGGCGATCTGGTTCAGAGGCATTTGCGAGCCGTAGTAATCCACGCTGACCGCGTCCAGCATGTGCACCGAGGCTCGCCCGGTGCGGGTAGCAGCCATCGCCTTGCGAAAGTCCTCCACTGCTTTGTCCATCCGCGTCTTGAGTTGAATGCGGATATCTCTAAGTGGACCGGCATCAGGCATGATCAGCTCCGTCGTTCCTCAGAATCAAAACGCTGAATTATAAACCTTCGAACCGCCAAAGCAGGCCACGGATCTCACCCGTGAAAACCAATCACTCTTGAAAACCGAATACAAAGTGCGGAAGTATTTCGAGATGTCCGAGCATTCCCACGCGTTTAGAGAACCACCCGTGTTAATCCGCGAAAATCCGTGGCCAGTTTTAAGCGCTAACCAGTGACCCGATTTTCTTGCCGATCACGACTTTCCGGATATTGCCCCGCTGGTTGAGATTGAAAATGATGATGGGGAGATTGTTGTCCTTGCACAGGGAGATGGCGGTTGAGTCCATGACTTTGAGTCCCTGTTTCAAGACTTCCATGTAGCTGATCTCGGCATATTTCTTGGCGCCCTTGACCAGCATGGGATCGGCGTCGTAGATGCCGTCCACTTTGGTGGCCTTGAGAATCACGTCCGCCTTGATTTCCATGGCGCGCAAGGAAGCGGCGGTATCGGTCGAAAAGTAGGGATTGCCGGTGCCTCCCGCGAAGATCACAACCCGGCCTTTTTCCATATGACGGATCGCGCGGCGGCGGATAAAAGGCTCGGCCACCTGGTTCATCTCGATGGCTGATTGCACCCGGGTGTGAATCCCTTGCTTCTCCAGGGCATCCTGCAGGGCCAGCGCGTTGATCACCGTGGCCAGCATGCCCATGTGGTCGGCGGAGACCCGGTCCATCTCACGCGCTTGTTGGGCGACGCCGCGGAAGAAATTCCCGCCGCCGACAACAATTGCGATCTGGATGTTGAGGGAGTGGACGTCCGCCAGCTCAGCGGCGATTTCGTGAATGCGCAGGGGGTCCACGCCGAAGCCCTGGTTCGCCGCCAGGGCCTCGCCGGAGAGCTTGAGCAGGATGCGTTTGAATACCGGGGTGGCCATCAGTTTCTAGTTTCCGGTTTCCGGTTTCTGGTTTCGAGTTCTCATTCTCTAGTCACCAGCTCGATGCTCCATCATATCGCGGTACTGAGACCTCAAAGATGCCAGCGGAACTGTGAACTAGAAACAAGAAACTCGAAACTGCCTTATTCGCTTTTCTGTTCGGGCTTGGTGATGGCGATGGTCTCACCCACCTCGCCGACTTTGAAGCGGGCGAAGCGGCGGACTGCGATATTCTCACCCAGCTTGCCGATCTTGGTGGCGACGAGCTGACCGATGCTGACGGTCTGATCGCGGATGAAAGGCTGTTCGAGCAGGCAAACTTCCTCGTAGAACTTGCTCATCTTGCCTTCCACGATCTTTTCAACCACTTGAGGCGGCTTGCCGGTCGCGGCGGCCTGTGCGCGATAGATGTCCTTTTCGCGCTCGAAAGCCTCGGGCGTGACGTCTTCCTTACGCACGAATTTCGGATCGCTGGCCGCGATGTGCATGGCGATGTCATGCACTAGTTCTTTGAAGTCGTCGGTCCGGGCGACGAAATCGCTCTCACAATTCACTTCCACGAGGACGCCGATTTTGCCTCCGGCGTGAATGTAGCTGGCAACCGCGCCTTCCTTGGTCACGCGGCTGGCTTTCTTCCCAGCCACGGAGATGCCCTTCTTGCGCAGCAGGACGACCGCCTGCTCCAGATCCCCCTTGGCTTCGGTGAGGGCGTGCTTGCAGTCCATCATGGGCGCTCCGGTCTTTTCCCGGAGCTCTTTCACTTGATTGGCAGAAATATTCACGGTAGTTGTGCTCATAAATAAAGTTTCCAGTTTCGGGTTTCCGGTTTCTAGAAACTGGAAACCAGAAACTTGAAACAGCCCTTACAAACTTTGACCCGCGCCGGACGACCCGCGCGGGTCTGATTTCCCTCAGGGGCTAAAGCCAGGTCTTTGCGGGCTTCGAATCTGCCGGCTCTCTGTGGTTGCGCTGACGACTGAAGACCGACGACTGAAGACTGCTCTCAATACGTCTGGGTTTCAACCTGGGGGACGTCTTCGTCCACAGCTTCCTTCGCAGGCGCAGGCTGCTTGCGGACGCCCTTGCCCAGGACATCTTCCATGCTGATGTCCTCGGCTCCCGCGTCCAGCGCGGGGGAGGCGTCAGCTTCGACGCCGGCCTCGGCTGCCGGAGCAGCTTCGGGTTCGGTGTAGACGGCCGCAGCCAAATCAGCGGCCTGCTTGTCGCTCATGAGTTGCGCGCCCTCGGCGACTGAATCGGAAATCTTCGAAGCAAACAGGCGAATGGCGCGTAGCGCGTCGTCATTGCCCGGGATCACATAATCCACTTCGCTGGGGTCGCAGTTCGTGTCGACTACGGCGACCACGGGGATGCCCAGCTTGCGGGCTTCGCGAACCGCAATCTGTTCTTTGTTCGAATCAATCACGAAGATCGCGTCCGGCAGGCGGCTCATGTTTTTAATGCCGGCCAGGTTGGCCTGGAGGTGCTTGCGCTCGCGCTCCAGCTTGATGACTTCTTTCTTGGGCAGCAACTCGTAGCGGCCATCCGTGGCCATCTCGTCGAGTTCCTTGAGCCGTTTAACCGACTTCTGCACGGTCACCCAGTTGGTGAGCAGTCCGCCCAGCCAGCGCTGGTTCACGTAGAAGCCGCCGCACTTCGTGGCCTCTTCCGCGATGGCGTCCTGTGCCTGTCGCTTGGTGCCGACGAACAACACAATTTTGCCCGCCGCGGCCAGGTCGGCCACGAACTTCGACGCTTCCTTGAACATCTTCAGCGTCTTTTGCAGGTCGATGATGTAAATCCCGTTGCGCTCTCCGAAGATGTATTCCTTCATCTTGGGATTCCAGCGCTTGGTCTGATGCCCGAAGTGAACACCCGCTTCGAGCAACTCCTTCATGGTAATGTTAGCCAATTAACCTCCTCATTTGGTCTGCATCGTTTGCATGCCTTGCGGCTGCGCCCGATTGCCATTCCCGCCCCGCGCCGCGAGGCACAGGATGAATTGAACACCTTAAAAAACAGTCGTCAGTCGTCGGTCTTCAGTCGTCAGCGAAGCCCAACCCAACAACCTTGTCATTCCGAGCGGAGCGAGGAATCTCGTTCTGCTCGGACCCATCCACTTACCGCTTGCTGTATTGGAAGCGCTTCCGGGCGCCCTTCTGCCCGTACTTCTTGCGCTCCTTGGAGCGCGAATCGCGGCTGACCATGCCTTCCGCCTTGAGCTTCTTGCGGAACTCGAGGTTGAACAGCATCAGAGCGCGCGCAATGCCAAGTTTCACCGCGTCCGCCTGGCCGTTGACTCCGCCGCCGCTGACCCGTGCCAGAACATTGAAAGTGGCCGCGGTCTCGGTCGAAAGCAATGGCTGCCGAGCGCTCGAGCGCTGCGACTCAGTCACGAAATATTGCTCAAAAGGACGTCCGTTGACTTTGAAGTCTCCGCTGCCTGGACGCAGATAAACGCGCGCGATCGCCGACTTGCGGCGTCCCGTTCCGTAATATTGAACTAGCTCTGCCATTTAGCTCTCAGCACTCAGCCGTCAGCTTTCGGCCAACCGGTGCTCAACCTTTCAAAGAATTCCAAATCTCGCGTACTTGCTTTTGAAACTAGAAACCGGAAACCAGAAACCGCCCTAAGCCTTTACCGCCTCCAACACTCGCACTTCAGGCTTCTGAGCTTCATGAGGATGCTTGTCGCCGCGATAAACCTGCAGCTTGCTGATCATGTGGCCGCCCAGTTTCGTCTTGGGCAGCATGCGTTTGATCGCCTCTTCGATAATCAACTCGGGCTTGCGGTCGAAACGCTTGCGGAATTCCTCAGTACGCAGTCCGCCCGGATATCCGGTGTAATGCTGGTACACCTTCTGTTCGGATTTCATTCCCGTCGTCTTCACCTTCTCGGCATTGATGATGATGACGTGATCTCCGGTATCGAGAAACGTTGTGTAACGCGGATTCTCTTTACCCATGAGGATGCGGGCGACTTGCGAAGCCAGCCGGCCGAGCGTCTGCCCCGAGGCATCCACGACGTACCACTTGCGCACAATTTCCCCCGCTTTGGGGAAATAGGTTGACATTACGAGTCTCCCAGAAAATTAAAAAAACAAAGAAGACCGCTGAGTATCCACTTCAACGCCGAAGGCGCAGGGTACCAGGCGGGCAACCGCAGGACTGCTAAAGACTTAAAGATAACGTACGGTAGAGGATATTGTCAACGGAAGAGCCGGGCGTCGGGCGCTAGAGATCAGACTTCGGGCGTCAGCCCTCGGGGCAGAATTCCGCTGAGCTGCAATCTTCACTTCCCGTAAGATTCTGTCATGCTGAGCGAAGGATGAGTGGCCGCTTGCGGCCGCTCATCCGGAGTTGAAGCACCCCTATCTTCTTCACCTGCCTTGCATTCTCTCGGCCACATCCGAATGTCGATTACGGGGCCGCTGCAGAACGTGCACTTCGTCGACCACAGATAAGCCTATAGGGGTCCTTCGACTTTCCGCTTCTTCGCAAGCGAAGAAGCGGCTTCGCTCAGGATGACCTTTCTAGTTTGGATGTCAAGGTTGGATGGCTGAAGTCCGCGGTCCGACGCCTGCCCTACTCATACGCCAGGGCCTCGATGGGATCCTTCTGGGCAGCTTTGTAAGCAGGATACAACGCTCCGGCCAGCGCACCCACAATGGCGATGATCGTGGCTCGCAGCATCCATCCGATCGTCACTTCGATCTTCACTAGCGGCATCTTGTGCGCGATAGCTTGCTCGGCCAACAGGCTGATTGCAATTCCGAGGATGATTCCCGCAATCGCCAACAACGCGGTCTCGCGCAGAATCACATTGACGATATAGGTCTTGGACGCTCCGATGGATTTCAAAACCCCGATTTCCCGGGTTCGCTCCATTACCGCCGTGTACATCGCCTGGAAGATCACAATCAGCCCAATGGTCAGCGAGACCCAGATGACCACCTCGATGAAACTCGAAAGATACGGATAGCTAGTCGGCGTCATCAGCGAAAGGTATTCGAGCATGGAGCGGACGTTGTATTTCTCCATCCCCGGCACATGTAGAATTTCGTCCACTACGGCGGAAGCATTGTCGGCATTGTCCAGTTTCAGGTAGAACGCGGATACTTTGCCCTGAGCACCCATTAGGTCCTGCAGTGTCGCCATGGGCAAAAACTTTCGCGATCCTCGGCCGTGCTCCACCACACCCGCGATGCGGAATTTGTGATTCAGCAGTTCGATGGTGTCGCCGGCCTTAACGTGTTGCGACCTGGCAAACACGTCATCCACCAGCGCGTCGTACGCGTCCTGAAACGGCCCGCCCGAGAGGTAGCGAAACGGTCCGCCCAGCTGCTCGAAACTCTTCTGATCGATGCCCCAAACGATCTCCAGCGTACCGGCTGAGGAAAATTGCATGACCACGGGCGCGACTTCCGTCACATGAGGCAGCTTCGCCAGAATATCTCCGACCTTGAGAGATAACGGTGCACCGGAAAGCCCCATGATTACGGATGTCCCCGGAGGTAGCACCACGACATCGGCTCCCATCCCGGCCTGCCGCTGCCGGGTGTCATTCATGATTCCATAGCACAGTCCCACGATCAGCAGGATCAGCGTCACTTCCAGGGCAATGGCCACAATGCTGATCAGCGACCGGATGGGCCGGTGCACCAGGTTGGCGACGATCATTTTGTTCATCATTGCAGTCGTCAGTATTCAGTCGTCGGTCGTCAGCCCATCACTGCAGCTTCCAGCTTCTAGCTTCTAGTTAGCCTGGCGTGCCAATTGCTAGTCGCCAACTGCTGGATCGCTACTTCGGATCTGTGCCGTTCACCTGGCTGGCCTGGGGCTGGTCCAGATGCACGACCTGTGCTCCGGCGGGTTGGTCCAAGGCGAACTTGTCGTCGGCCAGGCGCTCATTCAATTGCAGCTTAAGGATGGTCAGGGTGATGTCGTACTCTTCGAGCGGCCTCCAGATTTCAATCTGGGAAGGAAACATCAACCCTTCGTGGTCCTTGTAGCCTTCGTAGCGCGAGTCCGTAGCCAGGTTTCCGTCCTGATCGTAAATGTATTGACGATGGGGCAACAGATCGGTCCGGCTGAAGACGATCTTGCGGGACAGGAACCAGCCGCGCTCGCCTCTGCGGATCACCTCAATTTCGTAGTCGGCCTGTTGCACATGATGGTTCTTGGCGTCGGTCACGATTTCGAAGCTGTTCTGCATGACTGCGATTTCGCTCTGCGGATCAATCTCCCGCAGAATCAGGGCTTCGTAGATGTGCTGAGGGCGCAGATTCTCCATCGGCTGTTGCGGGTTGTGGGTCTCGATGTCATTGCGACCGATCACGAAGCGGTTCTTGGGCGGGATCCAAAGCTTGAAGTCGCGCCCATCGCTGACCATGTCAAAGGCCTTATTGCGCACAATGGGTAGCAACCCAATCATCCGCAACATCGCCGGGTTGCGGGCCAGGATATAGCCCCGAATCTGCTGGTAGTCGATGACCTTGCCCTTGTTGACCCCGCCCACCGAGGTGTCAATATCCACGGTGGCCTGCAAACTCTTGATTTTGGCGGCCTGCTGGTTGAGGTACTCGATCAATTCCGCCTGGGTGGCCGATTTCAGAGGGGCTGTGCTGATTTGCCTCTCGACCCGGCGCGAGCGGAACAGACACCCGGTCAGGGAAAAGCTGGCCAGCAGAACGAACACTACCCGATAGCGCGAAAATATGTGCATTGAGACTGGATTGGATTCTTCAGGCGGCAGTTGGGTTCACCACTCTGATAAGTATATGCGAATACTAGTCCGTCCCGGGGCTTGGGGGTGGTCAGATAAGCACCCTGACGGCATTAGAAGATACTATTTTCTCTGTACGGCGGCGCGCAGTTTGGCCACATTCTGGTTGTGTTCCTCGAGGCTGCGGGAGAAGCGATGATGGCCGTTGCCATCGCTCACAAAATAGTAGTAGTCCGTCTGCGCCGGATGCAGGGCCGCTTCCAGAGAAGTGCGGCCGGGATTTCCGATGGGCCCGGGTGGAAGCCCCGGATGAGTGTAAGTGTTGTACTCAGACTGAAAATGCATGTCGGAATGGTGCAGCGCCCCGGAATAATTCCCGTTGAGCAGCTCGGCATAGATCACGCTGGGATCGGCCTGTAGAGCGATGTTCCGTGCCAGGCGGTTGTAATACACGCTGGCTACTACGGAGCGCTCCTCGGGAACGGCAGTTTCCTTCTCGATGATGGAGGCCATGATCACCGCTCTCTGCACGTCTTTCGGAACTTCCTGCACGTCGCTTCCCTGCCCATGCCCAATGAGCCCGACCTGTTCGGCCACCTGGCGGAACTGCCTTACCATGGCGGAGGCGATGTCTTTCATACTCTGCGTGCGCGTGAACTCGTAGGTATTGGGGAAGAGATACCCCTCCAGGCTTTTCGCGTCAGGCGCGAGATCTGAAATCAGTGTGACGTCGGATCGCGCCACATCGAGGAAGTCCTGGCTCGATCCCAGGCCGGCCTCTTGTATGGCCTGCGCGATATCGAACATGGTGAAGCCTTCCGGGATCACCACCGTATGCACGTAGATGTCGCCGCGCACCAGACGGTCGTGAACCTCCACGACTCTCGCGGTCTTGTCGAAGAGGTACTCGCCTGCTTTCAGCGATTGCTTGCGGTGAAAGCGATGCCACAGGACAAAGGCCAGGCGGCTGCGGATCACTCCCGCCGACTCGAGTTCAGCCGCGATCCGGCGGGTCGAGTACCCCGGCCGCAACATGACAAACTTCTGACCGGGTGGCGTAACGGGCAGCCAGAGCGCCCACGCCATCCAGCCGCCGATTCCAAGAACGGCCAACAGCAGAAATGTCAGAAGCTTACGCAAATTAGAAATATTTTAGATGAAGACGGGTTGTTGGTCTTTGGTCCTTTGGTCGTTGGTCTTTCGTCGTTGGTCATTGGCCTTTGGCAGCTGGCCGGGACTGCGGCCACCGATCTGCACGGATTTACACGGATATGGGAAACAAGAAACTCAGATTGATCCGTGGAGATCCGTGGCCGATTTTTCTGCCAACTACCAAAAACTAGTGCCCGCTTCTTGCGTCCATCCAGGACTGCAATATGAGGACGGCTGCCATCTGGTCCACCACTTCTCCGCGGCGCTTGATCGACATATCGGTTTCCCGCAGGAGCCGGTTGGCTTGGGCGGAGGAGAGGCGTTCGTCCCAGAGGTGAACCGGCAAGCGAAAGCGGCGACGAACTTCGTCCGCGAAAGCCTGCATTTTCTCGGCTTGCGTCCCTTCTGCCCCAGTCATGCGTAGGGGCAGGCCGATCACGATCTCCGCCACCTTGTATTCGCGAATGACCTGCTCCAGTTGCG
Source organism: Terriglobia bacterium (assembly GCA_963698825.1). Classification (GTDB taxonomy): domain Bacteria; phylum Acidobacteriota; class Terriglobia; order Terriglobales; family Acidobacteriaceae; genus JAIQFF01. Next base: position 338,675 of record CAVOSG010000005.1, on the reverse strand, counting down.
CGAAATCAGATCGCTTATTTTGCCGCTGCAGGGTTGCCAGACCCTGGGCTGTGATGCTCAGGGGGTCTGAAATAGCGAGGCCGATTCTCCTGGAGCCGACGTCCATCCCCAGGATTCGGGGCGGACGTGTTGCCTCAGAGGCATCGGTTTGGTGGGAAGGCACCTGCTGATTATATGTCGCACACACATTTTTACTCTTAGGCTACGATACCCCTATGGCCATCGACGAGGCAGAGATCGACCGACCTCCAGTACAGGCCCCAGCAGCGCCTCCGCCCAAACCGCCGAAACCGCATTGGGCATTTACTGCAATTGGAATCGCCACGGTTCTGGGCCTTTGCTATTGGGGCGAGTTGGTGCTGGCCGTAATGCTGGTCTCTGTGTTGTTTGCCTTCATTCTGGCGCCGGTAATGGAGTTCTTCATCCTGCTCCATCTTCCGCGCGGTCTGGCAGCGGCCGTGGCCGTACTGTTGCTGTTCAGTGTGATGACCGGGCTGATCTACTACTCTTCGAACCAAGCGCTGGTTTTTGTGCAGGACTTGTCGAAATACTCGCGACAGATTCGTCAGGAGATCTCGCAAGTGCGGGAGCGCGCGGAGGCGCTCAGCAGCAACGAGTCCGGCGGACAGATCAAGGCCGAGCCGCGTCCGGGCACCGATTGGGAAGACCTCCTGAGGCGCGGCTTCGGCTCGGTTTCGCAGGCTTTGCTGGCTGCCTCATTTGTCCCTTTCCTGGTCTATTTCATGTTGAGCTGGCAGCATCATGTTCGCTCTGCCACGGTGATGCTGTTCTCGCTGGAGAACCGCAACACCGCGTACATCACTCTGGGTTTGATTTCCGCAATGATCCGCAGCTTTATGGTGGGGAACCTGCTGATCGGGCTCTTTCTGGGAACGGCCAGTACCATCGCGTTCGCGATCCTGAATCTGCCCTTCTTTTACTTTCATTGGTTTCATCAGCGGATTTCTGAGCCTGGTTCCCTACCTCGGCGTAGTGCTGGCCATGGCGCCCCCAATTTTTGTCAGCATGGGACGCATGGACTCAGGAGACCTGGTCATTATCGTGATGATCGTGTTGGGTCTGCACTTGATCGCGCTCAACGTACTCTATCCAAAATTCCTGGGCAACCGGCTGCAGTTGAATCCCCTGGCGGTAACCATGGCACTGCTGGTCTGGGGATGGCTATGGGGCGCGATGGGCCTGGTCCTGGCCGTCCCTATCACCGCCGCCATGAAAATCGTTTTTGACCATATCGAGTCGTTGAAACCGTATGGGGCGTGGATGGGGGAGTGAGACGCGGACGTCGGACGTCAGTCGTCAGCCCTCAGACTTCGGATGTCCGGCGCTGCGAACGAGCTCAGGCTGCAATCTTCCTAAATTCTCATTCTTTAGTGACTGAATTAAGGCGTTCAACATGCGGCCAAGCTGTGCGCAGTCTGCTACCAGTTTTTCTGCTTCCAGGGTAACGATATACTCCAGCTTTTGAGCGATGAGAATCTGGGTCTCGAGCTCGAGGAGAGATCCTCGCGCGTGACAGAAGAAAACAGCGCGGTCCCGATCTGTGGAACGTCCTTTGCCCTCGGCGATGTTGCTCGGAACAGAGATGGACGATCGCCGCATCTGACTGATCAGTCCGTAAATCTCTTCCTTTGGGAAAGCGCGAGTGCAGGCGTAGACCTGTACCACCAGCTCCTTGGCAAGCTGCCACACTCTAAGATCTCGGTATGAAGCTCCCACGATTGGTCGCCTCCGGCTGAGAGAATGACAGGCCAATATCAAAGCGACAAGTGCAGTCGTCACACTAAAATCTGACGTAGCTCACACTGGTGTGGTTGATTGAGCGGGGTGGGCTTGAAGTCCGAGGTCTGACGCCCGAGGTCCGACTTACGCTACAAAATCCGAGGCTTCGGGGAAGCGCAGCTTGCTCTTTGAAAGGGCCTTCGAGAGCATCTCTTCGATTACAGCATCGTCGCAGTTCTTTGCCATAGCCAGTTCGCTGACCAGTAGATAGCGGGCGCGCTCCAACATCTTCTTTTCGCGGAAGGACAGGGGCTTGGATTGGTTCAGCAGGAGCAAGCCTTTTAGTACCGCAGCCACTTCGAGGAGTGAACCGGTGCGCATCCGCTCCGAGTTTTCCTTAAAACGGTATTTCCAGTCGGCGTTGTTGTCGCACTCGCCATCTGTAAGAAAATCAACGATTTTCTGGATTTCGCCGTTCTTGACCACGCGTCGCAAACCCACTGTGTTGACGTTGTGGAACGGAACCATGACCTTAAGGCTGCTGGCTTTGATCTTCAGAAGGTAGAACTTTTCCACAGTCTCGCCGATAGTCCGGCTGCTTATTTGTTCGATAACTCCAACGCCATGATTGGGATAGACGACCTTATCGCCTATGTGGAAATCGCCGCTGATCATGAGGGAACACCCACGAGGGCAGGGCAAATGAGGAACTGCACCCGTTCATTTTACCCCAAATCAGGGCAGAAAGGCAATTTAAGAACGGGCGTCGGCTGTCAGACCTTAGATCTCGGCTTACCTCCCTGAACGGTCCGTTTTAGGAGTTACTACAAGCTTCGCTGTTGAAGGCCCCCATGAACTGGGCTGAAGTCTGACGCATGAAGGCTGAAGTCCGAGGTCTGAAGTCCGGCGTCCGGAGGCCGAGGTCCGACGCCTGCCCCAATGCCGGGTTTATAATCCTCAGGCACATGACTGAGCAGATCAAAAGGAAATTGCAGGAAGAAATGAACGTGCTCGAACACGAGCTGGTGCATGAGCTTCCCAAGGAAATCAAGAAAGCAGCGGCCCTGGGAGATCTCAGCGAAAACGCCGAGTACCACATGGCGAAACAGCGTCAGGAGTTCGTCAAAGCACGGTTGCGGCAGCTGGGCGCGCGCATGGCTGAACTGGCCCTTATCAACATGGATAACATTCCTAAAGATAAAGTTGGGCTGGGCTCAACGGTTCGGGTTTACGACAATTCGAAGAATGCGGAAGTGGAATACAAGCTGGTGACCAGCGAAGAGTCCGACGTGACTTCGGGAAAAATCTCAACCAGTTCGCCCATCGGGCGCGCCCTGCTGAACAAGAAAGTAGGAGACAGCGCCGTCGTAGTCACCCCCAACGGCAACCGCGAGATGGAGATTCTGGTCCTGACCACCATCCACGATCAGACGGAAGCCAAGTGAGCATGACCTGGACAAGCGCCTTCGGACGAGGCTGCGGCGTTCTGCTGGATGCGATCGTCCGCTGGCTTGCTCTGGCGCGAATCAATCCCAACGTGCTCACCTTTCTGGGCCTGGTGGTGAATACGATCGCGGCCTTCCTCTTCGGCTACGCCAACGCCGACAACCAGGCGCGCATGTTTCGCTACGCCGGGCTGGTCATCATTGGCTCGGGATTCTTCGACCTGGTAGACGGACGTGTGGCGCGGGCCAGCAACCAGGTGACGCGCTTCGGCGGATTCTTTGACTCGGTCATCGACCGCTACAGCGACGCTTCGCAATTCTTCGGACTGCTGGTGTTTTATGCGCGCGGCGGCCGTTCCTTCTATATCGTCCTGACCGCCTTCGTGATGGTCAGCTCCATCATGGTCAGCTACACCCGCGCCCGCGCCGAATCGCTGATCGGCTCCTGCCGGGTCGGCTTCATGGAGCGCCCGGAACGCCTGGTGCTGGTGATTATCGGAGCCCTGTTCAACCGCATGGCGCCGGTGTTGTGGCTGATTGCAGTGCTCTCGACCATCACCGTGATCCACCGCATCCGCTATACCTGGACGCGGACGGAGGGCGTGGACGCGGCCCCGCGCAAGGCCGGGCAAGCCGCGTAAAGATTCTTCCCAAATCGGATCTCGGACCCGAAATTAGTTTGTTCGCTGAGCCAATCTTCCCTCTTCTCGGCCAATACAATCAGTCGCGCAGGCAGCGTTTGGAGGGTGTTGCCAGTGGGTACTGGACGATGCCTGCAAACGTTCGAGTGGCTTCGCCAGCCACAAGGGTTCGACTCCCTTGCCCTCCGCAGTCACTCGACTCCTAGCCTTTCTGCTTGACAGCACGCGCAGGCACTATTCTTTCATTGGTGTTTGGCAGGCGGCGTCCAGTCTTTCTCGCAAAAGGCCCCGGTTGGCCACCGGGGCTTTTGCTTTGCGCACAAGCACTCTGCGCCGTCCGCACCTCATCCTGATATCCTGAGCATTCTTCCGAGGATTCTCCTTGCACGATCCCGTTCTCGTAGTTCACGGCGGCGCCTGGGCCATTCCTGATGACATGGTGGAAGCTCATCTCAACGGCGTGCGCAACGCCATGGCTGCGGGCTGGCGCGTGCTCGAACGTGGCGGAGCAGCCCTCGACGCAGTGGAAGAAGCTGTGGTCATCATGGAAGATGACGAGACCTTCGATGCCGGTCGCGGCAGCTTTCTGAATCGTGACGGCAAAGTACAGCTCGATGCGTTCATCATGGACGGCGCCACGCTGCGCGGCGGAGGCGTGGGTTGCGTGGAGCGTATCGCCAATCCCATCCGCGCCGCGCGCAAGATCTTGAGCGACAGCCCGCATGTGTACTTCGTGGCCGAAGGCGCGGAGCGATTCGCGGCGGAGCATGGCATCCCGCTGTGCCGCAACGAAGATCTGATCATTCCGCGCGAAGTGGAGCGGTTGCGGGAATTTCAGGCGCGGGCCGCGGACGCGAAGGTTGATCTGTTTGCGCCGACAATCTCTCACGATACCGTCGGCGCGGTGGCGCTGGATGGCGACGGCAACATTGCGGCCGCTACATCGACCGGCGGCACGCTCAACAAGGCTCCAGGACGGCTGGGCGACTCGTCGCTGATTGGCTGTGGCTGCTACGCGGACAACCAGAGTGCGGCTGCGTCGACCACGGGATGGGGCGAGCCGATCATGAAGCTGGTACTGGCAAAGTGGGCCGCCGATCGGGTGGCGACCGGCAGCCTGCCGGAGTGGATAGCGGCGGAAGCGATTAACTATCTGAAAGACCGGGTCAACGGACACGGCGGAATGATCCTGCTCGATGCCCAGGGGCGATTCGGTATCGCGCATAACACCCCGCGCATGGCGTGGGCGCTTAAGACTACAAAGCATGAGAGTTACGGCATCGAACGGAAGCAGTAAAGCCCGGTTCTCGCCTGCTAGTTCCACGTTCTCAGCTAACTAAGCCAATTCCCCTCAGTGATTTAGCTTGATTTCGTCCTCCCACCTGAGGTAAAAACCGTCCGGCGTTTGAGTGTCTGAAAACGTGCTGGTTCAATTCCTGCCTACGGTCGTTTCTCCCACGGAGATAATTTCTATGGTGACGCGAAAGCTCGTCTCGGTTGCATGCGTGGTATTGATGCTGGCGGCTTTGGGCTTTGCTCAGGGCGCCTCCACCGGCGATCTGCATATTTCGGTTAGAGACCCGAAGGGCGGCATGGTGACCAATGCCAACGTGACTGCACGGGACCAGACCAAAGGTCTGGAGCGCGTCACCAGCGAGAACAGCGATGGCCAATATCGCATTCTGTTGTTGCCTCCGGCACAGTACGCGGTCACGGTGACGGCGCCGGGCTTCGCGGCGGCGACGGTGCCGAACGTGGCCATTACTGTAGGACAGATGGCGGAACTTCCCATCGTCTTGTCCGTGGCTGGCACCGCAGGAAGTGATCAACGTGAGTTCGGCGGCGGAGCTGGTCGAAACCCAGCGAACCTCTTCAACAGACACGATTGACCAGCGGCGCATTGACAATCTCCCGATCAACGGACGGAACTACATCAACTTCGCTCTGACGGATTCGCGGCTGGCGCGCGATAACGCTCCCAGCATTGGAGCCGCACCCACCTCCGGGCTGAACATGAGCGGGCAGCGGGCGCGGGCCAACCTGGTAAATGTGGACGGCGCCGACGCCATGGACAATTCCACCAACGGCATTCGTTCCACCGTCTCGCAGGAAGGCGTGCAGGAATTTCAGATCATCACCAACGGCTATGCGGCCGGAGTACGGACGCGCCTCCGGCGGGGTAGTGAACATCATCACGCGCTCGGGAGCGAATGACTTGCACGGCTCCGTCTTCGGCTATCTGCGCAACCGCAATTTCCAGGCGGTGAATCCTTTCAGCACCGTTCCTGATCCGGCCTACACGCGGGTGCAAGCAGGAGTCGCGATCGGCGGAGCCATCAAGAAAGACAAGACGTTTTACTACTTCTCCTATGAAGGCACGCGGCGGCAGGAGACTGGATTTTCCTCGATTGGAGCCAACGAATTTCGGATTGGTTCCGTTCGACACCACCCAGGTTCTGCTACCGTTTGCCGCCGATCGGTCCAACTCACGCCGCAACAGGTGGGATTTCTGACTAATCCGGCAGTGCTGGCAGCAGGAGGCTCTCAACCCGTTTTTTGCGCAGGAAGTGGGACAGTACACGGCGCTGGCCGCATCCTCCTCCGGGATGGCGCTGAAAGGGGCGTGGCCGGCAACTTTGGGAGGCTTCAGCGGTTTCCCCACCTCGTGTCCGCCGCCAACTGCGATCTGCTTTGTGCCGGCGTCGTTCGTGCCGTTGAACAGTCTTGACCTCCTAGGCGAACTTCCCGGTCTTCGCAACGTACTGATCTTTACTCGCTACGCCTCGATCACAATTTGACCAACAACAACCGGCTCATGTTCCGCGCGGAAGTGAGCCCAAGCACGATCAGACTGGCATTCAGGTCAAGCGGCGAGACCAGAATTTCGGGCAAAACTCTTTTTCACGGACTTCGCTGGAGAACTATCACGACTGGAACGTTGCCGGCCAGGACCAGTGGACCATCGGCACGAACAAGATCAATGAGCTGCGCTTCCAATACGCACGCCGGGGCTTGCTCTACGACTTCTCGCGGGCGCCGGGCGGCATCAACGTGGCGGTGAACATTCCGGGCTTTGCGTTTTTCGGCCGCGAACCCTTTTCCTTCGTGCAACGGACGGAGGAGCGCTACCAGTTGACCGACAGCTTCTCCTGGTTGATCGGCACGCACAACATCAAGTTCGGAGTGGACAGCAATTTCTCCCGCTGCACGCCGTGTTCACCGTGAACTTCGGCGGAATTTACAACTTCGGTTCCAACAGAGCCTGGGTTTCGACAATCCCGCGATCGCGCCTCCAGCCAATACTCCGCTTTCCCGGCATTCAGTCCGGTTCAGTCATTCGGTGCGGGGGTTCCAGCCAATTTCATACAAGGCATGGGCAATCCCAACGATCATTCAGCAATAAGACCGCCGCCGGCTTTGTGCAGGACAGCTGGCGGATCCGGCCGAACCTGACGCTGAATCTACGGCGTTCGCTACGATGTGGAATTCACTCCTACATTCAGGGCGATCAATGCGCTTTCGCAGGCTCGCGGTAAAATTCCCTCGGGATTACCCAGGGCATCCCGCGTGACTTCAATAATTTTGCGCCGCGCGTGGGTATGGCCTGGGATCCGCGCAAAGACGGGAAGAGCGTGGTCCGCGCGTCTTATGGAATGTTCTACGACCATCCGCTGCTGGGTTTGGCCTTTGATTCGATGTGGCCGACGGCTCGCAGGCGCCCAACTGGTGCTGACACCGGGAGCCCACGGGCGGTTGTAACGCAACGCTCTCAAACCTGAATGCCACGAACGTCTTTCAGGGTATTGCATGGCCAGCTCTGCCGGGACGTTCCTCTACTATGCCCAATCAGCAGCGTTTCAATCCCGCTCCGAATGCGCCTTCGATTTTTGTGGGCCAGGATTTCTGAATCCGGCTGCGCCTTTACCGCTGTCCTTCTTGCCTTTCAGTTTCCCCACGTCGAAGAACTTTCAGTACGCTGTCTCTCACCAGGCGAATCTGACTTTCGAACAGGACCTCGGTCACGATCTGTCGTTCAGCCTGGCGTACAACTTCAACGGCGGGCGTCATCTGAACCGGCCCATTAACGCCAACGCTGTAAAGCCGGGACCGCTACTGGCCAACTGGAGAGTGGCACTGGGCGATCCCGCTTCGGGGGCTGCAACATTGGGTCCTGAAGGAGTGGGCGCGGCGGGAACACCTTGCGGAGTCAACCTCAGCACTGGGCAGCCGTGGGTAGCCGCGGCGCTGGCGAACTTCTTCCGTCCCTCCGGCTTGAATCCCGCGCTGGGTCAGGCTTTGCTGCTGTCACCCGCAGCCGGATGCGTGACACTGGCGCAGCAGATCATCCGGCAGGACGGTCTCAGCGCAGCATGTGACCCCACTACGCTGAGCGGGTGCGTTCCCTTTAGCGATATGCACAGCCAATTTTTCGAATGGGAGTTCGGTTTACCACGGACTTACAGCCAACCTGCGCAAGCGTTTCGGCCAACACTACGAATTTCTGGGGTCGTACACCTGGTCGCACGCCATCGACGACTCCACCGATCTGCAATCGCCGCTGGAGCCGCAAGACAACTATATTCCTGGCAGCCGAACGCTCGAACTCCTCCTTTGACCAGCGCCATCGCTTTGTGTTGAGCGGCGTGTATCAGAGTGGCAAACTCAACGGGGACGGGTTCGTCAGCAAGTTCTTCTCGAACTGGACGCTTGCGCCTATTTTCGAGGTGGCATCTGGACGCCCGTTCAACATCATCAGCGGAGACGACCGCAACTTCGATTTTCAGCACCCCAACCGACCGGCCTAATGTTTCCGCGGCAAATGCCACGGACAGCTGCGGCGATACCGCGGCCCCGTCAAAGTTCTCCCCTAGCCGGATACCTGATGCCAGCTTGCCTTGGCTGAATGGCACCCTGGACGGCAACCTGGGGCGCAATGCAGGCACCCGGCCCTATAACCTGTTCACCGATATTCGCGTCTCCAAACGCATTCCTTTCGGGGAGCGGTTCGCAATGGAAGGGATCGTGGACGCCTTCAACTTTATCAACCGCTTTAACGTGTCGGACGTGAACCCGTTGTGGAACAGTGGGCAAACTCCGACCGCTGCGTTCGATCCACGGCAACTGCAGTTCGCGCTGAAGCTGACCTGGTAGAGCGGACGTCGGACCTCAAACTTCGACTTCAAAGTCAGATCGTGGCTAAGCTCTGAAGGCTGGCGTCCGCGGTCTGATGTCCGGAGTCCGACGTCTGCTACACTTTCCTTCTATTCTTGGCGTTTGCCGGAGTTTCCTCCCAATGTCTGAAACCCATGTACCCACGGCGCGGACTCGTGTGGTCCGCGAGGCCCATCGTGGAGTTTATGAGCGCGCGGCCGCTTACGAGATTCTCGACGAAGGTTTCATCTGCCATGTCGGGTTTGTGCTCGACGGTCAACCGTTTGTCATTCCCACCGCCTACGGACGAACGGGCGACAACCTTTACATTCACGGTTCAGCGGCGAGCCGCATGCTACGCAATCTCGACAAGGGCGTTCCGGTGTGCCTGACCGTGACTTTGCTGGAAGGCCTGGTACTGGCGCGATCGATCTTCAATCACTCGATGAATTACCGGTCGGTGGTCGTCCTAGGCACGGCGGTAGCGGTGCAGGATGCAAGCGAAAAACTGGAAGCCCTGAGGTTGCTCTCGGAGCACATTCTGCCGGGACGCTGGGCGGAATCGCGTCAGCCCAATGAGAAGGAACTCAAACAAACCCTGGTGATGCGGCTGCCGATCGAGGAGTTCTCGGCAAAGGTGCGGCTAGGGCCTCCGATTGACGACGAAGAAGATTATTCGTTCCCGACCTGGGCCGGCGTGATTCCGCTGGAGATGGTCGCGGGGCCGCCCATCAACGATCCACGCCTCGATCCTAAGACGCCGATGCCGGTGTATGCGCGGGCTTATTCTCGGAAATAAAGGCGTCGTTGGTCGTTGGTCTTTGGTTGTTGGTCGTTGGCAAAACATCGGCCACGGATTTCACGGATTTTCACGGATAAGATCTTTTTTATAGTTGCCTTATCCGCGTGAATCCGTGAAATCCGTGGCTGCGTTTTTTGTTGGCCGACGACCAAAGGCCAACAATGTTCTCTATTTCCCGTTCAGCCAGTCGGCGTAGGCCTGGAACGAATAGGGGCGGCCCAGAAAATCACGCACCATTTCGGCGGCGGGCTTCGTACCGCTGGCCCCGAGGACCGAGTTGCGGTATCTGGCGGCGACTTCGGGATTGAGCAGTCCATCTTTTTTAAATTGGGTGAACATGTCTTTGGCGATGACCAGCGACCACATGTAGGTGTAGTAAGCCGCGGAGTAGCCGTTGAGGTGCCCGAATGCAGTATGCATGTGCGTGCCCTCCACGTACTTGAAGGGCGTATAGCGCTCCTGTAACTGGGCTACCAGCTTGTCCTGATCGAGGCCTTGCGGATCGCGGTTATAGAAATCGAGGCTGATGGCGGCATACAACATTTGCGTACGAACGTTGAGCGCGCGCCCGAATTCGTCGGCAGCCCGTGCTTTCTGCGCCAGCTCCGCTGGAATGGGCTGGTTGGTCTGGTAGTGGCGTGCGAAAGTCTGCAGAATCGCAGGATCTTCCGGCCACTCCTCAAACATCTGTGACGGCGCCTCAATGAAATCGTTTTCCAGGTCGCCCTGCGCCCACTTGGTGTTTCCCCTCATGATGCCGTGAATAAGATGTCCGTACTCGTGGAAGAACGTAATGACGTCGTCCCGTTCCATCAGGCCCGGTCCGCCGCTGGCGCGGGGGAAGTTGCAGACCAGAACGTACTCCGGAAGGCGAACACCATCTTTACCGGTGGCCAGCGTGAAGGTGGCGTAATGCTTGTACTTGTTTTCCCGGGGAAACATGTCGAAGTAAATCCGGCCGAGAAGGCGATCTTTCTCGAAGACGTCATAGACCGTAACCTCCGGATGCCAGACTTGAGCCGAAGTTACCGGTTTGTAAGTGATTCCGTACATCCGGCCGCTGATATCCAGAATTCCCTGCAGCACCCGGGAGTATTCGAAGTAAGGCCGTACCGCCTGGGAGTCGTATCCAAATTTTTCGATCTTGGCCCCGCGTGTGAGATGAGCCACGTCCCATGGGTTGACACTCTCGGCCTTCGGATCTTCATGCTTCTTGTAAGCCAGTAGTTCGTCGTAGTCGCGTTTTGTACCGGCCTGCGCCGCCGCCGTGATCTTTTCGATGAAGTCCGAAGCATTCTGCTCGGTGCCCACCATCTTGTCTTCGGTAAGGTAGGCCGCCCAGTCCGGGTAGCCCAGAAGCTTGGCGAGTTCGTAGCGTTTCTGCAACAGTTGCGCCAGCACGTCGATGTTCTTGGGATAAGCACGCTGCCGGTAGAGGACAAAGAATTCCTTCCGAGCCGGCTCGCTCTTGGCATAGTCCATGAAGGGAAAGTAGTCGGTATTGTCGGTGGTCAGCGTGACTTTGCCAGAAGCATCAGGAGGATGAGAGCGCTTGAAGTCTTCTGGAAGGCCATCAAGATCGGAAGCATTGACCTGGAGCTTGCGCACATCCGCGGCAATATTTTCATCGAACTGCTGTCCGATTTTTACCAGTTCGTCCTGAAGCTGCCGAATCTTGTCCCGGGTGAGATCGTCGCGGTCGACGCCGGCGCGATGATAGTCGCGCAGAGTCGTTCTCAAGTAGTAAGTGCCGCTGGAATCGAGCCTGGCGCCATCGAGCGACGCCAGCACTTTGTACATTTCCTTGTCCAGTGAGATATCTGTCAGCACGCGGCTGACTTCCTGTTCGCAAGTCTGGGCGGCATCGCGGAAGGGCTTCGAAGGATGGACCTGCTCGGCCAGGCCAGCGCGATTTTCAGCGTCAACGATCGCCAGCACCGCGGTATCGAAGGCTTGCAGCGTGGTCATGGCATCGCGCGGAGCGGAGCTGGCTTTGATGTCCGCAATGCGCTTCTTGCCATTGTCCAGATCACTGCGGCAGGAGGCGAGAAACGATTCGGCCGTACCGGCCAAAGAACTCGAGGCACCCGGCGCAGGCGCGGCTTCCTGAGCGGCAGAAGCGAGACTTGCAACCAAGAAGACCAAACTAAACAACAATCCGATAGCTTTGCGGCTCATGACTCTCCTGTCAGATTCTGAAAACACGGGTACATCCAGGAACCCAGGGATTAGACGTGCGAAGACCGGTCAGGTTATACAGCCGGTATAAGTCCGTCAAGGGAAGACGGTAAGGGAGTATGTGACATTCAAGTCAAAGGCCGCGGGCGAGGGCGCCCGCGCCACACAAACTAGTTTGTCGGGTGGGTTTTGTATTCGGCCGTCGCCCATTCCAATGCCTTTTGTTCGCATTGGCGGATTTCCAGGATGCGCGAAGTTACGATCGGGGTGCGATACGCAGGATGGCGGAATTCCAGGTGCATGCCGCGACCGACAAAACCGATTTTCAGCATGGAGCCGCCCCAGGACGAACCTTCAATCCTCACCAGAACGGGCTCGGGGCAGAATGCAGGATGGCCCCAGATCCACGCTTCGCCCTGTCCGCGATGAACGACCGTGTACCAGCGGTGCTGGGTCTGAATCTGCAGCATGGTGCGGGCAGGGAGGTCCTCAAGAAAGGCGCCGCCTTCAATCTCCGACTCCACGATGTTGCGATTCACACCGTCGTCCAGATTGGGATGGCAACGAAAGAACTGCGGGCACGTGTCCACCGAGTCTCCCTGTACCTCTAGCTAGGCAGAGTATAAACCTGCCAGGCAAGCCGGAAACTACCCGTTGGTGGTGGGTAACGGTTTCTATTGTCTTAATCCTGTTGGGCTGCGGCTGCTCGTAAGTAGCAGGCCGCGCTTATCCCTAAAGTAACGGGGAAACCCTATTACGCATTGACCCGTCAAATTGGGGGAGAGTACGATTCAGAATCTCAGCGCTCTGCGCCGAATGAAATCCCAAAGGGGTAGGGTCGCCCCCGGGGGCGTCGTCCAAGACGCCGTCTAAGTGATAGATAAACATGGGGATCACGAAGCTCAAGCTGTTGACCGCGCTGTGCCTGGCACCGCTTCTGGCGGGTACGGCCTGCCATAAAGACCAAGCCCAGGCGAAGCTCCCGGCCCCCCAGGCGAACGCTCCGGCGATAACTACTTCGGTTCCCGCCCCCGCTCCAAAAGTGGCACCTGATCCAACGCCTGCCCCGCCCGCGACAGTCCAGACGACGCCTCAGCCTAAAACGGATCCGGTTGCTGATCTGATCGCAAACGCTGAGAAGGAATACCAGGCCGGAGAAGACAAGTTCAAGGCAGGAGATCTGGCAGCGGCCAAGCGCAGTTTTGATCATGCCGCTGACATGTTGCTGCAGAGTCCGGTTGAAATCCGTTCGGATGAGCGAATCCAGCACGAACTCGAGCGCGTTCTGGAAAGCGTGAACCGCCCGGAGATGGCGGCCCTGCAATCTGACAATCCGAGTCCGCAACAAAAGGCCGAGCCAGCGCCGATCGATGAAGTCAACGATGTCACGCCTCCGGTGGATGCCGGCGTCAAGGCGCGGGCCGAAGCCGAGATCAAGGCGACCCATTCCGATCTGCCGCTCATGCTGACTGACCAAGTGGCTGGGTTCATCAACTATTTTTCGACGAACAAGGGACACGAGACCCTGCAACATGCATTGGAGCGCGGCGGACGCTATCGCGAGATGATCGAGAGCACGCTGCGGCAGGAGGGCGTTCCCCAGGAACTGATTTATCTGGCGCAGGCGGAATCGGGATTTCATCCCCTGGCGTTGTCGCGGGTGGGAGCGCGTGGCATGTGGCAGTTTATGTCAGGCCGCGGACGGGGTTACGGATTGCAACGGACGTTGTGGGTTGACGACCGTCAGGACCCGGAGAAATCCACGCGCGCCGCCGCCCACCATTTGAAAGATCTCTACAACCAGTTTGGGGACTGGTATCTGGCGATGGCCGCCTACAATTCCGGGCCAGGCACGGTACAGAGCGCAGTCAAGCGCACTGGCTATGCCGACTTCTGGGAACTTTACCGCCGCAATGTGCTGCCCAAGGAAACGCGCAACTATGTGCCGATTATTCTGGCCGTCACCATCATGGCCAAGAACCCGGCACAGTACGGACTGGACGATATTATTCCGGAGCAACCGGTTCCTAATGATGCGGTGAAGATTGATTATTCGGTGGACCTTCGCCTGGCCGCCCAGTGCATCGACGTTTCGCCGGCAACTTTGCAAGACCTGAATCCCAGTCTGCTGCGCCTGGCGACTCCGAAAGATCAGACGTTCGAGCTGCGCCTGCCGGCCGGCACCAAAGATCGTTACCTGGCGGCGATCGCGCCCATCCCGACCGAGATGCGAGTGTGGTGGCGTTACCACGAAGTGGCAGAGGGCGACACGGTCGCGTCCATCGCTCGCACTTATCGCACCAGCCCGCAGGCCATCGAGAAGCAAAACCATCTACTGACCGGCGATGTACTCGAACCAGACAGCAAGCTGATTGTCCCGATCCCGCCGGGCAAGCATGCGGCGACGGAAGATGGCGCGAGCTACGCCCGCCACGCTACCCGCTATAAGGTTCGGCGGGGAGATACGGTGCAGACTGTAGCCGACAATTTCAGTATTCCACCCGGCATGGTCCGCCGCTGGAATCATCTCAGGGGCGACAGCTTGCGCGGACGGCGTATCGTCTATGTACATCTGCCGGTAACCCCGAACGCCCTTGGCAGCGAATCGCAGAATACGTCTAAGTCCAAATCCAATAAAGACTTACATCCCACGCCCCGGAAGACCGTGCAGCATCACAAAGTGCAACCGGGCGAGACCCTCACCTCGATTGCCAGCACGCACCACACCACCGTCGAGGCCCTTAAGCGAGACAATGGCAACCTGGCCATGCTGCGGCCGGGGATGATTCTGGTCATCAAAGCCGTGCAATAACGGCCGCGATCCTGGCTCTACTTGCCCCTTCCAGCGCCTCCTTCGTTGCGGGAAAATCCTAAAGTGAAATACGAGGGGCTCCGCTATTCGACATTGCCCGCTCGGTGTAATATGCATCCTGCGGACAGCCGCGAAACCGGTTGCGCGAAAAACGCTGTGCTATAATCGCGCCCCGTTCAGCCAATTCGGTGGTCTTTCAGTTGTCTTTCTATTTCCCTAACCGCGGCGCTTGCGCAACGGACCGCGCCCAGCGGTCCAAAACCAGGAGGAGAAATGGCCTTAGATGAAACACTCTACGCACGTGATGACGAGATGGATGAATTTGGCGACAGCGGCGCCTACGGCGATTCGCTAGAAGAAGATTACGAGGAAGAAGAAGAGGAAGAAGAAGCCGAAGCGCCGGGCATGAGTGAACCGCAACCTGAGCCCGCCGCGCCAGCTCCAGCTCCGCCACGACCTTCTGGAGATGGGGGTTCGCCCAAGCCGCCGCGCAAACCAGCGCCGAAGAAAGCCGCCAAGAAAAAGCCGGCGCGGAAAGCCGCAAAGAAAAAGCCGGCCAAGAAGAAGAAAGCGGCGCGCAAGCCAGCGAAGAAAAAGGCCGCGCGGAAGAAGCCGGCGCGCAAGGCGAAAAAACCGGCCCGCCGCAAAGCAAAGCGCGGGCGTCGCTAAAGGTAGCTGTATCTAGTTCAACCTCGGTGGAGTCCAAAATGCGATCCTCGTCTGAACAGACACAGACGAGGATCGCCCTTCGAATCCTGCAAAGCAGAGCACTGCGGTCGCAGCGAGGCTACGCGGCCTTGGGCAGCGTGGCGGGTTCAGTCAGCCGCCGCACCGCCAGCGACATCATCAGGCGTGCAACTCCGCTCATGATCATGCTCACTCCCACGAGCGTGCCAATTGCCCAAGCCGAACTGGACGGCCAATGCATGCCGATGAACCCCGCCAGCACGAGCGTGACCAGGCCGTCGAACAGCACCCAGCCCGCGCCTCGCGCCGGGCGCAGGTTGAAGTAGAGCACGATATCCAGTACCCCTTCGATGAGAAACAGCGACGCTAACAGCAGAGTCAACGACGCCACTCCCAAGAGCGGATGCACCAGCAGATATCCGCCGATGAAGATGTAAGCCAGACCCACCAGCAGCTTCCAGATCAGGCTGCCCGCGCCATGCCCGTGGAAAGCCACTACCAGATGAACCACTCCGGCGAGAATGATGAGCCAGGCAATCAACGCGTTGACCGCCACAGCCGCCAGCAGAGGCGAACTGATGGCGACAATTCCAAACATGATAAGCAGAACTCCCCAGAGAATGGACCACCCGGAAGCCTGCCGTAACAGCGAACCCGGTTGAGCAACCATGTGTACCTCCTCGATCGAATTTCAGGAGGCACATTTTGCGCCTAAGGTACGATTTTCGCAAGCGATATGGGAGTGGATGAGCGAGTCTCAAGCGCGCGCTGTCGGCGCAGATGTCTCAAACTGCGCCAGTTGCGGGATATTCAATGCAAGTTCTTGCACTCCACCGGGATCTCGCACGGAAGCGTAAGAGCCGCTTATCACACGGTTGGAGTTCGATCCGGCGACTGTTACTTTTTCCCGGCAACCGCCTGCAGACACTTGCCATACAGCTCGAGCAGATGGGCGGCAAATTCTTCCGGCTTGGCGGCCGCGCCCGTGCCCTGGAACCCGACTCCTGACGAACTAGTGCGGCCGTAGCCGGTGGTCATGGCGACAAACTTCATGAGATCCAGCGCGATATCTTCGTTGCGGCGCGCTCCCGTTGCCCCGCCCGGTGCTTCCTCCATAAATTGCCTCTCCTATGCTTAGAATTGCGGCCTTCTCGTCTGTCCGCAGAAAAGAATTAAGACCAGAAGCTGATGATAGCAGAAGGCTTTCGGACCGGACGCGGGTCAGCAGGCCAACGCGGGCAAAGTTCCACTCAAGGTTCAGGCAAGTTTGCCGATGTAGGCTGCGAGAGGAGTTATTTCCATGGTCAGCCCAGTGAACAATGCGGCGACGCAAGACCAAGCCGAAAGCATCCGGAGCCGAGCGGCACCAAAGCCAGCCTCGAAACCACCCGTGAAACCATCCCCGGTGGAGGATTCCGTCAAATTGAGCCGAAACAGCAGTACGAAACGCGGTGACGCGTCGAAGTAAACTTCCACGACTTTAAAGGCATGTCCTGGCCGATTCTCACCTGTGCCGATTACCTGGGGTGAGAACCTGAGGAAGTGGATCCCATGATCCACTTCCCCTTCTGACTCCGCTTTCAAACCTTCGCGCGGCGATGCAGATCAGTTCACATCCTGCAAGATGGTATCGGTAAAGCCCGACGGACTGTTCAGGCCTACGAACGTTCGCACCTGGCCGGCGGCGAAGGTCAGAGAACCGGTATCGACCGCAGCGAATTTCTCACCTACAGGCGTGAGCACCACCTCATAGCTGCCTGCAGTTAATGACTGGTACCCTGCCGCCGCCCCAAAGGCTAGATTGCTCACGGTAGGACTGACCGTAGTCAAATCGGTGGCCGGGGCCACGATGTAGACATCGGCGGGGCCTAGTCCTGGCGCCGCATTCACGATGCGAATCTTGAAGTCCCCGGAAGTTGGCGCTGAGTTGTCATCAACAAGCACAAGGTTCGCGATGTTGGAAGAAAAGTTGTAAGCCATGACGGTAGTGTCCGAACCGGAGGCAAAACTGATGGACTGCTGCAGCAGCGTATTGCTGGCTCCGGCAGGCTCAATCGCAACCTGATGCGAGCCCGATTTTATGGACTGGTAGCCCGTGCTGGTGCCATAAGCAAGATCGCTCGATACTGAAGTGTTGTCCACCAACACATTTAGGCTGGCTTCGTCCGGAACGGCATTCATGAACCGGAAGCGAGTGCTGCCGCCTCCTCCGCAACCTGCGATGAAAAGTATTGTCGCCAGAGACAGAACGCCAGCACACAACGACATCAACCGCGAGATTCGTCCCACGACTTCACCCCTTCGCGTTAAAGTTATTGGAATTGCGCGCGGTTTGAAGCTGCGCGCTAAAGACCGACTGATGCCAGGCCAGCGATACGGAGTTGCTGTGGTTGAGTAAAGAGTGCGTCAAGGCGGGTAAAGTCTTGTAAAACAGTCGTCGGTCGTCCGTCTTCAGTCGTCAGCTTGGATAGCGAGAGAGTTGAATACTGACGACCGACGACTGACGACTGAATTTTTCTTTACGAACTTTTACGTGACTTTACCAAGTCTTTACTCCAGTGCTGAGGGTGAAGTGTTCTAACTACCAGAGAGATTTTTCTCCGGGAGCGGAAAGCTCCTGAAAGTCAGGAATTGAGAATTGGAGAGTACTCACATGCGGAATTCAACAATCCCCCAGGGACCTTGTATCAAGCGGAGCCAGCGCAGGTCTCTCCTTGCTACGGCAGCGCTGGCGGCGCTGCTTAGCTTGCCCTTCGCGGTCGGCAATGCTTTTGGCCAGGACCAGCAAGAGACACCGCCACCCCCGCCGCCGTCAGGCCAGGCAATGGGGCATGGCATGGGCGGCCGTCAGATGCCGAGCGTGGACGATCAACTCAAGCATTTGACCAAGAAGTTGAAACTGAGCGATGACCAGCAGGCGAAACTGAAGCCCATCCTCGAGGACCAACGCACCAAGATGGAGCAGATTCATGGTGACTCTTCGTTGTCACGCCAGGATCGGTTCGGCAAGATGCAGGAGCTTCGGCAAAGTTCTGATGCTCAGATCAAGAGTGTGCTGAACGAAGATCAACAGAAGAATTTCGACAAGATGCGCGAAGAGCAGCGCGGCCAGATGCGGCAATGGAATAAGGGTGGCGAGAACGCTCCTCCGGCTCCTCCCCCCGGCGACAGTCAGCAGTAAAGGCGACGTCGGACAGCAGCCCTCGGGCGTCAAGACCAAGGTCTGAAGCCAAGGTCCAGAGTCCGACGTCCGAAATAAAGTTTTCTCCCAAGCCTCTGAGTCCGTCAGCTCTTTTGCGTCGCCCGCAAGAGTTGCCGGGAGCAGAGGCTCCCTTTTTTCCATCATCGAGCACAGACTTTTACTCACGCTTACGGAATCTTTACCGCGTCACACTTCCCGCCCTGCATCCCATTCAGCGTAACCAAAATTTCCGCCGAATTCTGCCGGCTCAGTCGGCCCCCGCAGTACGGCGGGTTCATAAATCAGTGCGAGGAGAATCATGTTCAGGAAAGTGGGCCCCGTAGTCGCTTTGTTCCTTTTCGTTTCTCTATCGTTGGCGCAGGACAGTCGTTCCCAAGAGCGCCAGCGTGACGGAGACTTCAGTAAAGAGTCGGATGGTCAGGGAGTTACGCAGACTCCTTCCCAGTCGGCTGGATTTCTGGCCAGCTATCGCTATGCGCTCAGTTCGAAGAGCGCGGCGGAATTTAATTATGGATACACCCGAAACGATCAGAACTATTTCTTCACGAACCCGTTCGGCGCGTCCAACATTCAAAGCAATGTGCACGAAATGACGGGCGCTTATGTATTTACACCGCTCAAATCGGCCCGGTTAAGCCCGTTCGTTCTGGCCGGAGGTGGAGCGCTGATTTTCAGCCCGACGAATACTTTCAATAACTCATTCTTCGCCGCGGAAACCCAAGCCAGGGGAGCCTTCCTGTACGGCGCGGGAGTTGACTACAGATTGTTTGGCGGAGTCGGCGTGCGCTTGCAGTATCGGGGCCTTATTTACAAGGCGCCCGACTTCAACATACCCGGCTTCTCTACCGGCAGCTGGGGACACATGGCGGAACCCCCAGCAGGGCTGGTCTTCAATTTCTAAAGGTCGGCCCCACGGAAGGGCAAACCCCAGCGGCTAAAGCCGCGAACTACGGCCTCCGATGGCACGGCTCGAAGCCCTGCCCTTCCACGATGGTTCCCAGCATTTGTGAGATGGCCTCTAGATTCGCGGTGAAACATTCACGGCGCTGGATCGGAAGCCCGGTCCATTCGAGGGCAGGCCGCAATCCGCGTGGCGTGCGCTACGCTGCCTTTGGCATCTCACACATCAGAGCCAGCAGGTTCTGTTCGGGATCGCGGAAATGAGTCATCCACAGATCGTGGGTAGGCATTTTCGCGATCAAATGAGGCGTGTCTTCGAAGGGCGCTCCGGCGCTTAGCATTTGCCGGTGTGCACTTACGATGTCGGGTACAGTAAAGTACAGGATCGAACTGGGATGGTCGAACTCGGGCTTTTCGGGGCGGCTCAGCATGAGGCGAACGCCGCCGCAATCGAAGAAAGCCAGGGCCCCGGCGGTGAACAGCAGAGGCAGACCGAGAACGTCACGGTAAAATGTGATGGCCCGGTCAACGTCGTGTACGTTGATTGCGATCTGGCCGATACGCGATATCCCAGGGGAAACAGGAGCAGCAGTCATATCTATCAGCCTCCAGCAAAGATTGTTAGCATAGCTAACTATATTTCATGAAAGAAGGCAAGCGAAAAAAGCGCATCCCTCCGGAGGCGGCCGCCATAGCCGACCGGCTGCATTCGGCGGCGATCCATTTGCTGCGCCAGGTCCGCAAGCAGGATGCCGCCAGTGGCGAAGGCCCGGCCCGGCTCTCGGCTTTGTCGGTACTGGTTTTCGGGGGAGGGCCCATGACGCTGGGGCAATTAGCGGCGGCGGAACAGGTGAAACCTCCGACCATGAGCCGCATCGTGACCGGACTGGAGCGAAGCCGGTTGGCAGAACGGAAAGCAGATGCCAAGGACGCCCGCCGGGTGAGGATCCACGCCACTCCGAGTGGCGAGCGCCTGCTGCACGAAGGCCGGCGGCGCCGGATCGAATATCTGGCCCGCCATCTTGACCGGCTGAACCGGCAAGAACTGAGCATTCTCGAAAGTGCGGTTAAATCGTTGGAAGGAGTTTTGCGCGACTGGCCGTCGCGGGACTAGCGGGCGAATCGCCGCCACCGTTCCGGCTAGGTCTCAATTCCTACATAGCAGATGCGCCCCACCAGGTAGTCATGGACTTTCTTGCCTTGCTCCATGGCCATCACTTCCACCGGATAGGCCTGGTTGTGGGGGCGCAGGACCAGATGATTCCCGGCGACTTCCACATATTTGAGGGTGCACCCGCCGCCGCGGGCCACGGCATACATATTGGATTCTCCCTTGCGATAAGGCTTGAGTGAGTTGTAATGGCGGTCAATCAGGACCGTCGCCCCGGGGAGAAGGCGCGGATACATGCTCATGCCCTCGCGGCCGTCGGCCCGGATAAGCACAAAACGCTCCCACTCTGCGCGGTCGCCCTCGATTTCAGGCCGCAACTTGCGCAGAAAGCTTCGCTTCAGCTTCAGAATGTCCTTTACCTTCATGCTCATGATGAGAGGCTGGCGCGCGGCCACCGCGCCCTCCACCAGCAGGACGTTGTCAAAGTCATCGTCGCTGGGAGGCGTGATGCTGGCCCGTTTATTGATTTCGCTGGGATCGAGGAGATCCAGGATGGAGAGGCGCTGGACGTTCAGCACTTTGTCCATGCCCTCGACGCTCAGGCCCCGCTTCCGGTTAAGGAAATTGGAAATGTGCGCCTGCTTGAAACCAGTCTCCCGGGCCAGACGCAGGCCCGTCAGTTCACCTTCCTCGATGCGCTCCCACAGAGCTTTGCGCAGATTTTCCTGCAGTGCCCGGAACTTCATGCCCAAAGTATAGCACCGCATGTATAGCATATTGCTAATCAACTCGCGTCAAGAACATCTCACAGGAAATATTTTCTTGACGATGATTATGCATTTGACACAGAAGGAGTGTAAAATGCGAACCGTCTTCAAGACTAGCATCTTGAATAGACGGAGGTCGTCGTGCGTAAGTTTCGGGTTTTGGTGGCTGAGGTCATTTTGCTCCCCATCCTGTTGGGGTGGCTGTTCGTGAGGTATCCTGACCTGTTTGATGCTGTCATCCCATGGGTCACGCTGGGCGTAATTTGGCATTTCACGTGGGAATTTGGCCTTGAGTCTGAGTGGGTCAAGAGCCGCGTTGCAGCTAAAGCTAAAAAGAGTCCGCGAATGATTTGGATCTACGCATTCTTGGTTGGCGGCGTTATATCCATTCTCTATCTTGCCTCTATCAGGAAGGGTTTGGATGAACTCGCAACGCACTACAAAACCATGCCAGTGCCCACCAGTGTAGCCCCGTCATCCACAACGCCACCGCCGCAGCCAGAAGCCAAGGCCGAGGAGTCTAAACACCGTCTGCCACCAAAACCAGCTAATCCGGTACAAACCGGGCCATCACTGGGCGGCAGATTCCACGAAATAGCCGATGAATTGACAGTCTCCCTAGGTGGCGTGTCTGTCACTACTTCTATCGACGGGATCAAGAGAGGGGCGATTCCAATTCAAATTGGCAACGATGTTCCATTCAAATTATCCGTGGACAAGGACAATAATCTGCGATTCAGTTTCACGACGTGGGGAAACGGCGTACCAATCGAGGTACATGACAATGTGGTGAAAGTTCACAATCCATTCCTGAGTCGCAACTTTGGAGAAAATGCGTTCGAGGTCATAGATCGGGATGGTGCTCCACTCTTCCAAATGAAACGCGAGACTGCCAACCACATGGTGGTTACCGGCATATTTCCAACATCACAGATACATAATGGGAAACGAGTTTTGCTGTGGGTTTCTGAGGATGGAATTGAGTGGGACTCGCAGCGCCCGGCAAATTTCAAGCTGAATCCGATCTTCAAATATCCTGCGTGGAAGTGACCTGCCCCCCAGAAATTAGTCCATATGGAAAAGAGACTTCTCCATTTAGGATGGCCCGCCAGGGCCAGAGGAGGAGTCGTGAGAAAGAGTCGATTCAGCGAAGATCAGATCATCGCCATCCTGAAGGAGTCCGAAGCCGGGGTGGAGACGGGAGAACTGTGCCGTCGGCACGGGATCACGCGGGCATGTTTCTACCGGTGGAAGAGCAAGTACGGCGGGATGGAATTGAGCGAGGCGAGACGGCTGAAGCAGCTGGAGGAAGAAAACCGGCAGCTGAAGCACATCGTGGCCGAGCAGGCGGTGGACATCCGGGCGTTGAAGGCGGTGGTCGCAAAAAAGTGGTGAGCCCGCAGATGCGGCGAGAGGCGGTGCTGGTGATGCAGGTAGAAGTAGAGCTGAGCCAGCGACGGGCCTGCGGGCTGATGGAACTGTATCGTGCGACGTGTCGTATCGAAGGCGCAGAAGCGAGGACCAGCAGCTGCGGGTGCGGCTGCGCGAGTTGGCGGAGGCCAGGCGCCGGTTCGGCTACCGCCGTCTGCAGATTCTGCTGGAGCGCGAAGGCTGGCAGGTGAACCACAAGCGGGTGTACCGGCTGTACGTGGAGGAGAAGCTGTCGCTGCGGCGCAAGCGCGGGCGGAAGCGCAGCAGGTGCGCCAGCCGCTGCCGGCAGCCGTGGCCGCCAACCAGGTGTGGTCGGTCGACTTCATGAGCGATACGCTCAGCTCGGGACGGAGGTTTCGTACCTTGAACATCGTGGATGACTACACGCGGGAGTGCCTGGCGATCGAGGTCGATACCTCGCTGGGGGGAATGCGAGTGGTGCGGGTGCTGGAAGAACTGAAGCACAGACGCGGACTGCCGCGGCAGATCCGCAGCGACAACGGACCCGAGTTCGTCAGCCGCGCGGTCGATCAATGGGCCTACGAGCAGGGCCTGCAGTGGCACACGATCCAACCCGGACGACCGATGGAGAATGGCTATGTGGAGAGTTTCAACGGGCGCTTCCGCGATGAGTGCCTGAACGAGAACTGGTTCAGCAATCTGGCCGACGCACGGGAGAAGATCGCGCAGTGGAAGCAGGACTACAACGAAATGCGGCCGCACAGCAGCTTGCAGTACCGTACCCCGATGGAGTTTGCTCGGCAGGCTGCGGGCTTCTACGTGGATGAAGTGGGGCAAGAGGCCTCAAACGCCGGCCCCTTTCCCCACACCCCCATCCCCGCTACAGAGAAAGGCATGGTGGGGCGAACAAAAACCGGAGAAAGTCTCATTATCCCTGGACTAAAGATGGGGGGCAGGTCAGAAGTATCCGGGACAATATGCAGAGCCGTAACAACGATTTCCCTCGCGGGGAAGCACACGGTTGTGCCACTGAATTGAAATGGTGGTATAACGTGAGGCGAGGGTGGCGGAGGCTGGGTGAGTCGAACACCGTTCCTCGCGGGAACTGCGGTTTATAAGACCGCTTCTGGTAACCGACCAGTCAGCCTCCCTCTCTACAAGAAAGAGGGAGGCATCACTGAGCAGGCGACTGCTGTGGCTGAGGCAATTTAATCTCACCAACTTGCTTTTCGTATTCCGTCAAGTGAGTTCCGAAAATACCAAGCAGTGCTTTCGCATGTTGTGGGGACATGATGATCTCGACGCGCTTCTCAATTCTAGGCTTTCCATCCTCGCCCTTCTCAAGGGCACCAAATATGAATTTAAAATCCCACGGTGTAATTTCAAGATTGGCGCTATTGCTATACACGCTGATGAAATCTTTCGACTTGATTGTTGGCAATTGTTCTGGCTTAAGATCGGGCATTAGGACCTCGCGTTATTTTTGGGAAAAACTCTAACGATGTTGCTGATGGACGATGAGGGCCAAGCATCCACTGCTCAGTAGCATTCGAGGAGCAGTATCCCTTGATTGATTCCTGATGGCAGAAGCCAAAGTCATTGTTAGAGGCAGGCCGATTCTCACGAGTGGAACCAGTCACGATAGCCGCAGTGTCCACGCTGTGAATTCCAGAAGGGACAGTAATCGTCCAGGAGCCAAAGTTGTTCATCGTTCCAGTGTTTTCTACCGAAGTGACGACATACTGCGTCACCACTTTCACGGTAACTTTAGTATTTTCTCGAATTCTCCAATCAGTATCACCGTCTTGGATCTTTCCTTTTTCAATACGCTTCAGTGTTGCTATTCCGATATGGCAACGCTTGGCGAACTGCTCTTGGCTCTCATTAAATTTATTCCTCAAAGAGAGGATTCCCTCGCTAGTTAAAAGATCATGTGCTGCACGATATTTGTCCGAAAGAAGCCTGCTAAACTCTGTCATCCCTTTTGCATCAAGCGTGCTATGTCCGCAGTTACGGCACTTTAAGCCTTGCATCTCTACTTGGTAAGGGATTGAGCGCACCACTCCAGAGAGCCTAACCGTGTCCGGTCGCACATCAGCCTTACCGCAATTAATGCACAGATTGTTCATGCATTATTCCTGTGAGGGAGGGCGGTCAATATGAAGTGAGTAAATATAGAGAGGGCCTTGTTCTCCAGTTCCGATGACTGAAAACTTGATGTACATTAGGCACTTGCCAAAGCAATCCTTTTCGGGATTGCCATTTGAACTTCCACATCTCCAGATCGGCGGTCCTCAATTCCTTGGATTGTTCCGGTTGCCGGCCAGTTTCGCAGTAATGTTCTGCCCTAACTTCAGAAAGAGCCTCACGAAAAAGGACTAGCTTGTCTTCATCCGTTGCCCATTCAGTGCCGAACTCTTCCTCAAGTTCGCGCAGATCATCGTCGAGTTTGCCAGGATTCGGGCGCTTCCCAATTCCCATTCTCGACCAGCTTCCGAGCCGCGTTTATCTTGTTCCAACGCTCTCCTTCGCTCGGCCTTCCGCTTCTACATGGTGTCATGGTATCACGTGATACCATGGGTTTCAATGACACCAGTGGTATCAGAACTAAAGTTACTAAGTGCTGTAATTAGATATACCTACGGCGTAAACAGCGTATTTAACGCTGCCTTTGAACCAGAACCATTCACAGCCTGTGCATAATTTGGGCTTGACAAGGGGCGGGAGGCAGAATGAATATCAGCCTGCATCTGAAAAAGGTTCCCGCTTCTTGTTAAGCGGATTTGCGATTCAATTTGGCGGCCTACACTGGGCCGCCTTTATTATTTGGAATCTCGGAATAGCTTGATACCGTGAGCGCTCCACTGTCAAGCGTGCAAATTCGATATGCCTGTGGAAATTGCACCGAGAGTTGGGCAAAAGCCGGTTACTAAGGAGATTCTTGGCGTGAAGGTTAGCAAGCAAAAGTTTGATTCTCTTCTCAGTAGGCTGATAAACGCAGAGCCGCAAAAGCGCTCTGAGACTAAGCCCACAAAGAAGCGCCGAACTAAGAAGGCCGCACGAAAGGCGTGAAGGCGGTTTCCTCTACCAGCTTTGAATACGGCATCGGTTTGACTCCCGCCATCCGGCTTACAGTCTGCTCGAACAGGTCTGCATCTTCCCTGCGATTGAACCTGTAGCCGAACTCGTTTAGATACCGCTGCAAGTGCTTTATTGAGACCTGATGGAATGACCCTATCAGCCCACGCTTGAGCAGGGAGAAGGCCGATTCCACGGTGTTCGTGTGAACGTCGCCTTTCACGTACACATGATCCTTGTGCTTGATGCGGGCATGGCGCACGTTATGGAGCCGAGTAAGCCGGAAGTTATAGCCTGGGTTCTCGTCGGTCATGATGGCCTTGGCGTCGGACGCAATGTGCTTGTTCGCCACTTCCCAGAGTGATTCCGCTGTGGCGTCTTTCGTGTGGACCAGCCGGACTTCGCCGCCACGTTCACGAACTCCGATTACCACGTCTTTGTTTTTGCGCTTCGCTTTGTGGCCGCGTTGTTTTCCACCGATGTAGGTCTCATCGATTTCAACAACGCCTGTCAGCTTTGGGGCATTGGTATCCACCATGGCCTCCCTGATTCTGTGGGCCAGATACCACGCTGTGCGGTAATTGCAGTCCAGATGCCGAGAGAGTTGCAGGGCGCTCATAGACTTCTTGGCGTCCACCAGCAGAGCAATCGCCATGTACCACTTGCTCAGGGGCAGATGGGACTTGTGGAAGATCGTTCCCTCAGTGGCGGAGAATTGCACCTTGCAAGACTTCTCCAAACACTGGTATAGCTGGGTCCTGACGTTCTTGGTTTTGGAGACGCGGGTAATGCGCGAGATTTCCTTGGCTCCGCATGTGGGGCAGCGCACGCCATCGGGCCAGCGTGAGGCTTCGAGATAAGCCAAGCACTTCTCGTCAGAGGAAAACGCTTTGGTGACGTCTATCAGCTTCATTGGGGTTTCCTTTTGGACAGGTCAGCAAGCTCCCGTTTGATCTGCTCCAATGCTTCACGGCGGGCTTTGTGTGCCGCATTATCAATCGCGGAGTGCTCAGTTGTGCGCCTGTACAAGGCTTCGGAGTCTTGGATCGCCGCGAGTTCTATTTTGATGGCCTTAACTCGCTCATTCCGAAAATCCATCATGAGGCAATTTTATGCTTGACGGCCATCTGTGTCAAGTGCATAATCATCTTCTTGACTTGGAAATATTAGGAGCTATACGATGAGCGCCTTGTATAGGAATTTGTTTGAGGGGGAATTTCATAGTCAAGAGAACAGGTTATGGGAAGCGACCCACAATCCGAAAGTGAAGAGAACAATTTCGTGGAATTCCGCCGCAAGGTGCGGACCGCGGAAATGCTCTCATCCGCCATGGAGCGGCTATTGCGGCAGCTCCACTTTACGGGCCGGCTCAGCGTCGTGGTGCAGAATGGCCGCGTGCTGAAGTCCGGCTATGAGGAGGGCTATTTCCGGCAGCCGACGGCTTACTAGGTCTGGTTGGACCGATAGTTCCCCATCTCAACGCTACAGGCACTCATAACTAAATAATCGAAACAGGCCATCGTAAGAGAAACGAGCCCTGTGACCGAGCAATCGGCGCAGGGCTTTTTTATTTTGCTCACAATCTTTGGCGGCTGACCGCTGAAGGCAAAGAGTGTGGAGGCAATCATGAACATCGAAGATCCGGAAGTAATTCAGCTGGAACTCAAGTATTGCGAACGTTGTGGGGCCCTGTGGTTGCGACTTCGCGGCACGCAGGAGATCTATTGCGCTCCGTGCGACCTGGAAATGCTGGACTTGCCTTCGCCGCGCCACGTAGTCAGCAGGCCGCGCTTACCGGGCAACCACAAGATCGAGGTCAAGGCGCAGCCGGGGAGTCTCTCGCCCTTTTGCGGAAAAGGAGGAACGGCATGACCGCGATTCCCTGCTTTCAGTCCGACGCTGCGGTTCATGGGGCCCGGGGGGTGGCCGCCGAAGCATTGCATCCGCAGCGTGCGAGTACGCGGCCTGCGTTCCGGTCACGAGGGAGCGAGGTAACGCACGAGAGCGGGATCGATCCCGACTTATGGTTGTACCGGGAGCGAACCGTCGGCATGCTGAAACGCTATCAACGCATGTCGGTGGAAGTAGGACGACTGCCATCGCTCCTGGGCCGGGAGTTCTTTCGCACTCGGGTGACTTCCTATCACTGCGGCACATTTGAAGATGCAGTGATCTTCGTACACGATGTGGCGCGCGGTCTGGAACAACTGGGCGAGTTCGAACGCAAGCTGATTGCGAAGATCGCGCTCCAGGACTACACGCAAAATGAAACAGCTCGTCTGCTGGGCTGCTGGCGGCGTACCGTAGGGCGGCGCTTTCCGGAGGCCGTGGACCAGCTGACAGAAATCTTTCTGGAAGCTGGTTTGTTGGTCCGGCTGCCCGTGACCGACGGAGCGCGGGCAAAAAACTGTCAAGAGGGCAGAATCGAAGAAACTCCTGTAAGTGCTTCTATACAGGAGGAATAAAATTTGCTATCGCATGTCCCATTTGTCGTACTCGATTTGCTATTCTAAATTCAGAGATCAAGAAAGCTTGTGGGCGCGCTACCGAGCGCGCCCTTTTCTTTTTGGCGAAAAAACAAACGGGGCTAGAGCAGGAATGAAAAAGGCAAAAACGCGAACGGGAATGACCAGCGTGAAAGGGCCTGCGCTGGCAAAGGCCGTACCACGAGAGCCGCCAGACTTAGCGGAGATCCGGCGGCAGATCGAGGAACTCGTGGGAAACGGGGCCTTAGGCATGGTCGAGTACACGATCGAAGAGGTGGCCAATGGCCACTACCTGGGAATGAAGTACCTTTTCGAGATGATCGGACTTTATCCGGCGACCTTGACCAACGACGCGCCCGCACAGGATTCGCTGGCCGCGATTCTTCTGCGGAGATTGGGTCTGGCCGACGCTCCAATATCGGAACCAGGTGTTACGAAAGATTCAGGGCAGCAGACTGCTTCCGTCGGGGATGACTTAGAATGAAAGCCAGTGGTTGGGCAACGGCAACTAGTCGTTGGTCGCAGACATCGGTTCATTTGTCCGCGGCCTTGAGCAGCCGAACCGGAGCGCAGACAGGACTGTCGGTGGCGCTTGAGCGTTTTCGGCCTGGGGCTTTCAGGATGGACATGACATGGGTGACCGGCCGGATTGCGGTCGGTGGCGGAATCTGGATAGCCGAGAACATGGCGGCAGTCGCGCGTGCGGGCGTAACTCACATCATCGACATGCAGATCGAATTTGACGATACCCGGCTGGCAGGGCCGCATAAGATCGAAGTGCTGTGGAATCCCATTGATGATGATTTTCAACCCAAGCCCCCGGAGGTTTTTCAGCGGGGAGTGGAATTCGCGACCGAAGCGCTCAGCCAGTACGGGACGAAGCTTTTCATCCACTGCGCGGCTGGGGTGCACCGGGCGCCGATGATGACGCTGGCGGTATTGTGTTCTCTGGGTTGGGCACCGGACGCGGCAAAGGATTTGATCGAGAAAGAACGCCCCGTGGTGGATTTCGCCGATGTGTATTTGCGCAGCGTGGAGAGGTTTCTGGATCACCAGGTAAAGGCGGGGGAATAGAAAGCCAGTTCCCGGCTGCCAGTTCCCAGTTGTCCGTTACATTTTTCTCAGAATAAATCCAAGACATCGTTAGGCGGGCTCGTTCTCTTCGGGGAATGGTCCGCCTTGAAACTCAGCAAGGGAGGAAGCATGTTCGACGCACACCGCCGCCCATGGGGGCGGCTTTTCTATTTGCTGGCGTGTGTCAGCGTGTTGTTCGGCACCTCGTCAGCGCAGACGCCAACCACCTCTACGGTTAGCGAGGGGTTATTTGGCAGCCGCTCGGGCGAGGAAAAGAAGAGTGCGGCGATGTCATTCGTATCCGCCGCCTTGCAACTAACCGATGCTGTGACTTCGCGTCACATCATCGATCCGGAAAAATTCAAGCAAGGGCTGAGTGCTGTGATTGACGGCACTGTTATGTGCTTGAATGCTTCCACATGGGCCAAACCCAGTCAGCCGTAGATCAGCCGACTTCTTCAGCCCAGTTCTCGAGCGTCTTTTTGACCTGGGCCATGAACTGGTCTGCGACCGCGCCGTCGATGATGCGGTGGTCGTAGCCCAGGGTCAGATGGACGAGGGAACGAACGGCGATCGAGTCGTTGCCGTCGTCGTCGGTCACCACCACCGGAGACTTGGTAATGCCGCCCACGCCCATGATGGCGGAGTTGGGCTGGTTGATGATGGGCAATCCGAAGACGGCTCCAAACTGGCCGGGGTTGGTAATGGTGAAGGTCGAGCCTTCAACTTCGTCCGGCTTGAGTTTCTTGTTGCGCGCGCGCTCACCCAGATCGCTGATACCGCGCTGCAAGCCCAGGAAGTTGAGCTCGTCGGCGTTCTTCAGCACCGGCACGATCAAGCCCCAGTCCAGCGCCACCGCGATTCCAACGTTGACGTGACGATGGTAGCGAATACTCTCGCCTTCAAGGGACGCGTTCACGATGGGAAACTGCTGCAGGGCAATAATGGCGGCGCGCGTGAAAAACGGCATGAAGGTGAGGCGAGCGCCATTGCGTTTTTCAAAGGCAGACTTGGTTTTGTTGCGCAACTGAACGACGCGCGTCAAATCCACCTCAAACATGCAATGAACGTGGGCGCTGGTGCGGCGCGACTCGATCATGCGATGGGCAATGATCTTGCGCATCTGGGTCATAGGCACCAGGTCGCCGGGAATCGCGGCCGGGGCCGGCGTGCCTGCATCCGGCCTCGCCGAAGGAGCGGGCGCAGCGGCGGCCGAGACACTGGGCTGGCCTTTTTCCAAAAACGTGGTGATGTCCTGCTTGGTGATGCGTCCGCCCAGACCGGTGCCAGAAACCTGCGCCAGATTGATGTTGTGCTCACGAGCGATTTTGCGGACCAACGGGGAAGAGCGAGCGTGGTCTTCTTCCTCGTGGGAAGCCTGGGGTTGTGAAATGGGAGACTGCGAGACCGGAGGTTGTACGACCGGGGCGGCCGCCTTGACTTCAGCAGCTGGGGCGGAAGCTTTGGCTGGAGCCGATTCCTTTTTCGCCGGAGCGGAGGAAGCCGCAGCGGCCGGTTTGGCGGCGCTCTCGCCATCCGCGGAAATTGTCCCTACCACTGTGTTCACCTGAACCGTGGCGCCTTCGGCGACCTTAATGTCCTGAAGAACTCCCGATGCCGGCGCGGGAATCTCGGCGTCAACCTTGTCGGTAGAGATTTCGAACAGGGGCTCGTCTCGTTGTACTTTGTCACCCGGCTTTTTCAGCCACTTGGTGATCGTTCCCTCAAAGATCGATTCCCCCATCTGGGGCATGACGATATCAGTCGGCATAGTTCCCTTCCAGGCGGTCCGGTACCCGGCCGCGCAACCCTACATTATATAGATTGGAGTAGATTTCCCGGCGGCCATGAATCTTTAGTCGTGGTGCTCGTGCTCGGCCCCCTTGGGGTTCACGGGGGGCGGCGCGACCCCAGTGGACTTCTTCCAAAAATCCTGCACCGCAGGAGGCAGTTTTTCGATGCGGGAGAGAAAGGCTGTGACTTTCCACATGTCCTGTTCGCTCAACGCCTTGTTCCAGGCGGGCATGCCCGTGTAACGAATTCCGGTGCGAACCGCGTAGTAGATGTGCCACTCGGGATCATCCAAGGGATGAAGGATCAGCTGCGGAACCGGCGGGTAGAACGATTTTGCCAGCGCGCTGGGTTTGTTATCGAGCCCGCCATGGCAGGCGGCACAGTTCATGGTGTAAATCTTTATTCCATCGATCAGATTGTCGTCCGTTGGCGGGACGGGATTGGTCACGCGCGGGGCGTGGCGTTCCATGGAGGCATCCATGGCCGACATGGCGATGCGGCGCTCCATCTTTGGAGGAGTCGAATCGGCACTGGTGGGCAACAATCCGAGCATGGCGATGCCCAGCCCCCCCAGGAAGAGCACGAGCAAGGTAATGACGACGCCGAAGGTAAAATTGCGCATGATGCCTCCTGTTCCTTCCGGTGTGCTTGGAACGCTGTTACGGATTCTCCAGCGGCGCTGTTTGATGCAGGATGGCGCGAGCGTCCTGCGCCTCTGATTCTCTCACCTGCAGCTTGATCCCGCCGAAGATATGCGAATGCCAGCCACCGATGCGAAGCATGTTTTCATCATACGTGAAGCATTCGATCTCAGCAGATTCCAACCGGGTGCGAGCAAGCAGGAATTCCGGCTGGCTATGAAAGACCGCGATGGTTACGAGACTTTCGTGCATAGTCCCAACAGTGCGACGGAATTTCAGTAGGCCTTCAGTCGCCGCGCTTCCCGCAAGACGTCGCTCACCTTCGGCAGGAAATATTCTTCCTGCGGCGGCGAGAACGGCACTGGCGAATCCTGGGCGGCGATGCGGACGATGGGGCCGTCGAGATCATCGAAAACTTCTTCGTTAATGATGGCTGCAATCTCCCCGGCCAGTCCCCCAGTGCGGGAGTGTTCGTGCAATATGATGACCTTGCTGGTCTTGCGCACGGTTCCGGCAATGGCCTCGCGGTCGAGCGGCGAGAGGGTACGCAAGTCCACAATTTCGACCTCGATCCCTTCCCTGCTGAGCGTCTCGGCCGCCTCCAGCGCGGTGTACACCATGGCCGCATAAGTAATGATGCTCAGATCGCGCCCTTCCCGCACGATGCGGGCCTTGCCCAGCGGCACAATGTAGTCCTCGGCGGGCACCTCTTCTTTGATGCGGCGATAGAGATACTTATGCTCGAAAAAGATCACTGGATTGTTGTCACGGATGGCCGCTTTGATCAGACCCTTGGCGTCGTAGGCGCTGGCTGGACAGACGACTTTCAGTCCAGGCGTGTGCACAAACCACATCTCCGGATTCTGCGAGTGGAAGGGGCCGCCATGAACGTTGCCCCCGCTGGGTCCGCGAATCACCATGGGCGCGGGCGCACCCCAGCGATAGTGCGATTTCGCAACCATGTTGACGATCTGGTTGAAGGCGCAGCCGATGAAATCCATGAACTGAAACTCGGCGACAGGACGCATGCCGGTAAGTGCGGCGCCAAAAGCCGCACCCACGATGGCCGATTCCGCGATGGGCGTGTCGATGACGCGCTCCGCGCCGAAGCGATCAATGAAGCCATCGGTGACTTTGAAGGCTCCGCCGTAGATTCCGATGTCTTCGCCCAGGCAGAAGACGGCCGGGTCGCGCTCCATTTCCTCCCAGATGCCCTGGCGGATCGCTTCGAGATAGGTGAGTTGAGGCATTTGCTTCGTCTGTCTTGTTACTTCAAATGCACCGCTGCTTCCACGCTCTTGTGAGCGTCAGCGGTTCCTTTCCTGACTTTTGGTATTCCGTACTTCGGCTTGATTTCGTGGCAGCCACTCTCGCAATAAACACCGCCGGCCGCTGATTCCGGCTCCGGCATGGGGCTGGCGACTGCGAAATTGCGGTCGGCTTCGAGTTGTTGATCGACACCAGCGATCAGTTCCCGGTTCTCAGTTGGAGTCAGCCACTTCTTCACGTTCACCAGGAAATTTTCGAAGCGGGCGATGGGATCGCGCTTGCGCCAGTATTCGAACAGCGTCTTGGGAACGTAGTCGGCGGCATCGTGGATAGCGTGGCCCTTCATGCGCATCATTTTGGCTTCAATGAGCGTAGGGCCTTCGCCGCGGCGGGCGCGTTCGCAGGCTTCGTGGGCGGCGTCGTAGACCTGGCAGGCGTCGGTTCCGTCGACGATCACGCCGGGAATGCCGTAGGCGATAGCGCGCTCGGCCAGATCTTTCACGCGGAACTGCATATCAGCAGGCGTGGAGTATGCCCAGAGATTGTTTTCGACGAACAGCACCAGGCCAAGATCCTGCACGGCGGCGAAATTCAAACCTTCGTAGGTGACACCCGTGGACTGGCCACCGTCGCCGATGTAGGTCATGACGGCGATGTTGCGTCCCTGCAGGCGCGCGCCGAGAGCCACGCCGGCGAGCACGGGAAGAAGGTCGCCCAGAGTCGAGATGGGAGAAACGACGTTGCGATCCTTGATGTCGCCGAAGTGGGAGGATGCGTCGCGGCCGCCGGTCGGCGATCCGGCCTTGGCCATGTACTGCATCATGATGTCACGCGGAGAGAAGCCGCGGACCAGGGTCGAACCCTGATTGCGAATCATGGGGCCCAGCCAATCGTCCTTCCGCAGGGCGTACGCCGAGGCGCAGGAGCAGGCTTCCTGGCCTAGTCCGAAGTAAACGCCGCCGACTACCTGGCCCTGTTTGTAGAGGTTTTCGAGCGCAGCCTCCATTTTCCGGTTCAGCAGCATCCAGCGATAAATCTCGATGCATTGTTTCTTACCGAGATATTTTGATTCGCGGATAGGCGGAACTGGCGCGCTGAGATCGCCGGACACCTCGTAGCTAACCTTGCCGCCTTTGCGGACCTGGCGGATCGAGATATTGGGCTTCTCAAGCCGATGATCGGGGATCGTGTAGGTGCGGAGGTTCGAGTTCGCGGCCTTGGGTGAGGATTTAGCGGCGGCTCGTTTCTTTTGCTTCTTGGCCATGGGCGGTCAGCGCCATCCATGCTAACGCGGAGGGTTCGCTTCTGTCGCGTCCCAAGACTTATGCCCAGAAGGTATCTTCTTCTTTATGCAGCTGGCGCAATGGTTCCGGCGTCCGCATCGGAACGCCCACGGAATTTCCCAGCAGGGCGTCCAGACTCTCAAGCCAGAGCATCTGGCTCTCGAAAACCAGGCCGAAGTTGCGGGAGATGGAATGGGCAACATCCTGCAATGAAAGTTCTTTGCCCAATTCCTTTGCCATGGAAGTCACGGGTTTGGTGGTGATCCCGCAAGGAACGATCAGGTTGAAATAGGCGAGGTCGGTATTCACGTTGAGGGCGAAGCCGTGCGAGGTGACGGCGCGGGAGATGTGGACGCCGATGGCGGCGATTTTGGCTTCGGGAGAAGTCAAGGTCTCTCGACTCCGCCGAACAATTCGCTGGCGAATTGTTCTGCTCCGCGCGAGATGACAGGGTTTGGGGCTCGTCCAGACGCCGGTGAGGCCGCAGATGCGTTTGGTGGGAATGCCAAAGTCGGCGCAGGTGCGGATCAGGACTTCTTCGAGGCGGCGCACGTACTCGATGGCGCCCAGGGTCTTACGTTTGCCGTCAGGCGTGGCAATTTCGCGGAAGTCGAAAATGGGATAGCCGACGATCTGGCCGGGGCCGTGGAAGGTCACGTCACCGCCACGGTCGCATTCGACTACTTCTACCCCGCGTTGGGCCAGCACTTCCGGAGAAGCAACAATGTTTTTCTGTTTCGCATTGCGTCCTAGGGTAATGACCGGAGGATGTTCAAGCAAGAGCAAGACATCGCCGATGCGGCCTTCTTTGCGAAGCTCGACGAGGCGTTGTTGCAGGCGCAGGCCGGTGGCGTAATCGACCGTGCCGAGTTGGAGGACGGAGATCACACAGAAATTCTTGGCCACATTCTACGCGGATTGACACAGATCCAAAAAAGCAATGGTTCCAGATCCATTAAATTTCCGTGAAAATCCGTGGCCCGTGTCCCTCATGCGTTGACGGCCATTCCGTATACGCTATTCGCGGCATCGAGCATGGCCTCGGCCAGCGTGGGATGGGCGTGAATCGTCCACATAAGATCTTCCACTGTGGCTTCGAGCTCAATCGCTGCCACCGCTTCGGCGATCAGTTCGGTGGCCTGCGGTCCGATGATATGGACGCCGAGAATCTCGCCGTAGTCGGCGTCCGAGACAATCTTGATGAAGCCCTCGTGCTGGCCCACGATCGAAGCGCGAGAGTTCGCGGTGAACGGAAACTTGCCGACCTTGATGTTGTAGCCTGCCTCTTCGGCCCTGGCCTCGGTCAAGCCCACGCTCCCAATTTCGGGATGGCAGTAAGTCGCGTTCGGAATGTGCTCAGGGTTGATGGGCTTGCCCTTCTTGCCGGCAATCTTGGTTACAGCCACGATGCCTTCCATGGCGCCCACGTGGGCCAGTTGCGGCGTGCCGAGCACGATGTCGCCGATGGCGTAGACTCCGGGCTCAGCCGTCTGCATCCAGCTGTCGGTCTTGATGAATCCGCGATCAGGCTTGATCTTGGTCTTCTCCAAGCCGAGGTTTTCGGTGCGCGGCTTGCGGCCGACTGCGATCAAAATTCTCTCAGTTTCGAGTTTCTCCGGCTTGCCATTCACGCTGAAGTTTACGGTAATTCCTGATTTGCCTTTTTCGATCTTCTCTACCTTGGCGTCGGTGTGGAAATTGATGCCGCGCTTGCGGTAGACCCGCGCCAGCTCTTTGGAGACTTCTTCGTCTTCGACGGGGACGAGCCGCGGCAGCATTTCAATGATCGTAACTTCGGCCCCGAAGGACCGAAAGATAGAAGCGAACTCAACACCTACCGCCCCTGCTCCAACAATCACCAGCGATTTTGGCATTTCCTTCAGCGCGAGGATTTCGATATTGCTGAGGATGCGGTCACTGGGTTCGAGGCCAGGAAGCATGCGGGCCTCCGAGCCGGAACAAAGGATGACGTTCTTCGCTTTGATCAGGCTGGCCTTACCTTCGGTCGTAACCTCCACAGTGAGCACTCCGTTTTGTGCGGGACCGGTCAGCTTGCCGTATCCCCGGACAGTCTCGACCTTGTTTTTCTTCATCAGAAACTCGAGGCCCTTGGCGTGTTTGGCCACGATCTTCGACTTGCGCTCCTGGATCGCCGCCCAGTTCAGCTTCCGCGCGTCGACGCCTTCGATGCCAAATTCCTTGGCGTCTTTCAGTTGGTCCCAAAGCTCGGCGTTGAACAGTAGGGCTTTGGTGGGAATGCACCCTACATGCAGGCAGGTGCCCCCGAGAACGTTGTCTTTCTCGATCAGAGCGGTCTTGAGTCCATATTGGCCGGCCCGGATGGCGGCCGTGTAACCCGCCGGACCGCTGCCGATGATGGCAATGTCATAGATAGTTTCAGGCAAAGAAGTCGTCCTCACTGTTGGTCTGCATTATTGGACTTCCTATTGGTCTTCCTATTGAAGAGATGCGCGACGGCAAACGTTTGATTCTAGAACAGGAACACGCAAGTTGCGATAGCCGCCACCCCCATGGAGGTAGTGGCTCATTCTCAACCTGGGGAGCATAATTGAGGGGAACTTTGAGCCCCAGTTGGACGTAACATTCGATGTAGGAGGTCGCCATGCACGTTTTTGGGTTCTTCCTCTTCCCATTCTTCGGAACCGGGTTTGTCCTCTATTTCCTGCCCACATTGATCGCCTTGCTGCGCGAGAAGTACGACAAACTGTCCATCTTTCTCCTCAATTTCTTCTTGGGATGGAGTGTGATTGGATGGATCGTGGCCCTGATCTGGGCATGCAAGAATGACCGCGTTGTCTACGTCCAGAATCCTCAGCGCTACTAGCCCAGCAGCCGGGCCGCTTCCTTCGCGTAGTAAGTGACGATGATGCCGGCCCCCGCCCGACGAATCGAGGTCAGGGACTCCATCATGACGCGCTCGCGATCGATCCATTGGTTGCGCGCGGCGGCCTCGATCATGGCGTACTCACCTGAAACCTGATACGCAGCCAAAGGCAGGTCGAAACGCTCGCGGGCTGCGGCGATCACGTCCAAATAGGGTAACGCGGGCTTCACCATGATCATGTCCGCGCCTTCCTCGATATCGGCCTCGATCTCACGCATGGCCTCGCGCAGGTTGGCGCCATCCATCTGGTAGGAGCGGCGATCGCCGAACTGGGGCGTAGAGTCAGCCGCCTCGCGGAATGGACCGTAGAAGCCGGAGGCAAACTTGGCGGCATAAGAGAGGATCGGAGTATTGGAAAACCCGGCTTGGTCGAGCGCCTGGCGAATGGCAGCGACGCGTCCGTCCATCATGTCGGACGGGGCAATAATGTCTACCCCGGCCTGCACCTGCGAAACCGCGGTCCGAGCCAGCAACTCGAGCGTGGCATCGTTGAGAATCTCGAAATCCTGCCCGGCAGAACGGGCGGCGGCGGCCGCCGGGGTTTCGATTGCCTTCATTTTTTCCTGGGGTTTCACCGCAACAACCGGGGAATTCATCGCCGCCGCCCCGAGCGATTTAGGGGTTTGCGAGGTGCGGACGACGCCGCAATGTCCGTGGGACATGTATTCGCACAGGCAAACATCCCCCAGGATGATGAGACCCGGCACTTCGCGCTTAATGGCGCGGGCAGCGCGCTGCACGATGCCATCGTTGGCCCAGGCTCCGGTGGCGACTTCGTCTTTGGCTTCCGGGAGGCCAAACAGCATGATGGCCGGAACGCCCAGAGAAGCTGTCTCGCGAGCTTCTTTTACTGCCTCGTCCACCGAAAGATTGAAGACGCCGGGCATGGACCGGACTTCCTTGCGCACTCCCTCTCCTGGACACACAAACAGGGGGTAGACAAAACCTTCGGGAGTGAGCCGGGTTTCACGAACCATCCCCCGCATTGGCTCATTTTGGCGCAGGCGGCGAAGGCGTGTGACCGGGAAGGTCATGGGCTGATTCTAGCAGAGCAGGACAGTCGTCAGTCGTCAGTCTCCAGTCATCAATCGTCAGCCCTTTCTGAACAAGAGGGTGCCCACTGGCTGAAGACTGAGGACTGAGGACTGACGACTGCTCCTAGCGGTACCAAAGTAACGCTTTGTCTAGGTGGAAACTGATCTGCGCCAACCTCAACCAATAGAATACGGAACATAAATGAGTTCTAAGCGCCAGTGGCGGATGGCTTGCCTTGTCGGCATAACCGTAATCTACGCCGGCGTGTCTTTGACCCAACCCGCCGGCTTCGCGTTGCTTGCCTTCGGCGATAT
This sequence comes from Terriglobia bacterium, assembly GCA_963698825.1. GTDB lineage: Bacteria > Acidobacteriota > Terriglobia > Terriglobales > Acidobacteriaceae > JAIQFF01. The sequence continues at coordinate 299,968 of CAVOSG010000005.1, read as the reverse complement.
CGCCCAGTTCTTGCTCCTGTTCGTGGCCTGCCTGCTCATGCTGGCCAACGCGGTTTCGACCCGGGGGCAGGTGCGGGTGTTTTGGGGCCTGATGGCGCTGGGTTGCCTGCTGTGGTCGGCGAGTCTGGCGTTATGGACGCTCTATGAGGTAATTCTGCGCCGGGGCATTCCTGATCCGTTCATCGGAGATGCAATCCTTTTTGTCCACGTGGTGCCGTTCATGGCAGCCGTGGCGCTGCGTCCCCATTTGTCAGAGGAAAAGAAACTCTACTTCAGCACCTTGAACTTCCTGATGCTGCTGGTGTGGTGGGTTTTTCTTTACGCCTTCATCGTGTTCCCGGACGAGTATGTAGTGCTTAATGTTGCGGTCTACAGCCCGCACTACGATCTGCTTTACCTGGTGGAAAATCTGGCTTTCCTGGGCGTGCTGGGCATGCTGGCCTGGAACGCGCGCGGCGCCTGGAAAGAAGTTTACTGGAACCTGTTTGTCGCGTCGGGACTTTACGCCATCAGTTCGTTGTCCTTGAACGCCGCCATCGCACGCGGTCAATATCATACCGGCAGCATTTACGACATCCCGTTCATCGCTTCGGTTTGCTGGATGATCTGGGCCACTCTACTCGCCCGGGAATCGAAGCCGCCTTCGCAGCCCGCGCCCTCAGAGCTCTCGCGCTGGCAAATCCTGGCCCCGCGGCTGGCCATGCTGGCGATGCTTTCGCTTCCTGTGCTGGGATATTGGGCATGGTTTCGCAACACCGCTCCGCCCAACCTGCGGCAATTCCGGCTGCTGGTCACGCTGACTGCGATGCTGGTCCTCGGCTTGTTCGTATTCCTTCGCCAGGTTCTGCTCGACCGGGAGTTGGTGCGTCTGCTGGAAGAATCGCGATCCAGCCTGGAAAATATGAAGCGGCTGCAGACCGAACTGGTGCAGAGAGAGAAGCTGGCATCCCTGGCGCAACTGGTATCGGGAGCGGCCCATGAGATCAACAATCCCCTGGCTGCGATTCTGGGATACTCCGAGTTGCTGGCTGCCCAGGTGGACCTGGAACCGGACCAGGCCAGCATGGCGCGCAAGATAGGCCAGCAGGCCAGACGGACCCGCGAGCTGGTTTCCAGCCTGCTCAGCTTTGCCCAGCAATCCCCGGGTGAAAAAACCTTGCTGGATATGGGCTCGATCCTGCAGCGCGCCCTGCAAATGAAAATGCTGCGCATCGACAACAAGAACATCCGTGTGGAGAGCCGAATCGCCTCACGTCTCCCGCAAATCTGGGGCAACGTGAACCAGCTCTTTCAGTGCTGTGCGGAGATTATCGGGAACGCCATCGACGCCCTGGAGGAGGTTGGCGGCGGAACTTTTTCCGCGAGCGTCCTCCACGAAGGCGATGAACTGGTGATGGAGTTTTCTGACTCCGGCCCTGGCATCCGCGATCCCCAGCGTATTTTCGATCCCTTCTATACCACGAAAGCGGTTGGCAAAGGCATGGGGCTGGGGCTAAGCGTCACCTATGGATTTGTCCGGGACCACCACGGACAAATCACCTGCGAAAACCGGCCAGAGGGCGGGGCGATCTTCATCCTTCGTTTCCCCGTGGTCAAGCAGTCAGCCCCCAAGCTGGTTGAAGCCGCCAAAGCGTAGGAGCTTTCTTTCTCCTACCAGAGTCCTGTATAGCCAGTCGGGACTCTTCTTGTAACATGAACTCGATGCAATCCCCACTCACCCACACCAGCGCTCGAGTGCTGGAATTCGAGTCCCTGCGCGACTTGGTTCTGGGATATGCATCCTCGCCGCTCGGGCGCGAGCGAATTGCAGCGCTCTCTCCCGCCGTCGATCAGCACTGGATTGAAAATCAACACCAACTCACCAGCGAAATTCGGGAGTTCCGCCGGGTGGGAGGCCGCTTCGAATTTTCCGGATTGCTGGATATTTCAACGGCGGTCGAAAAGTCGCGCATTCAGGGTGCCGTCCTTGAAACCGCCGTCATTCGTGATGTCGTGCTGGTCGTGGACCGCGCGGCTGAGTGGCGGGCAATCGCGCTGTCCCCGCCAGCGGCGATGAAAGTGGAGTGGAGCGCGGTAATGCAACTTTCATCCGGCATTACCGACTTCGCCGAATTCCTGCGCAGTTTTCGCAACAAGATCCAGCCCGACGGCACGCTCGAAGACCGCGCCTCGCCGGAACTGGCGCGCATCCGGCGCGAAATCGAACGGCAAAGAAGGACGATCCAGGACTCGCTCCGTGGCTATCTGCGGCGTTTGGCCGAGGGCGGGGCGGTGCAGGATGAGCTGATCACGATTCGCGGCGAGCGCTTTGTCATCCCGATCAAGATCGAACAGAAACGCCGGGTGCAGGGCGTGATTCACGGAGCCAGCTCCAGCGGACAGACAGTGTTCGTCGAACCTCTAGAAACCATCGACCAGAACAACGAACTGGTGCGGCTGCTCGATGAAGAGATGGCCGAGATACACCGCATTCTTCTGGAGATGACCCGCCGGATCGGTGAGAGTTCCGATGCGATCCTGCACGCGGTTGACGTATTGGGCGAACTGGAGCTGCAATTCGCCAAAGCCCGCTTCGCCGAGGACTACAACTGCGTGCCGGTCGTCTTGAGTGAAAACAAGAACCCGAGTAGAAAGAATCAAGTGAGGGCAGCCCCCCATCGAGGCCGGGTAAAGCTCGGCTAATTTTGATTAACGCCCGCCACCCTCTACTCGAACGAAACCTGAAAGCGAAAGGCGGACACGTCGTCCCCCTCACCATCGAGCTCGAGGGCGACGATCTGGAGTTAGTCATTACCGGCCCAAACACCGGCGGAAAAACGGTCGCATTGAAAACCGTTTGCCTGTTCGCGCTGATGGCCCAGTCCGGCATTCCGCTCCCCGCCGACCGCGCTGAATTGCCCGTGTTCGATGCAGTCCTGGCCGATATTGGCGACTACCAGTCCATTGAGCAGAACCTTTCAACATTCTCCGCGCACGTCACCAACATCGATTTTATTTCGCGCACGGCCACGGCAAGTTCACTGGTGCTGTTGGATGAATTAGGCTCGGCTACCGATCCGGAAGAAGGAGCAGCGCTGGCGGTGGCCATCGCCGAACACTTTCGCAAGATCGGCTGCATCACCGTGATCTCAACTCACCACACTTCGCTGAAGGTGTTTGGCGCCAACACGCCCGGCGTGGTGAATTCCTCCGTCGGATTCGATGAAGCCACACTGCAACCGACCTACGAGTTGCGCATTGGCGTGCCCGGAGCGTCGGCGGGCATCAACATCGCGCAACGGCTGGGACTGAATCCGTCGATCATCGAAGCGGCGCGGTCGAAACTGGGTACGCAGGCACGGGATGTAGGCCAATTTCTCGACACGCCTGCATGAGAACTTGCGCGAAGCCGAGGCTGAACGCCTGCGCCTGAAGGCTCGCGAGAAAGAATTGGAGCGCGAGAAGGCGAGTTTGGCAGCGGAGGGACGGAAAGAGCAGCAGGCAAAAATCAAAGAGATGGAGAAAAAGCTCGAGACCTTGCTGCGGGACTTCGAGTATCAGGCGCAGGGAGATGGTCAACGCCATCCAGGACCGGGCTGCGGCCCAAAAGCTATCGAAGGACGCCGAGCGGCGCATTTCCAAGCTAAGACGTGAATTCAGCGAGCAATTCGATTCGAGCGTGGTGGCACACACCACGGGGGCCGATAGAGACGATCCCAATGCGCAACCGCAGGTCGTAAAGCATGTCTCCGCGGGCGACACGGTCAAGCTCAAGTCTGTGGGCCGTCCAGCGGTGGTCAGCCGGCGAGTGGACGAACATCATTTCGAAGTCGAAATCGGCGCCATGAAGATGAAGATCGCTCGGGACGACATTGCAGAGGTGATCGTGCGAGCGGCCGATTCGCCGGTTAAAGCCGCCCGGGCGCGCGGAATCTCGGTTTCGCTGGAGAAGGAAGACGCCAGCGTGCCGTCAGAGATCAACGTCATCGGCCGCACCGTGGACGATGCCACTCGCGAGGTAGAGAAGTTCGTAGACCGCGCGTTCCTGGCGGGATTGCCGCGGGTGCGTGTGGTGCATGGCAGCGGCATGGGCATCTTGCGGAAAGCGCTGCGCCAGTATTTGCAAAAACATCCTCACGTGGAATCAGTGACGGAACCGCCGCAGAATGAAGGTGGGGGCGGGGCAACGGTCGTGGAGCTGCGAGTCTAGGTTTGTGGTGGTTGGGGGGCTTCGACTGCGGAAGAGCGGTCGCAAGCGACCGTTCTTCCTCCGTTCAGCATGACAGTTTTCCAATTAGGGAAGAATTAAAAACGTTTGTGACGACCGTCACAGCATTCTTCGTCAAACACTAGCTAGTCTGTCATCCTGAGCGAAGCCGCTTCTTCGCTTGCGAAGAAGCGAAGAGTCGAAGGACCCCTATACCCCCATGCGCACTCGACGGACGTACTGCGTTTACATCGTAGGCAGCATCTCCGGCACTCTCTACATCGGAATGACGGGCAATCTGAACAAGCGAGCATTCGAACATAAGTTCCACCGCATTGATGGCTTCACGGATGAATACGATGTCGAACGTTTGCTCTACTGGGAGTCTTACGACGACGTTCACAAAGCGATCGGGCGTGAGAAGCAATTGAAAGGTTGGCGCCGTACGAAGAAGGTTGTGTTGATTGAATCGATGAACCCGCAGTGGGTGGATTTGAGCAAAGAGTGGTACCCATGGATGAAGGAGTGTGAAGAAGGTAGGGGTGCTTCGGCTCCGAAAGAGCGGTCGCAAGCGACCGATCTTCCTGCGCTCAGCATGACAGAGAAATAACTCGTTTTCCTCCGGGATCAACCAAATAGCGACTCCTTCCACAGCTTCTCCACAGCAATCTGCTTCCGGTATATTCAAAACAGGCGCTTGCGGCCTCACAATTCCTGCGGACAGCTGTGCCTCCAACCATGACCGACTCCAGCGACTTCAAGGAAAACGTCAAACAGCAGGCGGACATCGTTCGCATCGTCGGCGACTACGTCAAGCTGAAGAAGGCGGGGGCGCAGAACTACTCCGGGCTGTGTCCTTTTCATAACGAGAAGACGCCGTCGTTCTCGGTGCATGCCACGCGGCAGTTTTATCACTGCTTCGGCTGTGGCGTATCCGGCGATGTCTTCAGTTTTGTGCAGAAGGTCGAGAACATTACCTTCCCGGAAGCCGTGCGAGCGGTGGCGCAGAAGCTGGGGATTGCTCTTCCAAAATTAGCTACTCAAGTCCGGCCGAGGCCAAGGAAGCTCGGCTGCGCACGGTGCTGCTTGATGTCCATGAACGGGCCTGCGCCTTTTTTCAGGAATATTTGCGGCGGCCGGAAGGCGCACATGCACGGGAATATCTGGCGAGACGCGGGTTGAATGAAGATGTCATCAAAGCCTTCCGCATCGGCTTTGCGCCGGATTCCGGCTTCATTCTGCGCGACCGGTTGAAAGGCGAGTTCGAGGAAGAGGTGCTGCGGGAGAGTGGTGTGTTTTCGTGGAAGGAGGGGAGCGGCCGTCAGGCGGCGGACGTCAGCCCTCGGCAACGACAGCAAGGTCCCGTCGACTCCGCTCGGGATGACAAGTACTGAAGGGGCTCAGCCAGAAGGTCAGCAGCCAGAACGCCCGCAGCTGCGGCGATGTATTCCAAGTTCCGCAACCGCGTCATGTTCCCTATCACCAATGAAGCCGGGCGCGTCATTGCCTTCACCGGACGCACCCTCGCGACCGACGAAAAAGCCGGGCCCAAATATCTGAATTCGCCTGAGACGGCGATCTATTCCAAGTCGCGGCTATTGTTCAATCTCGATCAGGCAAAGGAAGCTATTCGCAAACTGGATTACGCCATCCTGGTCGAGGGGCAAATGGACTGCATTTCGGTCTTCGCCGCGGGCTTCCACAATGTGATTGCCAGCTCAGGCACTGCATTCACCGAGCTTCAAGCCCGGCTGCTGGCGCGATTTACCAAGAACGTTGTGGTCAATTTCGATCCTGACACCGCCGGCGCCAAGGCCACCGAGCGAACCCTCGGTCTGCTGGTGGAAGAAGAATTCCAGGTGAAGGTGCTGACCCTGGAACCGGGCTTCGATCCTGACCTGTTTATCCGGCGTAAGGGGAAAGACGCATACGCGGGGGCGCTGAAAAAATCGCAGAAGTACTTCGACTATCTCATCGAACGGGCGCGGGCGCAGTTCCCTGTCCGCAGCGCCGAAGGTAAGGTGAAGGCGGTGAACTATCTGCTGCCCCACATCCAGCGCGTACCCAGCCGGATCGTTCGCGATGAACTGGCGCGGGAGATGGCGCAGAAGCTGGGCATCGACTCCTCCGTGCTGCGTCAGGAGTTGAAGCATGCCGCCGCCAGCCGCTCGACGGCCAGCCTTAAGGCCCCGAGCAGAAGTCCAGATCACCGATGCCGAAAAAATCCTGATCCGCGCTCTGGTCTCGGCCACCGAGATGCAGACTTCCGAAGAGCATCTATCCGCCCGCGACGGCGCCGAGGAGGAGTTCGATCCGGCCAGGCAGGCCCAGTTCGTGCTCAAGAACGAGGGTCTGCACCTGGGGGTGGCTGCCGAGTCGCTGATCGAAGTTCTGCTCAGGTCTGAGGCAGTCCATGTTACGGATTTGCCACTACCCGAAGCCGATCGCAATCTGCTGGCTTCGATCCTGATGAAGGATGACGAAGAACTCTCCGCCGAGCGCCTGGAGGGGGCAGTGCGGGCCCTGCGGCGCATCCAGTTGCGGCGCAAGCTGGAGCAGGTGCAGCAAGAACTGCAGGCCGCGCGAGGGCAGGAAATCGGCCAAATGCAGGCTTTGTTACAGGAAAAGATGCGCCTGAAGCGTGCTCTGATGGACCCCAGTTTGGCGGAAGACAGTCCCACAGCCCGGCCGGCATAGGAGGCTAAAACACTATGAAACTAAATGGGGATTCTTGACATCTAAGTTAACAGTTGACGGGAGCATGCGCGGGGTGTGTCAAAAATCAGGCGAATGTCTGATGCCGACGAAGCCCGTCCGATGCTATAATTTCGGGGTTTGTGCCCGGCGCGCAACTCTGCCGCTTCACGTTCCCACCGCTCAAAAACGTTCTCTGTCCTTTTCGTAGGACGAAAAGAAGGTAATCCGTCTTGGCTCTTGACGACAAGTACGACGACATTAAAAAGCTGATCGACACAGGTAAAGAGAAGGGATATCTGACCTATGACCAGGTCAACGACCTTATCCCGCACGACGTGCATTCTCCCGAAGACCTGGACGATCTGCTGACCACCATTGGTACGCAGGGAATCGATGTGCTGGAGGGACCGAAACTTCCCTCCTCCGCGCTCGATAAGAAGTTCGAAGAAGAAGGAGAAGCCGGCGAGGATGTCGAACTCGACCTCACCCCCGGCGCTCTGGAAAAAACCAACGACCCCGTCCGCATGTATCTGCGCGAGATGGGGACCGTTCCCTTGCTCACGCGCGAAGGCGAAGTGGAAATCGCCAAGCGCATCGAGCGCGGGCAACTGCGGGTACTCAAGGCGCTCTCCCGGTCGCCGATCGTCATCAACGAACTGCTGGCGATGGGCGAGGACCTCAAGAAGGGCGTCCGCTCCATCAAGGAAGTGGTCACCTTCGATGAGGAGGAGATCACCGACGAAATCCTGCAGAACCGTCTGAAGGAATTCACCGGAAAGATCGACGACCTGGCCAAGGCTTATAAGAAGGCCAGCCAGCTCATCGAGAAATTCGCCGCCGTTTCTCAGAAGAAACGGCCCAAAGACTATCGCCGCTACCGTTTGAACCTGGCGCGCGCCGTGGTGCACGTTTCTCTGTGCGTTCGCAAGCTGGGTTTCACCAACGCCGAGCGCAAGCGCCTGATCGACCGGGTAAACAAGACGGTCGACACCATGCGTTCGCTCGACCGGCAATCCCAGAACCTGGAACGCAAAGCAGAAGCCACCCGCAGCGAAGAGCAGAAAAAGGAATATCGCAAGCAGTCTCGCTCCGTCCGCTCTGAACTCGAAAACCTGGAGGGCGAAGCCGGCGTTTCCTTTCAGGAGCTCAAGCGGACCCAACGGGAAATCATCCAGGGGGACATGGATGCGGAGCAGGCCAAGCGAGAGCTGATCGAGGCCAACCTCCGCCTGGTGGTTTCCATCGCGAAAAAGTACACCAACCGCGGATTGCAGTTCCTGGACCTGATTCAGGAAGGCAACATCGGTTTGATGAAGGCCGTGGACAAGTTCGAATACCGCCGCGGGTATAAGTTTTCCACTTATGCCACGTGGTGGATTCGGCAGGCGATTACTCGTGCAATTGCTGATCAGGCGCGTACGATTCGCATCCCCGTGCACATGATCGAGACCATCAACAAGCTGATCCGCACCTCGCGGCAGCTGGTGCAGGAACTGGGACGCGAACCGACGTCGGAAGAAATCGCCAAGCGCATGGACATTCCGGTCGCCAAAGTGCGCAAGGTGCTGAAGATCGCACAGGAACCAATCTCTCTCGAAACGCCGATCGGCGAAGAGGAAGATTCGCATCTGGGCGACTTCATCGAGGACCGCGCCGTAGTCTCGCCGGCGGAAGCCGTGATCAACGTCAACTTGAAAGACCAGACTTCGCAGGTGCTGCGCACGCTCACGCCGCGCGAAGAAAAGGTCATCAAGATGCGCTTTGGTCTGGAAGACGGCTCGGAGCACACGCTGGAAGAAGTGGGCCAGTCGTTTGCTGTCACTCGCGAGCGCATCCGCCAAATCGAGGCGAAGGCGTTGCGGAAGCTGCGGCATCCATCGCGTTCGCGTAAGTTGCGGGCGTTTCTGGATGGAGTGCGAGACTAGGCCACGGATTTTCACAGATCACACGGATAGGGCACGGCTTCGGTCGTGCCTTTTGTTTTCTGGAGCATTTCCAAACGAAGAGATTTTATCCGTGATGATCCGCGAAATCCGTGGCCCGAATTTTTTCCGCCTTTTCCTTCCCTTTCCACAAGGAAGACCTGTCCTCCACAGTTTCTGCACAACTCAACGTCAATTTTCCGTTGCGATTGATTCCGCATTCGCGCAGAGTGCTTGCAGTGCAAACGTGAGATGCATTGAGCCTGCTCGCGACTGTTACAGAGCTGGCGGTGACCGGCGGTTCTCGAGGGTGAACCACCGGGAGGGTTTTTAGAAATACGCTTCGGCGCGTTTCGGGAAACTCGGGCGTTGCGGCCTCCTCAAAGAGTCCTTCCCTAAAAAGCTGGACTGGCGCCGCCCGCTTCCGCAGTCGCCGCAGGACAATGTCCGCGGATCTCGTATTCGCGGATGGATCGCCTGCAGTGTGTGCCGGTGAACGTGCTCTCCTTCGGGGGCAGCGGTTTTCCGAGTTCACACTTCGCCGCTTAACGCGGTGAAACTGTCGGCGTGGCACTCACGAGCAATGCGGCCCAGGTGGCTGGCCTGGGCCGCGTTTATTTTTGACTCTGCGTTCTTCAACCGGAGCGGGCGAGACGCCCACTCGACAGCCGGCGGGACGCCGGCGCTACCTTGCGACTGCTGGATTGATTTTCGGTTTTTATTCGCTATAATATTTCTCGTCCCCGCCGGTGAATTGAGCACTACCTTGGCAACTTCTGAATACAGTCTCGCGCACAGTTTGCCGGCTAACGTGGAAGCCGAGCGCTCGATTCTCGGCGCCATCCTGCTGGACAATTTTTCCTACAATCAGGCGGCGGAACATCTCAAGCCGGAAGACTTCTCTCTCGACTCGCATCGCCGCATTTACACCCGCATGATGGACCTGGCCGAGTCCTCGCGGCCGATCGACATGATCACCCTGGTCGAAGAGTTCGACCGCCACAAGGAACTCGAGGCCATCGGCGATGTGGGCTACATTTCCGGCCTGGTGGATGGCGTACCCGACCGGCCCAGCATCGAGCACTACATCAAGATTGTTCGCGACAAAGCATTGATGCGTGGACTGATCCACGTTTCCAATTCCGCCATTGCGCGTGCCTCCGATCAGAGCGATCCCGCCGAAGAAGTTCTCAACGAGGCCGAAGCTGCCATCATGCAGCTTTCCGAAAAGCGCATCGGCCGCGGCTTCATGGGCGTACAGGAAATCGTCAAGGAATCTTTCGGATCGGTGGACGCCTTGCTGCAGCGCGGCCAGCGCATCACCGGACTGGCAACGCACTACACCGATCTGGACGAGATGACCAGCGGCCTGCAGCGCTCCGACCTGATCATCATCGCGGCGCGGCCCTCCATGGGCAAGACTGCCTTTGCCATGAATATCGCCGAGAATGCCTCCATCGAAGACCAGAAAGTGGTCGGCATGTTTTCGCTGGAAATGTCGCGGGAGGCGTTGCTGCTCCGGCTGCTGTGTTCGAAGGCGCGGGTGGACTCGCACAAGATGCGCACCGGGTCGCTCTGGCGCGACGATATGGACAAAGTCGTCCACGCCATGGAGCAACTGGCGCACGCGCCCATTTTTATTGACGACACGCCGGGCATCAGCCTCAGCGAAATGCGCGCCAAGGCGCGGCGGCTGCAGCAGTCCCAAGGCAAACTCGACCTGATTATCGTTGACTACCTGCAGCTCATGTCGGGCGGAGGCAGACGTTACGAAAACCGCACCCAGGAAGTGTCTGCCATCTCCCGAGGACTGAAAGGGCTGGCCAAGGAACTCAAGGTGCCCGTGGTGGCGCTCTCCCAGCTAAGCCGCGCGCCCGAAAGCCGCGGCGGCGACCATCGTCCCCAGCTTGCTGACTTGCGCGAATCGGGATCGATCGAGCAGGACGCAGACGTGGTTGCCTTCATCTTCCGGGAAGAGGTCTACAAGCCTGACGAGCCTGAACTGGACGGCATTGCCGAGATCATCATCGCCAAACAGCGCAATGGCCCTACGGGGCGAATCAAGCTGGCTTTCGTCAAGCGCTCCACCCGCTTTGAATCCATGGCCCAGGACGGCATGGGGTCGCCGGAGTAGGTGAATTCACCGTTCTTCTGACTACAACTGGCGTTCCACGTCCTGTGGAAAGCTTGTGGAAGTGAAGGTCTATTCCATTTGGACCCAGGCCGGGGCGCTCCTGGCGCACTTCCTGGCGATCAGCAAAATCCCCGTAACCCGCATTAATGGTGCGACTTAGTGTCCAGCGCAGCCTGGACTTCGAGGAATTGGATGCTTTCCATGGATTTGTACAACCTTTGGGATTTGCACATCCAGAGGGACACTGCCCATATGTCGAGCCAGGCATTATGCGGTTCCGGGCGGAAAAACGAAAGCGCCCCAGACCCAGGTTCGAGTCTCAGGACGCTCGTCGAACAGCCCTCCCCCAGAACTGCTCAAAAGCAGGGTAGATGCGGTTTCGCGGCGGACGTAAATAGCTCCCTCGTGCCAGGCGACGGCACGACTGGGCTAGTTGAGGCGCGTTTTCCGAGGATTCGGGCGGTTAGCGCGAGACAGAGGCTGAGGCTCCACATCTCCCAGCATCTTGCATGTGAAGCCTCAAGCCAGGACCACCTGCGAATTGTGGCATCGAAAGGAATTCCGCGGTTGAAAGGCCTGTCGAAGTCGGTTTACCGACGCCCGGCGCACTCCGGCGCACTCCGAACTTGCGCACCATGATCCCATCCAAGCTTTAGCGACCATCGTGGCCGCGTGCGCTAACGCTCCCCAGGGGAAATGCCGATAAGTGGTTCGAGGCAAGTCCGCGCCTCGGATGGGGTGCGTCACCTCTGGTCCCGCTCGAGTTCGGACAAGGAACGTTCGGACAAACACTTCAGCAAAAACGCCCGGACGAAAGAAGGGCCGGGAGTGCCAGCCATGACACGAACAGCAGGAATCTTTCGCGCACTGACCCTACCGCCCGCGGTTTTTGTACGCTCCCTGTTCAAGCGCCGCGATACCGTGGTGTCGCTTACCGACCCCCGGCACTCCTCCGCGCCGGTCATGCGTCGTGCCGAGATCGCTGCTGTGTACCAGGGCCAGCGGGTGGCCGGCGACTTCTATGAATTTCTGCGGGTGGGCCCGTCTCGCGTGCTGTTCGGCCTGTTTGACCTGGCTGGCCGTCGTCAGGACACGCGGGAGATCCTCATCGCCGCCCAGAACACCTTTCGAAATCTTGCGCCCAACCTATTTGCCGGGCAGAACTTCAACGAGGCTGAAGCCATGGTCGGGCTCTGCCAGGAGGTAAACCTCACCATCTTGAAGGTAGCGGGCGGCGTTCGCAGCTGTCCGGCATTTATTGGTTGCTACAACGAGGACCTGGGTACGGTCTGCTACACCAACGCCGGTCACACTCCTGGATTGCTGCGCGACGATTCAGGAATCACGCAGTTGGAGGCGAGCGGCCTGCCGCTCGGCATCTTTTCCCACGCCACCCACAGCGCCTCGACCTGCGCCCTGGAGCCGGGGGCCATGCTGCTGAGTGTCTCCCGAGGAATCGTCGAGGCCGAGTATCACAACGAAGAATTCGGCCTCGAGGGCGCGAAGAAGAGCTTCCAGAACACCAACGCCGGCACCGCCCAGGATCTATGCCTGGCCATGCTCCAGAGCGCGGAGGATTTCATGGACACGGCCCCGACCCATAACGACGTAACTGCGCTCGCGCTGCTACGTTACCGATAGACGACTTCAGTCGTCAGTCTTCGGTCGTCAGGAACGAACCATACTATCTGCTGCGTTGGACGGGCTGATGACCGAAGACTGACGACCGACGACTGCTACACCTGCACCGGTAAGCGAAAGTAGAAAGACAGAACCACACCCCAGCTGGCTGGTGACACCGATCTTGCCGCCGTGGGCCTCGACAATCGCCCTGGCGATGGCCAAACCCATGCCCGTGCCCTGCACCCGGTAGCGCTGATTCTTGCCGCGGTAGAACTTGTCGAAAATTAATCCTTGCTCCATGTCGTCGATACCGGTGCCCTGATCAGCGACACTCACCTCGAGGTTGGCATCCTTCAATTCAGCGGTTATCCGGATGGGAGACTCGGGCGCTGAATACTTGGCGGCATTCTCCAGCAACTGGAGCAGCACTTCCTTCATCCGGTCCGCGTCCAGCCGCACCGTGAGTGCTTCCGATACCTTGATTTCTACCGGATGCTTGCCCAGGACCTGTTTGGCGTCTCCCACCGCGGCTTGCACCAGATCGAGCACGCGACAAGTCTGGAGGTCGAGCTGGAATTCGTGCGATTCCAGTTGCGCCACTTCCGCAGCCTCGCCGACCAAGCGGTTCAAGCGGTCGGTTTCCTCATTGATCACCGTCATCAATTCCTTGCGATCCTCGGAAGTCAGGCCGGTAGTGGAGAGCAGGCTGGTAATCGAAGCCTTGATCGAAGTCAGAGGCGTGCGGAATTCGTGGGTCACGGAATCCAGAATCGCGGAACGCAGCCGCTCGCCTTCGCGCGCCGCTTCGGAGCGGGTCAATGTTTCCACCGCATTGGCACGCTCGACCGCAATCGCGATCAGGCTTCCCATCGCCGCCAAGGTTTGCCGGGAGAGGTTTCCCGCAACTCCGATCGCGCCCACTGTCCTCACGCCCATTTTGAGAGGCGTGAAGCTCAGATCCCTGGCGTCATCCACGACCGGCTCACCGCGCGCGATGATGGACTTCAGCTGATCTCCATCGAGACCCGGCGTCTCGATTCCCGAACGATAGATGTTCCCCTTCTCCGGGACATAGACCGCCGCCGCGGAAACCCCGAATGATTCGACGACATGATGCGGGACGGCATTCAGCAGTTGCAGCACGTTGTCGGCGGTGAGCAATTGCTGGCTGAAGCTGTAGAGTCGTTCGAGTTCGCGCCGCCTGCCCACAGCTTCGTCGGTCTGCTTGCGTGCCCGGTCCGACAATTGGCTGGCGATCACGGCGGTGGTAATCAGGGCAAAGAGAGCAACCCAGTTTTGCGAATCGGCAATGGTGAAGGTGTGAGTAGGAGGGAGAAAATAATAGTTGAATAACGCCGCGGCAACGAATGCGGTAAACAGAGCGTAAGACAATCCCCACACCGCCGACACGATCAGGACGGAGACCAGAAACGTCAGCGCCACCGTCGTCGGATTCACGTGAAGCACAACGGTATACACGAACACCACGAAGAACAGCGCCGCGGCGCACGCGGCAAAGCGGAATACCATCCTGGCGGCCGGCAGCTTCACGAGCAGAGATTGTAGCCGATATCGACAAATTGAACGGCGTCTACGACAATAAGCGGCAATGACCAAGACTCCAGAACAATGGCTTGAGCAAGCGGCGCCGGAGAAAAAAGGCGGCACGCTCAAGCTGTTTCTTGGCTATGCCCCCGGCGTGGGCAAGACCTACAGCATGCTGAGCGAGGCCATCCGGCGAAAGAGCCGCGGCGAAGATGTAGTCATTGGGATGGTTGAAACCCATGGCCGCAAAGGCGTGGTTGAGCTGACGGAGAAACTGGAGGCCATTCCCCGTAAGAAGATCGAATACAAGGGCACCATCTTTGAAGAAATGGACCTGGACGGAATTCTGGCCCGCAGGCCGGCCGTGGTCGTGGTCGACGAGTTGGCGCACACCAATATTGAAGGCAGCAAGAATCGCAAGCGCTACGAAGATGTATTGGAGCTGCTGGACGCCGATATCGACGTATTGACCACGATGAATGTGCAGCACCTGGAGAGTGTCGCCCCCAGCGTGCAAAGAATCAGCGGAATCACCGTGCGCGAGACGGTTCCGGATTGGGTCATGAAGCGGGTGCGGGAAGTGGTGATGGCGGACCTCACGCCGGAAGCGCTGCAAACCCGCATGCGGCGCGGCGATATCTATCCCCTGGATCGGGTGGAGAAAGCGCTTGCGAATTTTTTCCGTCCGGGAAACCTGATTGCTCTCCGCGAGCTGGCCTTGCAGGAAGTGGCCCAGGAAGTAGACCGCAGCCTCGAAACCTATCTCGACCAGGAAGGGGGCGATCGCAATCTTGGAATACGCGAAAAATTTGCGGTCGCGATCAGCTCCAATCCCGCGGCGCAACAGCTGATTGCGCGTGCCGCCCGCATGGCGAAGCGGCTCGACGGCGAGCTCTACGTGGTCTATGTGGACATTGGCGTGGACGACAACGAGCCCAACCAGCGCTCTCTCGCGTCCAACGTTCGGTATGCCGAAGCCGTCGGAGCGAAGGTAGTCAAATTGAAGTCACCGACCGTAGCCAAAGCCGTCGCCGAGTTCGTGCGAGAGAAGCACATCACCCAAGTTGTGTTCGGCCACTCCGCGGTGAAAGGCTGGAAGCGATACCTGTATCTGAATGCCATCCACAAATTTCTCCGGGACGCTCCACCGGTGGATGTCCACATCGTCACCCAGCAATCCTCTTAAGCTCACATGGCCGACAAGAAACGCATTCTGGTGGTCGATGATGAACCGCAGATCACGCGGGTCCTGCGCACATCCCTCACCGGCAGCGGCTATGAAGTTCGGACCGCCGACGATGGCCACAGCGGCCTGCGCTCCGCGCGAGAGTGGCAGCCCGATCTCGTCATCACCGACGTTTCCATGCCGAACATGAGCGGCATTGAACTGTGCCGGCAGCTACGCGCCGAATCCACGTTGCCGATCATTGTGCTGTCCGTGAAAGGCGAGGAGAAAACCAAGGTGGAGGCGCTCGACGCCGGCGCCGACGACTACGTCACCAAGCCGATCGGCATGGACGAACTCCTGGCGCGAGTGCGAAGGAATCTGGCGCGCACCCAGCCGACCGAGGATGCAGCAAGACGAACCATCAGCATCGGCGACTTCAAGATCGATTCGGATGCATTCCGGGTTTCGGTGAAGAACAACGAAGTCCGGCTCACGCCCAAGGAGTTCGAGCTCCTGCTCTACCTGGCCAGGCACGCCGGCCGGGTGGTAACGCACCGGACCCTGCTTCTGGCCATCTGGGGGCCTAACAGTCTGGAGCAGCCGGAACATTTGCGGGTGCTGGTGGGGCAACTCCGCAAGAAGATAGACGCGGAAACTCCCCGCTATATCATTACCGAACCCTGGGTTGGATACCGCTTCGAACCTACCGGGCGAAGCCTGATCTTCCTAGATTCTCTTTACTCCAGAAAATCCCCACGTTTGAGGCGCTGCCGCACCAGTGGCACGCTTGCGCCCACATTGCGTAACTCGTTCCGATTCACTCGGATGAACCTCTTTACGAATTCTTTATGCACTTATTACACAAACTT
Organism: Terriglobia bacterium; assembly: GCA_963698825.1. GTDB lineage: Bacteria > Acidobacteriota > Terriglobia > Terriglobales > Acidobacteriaceae > JAIQFF01. Next base: position 283,824 of record CAVOSG010000005.1, on the reverse strand, counting down.
TATGGCCAGAGCGATCCAATGCTAATGAGAGTGCGCAATGCTTCACTTGGTGACAGCCGCGAGTTCAGCAACCGTCTTCATGCTGCTGGTGTGCTTTCTGGGCGTCGGGTTTATGGTCCGCTTTCTCGTAGCGCTGACCGTTGATGAGAGGACGATGCGCTCGCGATACGTGGTCCATACCGGAGGAGTACACTACGCGGCAGATATGGGCCGCAGCCAGGCCTGGTACCGCGACGCAGTCACCAATTCCGCGGCCCACCTCGCGATTGGAGTCGTCAGAATCACCACGGCTCTCACTTCCAATACCGGTCGAAAGAAAACGCGCGCCTCGACTGACCGGGTTCAGGTCGCGCCCTTGGGCAGGTCGAGCCGGGAACTTGATTTCACCGCCGAGCGTCGTTATCGCTCGAGCTGAAGCTTGAGCACAATCGGAGAGCACGAACATGCGAGACATTATTTTCGTAGGCGGAACCATCGCTTTCTTTCTGATTTCGATCGCGTATGTGAAGTTCTGCGATCGCATTCGCTGAGGTGAAATGCCATGAACGCTGAATCCATCATCATGCTGCTGGTGAGTGCGGGACTGATGGTCTATCTGCTCTACGCCCTGCTGAGACCGGAGAAGTTCTGATTCCCAGGATCTAATCCCGAGGTCTCCGATTTTGAGGTTCCGAAAATGACCGTAAATGGCTGGCTGCAGATCATCGTATATCTCGCCGTGATATTGGCGGTGACCAAACCGGTGGGCGTGTTCCTGGCGCGCGTCTTCAGCCGCGAGCGCACTTTTCTCGACCCGGTTTTGCGTCCGGTGGAGCGCCTGGTATACCGCCTGACCCTGGTGGACGAAGAACACGAGATGCGCTGGACGGAATACGCGTTCTCCATGCTGTTGTTCAGCGGCGTCTCCATGCTGGTGCTGTATCTGATCGAACGCACGCAGCAGATCCTGCCCTGGAATCCGCAGAAATTCGCCGCGGTAGCGCCCGACCTGGCTTTCAATACGGCGGCTTCGTTTACCACCAACACCAACTGGCAGAATTACACTGGCGAAGCCACCATGAGCTATCTCACCCAGATGGCTGGGCTGGCGTATCACAACTTCGCCTCGGCGGCGGTCGGCATTGCGCTGGCGATTGCGTTCATTCGCGGCATCTCGCGGCGGGAAAAAGAAACCATCGGCAATTTCTGGGTTGACCTCACGCGGACCGCGCTCTGGGTGCTGCTGCCGGCATGCATTGTGTTTGCCTTGATTCTGGTTTCGCAAGGCGTAGTACAGAATTTCAGACCGTATGACACGGTCAAGCTGGTCGAACCGCAGCAAGTACAGAAGGTCGTTGACGGCAAGCCGGTCATGGGCCAGGACGGCAAGCCGGTGATGGACACGGTCACCGACCAGGTGATCGCGCAAGGACCGGTCGCGTCCCAGGAAGCGATCAAGATGCTGGGCACCAATGGTGGCGGCTTCTTCAACGCCAACAGCGCTCATCCCTTCGAGAATCCGACGCCGCTCAGCAATTATCTGCAGATGATTTCCATCTTCGTGATTCCTGCCGGACTGACCTACACGCTCGGACGGATGACGGGATCGCAGCGTCATGGCTGGGCGGTCTGGGCGGCCATGGCAATTTTGTTCGTGGCCGGCGTGACCACGGCGTACTGGGCCGAGGCCAAGGGCAATCCGCTGCTCAAGGGAGTGGATCAGCGTGCCAGCCTGACGCAGTCGGGCGGCAACATGGAAGGCAAGGAAGTCCGCTTTGGCATTGCCGATTCAACCCTGTTTGCCACGATCACGACCGACGCCAGTTGTGGCGCCATCAATGGCTGGCATGATTCCTACACGCCTCTGGGTGGGATGGTGCCGCTGGCCAACATCATGCTCAGCGAAACCGTTTTTGGTGGAGTAGGCGCCGGCCTGTACGGGATCCTGATCTACGTTGTGCTTTCGGTGTTCATTGCGGGGCTCATGGTTGGCCGCACTCCGGAATATCTGGGAAAGAAGATCGAAGCCTACGACGTGAAGATGGCCATGCTAGTGACGCTGGTCTTTCCGCTGGTCATCCTCGTGCTTGCGGGCATTTCATCGGTTGCGGGATTTGGAACCTCGAGCACCAGCAATGCCGGCCCCCATGGCCTGACCCAGATTCTCTACGCCTTCACATCAATGGCAGGCAATAACGGCTCCGCTTTCGGCGGGCTGAACGGAAACACTCCCTGGTACAACATCGCCGGCGGAGCGACCATGCTGATCGGGCGCTTCTTCATGATTCTTCCCATGCTGGCGATTGCCGGAAACCTGGCAAAGAAAAAGTACGTTCCGCCATCGCTGGGCACGTTTCCCGTGACCACGCCTCTGTTCAGCGTGCTGCTGGTGGGCGTGATTGTGATCGTGGGAGCGCTGACCTTCTTCCCCGCGCTGAGCCTGGGACCCATTCTTGAGCACTTGTTGATGCAGGCGGGAAAGACGTTCTGAGGAAATATGGCAGAAGAAAAAGAGCAGGGCGATTTGGGACTTGAAGATCGTGCACCGCGCGATCTGGGACTCGTTGTTGAAACTGCATCCCCGCAAGATGATGGGCAATCCCGTCATGTTTGTCGTGGAAGTAGGCAGCGTGTTGACCACCGTCCTGCTGGTGCGGGATGTCCTGCGCCACCAGGGCCAGTTTGGCTTCAACCTCCAAATCACGCTCTGGCTGTGGTTCACGGTGTTGTTCGCCAATTTCGCCGAGGCCATGGCCGAGGGCCGGGGCAAAGCCCAGGCGGAGGCTTTGCGGAAAGCGCGGTCGGAGACGGTCGCCAATCGCGTCCTGCCCGACGGCAAGATCGAGAAGATTGCCAGCTCGAAGCTGCGCTCCGGCGACTTGGTGTCGGTCGTCGCCGGTGAATTTATTCCCGGTGACGGAGAAATCGTGGAAGGTGTGGCCTCCGTAGACGAGTCGGCGATCACGGGCGAATCCGCGCCTGTGATTCGCGAGGCCGGAGGAGACCGCTCGGCCGTGACCGGCGGCACTCGCGTGCTTTCCGACTACATCAAGATCAAGATCACTTCCAACCCCGGAGAAACTTTCCTCGATCGCATGATCGCCCTGGTCGAAGGCGCCGAACGCCAGAAGACGCCGAATGAAATCGCGCTCAACATTCTGCTGGCGGGGCTGACCATCATTTTTCTCTTGGCCGTGGTCACGCTGCAGCCCTTCGCGATTTATTCCGGATCGCCGCAGACCGTGTTCGTGCTGGTGTCACTGCTGGTCTGCCTGATTCCAACCACCATCGGCGGACTGCTTTCCGCGATTGGCATCGCCGGCATGGATCGCCTGGTGCAGCACAATGTGCTGGCCATGTCGGGGCGCGCGGTCGAGGCGGCCGGCGACGTGAACACGCTGCTTCTGGACAAGACCGGCACCATCACTCTGGGAAATCGCCAGGCTGCCGAGTTTGTCTGCGCACCCGGAGTGACCGAAGCCCAGCTTGCCGACGCCGCGCAGCTCTCGTCGCTTCCCGATGAAACTCCGGAAGGACGCTCGATTGTAGTTCTGGCGAAGGAGCGATATGGCCTCCGCGGACGCGACCTGGCCGCGCACGAAGCGCATTTTGTGCCCTTCACCGCGCAAACCAGAATGTCAGGCGTCAATCTGGACGGCCGCGAGATCCGCAAAGGCGCCTCCGATGCGATCGCAAAATATATTTCGTCCGTCAATGGCAACGGTCTTCCTAAAGAAGTCCAGGCCACGGTCGAACAGATCGCCCGCTCCGGCGGTACGCCGCTGGTGGTCTCGGAAAACAAGCACGCGCTGGGCGTGATCTATCTCAAGGACATCGTGAAAGGCGGCATTCGCGAGCGCTTCAGCCAGCTTCGCGCGATGGGGATTCGCACCGTCATGATCACGGGCGACAACCCGCTCACCGCCGCCGCCATCGCACGCGAAGCCGGAGTGGACGACTTTCTCGCCCAGGCCACGCCAAAAGAAAAGATGGACCTGATCCGCCGCGAACAGGCTGAAGGAAAGCTGGTGGCCATGACTGGCGACGGCACCAACGACGCTCCCGCGCTTGGCCCAGGCCGACGTTGGCGTTGCCATGAATACCGGCACGCAAGCCGCCAAAGAAGCGGGCAACATGGTGGACCTCGATTCGAATCCCACCAAGCTCATCGAGATCGTCGAAATTGGCAAACAGTTGCTGATGACCCGCGGCGCTCTGACCACGTTCTCCATTGCCAACGACGTGGCCAAGTATTTCGCCATCATCCCGGCCATGTTTGCCGGCACTTTCCCGGTGCTGAACGCGCTGAACGTCATGCATCTCAAGACGCCGGGCTCGGCCATATTGTCGGCTGTCATTTTCAATGCGCTGATCATTGTTGCCCTGATTCCGTTGGCCCTTCGCGGCGTGAAGTATCGCGCCATGGGCGCAGCCGCGCTGCTGCGAAACAATCTCCTGATTTACGGCCTGGGCGGCATCATCGTTCCATTCATCGGCATCAAGCTGATTGATATGGTCATCACCCGGATCGGGATGGCTTAACGAATTTCAGATTTAGGATTGGGAATTCAGATTTAAAGACGCAAGAGGTAAGAAGTAAAGAGAACACAATGAAAAAGAACCTCCTGATCTCCGTGCTCATGACAGTCGTCACCACCGTGCTGCTGGGCCTGATTTATCCCCTGGTGGTCACGGCGCTGGCGCAGCTTTTCTTTCGCGACAAGGCCAACGGACAACTGGTCCAGCGCAACGGAACGGTCGTAGCCTCGCGCATCCTCGCCCAACCCTTCGTCGGAGCAGGATATTTTCATCCGCGGCCTTCCGCCGCCGGCAATGGCTACGACGCCACCAGTTCGGGAGGAACGAACTTCGCGCCGACCAATCAGAAGCTCATTGATCGCGTGAACGCCGACGCCTCCAGCGCCCAGGCGGAGAATCCCGGCACGCCAGTCCCGGTCGATCTGGTGACTACATCCGCTTCAGGCCTTGATCCCGACATCACTCCTGCCGCAGCCGATTTCCAGGTGCCGCGAATCGCCAAAGCGCGCGGCTTGAGTGAAGCTGCGGTGCGGGCGCTCGTCTCTGCCCACACGCAAGGACGGCAGTGGGGGTTCATGGGAGAGCCGCGGGTCAATGTTCTGGAGCTGAACCTGAGCCTTGATTCCGCTGCCCGGTAATGGTCAGATAGAAAAATCCTCGCTCCCGACAAAAGATTGCATTCCCCTATTTGGAAAGCGGAGGCATGAGCCGTCTGACCCTTTTCGGCCTGTTTGCCGTGACCGCGATGCTGGTGTGCTACGCCTTTGAGAACCGGAGCCGCTGGTTCATTCTGGCTTTCAGCGTGGCTTGCGTCCTGGGCTCGATTTACGGATTTCTGCAGGGAGCTTGGCCATTTGGAATTGTGGAGGGAGTTTGGTCCGTAGTGGCGTTACGCCGCTGGTGGCTGGCGGGGAAGCCAGCTTGATTCGTGGCTCTTCCGCTATTTTGCGGGGCACGGCACCCTGCACGAGCGAGGACGCGGAGGCTCACGCCTACATTTTTGCGGCGGGCGGAGACTCTTTTTCAAACAGCATTTTGAAGTCTTCAATCGAAGTGAGAAGCACAACGATCGAAGAGCCGATCACGCCCGCCACAAACATCACTTCGATGATGCGAATCAGGATCGAAATCAACGTGTCCATACCGCCAGTATATCTCCTCGCTCCTTAAGCGACGCTGTTCCCCGGCTCAGTGCCGCTCGAGATATTGGCCCTTGCCGTGAGGAGTTCGTTGGTGACGAGAGCGAGACGCCGCTTAAACACGGTCCCGGTCCAGATCGAGTTCATTATACGCTGCCGTTGGCTTCATATGAACTGATCCCAATCGGTATTCGTAATGCCGTTGTTCGGATCGTGACCCCGGCGCTGTGCATGACATCCCCACACCGAGGCTGCTGCCGTTGAGGATTTCATTGCCCGCGTGGACCGGACCTAATCTTGTCAGGTCTAATTCCGCTGACGATAAAAATTAGCAAGTTCGGTCGGCCCTGGCAGTCGATTTTGTACCCCTCCTCTCGGATGCCCACAGGTTTGAATTGAGGTCGTTCAGCAGTTTAGGGTTGAATTGAAATCAATCGTCAGGGCCTGGCGAACGATGCTCGTTGAGCGTCCCACGCGCCCGTTTCCCGCGCCACCAATAAAATCGCGGCTCGCGACTTCGTCTTTACTCGCTACGCACCTTAGAAACTGATCGGAGGAGACATGAGTACAGCAACCATCGCTCCCACTATCCAACATGATCCTGAACTGCTCGGGCAAACCGTTGTCGTGATCGGCGGGAGCGCTGGCATTGGCTTCGAGACGGCGCAGATTAAAAAGGAGCAGTGTTTTATGAAGAGGATTGCTTTTTTGCTATTTGCAGCTGTAACGATGGCTTGCTTCGTCGTCTCTTTCTCCCCTGCATCTGGACACGCTGCGGGAGAAGCTGCACCGATCTACGTTACCCAAATTCCTCCCGGATACCGTGACTGGAAGGTCATCTCGGTGGCCCACGAAGAAGGCAACCTCAACAGTCTGGGTGCGATTCTGGGCAACGATACCGCGATCAAAGCCTACCGCGACGGGAGGCTTCCGTTTCCGGACGGCACAATCATCGCCGCTTTGCACTACCGTCATGTCCCGTCGGAGGAAAACAACAAAGTTTTCGGCCGCGCCCAATCGTTCGTTCCAGGGACACCCACAAACATACAGTTTATGGTCAAGGACTCAACAAAGTACGCCGCAACGGGCGGATGGGGATTCGGTCACTTCAACGCAAGCGACAGCAAACCTGGCGATGAGGCGTTTATGAAAACCTGCTTCCCCTGCCACGAGCAGACCAAAACGAGCGATCTTGTCTTTACCCATTACGCACCTTGATGCTAGCGGTCGGGCTGGTACGCCGCCTACATCGTAGCGCGCCAGGACGGGAAGACACCGGAAGAAGCAGCCAAAGAGGGCAAGCTCCACATCGCCGGGCACTTCGCTTTGCATTCGATTTTTTGGGAGCCCTGGGGTAAAGTTGCGCGGACGGTAAGGTCAAACGCGCAGTCGATGGGAGCAAATCGTCATGGCAGGAGCAATCTCACACACAGCAATTCGATCACAAGAGCAAAGTCTTGCACTGCGAAGCATGCGGTCCGAACGCCTTTTCTATGTGATCGCTGGAAGCGTCATGCTGGTTGCGACTGCGGTGGGTTTTCGCTCATTTCTTCTGCATGGGAAGGGTTTTGGGGGAGCCGAGATCACCCAGCAGATTGTACCCCTGGTCGCCGTTCACGGCCTTGCCATGTTCAGTTGGATCATCCTGTTTCTGGTGCAGAGCATCTTCATTTTGAATGGCAACCAACGTCTTCATATGCGCGTCGGCGTGGGCGGCGCTGTGCTCGCCGCTTTGATGGTTCCTCTCGGATCGTTCACAGCAATCTTGTCGACCCTCTACAACCCGGAAATGTACCAGGGCTTTGGCGGGGCCAGATTTTTCCTGGCAACGATGCTCGGCGAGATGCTCTCCTTCGGTGTTCTGGTGGCCATTGCGGTTATCTATCGTCGCCGCTCTGAGATCCATCGCCCCATGATGCTTCTGGCGTCGTTAATGATCATCTCGGGTTCCCTGGGACGCTGCCCTTATATCGGAGAGTTTGCGGCCAGGCCGCCTTTGTACGTACTTGGTCCCGCGCTGGTACTTGGGGCCCTGTTTCTGGCTCTGCGATGGGGGGTGACGCGCACTTTTGGCCGATGGTACGGGATTGGGTATTCCGCAATCGCGATAGCGTCATTCATTTTCATCGCCGTCGGACACAGCGCTCTGTGGAACCGGATCGCCGGAGCGATTCCGCAGTAGCCCCCGCGCGGGACACGCAAGTGGTAGTCGAGGCCGAGCTTGTCGCAAGCAGATTGTGTTGTTGTAACCAGGCGTTTACACTCACGACAAATCGGAGTTCGAAACTCGGTTCAAAAGTGTTGGCTAGATGTGACCGCAGCTTGCTGAAAATGCAGGAGGAAATTTGTTGGTCGGGGCGCGCGGATTTGAACCGCGGACCCCCTGCGCCCAAGGCAGGTGCGCTACCAGGCTGCGCTACGCCCCGACTGTGAAGAAACTTCCAATTCGATTATAGCCGAGCTCCCATTTCACAGACCTCTTCCCCGCCAGTCTCAGGCCCAATCCAGTGCTTGCGGCGGCGCGCACGGCGTATAATTCGCACTGGATCATGCTCACCCCGCGCTATGCCCTGGTGGCCTACGTCAGAAATCCTGTTGGGGAATTCGTCGAAAACCTCCGCCGCCAGCTCCACCCCGAGCTTCCTCATCTTGCGGCTCATCTGACCATACTGCCGCCTCGCCTCCTTCAGGGCACTGAGCGGGCGGCGTTGGAGATCCTGGAAGACCTTTGTAGTCAGGTGGCCCCGTTCCAGGTCACGCTGGGGGATGTCGAAACTTTTGTCCCGCGCACTCCGACGGTTTTCATCCGCGTCGCCGAGGCTGCCTACCGCATGCGCGAGCTGCACGACCAGCTCAACACCAAGGCTCTGGCCGCCCAGGAAGAATGGCCCTATATGCCTCATCTGACCATCGTGAAGATGAGCACCGAAGCCCAGGCGCAGCAAGCGTATCGCGTGGCCCGTGAGCGTTGGGCCCACTTTGAAGGCAGTCGCGACATCCAGGTAAGCGAGCTGACATTCGTCCGCGAAGACCTGAACAGAATTGCTGGGTGGATCTCGCCGGAGTTCCTCTCGGCGGCCAACTAGTTTCGTAAAGCGGACCTCGGGCGTCGGACTCCCGACCTCGGCCTTCAGAAAACCAGCCACGGATTTTCACCGATTTCACGGATTTAAGATCTCTCATCTTCCGGTTCCTAATCCGTGAAGATCCGTGGAAATCCGTGGCTGCTTTTTGCCTTATCTGCGTGAATCCGTGAAATCCGTGGCCGTGACTTTGAAGTTCAAGGGCCGAAGTCCGACGTCCGAGGTCCGCTTCCTCCCCTGAGGTACATGGCCTTCCCGTCTATTGCCAAGGTGGTTTTCTGGGCGTACATAAGATGTTGGGTTGCTGCGTAAAGCCGCTTCCCGCGCGGGTTTTGGCTGGTCACGGCCAGGAGGCTGAATGCAGACAGGAGTTTACGGGTCAGGCTATCTGGGGACGGTGGTTTCAGCCTGTCTGGCGGACTTTGGAACTCCGGTAACCTGCTGCCATCCCGATAGTTCCCGCATGGTCGAAATGGCCCAGGGGAACGTTCCCTTCTTCGAAAAGAACCTGACCGAAGTCATCAAGCGTAACGTGCGATCCGGCCGGCTGGCCTACTCCACGGACATGGAGTCATTTGCCCGCAAGGCGCAGGTGATCTTTCTCGCCGAGGACACGCCCCAGCACCTGGCCGACCTGGCGGTCCGAATTGCGCGTCTGGCGCCGAAGCCCCCGATCCTCACGATCATGACGCCGGTTTCGGTCGGCACCGCGACCAGCGTGGAGAAGCGGCTGAAGGATGCCGGACTGAAGGCAACCATCGTGTCTCAACCGGTATTTCTTACTCCGGGCTGCGCGGTCGAGGATTTCAACTGGCCCGACCGGATTATCCTGGGCACCTCCGCCAATGATGCCGTGCTGGCGCTGAAGCAGATTCTCCATCCCCTGGTGATGCGCGGCGTTCCGGTGATCGTCACCAATCACGAAACTGCCGAACTGGTTCGGGAATCAGCCACCGCGTTTGTCGCGACCAAAATTTCTTTCATCAACGAGCTTTCGAGTCTGTGCGAGAAAGTCAACGCCGACGCTGTCAGTCTGGCCATGGCTCTGGGGCTGGACAAGAAAATTGCTCCCCGCTGCCTGCAGCCGGGAGCGGGCATGGGCGGAATCTTTGCCGAATCTGATATGGAATCGCTGGCCGAGCTGGCGCGTGGCAAGGGAGTTTCGCTCAAAGTGCTGACCGCCGCGCGGGAAGTGAATCACGGTCTGGCCGACCGCATCGTTGACAAGATTTCAAGCCTGGTGAAGTCCGTGCAGAACAAAGACGTTGGAATCCTGGGCCTGGCCTTCAAGCCCAACACCAACTCGGTGGCCGGTTCCTCTTCGCTGCGACTGGCCCAGAATCTGGTGGCCCGGGGCGCCCGGGTTCGCGCCTACGATCCGGTAGCCATTCCGGAAGCGCGCATGGAATTGAATGGCACCGTCCACTATTGCGAAACGCCTTACGCCGCGTGCGAAGGCATGGACGCGTTGGTGGTCGGAACCGGCTGGCCGGAGTTTCGCGGCCTCGATTTCGATCGCATCAAGCATTTGCTCAAGCGTCCTGTGATCGTCGACACCAAGAACCTTCTCGACTCGGCGCGCCTGCGCGCCATGGGATTCGAATACCTCGGCGTGGGCCGCCACTAACCATTTCCATTTCGCAGCCTGCGCACAGCCCTCCCCAAGCTTCTGACAGCTCTCACCCCAGTTGCTATAATCGAACGAAACGGTGGGAGTAGCTCAATCGGTAGAGCACCGGACTGTGGCTCCGGACGTTGCGGGTTCAAGTCCCGTCTCCCACCCCAACGCTTCTATCCCTAGCTTCTCGGAAAACCCGACCTCCGTCAGGAGTTTCAGCTTTCGCCCGTGGAAGTGCCAGCAGATCAGCATCGGGACTTTCCCTTGCCAGATGGAGAAAGCGTAAGAGCTTACATGCTTGGGCGCACCATATCGCATTACCGGATTGTCGCCAAGATCGGCGCCGGCGGCATGGGGGTGGTGTATCGCGCGCATGACGAGCAACTGGAGCGCGATGTTGCGATCAAGGTGCTAACCCCGGGCACACTGGCGAACGACGCCGCGCGCCGCCGCTTTCGCCGCGAGGCCCTGGCTCTCGCCAAGTTAAACCACCCCAACATTGAATCCGTATACGAGTTTGGCAGCGAAGACGGAGTTGATTTCCTGGTGATGGAACTGATCAGCGGAGTCGCGCTCGCCAACAAACTCGCGGGCGGGGCGCTGGCGGAAAAAGAAGTCCTGAGGCTGGGTTCACAACTGGCCGACGGCCTGCAGTCGGCGCATGCTCAGGGCATCATTCATCGCGACCTGAAACCAGGGAACCTGCACATCACAGCAGACGATCGCCTGAAGATCCTGGATTTCGGTCTGGCGCAGTGGCTGCCAAGTAGTGACCACGACGACAACCTGGCCCTGACCGTCACCAAGGCTCAGGAGATCACCGGCACTCTGCCCTACATGGCTCCCGAGCAACTGCGCGGCCAGCGGGCCGACCAGCGCACCGACATCTACTCGGCCGGGGCGGTGCTTTATGAAATGGCCACAGGCGAACGGCCACATCGTCAGACCTCGGGGCCACAGCTCATCTCAGCTATTCTTGAGCACCCCCTGGATTCGCCGAGTTCACACAACCAGAAAATCACGCCCGCTCTCGAGAGCATCATCGTCAAGGCGCTCGATAAAGACCCGAGTCGCCGCTACCAGTCAGCGCGAGAGCTGCAGATCGATCTTGACCGATTAAGTACCGGCACGACTGCGATCGTGCGTCGTTCCGGTCGAGACGGGCCATGGAAGCTTGGCGCGATACCTGGGCCGGCCCTGGTGATCTTTGCTTTGCTGCTCCTGGCTCTGCTGCCGCTGGCCCTCAATGTGGGCGGCATTCGCGGCCGGCTGTTTCATCCCACAAAGCAATCCTCAGCCTCGCAGACGACCGCAGCGCCGAGGATTAAGGCACGCCGTTCCGTGGCCGTGCTGGGCTTCAAGAATCTGTCCGGTAAAGCGGACGAAGCCTGGATTTCGACTGCGCTGGCGGAAATGTTGAGCACTGAACTAGCCGCCGGAGAACAAGTGCGTACCATTCCCGGTGAAAACATTGCCCGCATGAAGTTCGATTTGTCGCTGGCGGATGCCGACAGCTTCGGCCAGGATTCGCTGGCGAAGATCCGCAATCACCTCGGCACCGATCTGGTTGTGGTGGGCTCCTACCTCGCGATGGGCGCCACCGGCGGAGGCAAGATCCGGGTCGATTTCCGACTGCAGGACGCAGCCGCCGGCGAGACCATCGCATCGGTATCGGAGACCGGCACCGAACGCGAACTGCTGGACCTGGTTTCGCGTAGCGGGGCTGAGATTCGCGGGAAACTCGGGATCGGACAGCCATCAACTTCCGACACCTCCGGAGTACGCGCTTCCCTTCCCGGCAATTCGGAAGCAGCCCGGCTCTACGCTGAAGGCTTGGCCCAATTGCAGGTGATGGACGCCCTGGCTGCCCGCGATTTGCTGCTGAAGGCGGTGAAGGCCGACCCGAAACATGCGCCCACGCACGCCGCGCTCGCCGAAGCGTGGTCCGCTCTTGGTTATGACAGCAGGGCTGCGGCCGAAGCCCGGCAGGCGCTGGACCTTTCGCAGAATCTCTCCCGTGAGGAGCGGCTGTTCGTCGAGGGACGGTACCACGAGTTTTCCCGCGAGTGGCCCCAAGCGATTGAGAGCTATCGCACGCTTGCTGGATTCTTTCCTGACAACCTTGACTATGGCCTGCGTCTGGCGGCGAGCCAGGCTGCTGGAGGGTTGGGGAAGGATGCGCTGGCCACGATCGAGAGTCTGCGCAGCCTGCCTTTTCAGGCCAGTGACGATGCCCGCATCGATCTCGCTGAAGCCAATGCTGCGGCAGTCATTGGCGACTTCAAGCGCTCGGAGGCGGCCGCTGGGCGGGCGGTGGTGAAAGGACGCGCCCAGGGAACCCAACAGGTGGTCGCGCAGGCACGATCCAAGCAGGGGTGGGCGATAGAACGTCTGGGACAATCGAATGACGCCGCGGCTGCCCTCGCCGAAGCGCGAGGACTGTTTACGGCGGCGGGCGATCGCATGGGTGCCGCGATCGCGCTTCAATTGACCGGCCACCTGCTTTACGACAAAGGAAACTTCGCGGAAGCGCGCAAGGCGTACGAAGATTCCATGGTCGTGTTCCGCGCACTGGGCAATCAGGGGCGCGTCGCCAATTCCCTCAACAACATCGGGAACGTCTACTACGACCAGGGGCAACTGGCTCAGGCCCTGCAGTTTTATGAACAAGCCATCGCGGCGTATCGTGAGATCGATGACAAGTCCGGGGTGGCGGGAGGACTGGGAAATCTGGCCAACGTGCTCGACAACATGGGGAATCTTCCTGAATCGCTGAAGATGCAGCAAGCCGGACTGGCGGCATTTCGTGAGGTCGGCGATCAGCGTGGTACCGCTTCGACGCTGTCCAATCTCGGCAACGTGCTGGTCGAAATGGGCGAGCTTGAAGCTGCGCAGGCAAAGTACACAGAGGCGCTGGAGATCGATACTCAGATCGAGTACAAGCGCGGAACGGCGTTCGCCCTCTTCGGCCTGGCTGATGTGTTGACCCAGCGTGGCGATCTGCCACAGGCGCGCCAGAAGGCCGAAGAGGCGGCGAATATTCGCCGGGAGCTCGGAGACCAGCTCAACGGCGCTCTAAGCCAGATGGAGCTTGCCATCATCGCGTTCGAGGAGGGGAATGAGGCGGAATCGGAAGGCCTGATCCGTACGGCGATGGCACAGTTTGAAAAAGAAAAGCTGCTCGGACTACCAGATGGCGGCCAACGCACTGCTGACCTTGGTCATGCTGAAGCAGGGCCGGGTCGCCGATGCGCAGAAGAGTGCAGAACAAGCACTAGCAGTCACGCTCTCCAAGAAAAGCGGAAACCGGCAAGCGCGTTTTGACGCTGAGTTAGCGAGGCGCAAGGGCGCTCGCTGCTTCGGGCCAGGGCGCGGACGCCTTAAAGCGACTCGAAACCGTGCTGACTGAGGCAAAGAGATACGGCTACGTCAACTACCAATACCAGGCTCGGCTCGCGCTCGGCGAAGTGGAAATTAAGTCGGGCAAAATCGCTGCCGGGCAGACCCGCCTCGCAGCTCTTCACAAGGATGCAACCCGCACCGGCCATCTTTTTATTGCCCGCAAAGCGGAAAAAGCAGCGCTTTAACCGCCGCTTCATTCCACGTCGCATTGCGCGGTGCGCGATATACTGCGGCATCGCATGGCCAACCTACTTTATGGCGTCAATGGCGAAGGTTCAGGCCATTCCACCAGGGCCCAGGAAGTTATCTCTCATCTGATTGCCCAGGGACACTCCGTCCACGTGGCTTCCTTCGATCGCGGGCTGCGCAATCTGCGGGAAAAATTTGAAGTGACGGAAATCTATGGCCTGCGACTGGCCTACGTAAACAATCAGGTTCGGTACGGGCGCACGCTGACCAGGAATCTGCTTTCGGTACGGCAGAGGGCGAAGAGTATTGCGCTCTTGTCCGAAATGGTTGAAGCGTGGAAAATTCAGCTGGTCATCACTGATTTTGAGCCGCTCACCTGCCACGTGGGCCATCATCTGCGCCTGCCGGTGATCTCGATCGACAATCAGCATTGCCTCACCAATACCGACGTGTCCTATCCAAAGAAATACCGGCGCGATGCTGCGGTGACCAAACTGGTCACGCGGACCATGACTCCGCGAGCGGACGCGTATCTGGTGACTTCGTTTTTCGAGGCACGGGTCACGCGCCCACGCACCTTCCTGTTTCCGCCGATTTTGCGCGAGAGCGTGCTTAGCGCCAAGCCGACCACCGGCGAGCATGTGCTGGTCTACGTGACTTCTCCGGCGCCGGCGCTTGGCCAAACTGTTGGGTTCAGTGCGCTGCCCCTTCGTCGCCTACGGCTTCGGGCGTGAAGGACAGAGTGGCAATGTGCTCTACAGAAAGCCGGACATGGATAAATTCTTGGCAGACTTGATCAGCGCGAAAGCGGTCATCGCCAACGCCGGGTTTTCTCTTATGACCGAAGCCCTTCATCTGGGCAAGCCGTATCTTGCGATCCCAATCGAACATCAGTTTGAACAAATCTTTAATGCGTATTGGCTGGACAAGATGGGATACGGCACCTACTGGGACGAGTTGAACAAAGAACGGGTCGAGTCATTTCTCTACAATCTGGCCAGTTACAGGGAGCGCTTGCGGGCGTATCCACGACAAGGAAACGCGGCCCTGCTGAACAAACTCTGCAGCCTGATTTCCGAATACACATCGGCCGCGCAACGCGAGCGCGCGACGGAGGCGAAAGTGACAGCAGCGCATAAACCTCGGCTGCCGAAGCTGGAGACCGCTCCCAAGCCGATCCTCCTGGTCGAAACCGCAGCCCTGACCAGTTTGGCGGTTGCCGTTCTTTCCCTCTTTCTGTTCGCTTGGATCGCGGAAAGTATGTCCCACGACCGGACGGCCAGCTTCGACCTGGCGGTAAGATCGCGAATTCACGAATTCGCCTCTCCCGCGCTCACCAAGGTGATGATCGCATTTTCTTTTCTGGGCGGAGACGGTCTGACGGTAGCCGCCATCGTGTCTGTGATCGTATTTCTTCGTTTGCGCTGGCGGCGTGCGGCCCTGTGGATGATCGTCACGATATTGGGAGCTCTGGTGCTGGACTTGAGCCTGAAATATGCCTTTCACCGCCCTCGCCCTGTTCCGTTTTTCACGGCGGTGCCGCATACCTACAGTTTTCCCAGCGGGCACTCTCTGTTTTCATTCTGCTTCTACGGCGTGCTCGCGGGTTTGCTGGCGGGTCGCACCGGGTCCGAGCTCGGGCGCATTCTGACCTGGACGCTGGCTGCTCTGCTGGTGGCGGCCATCGGTTTGTCGCGGATTTACCTGGGTGTGCACTATCCCAGCGACGTGATCGCGGGATATCTTGCGGCGTCTCTATGGGTAAGCACGTTGCTCACGCTCGACCGCATGCGGAAGCATCACAGGCGGTCGCACGTTCACGGGGGCGGTTGACCAGTCTCTTTCCCGCACTACGATCTGTCACGGTTTGAAATGGTAGAGGAGAATACCGTATCCCACGCCGGCCGCATCTGTCGTTCGGGCAGATTGAAACGCCATGAACCGCCCGTCCGTTGAAAGAACCGGGTTCGACGCTTTGCCGCCCTCGTAGTCGTTAAAAAACGTCAGCCGGGTAAGATCCTTTCCGGTTCCGTCGAGCTTCAGCTTCCAGATGTCGATGTTTCCCGGACCGCGCGTGCCTCCCAGTTGCTCGCATTGACGGTCCGCCTCGACGGCGGTGTAGAGCCCATCCGGAAAGATGCCTTCCACTTCGTTATACGATCCCGGCGCCTTGGAAAAATTTGTGACCTGGCCGGTTTGCAGATCAATCCCCATGACCGACGAATGCGCGTCGGGTTCGTAGCAGGTGAAAGTCATCTTGGTGTCGTGGTCGTAGAAGTCCTGGGCTTCGAGCACGCAGCTTCGGTCCTTACTTTCGTAGACCGTTTTCACGTTGATCAGCTTGGGCACGCCGGACAGATCCACATCCGCAACCATCAGGCGTGAAGCCTCCGGCGCGAGGTCCGGCGCCTGGGCCGCGACCTGGGAGAACGCAATCTTCAGAGTCTTCTTTGAAATCGCCGCGCCTTCGCTCATCTTCTGGCCCAGCTTGACCGGCTTCGATCCCGGCTCCTTGCTCAGGAACCAGAGTTCGTTGTCGCGGGTGCGACTGAGGTGCGGGTTCTCGAAGTGATCGGGACCAATCAGGATGTAATCCCCGGTCGACAGATGCATCACCCGCAGGAAAGCGGCGGCCGGCATATTGCAGGTCAAGCATCGAATGATGCGCGATTTCAGGTCGATCACCATGGCATCGCCAAAACTCTTGGTCATAAAGGCGACCCGCTGGTTGTCGGGAGAGATGTCGGCACGCTCGCCGAAGTGAGTCAGAATCTCAATGTTAGGAGGCAGGTGCTCGAGGGGACTGCTGGGGTTTCTTTCCGCCAGCGCAAGAACCGAGACAAGAAGGACTAGAACCAGGACTCGCATGGGCGGAAATCTTACCAGAACGGTCAGACCAGGCAGGTTTGCCAGGGGCCACCCGTCGGGAAGGACCGCAGGCTTCAGAATCCCGGCGCGAACGTGTACCCGAGCGACACGCCAAACCGTGCCGCCCGCGGCGAACTGAACTCGTCATTGTTGTGAATCAGATAAAGGTGAGCTTCCGGACGCACGAAGAAGTGGCCATAGAAGTAGTAGCGCAGGCCTCCGCCGATATGGCCCATGAAGTGGTTGCTGCTGACGAAGTCGGTGCAGCTGAGAGCGCCGCAAACTGGTGAATCCCTGGTAGAAGCGCAGGCTCTCCCATCCGATGCCGGCCATGACTTCGGCTGCGGCGTGCTTGCCCAGCTTGGGAGCATAGATACCGTTAAAGTCGTAGAAGAGTGGGCGGTAGGGCTGAAAGCCGGCATAGAGGTTTTGACTTCCTCTCCAGGCCAGTTCGCCGCTTACGCCAAAGTTTCGCTTCAGAAGAAGGTCCGCGCTGAAAACCGGGTAGGCGCCGCCGGTGAGCGAAACGGGCAGGTGGTTCCCAGAGGCACTGGAAGCGGAGGGCGCGATCAGCGTCCCAACCCCAAAGGCGGCATCGAACTGCTGGCCGTGGAGCGTGCCACTCACTAGAAAAGGCAGAACCAGAACGGCGACGAAGCTGATCTTTTTCAAGTAATCCGGCTTTCTCACGTAACCTCTCTTTTCTTCCTCAAGCAACCCCGTCTTTGTTCTTTGCTCAAGCGATTCCAGTCTTTGCTCGGCTCGACCATAGGGGGATATTTGCTTTAGATGCAACAGCGCCCCTGCCCTGAAGTGAAAAATTTTGTAAAGCTGGACCGCCTCCTGGCATCGAAGGAGGAAGCGATTCGCGGGCCAGACCGCCCACAACTACAGCACCGGCAATCGTTTGCATCTATAATGCGGCACCGGGAATCAAGATAACTTATTCCATTGGTTATACTCAGCCCTTGTTTCCATATGCAAGAACCGAAAGCAACCAAAGGCCGTTGCTTCCGCAGACGACGCAGGTTTTGAGCGCAGCAATCCTCTGTTTGTTCGCGTTGCTGGCTTCATCAGCACCGGGGCAAAACAGCAGCGCGTATTCGAACACGGCCTCCGATTCGACTGAACCAGCCAACGTGCGAATTACCTCGCCCTCCAATCAGAGTCCGTTCAGCGGAAGCGTTGCGCAGGGGACGGTCAAGCCCGAGGCAATTCCACTCTCTTTCCAGGACGCGATTGACCTCGGCCTGAAGAATAACCTTGGGGTCTTGCTGCAGAGTTACAACACCATCGCCGCCCGGGGAGAGAAGTGGAAAGAACTGAGCGCACTTCTCCCCAATGTGACCGGGGCGGTGAGCGTGAATGCGGTGCAGGACAATCTGGTGGCGCGGGGGTTCAGGTTTCCTGGCTTTCCGACAGTGATCGGCCCTTACGGCTTTACCGACGCCCGGGTGTACCTAAGCCAGTCGATTCTGAACTTGAAAGCCTTGAACCGGCAGCGCGGGGCAACCGACGACGAGCGTGCCGCGCAATTCAGCTATAAAGACGCCCGCGATATAGTAGTGCTGGCCACGGGCAATGCCTATCTGCAG
Organism: Terriglobia bacterium; assembly: GCA_963698825.1. Taxonomy (GTDB): domain Bacteria; phylum Acidobacteriota; class Terriglobia; order Terriglobales; family Acidobacteriaceae; genus JAIQFF01. The sequence goes on along the minus strand of CAVOSG010000005.1, from coordinate 265,412 downwards.
GCGCTTTCCGGCGCGGCGCGGCTGGAGACCGCCGAGGCGCAACTGCAGACCGCGCAGGCGCTGCACACCAAGGCCACCGATCAGCAGAACGCCGGCCTCAGCCCGGCGATCGACACTTTGCGGGCGCGGGTGGAATTCCAAAACCGGCAGCAGCAACTGATCGTCGCGCGCAATGAGTTTGCCAAGCAGAAGCTGGCCCTGGTGCGCGCCATCGGACTTCCCACCGGCCAGGAAATTGTCCTTACCGACAAAGCCCCGTACGATCGCCTGGCCACCGCCGGAATTGAGGAAAGTCTGCAACGCGCGTATGCTTCGCGCTCGGACTACCTGGCGGCTGTGCAACAGGTGCGGGCCGCCGAACACTATCGGAAAGGGGCTTCGGCGGAATACTTTCCCACCATCGATATGACGGCCGACTATGGCGACCTGGGAGTCAACTTTGGGAACTCGCACGGAACCTTCAGCGTCGGGGGCCGGCTGAACATCCCGATTTTTCAGGGCGGCAAGGTTCACGCCGACGTGCTGCAAGCCGACGCCACGCTGCGCCAGAACCGCGCCCAACTGGAGAATCTGCGCGGCCAGATTGAATACGAGGTCCGCACGGCTCTGCTGGACATTGCGGCGGCCGACGAGCAAGTCGAAGTTGCGCGCAGCTCTGTCGATCTCGCCGAGCAAACTCTGACCCAGGCTCGCGACCGATTTTCCGCCGGCGTGACCGACAACCTGGAAGTAGTCCAGGCACAGCAGTCGGTAGCTTCGGCCCACGAGAGTTATATTTCCAGCCTGTACGCCCACAACCTGGCCAAGATCGAACTGGTCCGCGCCATGGGTTATGCCGAACAGGGCGTACGGCAGTATTTAAAGAGCAAGTAATATGGAACCAACTACGACGACGACCGTGCACGACACCCCTGAAGTTGCCCGCCGGGAACATCCTCCATTGCCGGCTTCGGAGAAGGACCTTCGCTGGCAGCAAGCCTCCCGCAATCCCCGCTTTCGCCTGGCGTTGATTGTGGGCGGAATTGTATTGCTGGTGGCCGGCTTCTTTCTCTGGCGCTATCTGGGCAGTTACGAATCCACTGACGACGCGCAGGTTGACGGCCACTTGAACGCGATCAGCGCTCGTGTCTCCGGACACGTGGTCAAACTGCTGGTGAACGACAACCAGTATGTGGAGGCGGGCACCCCTCTGATCGAAGTCGATCCCCGGGACTATCAGGTGGCGGTAACGCGGGCCAAGGCCGCCTATCAGGATGCCTTGTCCACCGCGGAATCCCTGCAAGTCAACGTTCCGATCACTTCGGTGAACACCGAGAGCCAGTTGTCTGCTTCCCAGGCCGATGTAGACAGCGGGCGAGCGGGAGTTTCCGTGGCGCGCCAGCAACTGGAAGCAGCGCGGGCCCAATTGGAGCAAGCCATCGCCAACGACATCAAGGCGCAAAACGATGTCGGGCGCTACAAGCAGTTGGTCGACAAGCAGGAAATCTCACACCAGCAATATGACCAAGCGGTTGCCGCGGCCCGCTCCAGCGCCGCGGGAGTGGCCGCAGCCCGGGCCTCCGCCGCTGCGGCCGAGCAAATGGTAGCGCAGGCACAGGCCAAGCGCGAGCAGGCCGACGCCAACCTGCGTTCTGCCCAGACCGCGCCCCAGCAGATGTCTGCAATTCGGGCGCGCGCCCAGTCCGCTGTGGCCCAGGCGCAGCAAAAGAAAGCTGAACTGGAGCAGGCCATGCTGAATCTTCAGTACACCCGGCTGGTCGCTCCCGTGAACGGCATTGTGAGTAATCGCACAGTCGAAGTCGGCCAGAACGTCCAAGTGGGACAGGAATTGATGAAGATCATCAATCTGGACGACATCTGGGTCACCGCCAACTTCAAGGAAAACCAGCTACGGCTGATGCGGCCAGGGCAGGGCGCGACCATCTCAGTGGACGCTTACGGGAAAAAATACAACGGACACGTGGAAAGCGTCGCTGGGGCCAGCGGAGCGCTGTTCAGCGTGCTGCCCCCGGAAAACGCCACCGGCAACTACGTGAAAGTAGTGCAGCGCATTCCGGTGAAAATCACCTTCGATCCGGGAGAGACCAAAGAACATATTCTGCGACCGGGAATGTCGGTCGAGCCCAAGGTTTGGGTCCGATGAGTAAGATCAGATGAGTTCGGCCGCACTGACCCTGGACGGCTCGGCCCTGCCGCGCCCCGCCGTCAATCCCTGGATCATCGCCCTGGCAGTCACCCTGGCGACGTTCATGGAGGTGCTGGATACCAGCATCGCCAACGTCTCCCTGCCGCACATCGCAGGCAGCCTCTCGGCCGGCACCGACGAGAGCACCTGGGTACTGACTTCCTACCTGGTTTCAAACGCCATCGTATTGCCGCTGAGCGGCTGGATTTCTTCCATCATCGGGCGCAAGCGCTTTCTACATGAGCTGCGTCGCCATCTTCACGGTCAGTTCATTGCTCTGCGGACTCGCTCCGAACCTGGGCATGCTGATCTTCTTTCGGATCCTGCAAGGCGCCGGCGGAGGCGGACTACAGCCGAGCGAACAGGCGATTCTGGCCGACACCTTTCCCCCCGCAAAACGAGGAATGGCTTTTGCCGTGTATGGCCTCGCAGTCGTTCTGGCGCCGGCCATCGGCCCCACACTTGGCGGCTGGATCACCGACAATTTCACCTGGCGGTGGATCTTCCTGCTGAATATTCCGGTCGGCATTCTTTCGCTGACGCTGACCTCGCGCCTCATCCAGGACCCGCCCGACATGAAGCGCAAGAAGCTTTCGGAGACGAAAATCGATTACATCGGCCTGGGTCTGGTGGCATTGGGCCTGGGTACGTTGCAGGTTGTGCTGGATAAGGGTCAGCGCGACGACTGGTTCGAGTCGCACTTCATCGTGATCATGTCCGTCATCGCGGCTGCCTCACTCTTGTTCCTTATCTACTGGGAGTGGACTCGAGAAGACCCGGTGATCGACCTGCACTTATTTACTAACCGGACGTTCGCCGCGTCCAATCTCCTGATGTTCATGCTGGGCTTTGCCCTGCTCGGCAGCACCGTTCTATTGCCGCTCTTTATGCAGAGCCTGCTGGGCTATACCGCTCAACATTCAGGACTGGCACTATTGCCGGGCGGCTTCAGCCTGATGTTGCTGATGCCACTCGTGGGCTTTTTGCTCTCCCGTTACGATGCTCGCAAGTTGATGGTGTATGGGCTGCTGGTTCTTTCTTTCTCCCTGTTTCACATGACCAACTTCACCTTGGGCGTGGACTTCCGCACCGTGGTGTACGCCCGGATGATCCAGACCATGGGGCTGGCATTCCTCTTCATCCCCATCAACACGGCCGCGTATGCCTTTCTGCCTAAAGACAAGAACAATGCGGCTTCGGGCCTCATGAACCTGGCCCGCAACATTGGCGGCAGCGTGGGCATTTCGATTGTGACCACCATGCTCGACCGGCGACAGCAATACCATCTGAGCCGCATTTCGAGTCATCTCTCCGCCGGGAGTCCGCAGCTGCAGTCCATGCTTCAGGGCACAGCGCACGCGCTTGAGGCGAGGGGATTTTCTCCTGTGGATGCCATGCACAAGGCCTACGCGTTGCTGCAGGCCAATTTTTTCCGCCAGGCCAGCATGCTCGCATACATTGACAACTTCTGGTTACTGGGAGTAGCTATTTTAGTGATGGTTCCGCTGGTTTTTCTGATGAAGCGGCCGCCTACCGGCGGAGAAGTTGCCGTCCATTAAGCTCGCGCGGATTCACTGGACGAGGACAATTCTTTGTTTCGAGTCATCACCGTCGAACGGGAATTCGGAAGCGGCGCCGCCGCCATCGCTCGCGAGCTGGCCCGCCGGCTGGGCTGGAAGCTGTGGGACGAATCCCTGACCGAAGAGATTGCCAAGCAGGCCCAGGTCGACCGCGCGTCGGTGGCCCGTTGCGAAGAGCGGCTGGACAGCACCTTCCATCGCCTGGCCAAGACATTCTGGCGCGGCAGCTACGAGCGCAGCATGCCGCTGGCCGATGCGGCCCCGTTCGATGCGGACTGCTTCGTCGCCATCGGGCAAGAGGTCATGGCTAGAATCGCGGCCGCCGGCAATTGCGTGATCGTGGGCCGAGGCGCGCCGTATTTTCTGCGCGAGAGCTGCGACGCCTTCCACGTCTTCCTCTACGCGCCTCGAGCGGAAAAGATTCGACGCGTGCGCCTGCAGGGCAAGAGTGAAAAGGAGGCGGAAGAGTTGGTCGACACCATAGACCGCGATCGCATCGAATTCGTGAAGCACTACTTCGGCGCTGATTGGCCCACCCGCTGTCTCTACCACATGATGATTAATACCGTGGTGGGCGATGAAATCGTCATCAGCACAATTTTGGAGAGCATGCAGAGAATGGAACAGAAGCCTGTGCCTGCCTGATTCGCGCTCCCGTCCTCAAACCTGCCCAGTGAAATCCGGCCATCGAAGCCCGCCCCAACCCCCGTAACCCTTTGGTAATATTGGGCTGCACCTTTTTTGTTGCACTTTAACACTGCTGCAATATTGTCGGACTAGCATTGTCAGTGGGAATTGTTCTGCGGAGGCTTCGGAAATGGGAGCGGCCCGGATTCCACAACACGCTCTTCCACTACAGGTGGCAGCTGTCTGCTACCGGCGGCGCGGCTCGTTGCTTGAGTTCCTGCTGGTGAACACGAACGGCGGCGGCAAGTGGACCTTTCCCAAAGGCGATCCCGAAACTACCCTCTCTCACAGCCAGGCTGCGGAACGCGAAGCCTGGGAAGAAGCCGGAGTTCGCGGCAGCATTGAGGCCCGCCACTTCTGCCTTTACCTCCACTCCAAAGGCGTTTTCTGGAAACCTCCCGGCGTGCGCGAGTTTGTGATCAAGGCATTTCTGCTGGAGGTAGAGCTCGTAGAAGAAGCCCAAGAGGCCAGCAGAAATCCCACCTGGTTCGGCGCGGAGGAAGCGAAGAAGATCCTGGCCAAAGGTCGCGAAGTGAAATACGCCCGCGAATTGCAAGCCGTGGTCGATCGCGCGCTGGAAAAGATCGGCACCGCCCAAGCCGCGGCCGCGCGCTAGGCGAATCCCCAAAAAGTAACGCCGCTGTTCCAGGGCTGTCGTGGGAGCGTCCCGCCCCGCAGCACCTTGTCATGCTGAGCGCAGTCAGGACGATCGCTCGCGACCGGCCAGACGAAGTCGAAGCACCCCTATCCCCTTCCAATCATCCTTCCGGTAGCTCTGCCAGATTCCCAGCGCCAATAGGTCCGGTTGTACGGTAGGGGCCCTTCGACTCGTGCCCCTTCGCATCCGAAGCGTCACTCCGCTGCAGGCTTACATGGTTCTCAGCTCAGTGGTGATTTTCAGAACCAGTACGTTCCTTCTGCAAATCGCCTCTCTCATGAGACGATTGAAGGAATGCTCCAGCTTTCCTCCGCCGGCAAACGCTATGGCCACAAGCTCCTCTTCGAGGGAGCGGACTGGATGATCACGCCTCGCGACCGGGTGGGCCTGGTGGGCGCGAATGGCACCGGCAAATCCACGCTGCTGAAGATTCTGGCCGGCAGCGAGAGCCTCGACTACGGCTCCATCAGCCGGGCCAAAGGCATCAGCGCGGGCTATCTCCCGCAGGATGGCCTGGCGCTTTCCGGACGCACCGTCTTTGCCGAGTGCATGTCGGTATTTTCGCACCTGCGCAGGATGGAGCAGGAGATGGAAGAGCTGACCGGACGCATGTCCGAACTCGACCACGCATCTCCCGAGTACGCCCAGGTTGCGGAACGCTACCAGCGCATCGAGCACGAATTTACCACGCGCGACGGCTACGCCATCGAGGCACAGGTCGGCACCGTCCTTTCGGGGTTGGGTTTTCGAAAAGAAGACTGGACCCGGCAGACCGAGGAGTTTTCCGGCGGCTGGCAGATGCGCATCGCGCTGGCCAAGCTGCTGCTGCAGCAGCCCAACCTGCTGCTACTGGACGAACCCACCAACCATCTCGATCTCGAAGCCCGCAACTGGCTGGAAGAATATCTCACCAACTATCCCTACGCGTTTGTGCTGATCTCGCATGATCGCTATTTTCTCGACGTCACCATCAACAAGATTGTCGAGATCTGGAACAAGCGCATTCATCTCTACCACGGCAACTACGCGAAATATCTGAACGCGAAGACCGAGCGCCTGGAGCAGCTCGAAGCCGCGTATCGCAACCAGCGCGAGCGCATCGAACAACTGGAAGTCTTCATCAACCGCTTCCGCTATCAGGCGACGAAAGCCAAGCAGGTGCAAAGCCGGATCAAGGAACTGGAAAAGATAGAGCGCATCGAGCTGCCGGAGGAAGAAAAGACCATTCACTTCTCCTTCCCGCAGCCCAAGCCCGCGGGCCGCATCGTGGCCGAATTCATTGGCGTGGCGAAATCCTATGGCGAGAAGGAAGTGTTTCGCGACGTCAATTTCATCATCGAACGCGGCGACCGCATTGCGCTGGTCGGGGTGAACGGAGCCGGGAAATCCACGCTGATCAAGCTGCTGGCACAAACCGAGCCGCTGACTCGAGGCGAGTACCGGCTGGGACACAACGCTGATCCCGACTATTTCGCGCAGGACCAGTACAAGGAACTCGATCCGGATGCGCGCATCCTCGACGACCTCGGCGAGATTTCTCCGCGCTCCACCCAGACCGAGCTGCGCAGCTTGCTGGGCTGCTTCTTGTTTTCCGCCGATGACGTTTTCAAGCGCATCGGCGTGCTCTCGGGCGGCGAGCGCAACCGGTATGCGCTGCTGCGAATGCTGCTGCACCCGGCAAATTTTCTGCTTCTGGACGAGCCCACGAACCATCTCGACATGCGCGCCAAGGACGTTCTGTTGAAGGCGCTTACCGACTACAACGGCACCGTGGTTTTCGTCTCGCACGACCGCTACTTCATCGACCAACTGGCTACGCGAGTCTTGGAGGTGGGAGATGGCCGGGTCGAAGTCTATCCCGGCAACTACGAGGACTACCGCTGGCGAAAAGAAGGCGGCGCTGCGGCGTTGCAAAAGGCGGTTACGTCCCCCACGCATTTACAGCCCACCAACGGTAACGCCGGCGGCCCGCCCTGAAGGCCGAGGATTCCGCAGCCAAGCGCCTCAATCCGATCAAGCGCAAGCAGATGGAAGATCGCGTACATGAACTGGAGTCTGAGATCAACCGCCTGGAAGATGCGATTGCCGAGTGCGAAGCGGCTCTGCAGAGCTTCGTCAGCGCGGAAGAGACCCAGCGGGTTACGCAGGAACTAGAACTGCGACGCGTCGAGTTGCAGGGCCGGCTGACGGAGTGGGAACAGCTGGGCCAGGCCCTTGAAACATAAGGTCTTGCGTGTGGCGTTGCGGCGCATGCGATCCAGTTACCTGATTTTCGAACCCGTACAACGTTCTTCCGTAACCTGCCCTATTGCCTGCTCCCATGCGATAGTCACCTTGGCCAATCGGCCATAGTCAAGCAGACTTGCCGCATGCGGTAACGCCAAGGTGCGCGCCGCGCGGAACATATAAGGAGCGCCGCAACCGATGCTGCAGCCACCAGATTCCCAAAAATCGCAGTTACCCTCGAACTTCAGCCCCAGCAAGATCCGTCAGCGTGCCCGTGGAGCAGGCGACCATCGGCCGCTCCGTGGTCATCAAAGGCGAAGTCAGTGGTACCGAGTCGCTCTACATTGATGGGCGAATCGAAGGTACCGTAAATTTTTCCGATCACCGCGTCACCATCGGACGCAATGGCAGCGTTGCCGCTAACATCAGCGCCCGCGAAGTTGTGATTTTGGGTAAGGTGCAGGGCAACATCCAGTGCACCGATCGCCTGGACATCCGCAGCGAAGGCGCGCTGACCGGCGATGTGATCACCCAGCGGATCAGCGTTGAGGATGGAGCGATCCTGAAGGGCAGCGTGCAGGTGCGCGCGGTCGAGCACAAGCAGGACAAGTCTCAGAAGCAGGCGCAACCTGAATCCAAGTCGGTCGCAACCGAACAGCCCAAAGCTGTGGCTGCAGTCGCCGGCGCTTAGTCGTCCTCGGAAGTACAGAGGGGCACGCATTTCTGCGTGCCCCTATTTCTTTTCTACTTCTCTTCTACTTCTTTTCGCCCGGCTTCGGGTCTTCCGGTTTTAGATCCAGCGCCGCCGAGTTCATGCAGTAGCGCAGGCCCGTCGGGGCGGGGCCGTCTTCAAAGACATGCCCCAGGTGGGCATCGCAGCGCGCACAACGGGCTTCGGTGCGCACCATGCCATAGGTCTTGTCGGAATGGTTTACCACTGCTGCCTCGTCCACCGGCTTCCAGAAGCTGGGCCAGCCCGTGCCCGACTCGAACTTGGTCTCCGAACTGAACAAGGGCTGCCCACAACACACACAGGCGTACATACCCGCATCTTTCGTCTTATGGTACTTGCCGCTAAATGCCGGCTCGGTTCCCGCCTTGCGCGTTACGTAGTACTGCTCCGGCGATAACTGCTTTTGCCACTCGGTTTCTGGTTTGGTAATTTTTTCTGCCATCACATTCTCCAAATGCCCCACTCTCAAATCTCGATGACCATATCCTCGAGGCGGGTGGGATAGGTGTTCAATACTTCGCCCTTGTCTTTACGGACCACGACCGTATCCGAATGCCGGAATCCGCCCCAGTCCGGGTCGTAAACTCCGGGCTCGCAGCTGAAGACCATCCCCTGCTGCAGCACCGTCTTGTCCCCCTCGGCAACCCACGGCGCTTCGTGGCCTTCGAGACCGATGCCGTGCCCGGTGCGGTGTTTGAGGAATTTTTCGAAGCCTGCCTTGCGAATCTGGTCCAGGCTCTTCTTGTCGACTTCCTCGGCCACAGCGCCTTCCTTCAGGTTTTCGACGCCAGAGTCGTGAGCCGCCAGCATGGCATCGAACAGCCGCTTGGCGTGGTCGGTCGGTTTGCCCACACAGAAGGAACGCTCACACTCGACGTTGTATCCTCCCACCTTGGCCCCGAAACTGAGGATCAGCGCGTCTCCGGATTTCAGCCGGTCTTTGCTCGGAACCGCGTGAGGGAACGCCGATCGCTTACCGAAGGGCACCAGTCCGCCGAACGGAGCTTCGACGCCTACGCCCACCACGTCATTCAGTTCTTTCGACATCCGGTCGGCAACCGCGTCGGCGGTGGCTTTCAGGATTCCATCTTCGGTCACGCTGCCGTTGCGTTGGACGTATTCGCGGCCGGTCTTCACGGTGAAATCGGCATACGTCATGGCGCGCCGCATGACGGCTATTTCGTCCTCGTCTTTAATCCAGCGGAGGTTCTCGATCAAGTCTCCGGCCGTTACGATCTCAGCCTTCGGAGCACCCAGGTTTATTTGATGCAGCCGGCTGGGCCGCGGTTCTTCCACGCCGATGCGGGCCGTGTCGAATCCGCGCTTGGCGACTCGCTCGAAGATCCAGCGCACCCGGTTCACCGGGCCGGGGAAATCAAAATAAGTTTCGTAGTCCTTCACCCACCAGGTCTGGACCTGGTCGGTCTCCAATCCGGGCACGAACAGCACCGGATCTCCCGACTCTGGAATCAGCGCCGCCAGCGGACGTTCGGTAGAAAGATGGAAATATCCCACGGTATAAATGATGTTGGTGGCGTCCAGCAGAAGCAGCGCATTCAGCTTGCGCTCTTTCATCTTCTGCTGCACTTGACTGACCTTGCGCCGGTACCAGTCGGGTTGCAGGCGGTCGTGCTGGCTGGTGTCCGGCATTGCAGTTGCCATCCGCAGAAAGTGTGCACTGCCGAGTTTGCTCACATCGGTGGTGATGCCGAGCGCCGCCACACCGGAAAGCGTGCGCATGAATTCCCTTCGGTTTGCCATGGAGCCTCCGCTCAAGACAAGATTATTGGGAAATCAGAAACGATCTATCTTAGCCTACTTGCCCCGGTCATGCCGCGCCCGTAGACAAGCGGAATGCGGGTTTATACTAATGCTGCGTTCCTGAGCGGCCGCTATGCGCCTCATTACTTTTCAAGATCCCGTGCGGCGGTCTCGCGTCGGCGCTCTCGCCCCCGACGGACGGATCGTTGACCTGCACGCAGCCTGTGCTTTGTACCTGCGCGACGTGGAAAACGAGGGCGCTTTCGACCGACTGGCAGACGCCCTGGTGCCGCCGAACATGCGTGAACTCTTCGCCGGCGGCGACACCAGCCTGGAAGCGGCCCGCAAAGCCTTCGACCACGTGCTGCAGGACGACAGCTCTCCGGGGCCGCGGAGGAGAGCCCATCTTCTACGCCGCCGACGAGATTACGCTCAAGGCGCCGATCATCCCCAAGAAATTTTTCCATACCGCGGGCAATTTCCGCGAGCACCATGAGGAAGCCACCAAGGCCGGATTCTCGCATCCCGTCATGCCCTGGATCGTGTTCTTCCAGAATGTGGACGCCATCATCGGCCACGAAGAGCCGGTGATCTATCCCGAGCACCTGACCCAGGAACTGGATTACGAACTCGAACTCGCGGTCGTCTTGAAGAAGGACGGGAAACACTTCGCGCCGGAAGAAGCCGCTGACTACATCGGGGGCTACGTGATCTTCAACGATATTACGGCGCGGGACATTCAACGCCGCGAAATGAAGTCAGGAGTGTTCAGCTTCTGCAAGGGCATCGACACGTTCTGTCCCCTGGGGCCGTGGATCGTGACCGCCGACGAAATTCCGAACCCGCATAACCTGGCGATGGAACTGCGGGTAAACGGCCAGCCCCGGCAAAATTCGCACTCCAGCAAAATGTCGGTGAAGATCCCTGAAATTATCTCCCACTATTCGCCCATGGGCTACAGCGCCGGCGATGTGGTTTCGACGGGCACGGTCTCGGGAGTGGCCGCGTTCAGCGGCGATCCGAAGGCCTGGTATCTCAAGGCGGGTGACGTGATGGAATGTGAAATCGAGAAGATTGGAATTCTGCGGAATCGGGTGATTTCGTGGGAGGAAGCCTACGGCAAGACGCCCGCCGCACTCGCAACCCAGGAGACTGCGAAGTAGGTCGAATTTCTGAAACCACCACGGAGACACAGAGGCACGGAGAACTCTGAGTTCGATTGCTTTCTCTGTGACTCCGTGGTGAGAATCGTTCTTATCAAAGAAGACTATGTTCCCGAACCCTAAAATCTGGGTAAGCGAACTCAACGCCCGTCCTGAAATTCGCTCAGCGTTTCCGACGTACCAAGATCCGCTTCTACGACACTACCCTGCGCGATGGCGAACAGACGGTCGGCGTAGTCCTTTCCCCGCAGCAGAAATTGGAAATCGCCCGCAAGCTAGACGAACTGGGAATCAGCCGGATCGAAGCCGGATTCCCGAAAGTGTCTCCCGAAGATGCGGAAGCCATCACCTTGATGCTGAAGGCAAATCTTCAAGGCGGAACTCTGGGGCTTTTCGCGAGCGGTGCGCGGGGACGTGGAAGAACTGGTTCGTCTGGGTCTGAGCGCGTCCGTCATCGAGTCGCCGACCAGCGATATCAAGTTGAAAGCCTACGGCCTCTCGCGCGAGGAGGTGCTCAAGCGTGTGACCGATGCGGTCCGCTTCGCGCAGGCAGAACGGGATCGCGGTCACGTACTTCGCTGTCGATGGAACTCGCACCGACCTTGACTTCCTGAAGAAAGTCTACCTGGCCGCACTCGATGCAGGTGCCAGCGAAATCGTCGTGGTCGATACTATTGGCGCCTGCGGCCCCGAAGCCGTCGAATTCCTGGTGCGCGAGGTTTGCCAGTGGGTGGGCCCGAGTGTTCCGGTCCACTATCACGGACACAACGATTTCGGCATGGCCACGGCTTGTGCGGTGGCGGCCGTGCGGGGCGGAGCGTCGTGGATTCAAGGCACTATCAATGGCATGGGTGAGCGCGCCGGTAATGCCGATATCGGAGAAATCGCATTGGCATTGCGCTGTCTCTACGACGTGCCGGTCGCTCTTGATCTCGGCAAAGTGCGTGAGGTCTCCGACGTGGTTTGCAAAGCCGCAGGCTACACGCTTGACGCCTGGAAGCCACTGGTAGGAGAGAATCTATTCATGCGCGAAAGCGGCGCAGTCGCCAGCCAGTTCCACATTCCTGAAGCCATCGAGCCTTATTCTGCAGACCTGGTCAGCGCCCAAAGGCGGATCGTGCTGGGGAAAAAGAGCGGACTGGATAGCATTGATCTCAAGGCCAAGGATCTGAGCCTGACGATCGCAAGTGACCAACGCGCGGCCATTCTCGCAGCCGTTAAAAAGCTGGCCATCGCCAAACGCGGCCTGCTCACGGATGATGAGTTCCGCGAAATCGTTCAGCGGGTCACATCGCAGACTTCGACGGTAAAGGCTTAACAGCTCCTATTTCCTGAAGTGCGGCAGCACCGCGTCCCCGAACAACTTGGCTTGCCCGGTGCGATCATCGCCCCAGATTTCCAGCATGATATGAGTGCAGCCCGCATCGCGATACTCCTCGATGCGCCGGATGCACTCCTCCGGCGTTCCGGCGATGGCACAGACTTTGCGCAGGATCTCGTCCGTCACCGCCTTCGCCGCTGCTTTGCGTCCACCGCTCTCCATGGCTTCGGCAATTGGACGCAGTTCGTCGAAAGTCAGGCCCGCACATTCCAGCAGAACGTCAGCCGATCCCCTGATGTTCTGAACTTTGTTGGCCAGATACATTGCCGCCTGCTCGCGCGCGCCTTCCTTCCCTTTGGCGGAGTCGCGTCCGATGCTGCCAACAATGACCGAGCCAAGAACCAGCGCCGATGGGTCCTTTCCAGCTTTGCGCGCGCCGTCTTCCATGTTTTTGCGTGAGTAACGGACAAATGCCGGAGTGGTGATGCTGGCGGTGAGCAATCCATCGCCAATCACGCCCGAGATCCTCTGCAGCACGGGCCCCGTTCCGGCAACGTAAATGGGAGGAATGCCGCGAGGAGTGTGCGCATCCGCCTTCAGCGCCGGCACGCTGGCCTGGAAGACCTTGCCTTCATACTGAAACGCGCCTCCCTGGAGCACGCCTTTGACAACCTCGATGCTCTCGCGCATCACGGTTGCCGGACCAACTTTCTCGCCTTCGCCTTCTCCGATCTCCTTCATGAAAATCTTGGAAGCGCCCAAACCCAACAGGAAGCGATCGCCCGCGAGATCCTGCATCACGCGCGCTTCCATGGCGATCTGCACCGGATGCCGGGTGTAAGGGGAAATGATGCCCCAGCCCAATTGAATGCGGGTCGTTTGGGCAGCGATCACCGCCAAAACGGCCGTCGAAGAACGGGCCTCGAACGAATGCTTGCGCCACCACGGATACGCCTCCGCAATCCAGAATGCGTCGAACCCGGCTTCCTCGCAGGCCTTGGCCATGGCGACCGTTTCGTGCACCGGCTCCATGCTGAGTTGCAAAACACCTATATTGAATGGAATCGTCATGAAGAATCGCTTCTGGCTCCTGGTACCTAGCTACCAGCATTCGTGGAGGGTTCTTGAAAACCAGTTCTCAAATTTCAGTTCTCGGTTCTCAGACAATCAATCGGGATCTGCCCATGAGTGCTCGAGACCCTTGATCAGTTCCCACATTACTTTGTTCAAGGGCGTAGGCACTCCGATCTTTTCACCCCAATTCACAATCGCGCCGTTCATGAAATCAACTTCGGTCTGCCGCTTGGCAAGGACGTCCTGCAACATGCTGGCGCGGTGCTTGCCGGGCGCATTGGCACCCTTCTGCACCAGTTGGCGCGGATCGCCATGCAGCGCAATTCCCATTTTCTTTGCTACCGCCTCACCTTCGGTGATCAGGTCGTTGAACAATTGTCCAGTGGGCCCGAAGCGCGTCGCAGCCCCGTGATGCAGCAACGTCAGCGCGCCGACTGGATTGGTGGACGCGTTGAAAATCAATTTCGTCCACTGCGCACCACGCGCATCCGGCAAGGCGATGGTGTTCATGCCGGAGCGGGTCATCAGCCCGGCCAGTTCTTCCACTTTACTCATCGAAGTATGCGTGGGTTCGAAAGGGCCAACCCAGGTATCGCCCTTGATGTCGTAGCCGATATGCCCGGGCGCTATCGCGTGTCCCGCAGGAAATGTCGTGCCCCGGATCACATGCTTCACATGCTCGGCGATGATCTCTTCGTTGCCCACTCCGTTCTGCACCGAACACACGGCACTATCCTCGTCGAAGATGTGCGCCACTTGCGCCACCGCGTTCCTGGTGTGGATCGCCTTGGTGGCCACGATGCCATAGTCGCAGCGGGGCAACGCTTTGGGGTCGCTGGTCGCATTCAGCCGCGCAGTGAAGTCGGCCGCGCCGGAGAGCCGCAAGCCATTTTTCTGGATCGCGTCGGTGTGCTCCTTCCACAGGTCGTAAGCCCACACTTCGACTTCGCCGGCCTTGGCCAGATGCGCGGCAAACAGGCTGCCCACCGCCCCGCAACCGACGACGCAGATCTTCATCGCGTGATCGTCCTTAGATCGCGGGTCTTGGTTCGAGTTTCCTGCCCCGTGTAAAACTTCCAGGGGACATCGGCAAGACATTCGCCTTCTGTTTTGCCGATGCGATAGGTGTCCTGGGTGTAGAGGCAGACCTTGCCTTCTTGATCCACGACCTGGGGATGAAGCGAAAAAATCATGTTCTCTTCCAGCGTGGCGTCGCTCTTCGCCCCAATCGCCGGATACTCGAGCATGGTCGCTCCGATGCTATGGCCGGAGAGGTGTCCCAAGGCGAATCCGTGCTTGGCGAACGTCTGCGCGACTGCGCGATGCACGTTGCTGGCAAGCTCGCCCGCCCGCATGAGCTTTCGAGCCTCTTCGAGAGCATGAGGATAGACATCCGCCATAGCCTGGGTGCGCGGGCTGACTTGGCCACGAATCAGCGGCCGGGAAAACTCCACCCAGTAGCCGCCGACGCCGGTCATTTCGAGCGAGTACAGCAAGAGATCGTCGGGCGCAACCACGCGGTGGCCGGGCACTCTGAAGGATGCCTCCGCCTCGCCGTGAGAACCCGAAAGCAGAATATTCATCATGCGCGGTCCGGCGCCGCGGGCAAAAAACCGCTGGACCGCCGGAGCCATGATTTCCGCCTCGGTCTTGCCGGGCTTGTAGGCGGCCACCAATTCCCAGAAGCCGTCAATAATGATGTCCATGGCGTCGCGCACTTCGGCAAGTTCTTCCTCGCTCTTGACCGCGCGCGCCATGTCAAAGTGGCGGTCAAAGGGAACAAGGTCGAATGGACCCTTGGACAACTCTACGTAGTCACGCACCGCCATGATGAAATTCATGCCGTAAACGCCGACGCGTTTCCAGCCGCGTTCCTGCCCACGCTCGCGAATCCATTGCCCCGGAATGTCCGGCCACACCTGATCTTTAACCCAGGGCTTGGCTTTGTCGCCGATCCAACGCGCCTCTCGCGGGAAATACCAGCGTCGGCTCTCCCGCCAGCGGAAGCACAACGTAGACGTAACGGTGCACGATTTCAAAACCGGACACATAGAACGTAGCGCCCTCGAAGCCTGCATATTGGTTGCCGCACACGATCAGTGCATCCAGGCCTTCACGCTCCATGCGGGAGCGGATGTTCCTGTAACGGCGGTCGATTTCTCTTTGACTTGGCAATCAGTCTCCTTCACTCTTTACGGCGATGCTTCGCCGCCGCTAGGACTGAACTCCGCACAGCTCCGCGGCCGTGAGTGCGTAGATTTTCGTGATGTCCACCAGCGTCTTGATTTTGACTTTTTCGCCTTCGGCATCGCGCGGCCCGCTGGATGGCCCGTAGTTCACAGTCTCAATGCCATAGCGGCTGAGCACGCTGGCATCCGAGCACCAGCAAACAACTTCACGTTCCGGTGCCTTGCCCATGATGCGTTCATGATTGGCGTCGATGGCCTTGATCATCTCGTGATCCCCGGAGATGCTTGCGCCGGGGACAGAAACATAGGTCTCGAACTCCAGCCCCCAGTCGGGATGCTGCCTCTCCAGATCACGAAAGACCTGCTGAATGTCGCGCCGGGCTTCCGCCATCTGAATGCTGGGCGGAACACGCACATCGAGGAACAGGTCAGTCTTTTCCGGCGTGCGGCTGGCCCGCCAGGCGTGGCCGCCGCGAATTCCGCCCAGGTTCACAATGGCCTTTCTGCCGCCATAGGAGGCTTTTTTCTCCCACACAGCAATCCATTTCAGGATTTCGCCCATCAACTCGTGCATCCGGCGAATGGAGTTCATCTCCTCCCGCCCTTCGCAGAACGCGGTGTGCACGTAAATGCCGGTGCATGAAATGCGAACCCAAAGTGAACCGAAATGTTCGAGGACCACATGCATGTCGGTGGGTTCGCCCAGGATGCACATATCAGGCAGCACGCCGTGATTGACCAGATAGTGCGTGCCGACGCCATATCCGCGATACTCCTTGCCTTTGAATTCGCCCCACTGCGTCTTCTCAATCTCACCGGCCACGGCGGCAATGATCACGTCGCCTCGCAACTTGACCCCAGCCCGCTGCAGTGCCTTGACCGCATGGGTGTAGCAGACCAGCGCGCCCTTCATGTTGTAAATGCCGAGCCCGTAGACGAATCCATTTTTGACGACGGCCTGCGGCTTGTAGCCGATGCCGGTCAGAAATTCCTCCCGGCCGGTATTCGACGTGTCCATGTGGCCGTTGAACATCAGGTTCTTGCCGCCGCCGCTTCCAGTCCAGCGGCCCACCACGTTGGCTCGGCCTTCTTCCACTTCCTGCCACGTAACGTTCAGGCCAAGCTGTCGCAGCGCATTTTGCATGTACTGCGCCATCTGCAGTTCTTCGCCGGTGGGACTGGGAATATTTATGACATCGCAGCACATGGCCACGATTTCTTCTTCCTTGACCTCGGCTAGAATCTTCTCCGCCAACTTCGGAGCAAGTCCCGCCTTCGAACCTTTAGTTGATTTAGCCACAGTCCTCGGTTCTCAGTCCTCTGTTCTTTGTGTTAAGCCAGTCGAAAATCATCGGGATACGAACACAATTTCTCGTTCCCATTTTCAGTGATCAGAAAATTGTCTTCTAAACGCAGGCCTCCGCCGCCGGGCCAGTAAATGCCCGGCTCGATCGCCAGCACCATGTTCTTTTTCATAGCGCCGCCTCCCGCCTGATGCGCATAGGGCAGCTCATGAGCACGCGCTCCCACGCCGTGGCAAATGGGATGGGAAGGCTGGCCGGGATATCCGCCTTCGGCAATTCGAGCGCGGATCAAGCGATCGAGTTCCGGGAATTCAGCGCCGTCGCGCGCGTACTTCACGGCTTCATTGAAGACCTTCAACAGCAGATCCAGGAGCTTGTGATATTCCGCCGTGAGCTCGCCGGGGCAGGCGTTCTTGGTCAGGTCCGTCCAGTACCCGTCCACGCAGACCCAGATCTCAAACAATGTTGGCTCGTTTTCCTGGATCGGGCCGGTCCCCGGTAGCGGTAAACGTCGCAATTCCCTTGCCTGACCAGACCAGCGTGAAGGCGCGAGCCATCTCGACCTTGCCCTTGTAACCCACCCCCAGGCCGTGCACGAAGCTTTCGTACATGCCGCCCACTTCACTTTCCTTCATGCCCGGATGCATATGTTCGCGGGTGAAGTCCATCGCCAACGCCGCCAGTTCGTTGGCCAGGCGCATGCGCTCGATCTCCTGCGAAGTCTTGATCGAGCGCGGCTTCGTTGAGCAGCGGCGTGCTGTCGACTGACCTTGCCCGCGACTTTGCGGAAGGCATCAAAATAAAATTGGGTTGGAGTGGTCGGCTCTCCCACCATGCGGTCGGCAGACTGCGTCCCCATATTGAGTTCGACGGCGACTTGGTCAGTCAGCCCACGCTGCTTTAAGACCTCGAGCGCCAGCTCCAGCGCCCGAAACTGCGGGGGCCGGGATCGCGTTCGTCATAGCCCTTGAACAGCCGGATGTCTTTCGTCCATGAATTGCGCTGCGCGTCAGCCAGTTGCGGCTCCAGTGCGATCAATGTGGGCTCACCCTCGCGCGGGAAAACAACCGCATCGTATCCCTTCATGCACCAATAATTCGTCAGGTACAAGACGTTGTCGGGTGCGCGCACCACCAGCGCGCTCACATCCTGATCCTTCATCAGGGCGCGAACGCGATCCAGTTTCAGATGGTCAACCGGCCAGGACATTGTCTAATGAACCTTTCCTGGGACGGCCACGGCCCGATTCTCGTCGGCAAAAGTCCAAGACGCTTCCCGGCCCTTGATCAGGCGGTAAACCGCAGTATGCATCGGCGCCGGCACGCCCACTCGCTCGGCTTCGCGAGCAATTGCTCCACTTAGAAAACTCCACCTCGGTCGGCAATTGATGACGGATGTCATAGAGCATCGAAGGCGGATGGTTGGTCATGGCGCCGATTTTGTTCATTTCCCACGGATCTTCGTGAAGTTTCACCCCCACCGCCTCCGCAACTCGCTTGCCTTCGTCAATCAGCGCATGCAGCAAGTGGCCCAGGCTGGAAAACTGCGATTCGTCGGCAAAGTGCGGCGAGTGTGGCAAACCGGTCAAAGCCGACACTCCATTCACGGAAGCATTGAAAATCAGCTTTGACCACTGCGCCGGACGGGCATCCCGTAGAGCTTCCGCTTTCAAACCGCCAGCGACGATCAACTCTGCCGCCTCTTTGACCAAGGCGTAGGGAGTGCCGCAAGGTTCGAAGGGCCCGATCCACGTGGCTGTATCCAGTTCGTATTGCACATGCGTGTCGCTGTGCCGCGTGCCGCTCATGAAAGTTGTGCCCCGAATTACCTAACCGCGAGTGTGGGCGGCGATGATCTCCTCACTGCCCAACCCGTTCTGCGCCGAAATGACCGCGCCCTTGTCGAAGCGATGGCCCACGGGCGCGATGGAATCCTCTACTTGCGTGGCCTTGGTCGCGATGATGCCGAGATCGCATTCCGGTAGCTCAGCGGGTCGCGTGGTGGCTTTTAGCGCGACCCTGAATTCGTGCGCACCCGAGACCCGCAGTCCTTCGCGATTGAGCGCCCGGGCATGCTCTTCGCGCCGGACAAAAGCCCATACCTCCGCAACCCGCGCCAGGTGCGCCGCGTACAGGCTACCAATCGCTCCACATCCGATTATGCATGTCCGCTTCATATGTAGCGCCGGCGTTCCGGCAGAAAAGCCCTCGGGCAAGGACGCTCGCGCCACACGGTCATACTCGCTTCTCGAGCGTCACTAGCTCCCTGATCTCTTTCGCCGTCATGGCGCGGAACAGGCTGTCGGCATTGTTGAACGAGTCTTCGATGATGATGCCGCTCCCGAACAACGCATCCTGCAAGGCTGCCGAAATGGTATGAATCGGCGCGGCCCCGCCCTCTCCCATCCCTTTGGCGCCGCTGTAGCTGTGCGGCGACGGCGTTTCGATGTGACCGTATTTCACCTTCGGCATGTTCATGGCCGTGATCGGAGTGTAGTCGCTGAAAGTGCTGGTGAGCATGTTTCCCACAGCATCATATACACAATTTTCCATCAGCGCCGCGCCGATGCCGTGCGCGGTCGCACCGTAGACTTGGCCTTCCACGATGCGGCGGATTGATCACGGTGCCGCAATCGTCGATGGCAACATAATCCAGGATGCGCGGGATGAATGTATCGCGCTCCACTTCCACCACAGCCATGTGCAATTGCGAAGCGTAGGTGAGCGTCAAGCTGCCGTACTTCTTCTTCGTGTCCGGCACTTTGAAGGGCGCACGCCACACGTAACGGCAGTTCAAGGTGATTTCATACAATTCAGTCGGCAGACTGGCGCTGTTGGCGTTGACCAGGTTGGCCAGTCCCCAATAGTTGATCGACTTGCCGCTTTTCGCGCGGATTTCCGGGCCTTGCGCGCCAGTCGCAAACTCGAGATCGCCTTCCTTGGTCTCGAGGACAAAAGCGGCCAGCCGCGTCATCTCGGTTTTCAATTTTTGCGCGGCGCCGTGAACGGCCGAGAGTCCCGAGACCGCAAACTGGCTGGCGTAGGTTCCGGAAAATCCGGTATGCACGTTGCGTTCGGTGTCAAAGCCGGTGCGCACCGTAATCATGTCGGGATGAATGTTCAGCACGTCGGCCACGACCTGCGCCGCAGTGGTTTCGTGTCCCTGGCCTTGCGGACAGGAGCCGACGGCAACCACAACTTCTCCGTAGATATCGAGTTTGCAGTTCGCGCCCTGCGAATTTCCGGAATAGGGCAGAAATGGATTCACGATCTGCGACTGACCGAAGTTGTTGGTGCCGGAATCAAGCGTGGTTCCAATCCCGATTCCGATCAGCCGCCCTTCCTTGCGGGCCGCCGCTTGCTTCTTCTTCCACTCATCCCACCCGATGAGGCCTTTCGCCACCTGCAGCATCTTCGGATAATTTCCCGAGTCGTACACGCAGCCGTTGGGTGTGGTGTAGGGAAATTCTTCCGGCAGTATGTAGTTGCGCAGGCGCATCTCGTCCGCGGCAATGCCTATTTTGTGCGCGCAAATATCGACAACACGTTCCAGAAACCACAAGTGCTGCATGCGCGAATAGCCGCGATTGGGACCGACCGGACACTTATTGGTGACCGCCTGCGAAAAGTCGATGCGCGCATTCTTGAAGCGATAGACTCCGGGGAAGACCTGTGACCAGATCACGCAGCCCAGTGGCTCATATCGGGGATACGCACCGCAATCGTCAATGTGACGCGAGTCGATCGCGGTGATGACACCGTTCTTGTCCAGCGCAATCCGGGTGTCGCGGAAGGTGCGTTCGTTACCGTGCGCGCTCGACGTAATGTGCTCGGATCGAGTTTCCACCCACTTGACGGGCTTCCCGCCGGCCTTCTTCGAGGCCAACGCGCAGACTGCCATTTGCGGATAGCTCGTTATCTTGATACCGAAGCTGCCGCCGATGTCAGAAGTCTCGACGCGAATGCGGTCAATCGGAATACCCAAATGCGCGGCCAGAAACTGGATGGCAAATGAAGGAAATGAATTGTTGCACTGGTAGTAGATCCGTTCATCTTTCGGATTCCACTGCCCGATGACCACGTTATTTTCCAGCGGCGTGCTGGAAAAACGATGGAAATGCAATCGATCGATGTGGACGACATAGGCGGCCTTCTTGAATGCGCCCTCCACATCTCCATACTCGAACACTCCGTTCCAGACCCGGTTCGTTCCCACTTCCTCATGAAGCAGGCTCTTATTTTCCAGAGCTTGTTCCACGTCGACCACCGGATCGAGCGCCTCGTATTCGACCTGCACCAGTTCGGCGGCATCGTCGGCGATGGCGGGCGACTCCGCCACCACGGCGGCTACCGGCTCGCCCTGATAGCGAACCTTGGTCACCGCCAGTGGGTAATCTTTAATTTTTGCGAACGGGTCGGGCCCGATCTCGATGAAGGGCTGGGTCTGCGATGCGATTTCAGCACCGGTCAGCACACAGGCCACGCCAGGAAGAGCCTCGGCGGCTGAGGTATCCACGCTGACGATTTTCGCGTGCGCATAAGGTGAACGTACAAAACGCAGGTAGAGCATTTCGCGCAGCTTGATGTCATCGGCAAACTTGCCGCGTCCGCGCAGCAGGCGATTCTCCTCCTTGCGCGGAAGCGATTTGCCTACCCAGTTCTTCTTGTCAGCTTCGGAACCCAAATTCGTTGCTCCCTTTTGGCCGAGCTTAGCCCAACGCTGTCTGCAAACCGTCTATCAACTTTTGGACATTCTTCTTGCCCAGCGGCTCCAAGAGTCCGCCCGCCACCGAGGCCAGAGCGCCAAAGACCTGGGCTTCCCCCTGCCACACTACTTTTGTTCCGCCGGCCGCCGGCGTCAGGTCGAAACCGGCCGTCATCGCGACTTTCCCGCCAGCCACGCTGCCTTGACCTTTGTATTGCGCACGCTTAGGACGTTCCGCCTGCGCCAGTTCCATCTTCATGTCGGCGGCTCCTTTGATATAAGAAATGCCGACATTCACCTTCACCGTGAAATGGGTGGCATCCTGCTGCGTCATGCTTTGAAAGTCGGGCAGCAGCGGAGCGAATTTCTGCGGATCGGTGAGAAAGTCATACACTTCTTCCGGCGTCCGCTTGACTTCGAATTCGCCGCCAAACTTGATCGCCACGCTTCAAGCCCCCTTCATGCTCTGCGCCGCCATGTGCATGGCCTTCAGAATGTTCTGATACCCGGTGCAGCGGCAGGTGTTCCCGGCAATTGCCTTGCGCATTTCCTTTTCGTTCGGCTCTTTGTTTTGTGAGAGCAGCTGCACAGTCGAAAGCATTAACCCCGGCGTGCAGTATCCGCATTGCAGCCCGTAGGCGTCGCCAAAAGCCTTCTGAATGGGATGCAACTGCCCGTCCTTTTCCAGTCCTTCGACCGTCATGATCTGCGCGCCATCCGCCTGCACGGCAAACATGGTGCAAGACTTGACCGCGGCCCCGTTCATCAGCACGGTGCAGGCCCCGCAATAGGTCGTGTCGCACCCCACGTGCGTGCCGGTAAGGTCGAGCGCCTCGCGAATCAACTCCACCAGCAACATGCGAGGCTCAACCTCTAACCCGTGCGCCTTCCCGTTCACCGTCAGCTTGATCGAAATTTTCTCCACGGCTTCAGGCATAGATGTGGCCCGCCTCTACTCGCTCGCCCCGGGCACGCCGGACTGCAATCTCCATCGCGCGTTTCACCAATGAGCCCACCAGCGTGCGTTTATAGTCCGCCGAACCTCGCATGTCGGATTGCGGGTCAGCCGCAGCCCGCGCGGCTTCGACCACCGTTGCCATCGTCTTTTCCGCTATTCGTTGACCGCGCAAAGCTGCTTCGGCTTCTTTGGCCTTGATTGCAGTCAAGCCCACACAGCCCAACGCGATCGCAATGTCCTTACAAGTTTCGCCGGCCATCGTGAGTTGCACGGCAGCGCTGGCGGTGGGATACACGGGCGCGGAGCGCTTGAACGCCAGATAGGCGCCCCCACTACCCTTGGGTGGCACCTTAACGACGACTTCGCTGACCAATTCGTCATGCGCGAGGGCAGTGGTGTAGGCATCCTTGATGAAGTCCTCAAGCTGCACCCGGCGCTCCCCGCGCTCTTCTGACAATGCACTTCGGTCTCGAGTGTCATGAGAACCGTCGCCCAGTCGCCGCTGGGGTCGGCTTCCGCCAGCGAACCGCCGATCGTACCCCGATTGCGCACTTGCACGTCGGCGATTCCGGCGGCGCAATCGTGGATGATGGGTATCGTGGCGGCGATCGGCGAAGCCTCAATCTCTGCATGCCGCGTCAACGCGCCGAAACGCAGCGTGCCGTTCTGCTCCTTGATGTAAGAGGTGCCAGAAATAAAGTTCAAATCCACGAGGTGCCCCGGGTTGGCATAGCGGAGCTTCATCAAAGGGATGAGGCTCTGGCCCCCGGCCAGCAACTTGGCATCGTCGCCGATCTCCGAAAGCATGGCCGCCGCTTCCTTCAGCGAAGTCGCGCGGTGATAGTGAAAGGCTCGGGGATACATTTAGGTTGCGTTGCCTCTCATGAATCCGACTGCCGTGGCTCCCATCGCCACAATGACGAGCCCCGATCCGGCAATGGCCAGACCGGAACCCAGGGGCGCCATGCGCGCTGTCTGCAGAATCACCCCCAGAGGAAACACGATTGAGCCGGCGAGCATGGCCAGCGCAATCGCGAAGCGAACCCTTTCACTGAAAGCCACTTCGTCGAACACGACGCCCAGAACGATCATCAGCATGGCCAGGCCAATCCAGTGGGAGTGCACGTCTACTTGCCGAACGTAATCGTACTTGGTTTCGTGATATGCGATCAGAGCGGACTGCGAATCGTCCCACCGATGCTCCGCGGCCTGAGCGAAAGCATTGGACAGCGAGCCACCCATCCGATCCAGAGTCTGATGTTCGACAAAAACAGCGTAGTGCAGACCGTAAAGCATGCCGCTTGCCGCCAGAACCAGGCCGCCTATGATCAGAACCTTGCGCGCCTGACTCATGGCGTTCTCCCGAGTGCTGGCTCGACCTCGGCGTCGAGACTTCCAGTATGCCGGACCACGCCCACCAACATCCCCAGCAGCGCCACAATGACCATCAGACCGCCGACGTCAGCGATACCTCCAGCCAGTAGTCCCAGTTTCAGTTCGAGCAACACAAAAACCGGCAGAATCACGGACCCAGCCAGCAATACCCTGACCCAGATTCTCTTCCAGCGCTCGCTCAAGAAAACAAAAGGCTGAACGAAAGCAAGCAGAATGGCCAGCAGTCCAAACTCGATGATATGAGAGTGCGCGGCGATCTGCACCGCCTTCTCCGCCTGCAACATGCCGTATGCGTCGACTGACGACGGAAGGCCCCGAACCCCCGCAGGCTGTTCCAGCAGATCTTTGAGAATTACCATCTCCCGGTTTTCGTGCTCGTACAAATTCACTCCGGCATACCAGGCTCCATAAATGAAGCCGAGCAGCATCAGCACGGTTCCGCCGGAGAGCAGCGCGCGGCGCTCCCAGGTGCGATCCTTCGGAAGCTCCAGCTCGACTGGGCCCGCACTCTTACTGCGCAAGTGGTTCCAGAAGCCCCAGCCTTCTGCCAGTAGAACGACAATCAACAGCGCTCCAGCAGAGTCGGCCAAAATGCTGGCCCATCCGATCACGGGAAACGGGCTGTACGCCAAACCAACATAGTGAATAAGAAAGATTCCCAAGGGCAGCAGCAACCCGCCAGCAAGAAAGAGCTTTGCCAGGAGCCTCTTGCGGGACGCGGACAGCGCCACGTAGGGCTGAACTAACGCAAGCAGCAGCGCCAGATATCCGGCATCAATCATGTGGACGTGTGCGTCAACCTTGGTACCGCGATCCTCCAGCAGGTTGCCCACGCGAGCAAACGCCACGCTTACCGCCGGCGGATCCTGGGCCGCGACCGCTTGCGCTGCCGCGAGCAATGCCTGGCCGGTTTGTCCCCCGTTCTGGTGCAGGACAAATACCGCAAAGAGGTCACCGAGGAGCATTCCCGTCGCGATCAGTGCGATGCCTCCGAAAACCAGAAAACGGCGTGCTCCCATGGCGGAGAATGTCGCTGCCGCGTTTTTCGTAATTGTGGACGTCGCCATGTTTTTGATCGTTGCCGAGGACGCTGTCCCCACACGGTTCATCTAGTCTGCGGCCCTTGCTTCCGTGGTGCCCGCGCCGCGGAATGCCGGCATCACGTGCTTGGCAAACATATGTTGTATCTTGACGCTCTTCCAGTGCTCCAACCCGCCAAAATTCGAGACGATGGCCAATTCTCCAATGCCGCCCTTCGCTTCAATCGCACGTATCTGGCTGATGACTTTTTCCGGCGTGCCAATGAAGCCGATCTCCTGCTCGACAATTTCCTCGTAGGTCAACCTGGTCAGCGATTCGAGCGCGCCACTGGCATAAAAACCATAGCCCTTGGCCCGCAGTTCCGCCTTCTTCTCCTCGCTCTGTATCGATTCGACGGGAGAAGCATTGAAAGCCAGAAAATTGAGCAACGCCTGCTCGACTTCCTTGCGTATCTGCTTTTCGTCCTGATCGATGTACACCGGGCGGATGTAAACGATATCGGGCTGGTGACCGTGGTCCGCACAGGCTTTCTTGTAGATATTCAGTGGGCCCTCCAGCACTTTCCAGGGCAATAATGGAGGCACGAAAATGCCCCAACCCTTTTCGCCAGCCGTCTGATAAGTGATATCGCTGGTCCCGCCGGTGTAGAACTTGGGATGCGGCTGCTGCAGCGGCCGCGGCACGACGCTGACGTCTTTCACGTTGTAGTACTTGCCGGCATAGGAAAACTTTTCGCGGGTGAATGCCAGCTCCAGAATGTCGACAGCCTCGTCATAGCGCGGCCGGCTCTCCTCCAGCGGCAGAGCAGAAGGCCCGAACAGCCAGGCGTGCCCGCGTCCCAGACCGCATTCCAGGCGTCCGTTGGTCAGGATGTCAGTTTCCGCAATCATGCCGGCGAGGCGCATGGGATTTTCCAGCGGCAAGGTGTGGAGCGCGGTGCGGAAACGGATGCGTTGCGTCCGTTGCGCGGCCGCCGCGAACATCGCCAGCGGATTGGCCGAAATGGAAAATTTCTGGAAAAAGTGGTGATCGATGGTGGAGTACACATCAAATCCGCACTCGTCCGCGTGTTCGATCTGGCGCATGATCTCCCAGATCATGTCGTAGTGCGATTTGCCCGGAGGCGTCTGAATTTCGCAATAAATGCCGAATCGCATGTTCCTCTCCTAGGCTTTACGCTCAACCGGACTTAGCTCCGGAGCCCTCGATGGACCGATACTTCCCGCGATGATAGAGCAGCGGATCGCCATCGCGCACCACCACTTCTTCGACCTCCGCAATAAAAATCGTATGGTCGCCCGCGTCCTGCGCGGTATGCAACCGGCATTCCAGGTAAGCCAGAGCGCCATTGAGCACGGGAGTGCCGTGGGCGGTGTGGTCAAAGAGCGCGCCCGCCTCCTGCTCCGCGTGCCGATGGTCCTGCGCGGCGCGGGCATAGTATTCGGAAATGGCCTGCTGGTCTTCCGCCAGCACGTTTACTCCAAACCGCTTTTTGGCATGGAGGTGAGCATGAGTGCGGGCCCGCTGGTCCACGCACACCAGCACCAGCGGCGGATCGAGCGACACCGAACTAAAAGCGTTGGCGGTCATGCCATGCACTTCGCCTTCGTAGTCCACAGTAATCACTGTCACTCCAGTCGCAAAACTGCCCAGCGCCCTGCGGAATTCTGCTTGAGTGACGGCCATTTGAAAGGCTGGAGCCTTATCGTTTCGTAGAGTCTTAGGCGGAGCCGGCAATCGCCGCCTCCGCCTGTAAGTTTTACCACGAGAAGCGAAGTGCGAACTGCACCTGTCGTGGATTAAAGATGGCGCGAGGCGTGCCATACGAAGGATTGGGCGAGCCCTCGAGGTTTCCCGAAGGAGTTGCGGGGCAGCCTTGCGCCACCGGGTCGGTGGCAAAATTACAGAAGTCCGCCGCCCCATACGCCGTATTGAAAAAGCGAATATTCAGCGTGTTGAGCAGATTGAAGGCTTCCGCCATCGCCTCCAGATGCACTCTCTCGGTGAGCTTGAAGGTTCGCGAAACCCGCATGTCCACGTTCTGATATCCGTCTCCCTGGAAGGTATTCCTGCGGCTCAATGCCCACCCGGTCGTTGTTTCCGAAAATGTCGCCGTTGGTGTCGGAGCCGGCAAACTTGGTGAAGTAGTGCGGAGTTTCCAGGCTCACGATCATGCCCAACTGCCAGCCGTTCACGACGGGGTTGAGGTGAGTCGGCCCCTGCAAGGTCGCGTTGGCGACAAACCGGTGCGCCACATGATCGGAAGAAACCGCCCGCTCCCGGTCAAAGCAGCACGTGTCTTGCGGAATCAGCACGAAGCTGGGATTAGGCCCATCGTCAATGCCCTTCGACCAGGTGTAGCTCATGCCCCAGCCCACGTGGTTGGTCAGGCGCTTGTTGAAGTTGACCAGCAATCCATCCCACTGCGAATCCCACTTGGAATCAGCTTCGAAGTCGACACCGAAGGGGAAGGTTCGGATGTTGGGGATAACGCCAAACAGCGTACCGGGAAGGCAATCCGTCGGATTGGTGGGACCCGTCGTGCCGCAATAGTAATTTTTGGGTCCCGCGTTCCCATGAGAATCGTGGACGGTGTGAGAGGCGGCCTCCGTTCCCGTGTTGTAGAACTGATTAGCGTCCGGCTGGTTCACATTGTAGAAACTTCCCAGGTGTACCCCGCGCACGTGCATTCCGGTAACGCTCAGGATGGTGTCCTTGAAAGGCTGGACTTCAAAACCCAGGCTGGCCTGCGCTCCGTAGGGAGGCTTGTGATTCTTGACGAAGCGAACAATGACCGCCTCCAGCGAACCTGCCGGATAATCTGCAACGGTCTGACCGGCATGGAGCAGCGCGTTCAGCGCGGCGGCATTGGTGAACGGGTCAGCGCCAAAGGCCGACAGCCGCGTATTCGAGTTCAAATCGTCCTGGATATTTTCTCGTCCTGGATATTTCGCCAGGCCTCCGCAAGAGGGAATCTGGCACATGAGCAGGGGCGAAGGAATCTGTCCGTGGAAGAGCCCGGCGCCACCACGAATCACGAAGCCGCTGTGCCCGCCCGGCGCGTAAGAGAATCCGGCGCGCGGATCGAAGTTCTTCAGCGGATTGTTGAGCGCCGCTGAAGGCCAGGTCTCGCCTTCCCATCGTAGTCCGTAGTTGAGGGTCAGATTATTTGTGGCGCGCCACTTGTCTTGCAGATAAAGACCTTCGTAGGTGTGATCCAGAGTTCCCTTGGCCTGGTTGCGAATGGCGGAGGAGACGCTGCCTCCCTGGTAAACCGAAGGATCGAACGAAGTCTCGTTGAATCCGGAGGCCTTGTCGAAGCGCTCGAAGAAAATTACGAAAGGGATGCGGCACGCCGACAAAATCATTTCCCAGGAACGCACCCAGGTTAGCGAAGTCGGCTTCGAAGGGATAGAACAGAGGAAACGACTCCGTCGTGCCCACCCGATTGAAATCTCCACCAAAGCTGATGGTGTGCTTGCCGATCATCTTGGTGACGTTGTCCACGATTTCGAAGCGGCCTTCTTCATAAAATTCAGGGTTTCCGCGGTTCGAACCTAAAGTGAAGACGTTCGACACTTCCAGATGGGGCTGGGTGTCGACATTCGGAAAATCAAAGAAGCGGTGAGCGTATTGCAGGCGAACTTCATTGACCAGGGTTGGCGAGAGAGTCGAAACCAGGTTGCCCACGATCGACTGGTCGCGGAAGGTGTTGTTCTTGAACCCCGAGGGCAAGTCGAAGCCGTCATTCAGCGGGGAGAGGTTCGTGGCACGCTCGTCGTTGAAGAAGTAACGCAAGAACATGGAATGACGGTCGTTGAACGTGTGATTGATCTTCCCCAGGAAGTTGTCGTAGTCAATGCCGCGATTCACATGCAGATTTTCCGCCGGCAGCCCCCAGGTATTCACTTTCACGGCGTTGATGGCGTTGATGTTGGTGAGAACCGTCGAGTTGTAGAAGGGGGACTCGACATGGCGTTGCCCTTCATAGTTGCCGAAGAAGAATGTCTTGTCTTTCCGGATGGGCCCGCCCAGAGTGGCGCCGAACTGGTTCTGCCGGAGCTTGTTGAAACCTTCGGCGGCCAGCGGGCTGGGGGCATCCAGCACATCGTTGCGAAAGTACTCGTAGGCAGAACCGTGCAGGCTGTTGGTCCCACTCTTGGTGATGATGTTGACAATGCCTCCTACCGCCCGTCCAAACTCGGTGCTGTAGCTGCTGTTGATCACGCGGAATTCCTCTACCGCGTCCTGCGAGGGAGTCGTCTTCTGAATACCCGATGCGGTTGACATGTTGTCGGCGCCGTCGATGGCCACAAAATTGTAGTGAATGTTCTGACCCGCGAATGACAGCTTGGTTACGGGCTCGATAATCACGTCGGTGCTGCCGGAGGTTGTGTCTCCGATGGTCACGCCGGGCGCAAGCAGGGCGAAGTCAATAAACTGCCGCCCGTTGACCGGCAAGTCCTGGATCTTCTGCGAATCAATCACCGAACTGACCATGATGCGCGTCGGTTCGGCCACCTCGCCCACATCTTGTACCGTGACCTGTTCCGACACTTGTCCCACGGAAAGATTGAAGTCCAGGTTGCCACTGGCGCCGATATCGAGATGAATTTTTTTCGCCTGCGTGCGGAATCCGGGCTTTTCGGCGGTGACGGTGTAATCGCCGACCGGCAGAAACGAAATCTGATAGTCACCCGTCACGCTGGCCGTGATCGCGCGGGAAAACCCGGTTTCGCTGTTCACCGCTCTGACCGCCGCATCGGAGATCGCCGCGCCAGTGGTGTCATAGATCCGCCCCTGGATCGTGACCGTAACCACTTGGGCTGGCAATGACAGGACAAGGCTCGCAAACAGAATCAGGCCCAGCCCGAATCGAAGCAGATGGAAATTGCTACGCAGACGTTGGTTTGCAAAGTAGGCCTTCATACTCTCCTCCTCGGAACAACATGGCCCCACCGCCTGGCCCCTAGATTGTCTTCTTGGCCTTCTTGCCGGGTACCGGACCGGCCATGATCCGGCTCAGTCGCGATTCGGAATCGTCGAGATGTTGCTCTAGTATCGCAGGCGCACTGCTTCAGCTTGCCTGCCGCCAGACACTGGTACATCTTGCGGTGCACCGGGATCAGCCCGCCGGGATCGTCGTGGCTGCGATCTACCAGCACCATGCCCATTCGAAGCTCCCCGATCACGCGCTGGTAGAAAGACTCCAGCCGCCGGTTTCGATGAAACCGGATCAACAGGCTGTGAAATTGCAAATCGAAGCCGACCGCGCGCAGCCAGTCGCGCTCCCGCACCGCGCGCTCGTAGCCTTCCACGGCGCTGCGCAATTCCGGCAGAACCTCAGCGCGATGGTCCTTGGCCGCGAGAACGCCGGAAATTTCCAGCATGCGCCGCAAGTGATAAATCTCCGCCACATCTTTCAGGGAGAGTTGCGAGACCGCCACGCCGCGATGGACTCTGCGCTTGAGCAGGTTTTCAAGGGAAAGGATGCGCGTCGCCTCCCGCATGGTATTGCGCGACACGCCAAGAGACGCCGCCAGCGGGATTTCCTGCAACGGAGTTCCCGGGCGTAACTCGCCGTCAAGAATTCTCTGCCGCAGGATCGACGCCACCTGATCGGCCACGCTAACGCGGTGAATTTGCGAACGCTCCATAGGAGAAAGCCGTGGGGAGGGCCCGAGCGAATGCGCGTCATCTTGCGGCTAAAGTGTTCACGTTGTCAAGTGTTGAACAATTCAACGATCCGCAGAGGTTGGAAAGCCTGGCCAGCGCAGCGCTTCCAATCGCACTCATGTATCATTCTCGTGTTCCTCCGTCAGAGATGCGCCGATATTTGGCACTATGTTTGGCGCGTTTATGATTTTCTGGAATCTGGAAGAACCATTCGGTTCCATTCCTGGAAGCTGGGGGCCTCGACCGTCTTGGCAGCGAGCGAAAACATGAGCGCGCACGACAATTCGTTAATGCCTTCCCTCGACGAACTGCTCGATGGCCAGCCGTTATCGCGCGACCGCGCTTGCGCACTGCTCCGTTGCCCGGACGATGAACTCCCGTTTCTTCTTGCCGCGGCCCTCGAACTCAAACAGCGGTTCAAGCCCGATGTCGTTACCTACTCACGCAAAGTCTTCATCCCGCTGACGAACCTTTGCCGCGATTACTGTGGCTACTGCACCTTCCGCCGCGATCCCGGCGAACCGGGCGCTCACACCATGACCCCGGATCAAGTGCTGGAGGTCGCAACCGCGGGACAAAAGATGGGTTGCACCGAGGCCCTCTTCAGTTTGGGAGACAAGCCGGAACTGGCGTTTCCCGAAATGCGCGCAACCCTGCATCATCTGGGATACAAATCCACGCTCCACTATCTCGAAGCCATGTGCGAACTGGTCCTGCGCGAGACTACGCTGTTGCCGCATCCCAACCCCGGGCTGTTGAGCGCCGAGTGGATCGCTCGTCTGGCGGCGGTTTCACCCAGCATGGGCCTGATGCTCGAAACCACGAACGCCGCGCTGCTTGCGCCCGGCGCGGCGCACGACAACGCGCCTGACAAAGTCCCGGCCAAGCGCTTGCGCACGATTGAAGAGGCCGGCAAGCAGTCGGTCCCCTTTACCACGGGCTTATTGATTGGGATCGGCGAATCGCTGGAAGACCGCGTGGACACTCTGCTCGCGATCCGGGAGCTGCACCGGCGCTACGGTCATATCCAGGAAGTGATTGTGCAGAATTTCCGGGTCAAGCCGGAGATTCCCATGCGCGACTGGCCGGAGCCGACTCGTGGCGAGATGCTGCGAACCGTCGCGGTGGCTCGCCTGCTCATGCCGGAGATCAATCTGCAAGCGCCGCCGAATCTTTCCGCCCCTTACTATGACGAACTGCTCGATGCCGGAATCAACGACTGGGGCGGCGTTTCACCTTTGACTCCCGATTTCATCAATCCCGAACGGCCCTGGCCGCACCTGGAGCAGCTCCGAGGCCGCACGGAATCAAAAGGATATATTTTGCGCCAGCGCCTGCCGGTTTATCCTGAGTTCCTGACCACGATCACGGCGCGCCCCGGCTTGCTGTCGGAAAAAGTCCAGGCCGCCGCCGATCGCGAAGGCTACGCAGGGAGGGCCATGGCCGCATGATTGTCATACTCACCGGGGGAACGGGTGGCGCGAAGTTTGTGGACGGCCTGCGCCAGGTCGTGCCCGCGAAAGATCTGACGATCATCGTCAACACCGGAGACGATCTGGAGTGGTGGGGTCTGTACGTCTCGCCCGACCTTGATTCCATCACCTATGTGCTGGCTGGATTGCTGAGCAAGGAGCGCGGCTGGGGCGTAAAAGGCGACACGTTTTTTTGCCTGCAAGCCATGGGCGATCTGGGCGAGCCCATCTGGTTTCACGCCGGCGACCGCGACCTGGCGGTGCATCTGCTGCGCTCGAAATTGCTCAAACAGGGCAAGACACTGTCCGAAATTTCCGCTGAAATCGCGCTCAAGATGGGCGTGCAGGCCCGCATCCTGCCCATGAGCAACACCCGCGTGGAAACCCGGGTCGACACGCCCATCGGCGAACTCAGCTTTGAAGAATATTTCGTACAGCGCTGGTATCAGGATCCGGTCAACTCGGTTCGTTTTGCCGGCATAGAAAATGCCGAGCCCGCTCCGGGCGTGGTCGATGCCATCCTGTCAGCCAGTGTTGTGCTGCTCGCACCCAGCAACCCCATTACCAGCATTGGCCCGATCCTGGCGGTTCCCGGAATCACGGAAGCGCTCAAGCAGACTCGCGCCTCGGTTGCAGCGGTGAGTCCGATCATCGGTAACACGGCCGTCTCGGGACCCGCTGGCATTCTCATGGCCGCCCAGGGCCTGCCGGTTTCCATCGCGGGCGTGGCCCAGGCCTACCGGGAATTTCTGGATATCCTGGTCGTCGACCATCGTGACGCCAAAGCCGCGGAGGCGCTGAGACAATCCGGGCTGCGCGTCCACTGCGCCAACACCATGATGGGCACGGCCGACGAGCGGATCGAACTCGCCCGCCAGGTGCTGTCTCAGGTCTCGTCGCCGGCATCGGCGGAAAACGCCGCCCACGCGGGCTCGGACTTGTCATGATCCTGGTCCCGGTCAAGAACCTTGCCAGTGCCAAGCAGCGCCTCGCCGCCCTGTTTGATCAACCCACGCGCACCGAACTCGCCCAAGCCATGCTGCTCGACGTGCTTGAGACGCTGGGCTCGTGGGAAGATCACCCCGAAGTCGGCATCGTGACCAGCGATCCCTTTGCCATTCGGATGGCCCGGCAATTTCACTTTTCCGTCATTCCCGACAACGTCAATCGCAGCGAGACCGATGCCATTGAGATGGCGACCCGCTTTTGCGAGTCGCAGGGCGTCGACACACACTGGTGATTCCGGCCGACATTCCGTTGATCCAGAGCTGGGAGATCGAAAACATTTTGCAATCCGCGCCCGCGGAAGGCTCGGTGCTGGTGCGCGCCGCGGATGGCCGCGGCACCAACGCCATCTTCCGGCGCCCGGCTGGATTGTTCCCCGCGCGCTTCGGCAACGACAGCTTCGAGCCTCACCACGCCGCGGCCCAGGCCACCGGAAAACCATGCATAGTGCTCTCGCTACCCGGCATCGCGCTCGATATCGATACTCCGTCCGATCTGCGCGCTCTTGCCGCAGCCCCGGGTGAAACTCGCTCGCAGCGCCTGGTCCGGCAATGGCAACTGTCCGATCTTCCCTTGGCCGCGAATGAATAAGGCGCAGTCGCGCGGCAGGAAACAGCCATCCAGGCGCAGCGCAGCCGAAGAGCTGTCAGCCCAGGGCTAAGCCCTGGGTGGCGCAGCACGAACGAAGCCCCGAAGGGGCGAAAGAAACGCCAGCATCCGACCGCCACGGAACTCCGCATCATTCCCGCTTCCCATGAAAGCCGAGGTCCGGTCCGGTGATTCCCTGTCCGGACTGCTTTTAGACGCTCTCAAGCATCAAAAACCGCGGCGAGGCGACATCCTGGTCATCAAGCATAAGATTGTTTCCAAGGCGGAAGGGCGACTCGTGGACCTCAACAAAATCAAGCCCTCCGCCGCCTCCCGCCGTTGGGCGCAGCGCTATCATCTCGATGCGCGCGTGATCGAACTGGCCCTCCAGCAGAGCCGGCGCATCGTGCGCCGCAAACGCGGCGTTCTGATCACGGAAACTCGCCACGGCCTGATCTGCGCCAACAGCGGGGTGGACGTTTCCAACGTAGACGGCGGGCGCCACGCGCTCCTGCTGCCCGAAGATCCCGACCGCTCCGCCGCAAAGATCCACCGCGCGCTGAAAAGAACTCTGCACCTTCACATCCCCGTGATCATCACCGACACCTTCGGCCGGCCCTGGCGCGAAGGCCTGACCGAAGTTGCCATCGGCGTGGCCGGCATGCAGGCGCTTCACGACTATCGCGGCCAGCCCGATTCGCATGGCTACAAGCTGCAGGCCAGTATTGAGGCCGTCGCCGACGAACTGGCTTGCGCTGCGGGCCTGGTCTGCGGCAAGCTAGCTCGTACGCCGGCGTGTATCATTCGAGGATTCGCGTATCGTTCCGGCCGGGGCAGCGCTCGTGACTTGATTCGTCCGGCCGCCAACGATCTGTTTCGCTGAATCTGTTGTCGGAGTTTCGAAGGAGAAGTTGTGACCCGCGTCCTAACCGATTCCGAACTCGAGAATTTTCCCGCGCTGGAATGGCCAGATGTCGCGGAGCGCATGTCGTCGGAGCCGCGTAACGCGCTCGATCAGGTGATGGAGTCGCAGGATGGCAGCGTTCTCTCTCGCGAACAATGCCTCCTTCTGGCGAACGCCGAAGGCGACGACCTTCTCGGCTTGCTGGTCGCGGCCGATATGCTGCGCCGCGACCTGGTCGGCAATCTGGTCACTTACGTGGTCAATCGCAATATCAATTTCACCAATGTTTGTTTTGTCGGCTGCAAATTTTGCGCCTTCAGCCGCGGCCCGCGCGAAGCGGACACTTACTTCCACAGCCTCGAGACCATGGCGCAGAAGGCCATCGAAGCCTGGGCCCTGGGCGCCACCGAAGTCTGCATTCAGGGCGGGCTGCCGCACGGCTTGCCTCCTTTCTACTATCGCGACATCCTGCGCGCGGTCAAAGCGGCCGTGCCCGGACATGCACATCCACGCCTTTTCACCGATGGAGATCGTTTACGGCGTCGAACTCACCGGCATGCCGCTGGCCGACTATCTCAGCATGCTGCGCGACAATGGACTCGACACTCTGCCCGGCACCGCCGCCGAAATTCTCGATGACGACGTGCGCTTCGTGCTCTCCCGCAACAAACTCTCGACCGAACAGTGGAAGCAGGTGATCCGCACCGCCCATCGCTGCGGCATTCGCAGCACATCGACGCTGATGTACGGCCACGTCGAAACCGCCGACGCACTGGGTCAATCAGCTTGCGCTTCTGCGCGACATTCAGCAGGAGACCGGCGGCTTCACCGAATTCGTTCCGCTCGGCTTCGTCCATCAGAACACGCTGCTGTTTCACCAGGGAATCGCGCGGCCCGGCCCCACGCTGGCCGAGCATCTCAAGATTCACGCCCTGGCGCGGGTGATGCTGGCGGGCGCCATCAACAATATTCAAGTGTCGTGGGTGAAGCTGAACCGCCGTCTGTCGCAGCTTTGCCTGCACGCCGGCGCCAACGACTACGGCGGCACGTTGATGGAAGAAAATATTTCGCGCGAAGCCGGAGCCACCGCCGGACAGTACACCAGCCGGTGAGAATTCCAGTCGCTGATTCTCGAAATCGGACGCATCCCCGCCGAACGCAACACGCTTTACACGCGAATCAACCTTAAGCTGCCACCTGACCTCGTCGCGATCGAAGAAGCGCTGGAGCCGGAGTTCGCATGATAGGCTAGCCGAGTGGAGTTAGCCTAGTCATGCCGATCATCGCCATTCTGGGTGGCACCGGCGCAGAGGGCTTTGGGCTGGCGCTGCGCTGGGCCCGCGCCGGCGAGACCGTGATCATCGGATCGCGCGATGCAGGCCGCGCCCGAGAGGCGGCGGCAAAAATCCAGGCAACGCTTGGCGGCAACGCAAAAGTTTCCGGTGAAGAAAATAGCGCCGCCTGCGCCGCCGCCGATCTGCTTGTGCTCACCATCCCGTTCGAAGGCCACGCTGCCCTGCTCAAGCAAATCAAACCGGCAATCCGCCCCGGAAGCATTGTGGTTGACACCACCGTGCCGCTGGCTGCCAGCGTGGGCGGACGCGCCACGCGCACTCTCGGCATATGGGAAGGCTCGGCGGCGCAGCAAGCCGCCGAACTCGTACCCAAGGGCGTTTCCGTCGTGGCCGCGTTCCACAATACTTCCGCCGACATCTTGGACGGCGATGCTCCGGTTGATTGCGACGTGATCGTCTGCAGCGATGACGCCGCCGCCTTGAAGACGGTGCGAACGCTGGCCGCGAAAATTCCCGGCGTGCGCGCCATCGATGGCGGCAAACTGGAAAACGCGCGCATCCTGGAGCAGATCACCGCGCTGCTGATTGGCCTTAACATTCGCCACAAAGGCCACTCCGGCATTCGCATCACCGGCCTGCCAGAAAAAGCATACGAGGTATCGTAGTCACCGGGCTTTCGAGCGCGTCTTGCAGCGCCCAGCGTCCGCCGGCTGTCGTGAGGGCATCTTGCCGTCACAGCAGTTAACTCATGAGCGATTCTCCCAACGCCGGTCCAGCCATCGAATTCCGCAACGTCTGTTACCGCCTCGACAATGGAGATACTCTCCTCCGCGATCTGAACCTCGAAGTCCAGCGCGGCGAAACCCTGGTGCTGCTGGGCCGCAGCGGATCGGGCAAAACCACGACTCTGAAACTCATCAATCGCCTGCTGACTCAAAGCGCGGGCGCCATTTACGTCGATGGCCGCTCCCTCGACGCAATGGGATGTGATCCGTCTGCGCCGCATGATCGGCTACGTCATTCAGGAAGTCGGCTTGTTTCCGCATTTCACCGTGGCCCGCAACGTTGGCGTAGTTCCGCAGATCGAGGATGGTCTGCCGACCGCATCCAGCCGCGCGTTGCCGAGATGCTTCAACTGGTGGGCCTTGAACCGCAACTGGCCTCGC
The DNA here is from genome assembly GCA_963698825.1 of Terriglobia bacterium. Taxonomy (GTDB): domain Bacteria; phylum Acidobacteriota; class Terriglobia; order Terriglobales; family Acidobacteriaceae; genus JAIQFF01. Next base: position 228,327 of record CAVOSG010000005.1, on the reverse strand, counting down.
GCTACCCGCGTGAACTCTCCGGAGGACAGCGGCAGAGAGTCGGCGTGGCTCGCGCCCTGGCCGCCGATCCGGCGTTTCTTTTGATGGACGAGCCTTTCGGCGCGCTCGATCCCATCACCCGCGCCGAATTGCAGCGCGAATTTCTGGCCCTGCAGCAACGCCTGGGAAAAACGGTGGTCTTTGTCACTCATGATCTGCGCGAAGCTCTGTTGCTCGGCACTCGCATCGCTCTGATGGAAGCGGGTCAACTGGTAGCGACGCTCACTCCCGAAGAATTCCTGCATTCCACCGACCCGATGGTCGCCGCCTACGTAGACGCCTTCAAGACCGAAATCTCTCAAAGAGAGTCTAAAGGTCACTCATGAACGTCTTGCAATTCATCCTGCAGAACCGCACGGAAGTTCTAGAGCTCACCGCTGAGCATCTCTGGCTGGTCGGAGCGTCCATCGCGCTCGCGGTCCTCATCGGAATTCCGCTCGGCATCCTGATCACGCGCTGGCCGGTGCTGAACAAACCCGTGCTCGGCGGCGCAAACATCATTCAGACCATCCCCAGCCTGGCGCTGTTCGGATTCCTTTTGCCCGCGCCCTGGATCGGCGCCCGCGCCGACCGCCTCGCCATACTCGCGCTTACGCTGTACGCGCTGCTGCCTCTCATTCGCAATACCTACACCGGCATCAAAGGCGTGGATCCCGCTGTAGTCGAGGCTGGGCGCGGCATGGGCATGACCGATCGCCAACTGCTCTGGCAGGTGGAATTTCCTCTGGCGCTGAGCGTGATCATCGCGGGCATTCGCGTGGCCACAGTACTCTCGGTCGGCGTGGCCACCATTGCGGCCGCGATCGGCGCCGGCGGCCTGGGCGAATATATTTTTCGCGGCCTGGCCATGGTCAACAATCAGGTCATCCTGGCCGGAGCCATCCCCGCCGCTGCGCTGGCCATCCTTGCGGACACAAGCCTGGGATGGCTGGAAAAACGCCTAGCTCCACACTAAATAGCCTTGCTCTGCCCTGGTGTGATGGCATTGAAGAGCCGCGAAGCGTCGGAAGAATGCAGCCCACGGCGTAAGCCGTGGGTAAGAGCAAGCGTGAGCCAGCCCCATCGGGGCGCAAGAAACACATTTCCGGTTCAAGACGCGGAAACCATGCGCCTGTCTATCATCATCGAGATGCGAACACTCGCAACTGTTTTGGCTACGCTGCTCCTCCTCGCCGCCTGCGGACCGCCGCGCGCCAACCGCATCGTCATCGGCTCCAAGAATTTCACCGAGCAACTCGTCCTCGGCGAAATCATCGCGCAACAAATCGAAAACAAGACTCATCTGCCGGTTGAACGGCGCTTCTATCTGGCCGGAAGCTACATCTGCCACCAGGCCATCCTCGGCGGCCGCATCGACATCTATCCCGAATACACCGGCACCGCGCTGACCGCGATCCTGAAAGCCAACCTTCCAGCGATCCCACACAGGTCTACAACCAGGTCAAGGCCGAATACGCCAAACGTTTCAACCTCGAGGTCGGAGAGACTCTCGGCTTCAATGACACCTTCGCCATCGAGATTCGCGGCGAAGATGCCCGCCGCCTCGGCCTCAAGACCATCTCGCAAGCGGCAGCCTACACGCCGCAATGGCGTGCCGGCTTCGGCTACGAATTTATGGAGCGTCCCGACGGCTACAAAGGATTGGCCGCAACGTACGGCCTGCGTTTCGCCGAGTCCCCGCGCATCATGGACCTGGGCCTGCTGGCGCGCGCGCTCAAAGAGAAACAGATTGACCTCGCGGCGGGAAACACCACCGATGGACTGATCCCCGCGCTGGACCTGTTCGTTCTGGAAGACGATCGCCACTACTTCCCGCCCTACGAGGCTGTACCGATCATTCGGCAAGAGATGCTTGCGCGCCATCCGGAAGTCGGACAAGCATTGAACGAACTCGCAGGGAAAATTTCCGATGACGACATGCGCCAACTGAACTACGCCGTCGACGGCCAGCACCGCGACGTGAAGGAAGTCGTGAGAGAATTTCTGCGAACGAAGGGCCTTTGAGCCCGATTTCCTTCGTGTACCTTTGTGTCCTTCGTGGTTAATGCTCTTTAGACCGCGATCTAAAGAGCTCTAACCACGAAGGACACAAAGGTACACGAAGGAAATTCACATCAACCACACCGCATCCACATCCACGATCACCTGCGAGCGCGGAATCTTCTGCTGGACCGCGTATGCCAGCATGGTCCTGAGCAACGTGTTCAGCTTCTCGCGGCTGGCCGACTTCACCACGAAGTGATAACGATAGTCACGCTTCAAACGCACAATCGGCGCAGCCGCCGGCCCCAACACTCGAATTCCTTCGTGCCGCGTTTTCTCAAACCACTTTCCCAGGATTCCGGACCAGCGCAGCGCCTCATCCAGCTTGTCGCTGCGCACCAGGACGTTGGCCAAAGCGCTGTACGGCGGATAGTGCATCCAACTGCGAAAGCGCAACTCTTTTTCGTAGAAGCCGACAAAGTCGTGGTTCGCCGCATACTGCACGGCGTAGTGATCGGGAAAATAAGTTTGCAACACGACTCTTCCCGGAGTCTGCCCGCGCCCCGCTCGCCCCTCCACCTGGGTCAGCAACTGAAAGGTGCGCTCCGCCGCTCGAAAGTCCGGGAAGCCAAGCGCCATGTCAGCCCCCACCACGCCCACCAGCGTGACCCCGTGAATGTCATGGCCCTTGGCGATCATCTGCGTGCCCACCAGCAGATCGAGTTCGCCTTCGTCGAGCGCATTGAGCGCGCGTTCGAAATCTTCACGGCCGCGCACCGTATCGCGATCCAATCGCCCGATGCGCGCCTGCGGAAACATTCCATGCAGCAACTCTTCCAGCTTCTCCGAACCGGTGCCGAGGAAATAAACGTACTCGCTGCCGCAATGGATGCAAGTCTTCGGCACCGGCGCCGTGAAGCCACAGTAGTGGCACTCCATGCGGCGGGAGCGCTTGTGATGGGTCATCGCAATAGCGCAGTTCTTGCACTCCAGCGTCTTGCCGCAGGCCCGGCACAACACCACCGGCGAATATCCCCGCCGGTTCAGCAGCACCATCACCTGCTCTTTGCGCTCGAGCCGCTCTTTGATTTCTTCCGCCAGCTTGCGCGAGATGACCTGCTCGCTTCCGGTCTCCTGAAATTCCTGCCGCATGTCGATAATCTCGACTTCCGGCAGTGGACGCTGCTCCACCCGGTCCGGCAATTCCAGCAGCTTGTACTTGCCCTTTTTGGCATTGAAATACGACTCCAGCGAGGGCGTGGCCGATCCCAGCACCACCGCCGCATTCGCCATCTTGGCCCGCATCACCGCCACGTCGCGAGCGTGATAGCGCGGCATCTCCTCCTGCTTGTAGGAAGGGTCCTGCTCCTCGTCCACGATCACCAGCGCCAGATCGGTGACCGGAGCGAACACCGCTGAACGTGTGCCGACCACCATGCGCGCCTCTCCGCGCTTGATGCGATGCCACTGCTCGGCGCGTTCTTTGTCGGACAGCGCCGAATGCAAAATGGCGACTTCCTCTCCGAAAAGTTGATGCAGATCGGCCGCCACCGCCGGAGTCAAGCCAATCTCGGGAACCAGAAGAATGGCCGAGCGCCCGGCTTCAAGCACCGCCCGCATCGCCGAAAGATAGATGGCCGTCTTGCCCGATCCCGTGACGCCGTGCAGCAGCATGCCGGCGAATTTGCGAGCATTCACACTTTGCTGAATGGACTTCAGCGCCGCCAGTTGCGCCGCACTGAATTGCGAGTCAAACAGGCTGGGGCGGGCCTTCAACACGGATACTGTGAACTCCGCCGGCTCTTCGACAATTTCCACCAACCCGCGCTTCGCCAGGGTACCCAGCGTGGTGCGTGGCACCTCCAGCGACTGCAGAACGTCGACCGGCGCCTTCCCTCCGGCAGCGGCGAGAGTGTCGATCAGAGTTTGCTGATTGGAGTTAAGCTTGCCTTCGACTGTCTTCAGTACGGCGAACTTGATCGTCCGCGCCGCCGCGCGTGCTTCAGACAAGTCTTCGCGGACGATCCACTTCTTGCGCACCATTCCGGCAAGCAGCGGTTTGGACGCCCGAGTCGCGGCCCGCAAACTCTCTTCCCGCGTCATCTCGCGTTCGGCCAGATAGTCGAGCACGCGAAATTCCGCCAACTGATCTTCGGGAGTTTTCTGGGAGCGCGCGGACGAGCCCGACATCCCGGCCAGGTGCAGCGCCAACTGCCCCTCTTCCGTGATTCGGTAGCCGATCGCCCGTTTGAATTCCGCGCCCAGCGGCAGCATGGTCCGGAAAACTTCGCCGACCGGCGCCAGATAGTAGTCGGCAATCCACTGGCCCAGGCGGATCAGCTGTTCATCGAGCACCGGCGTGGCATCAAGCACGCTGATGACGTTCTTGGTTTTAACCTTCGGCTTCTCGATCGTGCAGGGCGGTGACAATTCCGGACATGCGCTGCTGGCGGAATGGCACAAGCACGCGCCCACCCACAACCGGCTGCATCCCCTCGGGAACAGCGTAGGTGAAGACGAGTATCCAGCGGCACCGGCAGAGCTACATCGCAGAATTCGGCCATGAAGTATGTGCCGGCGTACTCGCCGGCACTCAAATCGACATCGTAACATCGTGAAGTTGAATGTAGGCGCGAGCGCCCCGCTCGCTGCAGCGAGGAAATGCCGCCAGCTTATTCCGGGCTCTTAGCCGGTGGCACCAGCCCGAGATCTTTCATCACCATCTGCAAATCTTTCCAGGTTTCCTTCTTCTGCCGGGGATCGCGCAAAAGAAACGCAGGATGATAGGTAACAGCGAGCTTGGTCCCGCGGAAGTCGTACCACTTGCCGCGCAGCTCCGACATCGGCGCATTGATCGCCAGCAGCGTCTTGGCCGCGACCGCGCCCAGAGCCACAATCGCCTTGGGCTTGATGGCGGCGATCTGCCGCATCAGAAACGGCGAGCAGGTTTCACACTCGTCGCGCTCCGGCGTGCGGTTGCCCGGCGGACGGCACTTGATGATGTTCGCGATGTAAATATCTTCGCGCCGCAGGCCCATGGCCTTGATCATGTTGTTGAGCAACTGTCCGGCAGCGGCCGACGAAGGGCTCGCCCTGCTGGTCTTCGTCGGCTCCCGGCGCTTCTCCGATGAACATCAACTCCGCCCGCGGATTGCCCACGCCGAAAACGATCTGCTTGCGTCCCTGCTTGGCCAGGCGGCAACGGGTGCAATCGCCGATATCTTCGCGAATGGCACGCAGCGCCTGGGCGGGATCGGCCATTGCCGACTCGGGCCTGGTTGAGATTTCGAACAGCTCTTCTTTGTCGGTTACAACAGGCGAAACGACTGCGGCTTTGGCTCTGGGCAATGGTTCTCGCTCTTCTGGCTGAATTTGGACAGTGGCTCTCGCGGACGGTAGAAATCATAGATGCCGAGTTCATTGTAGTAGCGGATGCGGTCGGCCAACGCACGTTTGAGTTGTGGGTCCAGGGTCGTGGGCATAAAACAATTTCAGATTTCAGATCGAAGATCGTAGATTGAAGATCTCAGATGATGATCTCAGATTGAACTGTCCTCATGCCGAGGGGCTGGTGTTCAATCTTAAATCTAAAATCAACAATCTGAAATCCTGTTCTACTTGGCCTGCGGCACTTTGCGCAGGCGGACTGCCTGGTCGAGCACGCGCTGGGCGACTTCCCACTTGGTGGTTTCGGGAACTTCGATCACATCGCTGTGAGTGATGATGGTGACCGCGTTGCGGTCGGAATCAAAGCCCACGCCCTCGCGCGAAACATCATTCACCACGATGGCATCGAGCGACTTCGCCATCAACTTCTTGCGCGCGTTTTCCAGCACATTCTCGGTTTCCGCGGCGAAGCCAATGATGATTTGCGAGCTCTTGCGGCGCGCCAGCTCCGCCAGAATGTCGGTCGTAGGCTCCAGTTCCAGCGACATCGCGCCTTTGCGCTTGATCTTCTGCTCGGCTGCGCTCCTGGGCCGATAATCGGCGACTGCCGCGGTCTTGATGACGATGGTCGCTTCAGGGAGCAATTTCAGTACCGCCTGGCGCATCTGCTCGGCGGATTCGACTCGCGTGACTTCGGCGCCGCCCGGAGGCGTCAGGGCTGTCGGACCGCTCACCAGCAGCACGCGCGCTCCGCGCCGTAACGCAGCTTCGGCCAAGGCATATCCCATGCGGCCGCTGGAGCGATTTGTCAGATAGCGCACCGGATCGATTTTCTCCCGCGTGGGCCCGCGGTAATCAGTACAGTTTCGCCGGCCAATTCCTGTGACGCTCCCAGGGCTTCCATCGCTGCCGCCACAATCAGCTCGTTCTCGGCCAGCCGCCCGGGCCCGTCATGCCGCAGGCCAGATAGCCCTCGCCCGGCTCGACGACCCGCACGCCGCGCTTGCGCAGCAATTCCAGGTTCGCCTGGGTGGCCGGATGGTTCCACATGTTGACGTTCATCGCAGGTGCGACCACCACCGGCGCGGTGGTTGCCAGGTACAGCGTGGTCAGGAAATCGTTGGCGATGCCTTGCGCGAATTTGGCGAGAAGATCGGCCGTGGCCGGCACGACCAGCAGCGCATCGATGGATTGCGCCACTGCAATATGCTCGATGGCGGAGTCGATATTGGGCTGAGCGTTTTCATCGCCGCCCTCCGCAAACATTTCGGTGATGACCTTCTCGCCGGAAATTGCAGCGAAGGTAAGCGGGCGGACAAATTGCTGCGCCCCCTGGGTCATGATCACCTGCACCCGGATGCCCCGGTCCTGCAGCAGGCGCACAACTTCCACTGCCTTATAGGCCGCGATGCCGCCGCTGACTCCGAGCGCAACTTTCATTGGCAGGTCCCAATTGCAGATTCCAGATTGAAGATTTCAGATTGGACCTTCAACTCGCCTGGCTGCGGAGGGTCACAAATCTGAAATCAAAAATCTGCAATCTGCAACTTATACGTCCTTCGCCAGCGCCTTCTCCAGCATCTCACTGGCGACTTCCGCCGCGGAGCGCGGCATTTCGGGGATCACCCACTTCACCTTGCCTGCCTTGATCTCATCCTGCGCAATCCGGCAAGGTTTGCGGGAAGGTGTTTCGATGACCGGAGGCGCTCCACCCTGCAATTGCCGTGCACGGCGTGCGGCCACCAGGATGTACCGATAGTTGCTGTCAAACCCATCCATCAACTTCATCGTGTTCTCCCCTTACCACTAACGTCCACCCGGTGCCGCCGCTTTCTCAAACGAGGCCAAAATCGGTTGCAGCCGCCCTCGCACATTTTCCAGGCGGCAGCGTTCTGCCTTGGCCATCAGGTTGGTGTCGTCAGCGGATCGTTGTCCCTGTCCTTGGGCTCCTGATCGCTTCAGTCGCTCCGCGAGCAGGATCGACTTCAGCGCGTCGATAGATTCTTCCAGGCGGTCGTTAACCAAAATATAGTCGTATTTGTCATAATTCTCAATCTCACGAGAGGCCGTGACCAACCGGCGCTGGATCACCGCCTCCGCATCCAGACTGCGCGTCCGCAGCCGCTTTTCCAGTTCCTGCCGGTTGGGAGGCAGCACGAAGATGCTTACCGCCCCTTTGATTTTGCCCTTGATCTGCGCCGCGCCCTGAACATCAATGTCCAGCAGCAGATCCTTTCCCTCTTGTTCCGCCTCGCGCAGAAAGCGGCGCGCCGTGCCGTAGTAGTTGCCAAACACGTCCGCATGCTCGAGAAACTCATCGTTGCGGATCATTTCTTCAAACTCTGGCCGCGAGACAAAGAAATATTCCCGGCCGTCTTGCTCGTCCCCACGGAGCGCCCGGGTGGTATAGGAGATGGAAAATTTCAGGCCGGGCACGATCTGCCGTATCCGATCGACAAGTGTGGATTTGCCCGAACCCGAAGGCGCTGAAATGATGTACACGCCACTCATTCGATGTTCTGCACCTGTTCCCGAGCTTTCTCGATTTCGGTCTTGATCGCCAATCCCATCTCCGTGATTTTCAGAGCTTCGCCCGCCAGGCCGGAGGTCTTCGAGAGCAGCGTGTTGGCCTCTCGATTCATCTCCTGCAGCAGGAAGTCCAGTTTCTTGCCTACTTCGCCGCCTTGCTCGAGCAATCCCAGGAAGTGCTTTACATGGGTGTCCAACCGGACCAGTTCCTCCTGAATGTCACTGCGGTCGACCAGCAGCGCGGCCTCCTGCAGCAGACGTTCCGGATCGACCTGACTTCCAATCAGTTCGTGCATGCGTGTCTTCAGCTTCTCGACGTAGGCCTGAAGCACCACCTGGCGATGTCTTTCAACCCCTTCGCTGGCCTTCTGTACCCCGGCCAGCCGCTGCCGCAACTCTCGTTCAATGCCGCGTCCTTCTTCTTCGCGCATCTGGTTGAGATGATTGAGCAGCTCTTCCACCTTGGCCAGGACGGAGGCTTCCACCGCGCCATCGGCGGGAAGCGCCGCCGCATCCAGGGCGCCGGGCAAGCGCAACACTGCGTTCAAATCCGGCTCCGCCGCCAGGCCATACTCCGCCGCCGCCGCTCGAAACGCCTGAATATATCCGCCTGCGATCTGCCGGTTCAGCGCGAAACTCTCGCTTCCCCCCCGCTCCAGATTGAGGGTCAACTCCACATGGCCCCGGGCCAATTTTTCTTTCAGCAGCCGGCGCAACTTCATTTCCAGCGAGTCGCTGTCCGACGGCATGCGAAAGTGCACATCAAGGAAGCGATGGTTCACCGCCTTCAAGGACAGAGTGAAACCCATCGGACTCTTGCCCGGCACAGTGTTCCGCGGATCAACAACATGACCCTTCACTTGCGCGAACCCGGTCATGGAACGAATTGGCATGTGTTTTGCGCAGCGCCAGCCCTTCGACTGCGCTCAGGGCAAGCTTAACCCGTGGTCGCGAAGGCGTCTCGCCCTCGCTGTGTCAGCTAACGAATCGCATTCACCTTGGGCTGCTCCCCTTCCGCGAATTGAAGATCATACAACCGGCGGTAGGTTCCAAGTTTTTGCATGAGCGCTTCGTGCGCTCCAATGTCGGCAATGGTCCCGTTCTCCAGCACCACAATCCGGTCCGCGCGGCGCACCGTCGAAAGGCGATGTGCAATCACAAACACGGTCCGTCCACTCATCAGATTCTGCAGCGCGGACTGCACCAGCGCCTCCGACTCGCTATCCAGCGCGGAAGTGGCCTCGTCCAGAATCAGGATGGGCGCGTTCTTTAGCAAGGCACGCGCTATGGCGATGCGCTGCCGCTCCCCGCCGGAGAGCCGCACCCCGCGTTCGCCAATCACCGTGTCATAACCGGTCGGCAGTTCCGTAATGAAGTCGTGCGCCAAAGCCGCGCGGGCGGCCGCCTCGACCTGCTTCTGCGAGACCGACGGCTGTCCGTAGGCAATGTTGTTGCGCAGCGTGTCATTGAACAGCACGGTTTCTTGCGTGACCACGCCAATTTGCGAGCGCAGCGACGCCAGCGTCGTATCGCGCACGTCGCGATCGTCGATGAGCAGGCGTCCGGCGGTTACATCAAAGAAGCGTGGAATCAAATGCACTAGCGTGCTCTTGCCCGCGCCGCTCGATCCCACCACCGCCACGACTTCTCCCGCTCGCACTTCCAAGTTGATGTCGCACAGAATTTCACGCGACTCGTCGCCATCCGCCTCGTAGGAGAAGCACACGCCCTCGAGGCGAATGCTCTTGGCAAACGGCGGCAAGGGCCGGGCTCCCGGCTTCTCCTTTACGTCATCTTCCGTATCCATGAATTTGAAAATCTCGGAAGACGCGCCCAGCGCCTGCTGAAAGTTGTTATTGAACAGCGCAAACTTCCGCACCGGGTTATATAGGCTGAATACGGCAGTGATGAACGCGCCAAATGTTCCCAAGGTAAAGTCATTGTGCGCAATCCGGTTGCGCCCCAATAACAAGAGCAGGGCAATGGCAATGGCCCCGAAAATATCCATCAGAGGAGAACTCATCGCCGCCGCCGCCACCGAGCGCAAGTTCGCCTTGAAAAGCTTCTGTGCAGCCTGGCGAAAACGCGCCATCTCCCAGGACTCCATGCTGAACGCCTTTACAATCCGGTTGCCGCTGATGGTTTCCTGAAGAATGTTCTGGATGTCAGCCAGCTTGTCCTGTCCGCCGCGGGTCGTCGTCCGAACACGGCGTCCGATCCTGATCGCTGAGTAGATGATGAAAGGGACAAACAGCAGCAGCACCCAGGCTAGCTTCCGCCCGAGCACAACCACTGCAATAGCGGTGAACAGGAAGGTAAAGAACTGCTGCAGGAACTCGGCCAGCACACTCGACATGGCGTATTGCACGCGCTCGATATCGTTAATGATGGTTGAGATCAGCGTCCCCGTCGTGTGCTTCTGAAAAAACGCTGCCGAACGTCGCAATACCGAGTTGTACAGATCGTTGCGCAAGTCGGTGATCATGCCAAACCCGGCATGGTTCACCAGATAGGTGCCGGCATAATCGAAAATACCTTTTAGGACCGTGGATGCAACCAAGGCGTACGCCACAATCGTCCAGGCATTATGAAAATGGGCGGGAACGAACTGCTGCAGGTAAACCACATGCCCGCTGCCGGGAATGGTGAAGAGCTGAATGTTGTCCGACCCGGTCGAGGGATTCAAGACGCGGTCGAAGATAGGCTTGACCAGCACCAGCCGGAACGCCTCCAGGAATCCGACCGCCGCCAACAGCAACACCCCCGGCAGCAACTGCAGCCCAAACGGAAGTACATAACGCAGGAGGCGTGTCAGTTGCCGCATTTGGGGCTCTCGATGCGCAGCCTGCCAAGGCCGGCGCCTGATGGAATCGGCATGCGTCGCAATGTCCCAATTGTACTGAAAACCTGAACTGGACGTCAGACGTCGGGCCTCAGACTTCTGCCAGCCTACTTCACCTTGATCCGCAACGTAGAAGTCTGAACGCCCACAAGCCTTAGGTCCGAGGTCCGAAGTCCGAGGTCTGAGGTCTGAGGTCCGCCCTTCTACTTCGGACTGTCCCGATGTACCACCTTCACCCGGTATCCCGCCTTGCGCAGGCGCTTGCCCACGTCCTCCGAGATCATCACCGAGCGATGCTGCCCGCCGGTGCAGCCAAACGAGATCGTCAGGTAGCTCTTGCCTTCGCGGATGTAATGCGGCAGCAGGTATACCAGCAACTTCGAAATCCGTTGTATGAACTCCCGGCTCTGCGGGAACGAGCGGATGTACTTCGCGACCTTCGGATCACGCCCGGTCAGCGGACGAAACTCGGGCACGAAGTGCGGGTTGGGGAGAAAGCGCACATCGAACAGCAGGTCAGTGTCGTCGGGCACTCCATGCTTGAATCCAAAGCTTACGCACGAAACCAGTATGTTTTTGCCCGACTCCTGTTGGTGAAAGCGCTCGGTGATATACGCCCGCAACTCATGGACGTTAAACCTGGAGGTATCGATCACCAAGTCCGCCATGGCCCGTATATAGCGTAGGTGCTTGCGCTCGGTGGCCAGCGACGACTTTACCGGAGTGTCAGTCCCGAGCGGATGCGGCCGCCGGGTCTCGCTGAAACGGCGCAGCAGAATGGATTCCGCCGCTTCGAGGAAAATCACCTTGGTCGGCAGCAGGCGCTTGACCGAGTTCACGATAGCTGGAAGTGACTCCAGTTGCGTGCCTTCTCGAACGTCCACCACCAGGGCAGTACGGCTGATCTCGGAAGACTGGACCACCAGCTCCGCGAAGCGCGGAATCAGCTCGACCGGAAGGTTGTCGACGCAGTAGTAGCCCAGGTCCTCAAACGCCTTGAGCACGGACGCCTTACCCGATCCGCTCAGGCCGGTGATGATGACCAACTCACTGGGTGGACGATTGGCCGCGCGATCGCTTTTCCGGCGACCCTTCGCTACCAGAGTGGGTTTCTTCCTTTGCTTGGAACGCGCCATCTGGTGCGATGGTAGCAGGCACTGCCTTGCCTCGCCAGTTGCATCCCGGTTGCCGGGAACCCGCGTCGCAGGTCTTTGTAAATCACCAGAAAAATAAAAAAAGGGGCACCGGATGTGCCCCTCTTTTATGCTTCGCTGTGCTTGAGATACGCCTTCCCCCGAAGGGTGTATCTAGCGCAACGTCGCGACTACGACAACACTCTGCGACGGGTAGTCCATCGCCACTTCCTTCTCACGCTTGGTTCGCGGCATTTCCTTGCCCCGCTCGTTTCCTTCCACCCAGATCTGGGCCAGGAAGTACTGAGCGCCGTAGCGGCGGAAAACCACTTTGGTCTTTTCCTGCGCGTGGTTCGAGACGCACTCATTCGGCAAAATCATCTTGGCCACATTGCCGTCTGAGCTCTCGATCGCCATGGCCGCGCTGGTTGTTCCGAGAGCATGGAAGGTATAGTCTCCGGCCGGAAGGTCCGCTTTATCTACGGTGAAGTTGAATGGAACGCTTACTTTCACAATGCCGGTCTGAGCATAGGCAGAGGCAGTAGCCAGCAGCAGGCCCAGGCCGATAAGAGCAAACAGTTGGTTTTTCATAAATCCTCCTCGTGTTGGAGACGGTGAAACCGCGCAGATCAGCCTGTTCGTACTGCCGTACTGCCTTCTTTCTCGGTTGCCGTCTCTGATTTCGCAACAGCCTTGATAACCGTTGTCGAATTAGTGGATTGCAGGTGGCGTGCCAGACTCAGGAGCGGCTCGATGCCAGATGGAATTCGGTCCCCAAGTCGCTGATTTAGCAGAACATTGCAGACCAAAGAGTTCACCCCGTGCCGATTCTCAACAAGCACCCCTGGCCTTTGCGCTAACCCAATGGTTAGCAGCGGCCATCCCTTGGGTTAATTTTCAGGCGTCGCCCACATAGCCACGCGTTTGTGCTAAAAAACGGGTTGTCGGAAAAAGAGAATGTCAGAGATGAATCCCAGGCTGGTGGGTATCGGGGGCCCCTTGAAGGGCACCGCCTTCTCGCTGCCTGCGGGCGAAGTGTCCATCGGCCGTGACTCCTCCAACCAGCTCTGGGCCGCAGATCCCGCGCTGTCCCGCCGCCATTGCCTGGTGATCGCCAATGGTGAAAAGTTCTCCATCCGCGATCTGAAAAGCCGCAACGGCACCCTGGTCAACGGAGTGCCCGTCGAGCAGCAACAGATACGGCACGGAGATCAGATCTACATCGGCGATTCGGTTCTCGTGTTTCTGCTCAAGAAGGAAGACGAAGACCACTCCGAGAGAAATCCGGTCGAATTCCTGGAGACTGCGGATTTTGAAGGTTTGCCACTTCTGCTGCGCGCGGAAGACTCGCTCTACCTGCAACCGGAAAAGATTGTTGCCACCTTACCTCCCACCGCCCGCCGGGCTCGGGACCTGAACTCATTGCTCAAGATCGCGACCGGGATCGGTGGCATTCGTGACCAGGACTCCCTGCAATGGCAGCTTCTGGGTTTCATCTTTGACGTGGTTCCAGCCGAGCGTGGCGCGGTCCTGCTCTGCGACAATCCCGAAGAGTTCACCTCGACCGCCGCGTGGGACCGGGTGCGCGGCCCCGGCCATCCGGTGCGCGTCAGCCGCACCGTGGTGCAGCGCGTCTTGCGCGACCGTGTCGGCCTGCTGGTACGCGACGTTCTAGGTCATGAGGCCCTCCGCCAGGTTAAGACTCTGTCGGAACTGAAAGTAATCTCCCTGCTGTGCGTGCCCCTGATGGTCGCCAAAAGAGTCCTGGGCGCGATCTACCTGGACAGCACCAGTCCTGCGATGGAGTTCGACGAAGACCACTTGCAGGTCATGACTGCGGTCGCGGGCATCGCCAGCCTGGCCTTTGACAATGTCCGTCACTGGGAGAAGCTGCGCCAGGAAAACCAGAACCTGCGCGCCGAGATCGCGCTCGAACACAATATGGTTGGTACAAGTCCCGCCATGCGCAAGGTGTTCGACTTCATTCGCCGGGTTGCGCCCACCGATTCCACGGTCCTAATTCAGGGAGAGAGTGGGACCGGGAAAGAACTGGTCGCCCACGCCCTGCATCGCAACAGCCCGCGCGCAGAGCTGCCCTTCGTGGCCATCAACTGCGCCGCCATTGCGGAAACACTGTTGGAGAGTGAATTGTTTGGCCACGAAAAGGGCGCCTTCACCGGCGCCGCCGCCCAGAAAAAAGGCAAGGTGGAAGTGGCCGAAGGCGGGACCCTGTTCCTGGACGAGATCGGCGAACTCGCGCCGGGCTTGCAGGCCAAGCTGCTGCGCGTCCTGCAGGAGCGTGAATTCGAACGTCTGGGAGGCACCCGGCCCATCAAACTGAACATCCGTCTGCTGGCCGCAACCAACCGAAGCCTGCCGGAGGCAGTCAAGGCCGGCACCTTCCGCAACGACCTGTATTACCGCCTGAACGTGGTCACGCTCAACTTGCCCCCATTACGCGAGCGGCGCGAGGATATCTCGGTGCTGGCCGACCACTTCGTAGCCAAGGCCAGCCGGAAATGCCGAATGCGGGCAAAGCAATTCTCCCCCGAAGCTCTGGCCGCCTTGATGCACTACGACTGGCCCGGCAATGTTCGCGAACTGGAGAACGCCCTGGAGCGGGCGCTGGTCCTCGGCTCAACCGAGTGCATTCTGCCCGATGACTTGCCGGAGGTCGTCCTCGAAGCCGGCTCCACCAGCCCGGCATCCACGGACAAATACCACGGCGCCATCAAGGACGCGAAAAAACAACTTATCCTGCAAGCCCTGCACCAGGCCAACGGCAATTACATAGAAGCCTCGAAGACTCTGGGCATGCACCCCAATTCCCTGCTACGCCTCATCCGCACCCTGGATTTGAAAGCAGTGAAAGCAGGCATACAGGGTCCGGGCGATGAGTAGCAGCTAGCTTCTGGCGGCTAGCTGCTGGCTTCTAGCATCAGGCTGCTATGGATGCCATCTCATGAATAATGCTTTTTGCGTACTGCCTCGTGGATACTGCCCGGGGCCGTGGCGGGAGGGCACGACTTTAGTCGTGCCACTGGAGCCCCTTGTAACGCGGCTTTAGCCGCCATGGCTAACTTCGCTTGCGCGTGCGCCGATTGATGAGCATGCCACCCAGGCTAAATCCGAGAACCGCTCCGAGAAGCGTCGCGGTGAGTATGGTGCCAACCGAAGCACCAGGGTTGCTGCGGGAGAAGAGGGCCGATGTGTAGGCCAGTGACAGAGTCCAAAAAGCTAGCCGGACGTACATGGGGGAGTACCTCTTAGAGAGGGATTGTGCCATGACTCTCTACGTGTTGCAAAGACTTTAGGCCGTGGAATGATAAGTTCGTACTCCCGAAATCCGGTCAACGAGTTTAACGGCGATTTTTCGCCAACTACCCCCCGAGTGACTAAGCGCCCATTCCAAGCATGAAGCCGTAGGCGCAAACTCCGAGCAGCGCAATCCACCACGTCAGCAGCAAGATTCCGTCCAACCGTATGGACGTAACAGACAATTGTGCGCGTCGATTCCTCCAAAAGGCTAGGCCGAACAATACGGTCGCGGCGATGGTTGATACCACAATCCACGCCTGCATGGATCGGCCCACTACTTCTTCCAAATTGACAGATTTCAGCGCTAAGAACCCCCGGTCAACCCAGTGGTGGGTTGTGGGTATCACGAACAAGGCAAACAGAAAGAAGTTCGCGTAGAGGATTGCTCTAACGATGGAGCGGGAACACATCGCGGGATGTGCGGGATCCATAACGGCCCTGCATACGAGCATAGCTACTCCACCAGTGTGCGTCAGTCAATTGATGTTAAGCAGGCGTTTACACCAACTATCGCCGCCCGGCGCTGGAATGCACCACTCCTCGGTCTATAGGCAAGCCGACTTGCAACTCCCGACCTCAGAAGAACTTGGTCACGCCTTCTTCCAGCACAAAGACCCGGTCTTCGATACCTGCCGCCTTAGCCTCTTGCTCCAGCAGTTGCACCGGTTCGTCCATAGGTTCGTGGGAGAGTTGGAAGGTGCCGTAGTGCATGGGAACCATCCAGCGCGCATTCAGGTCGACAAACGCCTGCATGGCATCCGCCGGGCTGGCGTGAACATTGCGAAACGAGGGTGGGTAGTAGGCGCCGATCGGCAGCAGCGCCAGCTCCGGAGCCAGCCGCTGCCCGATCTCGCGGAAGCCGGAGAAGTAAGCCGTGTCGCCGGCGTGATAGATCGAATGCTTGCCGTGGCCCACGACGTAGCCACCGTATCCGCGGTGGGAATCCTCGAGCACCCGCGCCCCCCAATGCCGCGAGGGAACATGCGTGATGGTCAGCTCGCGGTGGCGGTAGCTGTTCCACCAGTTCAGTTCCACGATGTTGTCAAACCCGAGATCGGAGACCAGATCGAATATGTGATGCGGCACCACAATCGTAGGGGCCACTCCCAAGCGGCGCTTGGTGTGCTGCACGATGGCTCGCAGCGATGGGCGGTGCAGATGGTCGAAGTGGGCGTGCGTGACCAGCACCAGGTCAATGGCCGGCAGGTCGCGCACATTCACTCCGGGCTGTTTCAAACGCTTGAGGATGAAGAGCCAGCGCGCGAAGTTGGGATCAATGACAATATTCTGGCCGCCAACCTGCAGGAAGAAGCTCGAATGTCCGATGAAAGTTACGCCCATCTCGCTGTCGGTCACAAGCTCTGGTTTGTGGGTATCCCCGGTTCGGGGAGTGACCGCGGAGCGCCGCACCAGCCTGCCGAACTGCCGGGCGCGGTTGCGGAGAGCGCGATTCTTCAGCGTATTTTTTAACATTTATGCAGCTCTGGGAATCATTCTAAAGCAAAATCCGCGCACGATTACCTTGACCCTGGTTACTCTCGTCAGTTCTAATCGCTGGTGGTCATTCACTGTCTTCAGGGAGACTCAGGATGCGTGTTGCGTTTCTAGGTTTGGGAATCATGGGACGGCCGATGGCCTCCAATCTGGTCAAAGCAGGTCACGAAGTTTCGGTTTGGAGTCGTACCGCAGGCAAGGGAGTGGAAGGCGCACGCAGCGCGACCTCGCCCGCCGATGCCGCCCAAGGCGCGGAAGTGGTTTGGATGTGCGTGTCCGACACCAATGCGGTCGAGAGCGTCCTGTTCGGACCGCAAGGAGTCGAAGAATCCCTGACCGAAGGCATGACCATCGTTGACTCGAGCACGATTTCGCCTTCCGCCACGCGTAAGTTCGCCGAGCGAGTGGGAGCCCGTGGAGTGCGCTACGTAGACGCGCCCATGACGGGATCGAAAGTCGCCGCGGAAGCCGGAACCCTGATTTTCATCGTGGGCGGCGACGAAGCAGTGATCGAGTCGCTGAAACCGTTGTTTGCCGCCATGGGCAAGGTATTCTTCCGCCTGGGAGAAACCGGCAAAGGACAGGCCGCGAAGCTGTCCATGAACCTGCAGATTGCGCTCATTTATGAGGGCTTCGCCGAAGGCCTGACCCTGGCCACCAAGCTGGGCGTGGATGTCGAGAAATTGCTGCCGGTCATTCAGGCGTCCATGGTTCGATCTGGAGTCGTGGACTACAAAGCGCCTTTTGTGCTCAAACGCGATTTCGCCCCTAATTTTCCGCTGCGCCTGATGCACAAGGATATCCGTCTGGCGCTGGAGGCCGCGAAAGAAGTTCGGGTGAAACTCCCCGGCCTTGAAACTGTAGAAGAAATCTACGAAATGGCCACCGAAGACGGACACGGAAATCTGGACTACGCCGCCACTCTTACCCTGCTAGAGAAATGGGCGGGCGTGGAAGTAAAAGGCGCCTCGGCCTGAGGGTCTGGGCTCGTGTGACGGCGGGGCATCTCAGAACGGCTCGCGTGGGGACAGCCGCCCTCGGCTGTCCGGTCGACTCGAAGAGTCGACGATCTTTGACTGTACGTGGTTCCCGAGGGATCTCGGCCCTCAGCAGGCGAGCCGCCCGCGGCCACACCTCTTTCTCTGGATTGTCGGGCTAGTACCTCCGTAACGCCCTTCCGTCGTCTATTACACAAGTTTTACACGCGACAAATTCCCGCCCTGCTAACGTAAGCCTTGGAAGCTCAATACCGGTTAAGGGACTAAGAACATGGCCATAGACCTCCAAGTTTTGGATCGAAAAGCAGCCGCAGATGATGAAGTGAACTGGGTAACCGCGATTTTTATGGGCCTGTTTCATGTGGGCGCCATCGCGGCGCTGTTCTTTTTCTCCTGGAAGGTCTTCCTGGCCTCGATGTTCCTGTGGTGGGTTTCGGGCAGCCTGGGCATCGGCATGGGCTATCACCGGTTGCTCACCCATCGCGGATACAAAACTCCCAAATGGGTCGAGTACGTCTTGACCACCTGCGCCACGCTGGCGCTCGAGGGTGGACCGATTTTCTGGGTCGCTACCCACCGCATCCATCACCAGCATTCCGATCAGGAAGGCGACCCGCATTCACCCCGCGACGGCAAGTGGTGGGCGCACATGGGCTGGATCCTGACCGGCAAGTCGATGCATCACGACACCACCACGCTGGCCCGCTACGTTCCGGATCTTGCCAAAGACAAATTCCACGTCTGGATCACGAAATACCACTACGTTCCCATGATCGTCCTCGGTGTGGTTCTGTTTGCAATTGGGGGGCTGCCGTTGCTGCTGTGGGGCGTCTTCTTCCGCACCGTGATCGGACTACACACGACTTGGCTAGTGAACTCAGCCACGCATAGCTGGGGCTCGCGGCGTTTTGTGACTCGGGATCTATCCACCAACAGCTGGTGGGTGGCCTTGCTCACCTTTGGTGAAGGCTGGCACAACAATCATCATGCGCATCCGGTTTCTGCCCGCCATGGTTTGAGGTGGTACGAGATTGATTTCAACTGGTACGGCATCTGGGCCCTGACGAAACTGGGGTTGGCGAAACAGGTGTACCGGGTGAAGCTTGACGAACTGCGCCGCCAGGAAGAAGAACAGGGAGCCCCGGCAGCCGCCCAGGCGGAGCTCGTTTCCATTTAGACCTTAGCTTGGTCGAAACACACGCAGGACTTCATCCCCAATCGCAATCCAAGGCGGCGGACGACAGCGTCCGCCCCACACTCCTCACTCGCGGTAGAATCCTGCCATGCGCATCAGCAGCCGCCGCAGGGCCATCGCCTTTTTCGTCGTGCTGGGCGTTTGCCTGGTGTTGCTGGCGGTTGGGCTGAATGTCGGCTGGATCATTCTCAACTGGCGCGAAGGCGTTCTGCTCTTCCTGGGCGTGGTTTTCTTCGCCCTGCTGATCGCCGGGCTGATCGTGAACACAAGCTTCCTGGTGCACGAAATCCGGCGCAACGAACAGCATGACAGCTTCATCAATGCGGTTACCCACGAACTGAAAACGCCGATTGCCTCGATCCGGCTCTATCTTCAGACCCTGCAGCATCGCGATGTCGATGAGGCCCAGCGCCGCGAGTTTTATCGCCTCATGCTGGACGACACCGATCGCCTGATGGGCACGGTGAATCAAGTGCTGAAGGCCGGGGAGGCCGGCCACAAGCGGCAAGACCGTCGCGTACCCGTAGATTTCAGCGGACTGGTGCGCGAGTGCGTGGAGGTGGCCCGCACCAGCCATCATCTTCCGGCGGAATCCCTGCGCTACGAGCAATCGGTCAATCATGGCGCGGCTGCCGGCGTTCTGGGGGACTCCGAGGAACTGCGCGCCGCGGTTTCGAACGTACTGGACAATGCCGTCAAGTATTCCCGTGATCACGTGGAAATTTCCGTGCGTCTCGACACGCCCGATGAGAAGCGCGTCACGCTGAGCGTCCGCGACCAGGGGGTGGGGATTCCCACGGAAGAGTTGAAGCGCATCTTCAAGCGCTTTTATCGCGTCTCTAACCGCTCGCAGAGTCATGTCAAAGGAACTGGGCTCGGGCTTTTCATTGTCCGGGCCATCGCCCGAAAGCACGGCGGTCGGGTATTCGCTGAAAGCGAGGGCGAAGGACGCGGCACCACGATCGTCCTGGAGTTGCCCAGAGTGAACTTGTAGTAGCCCGTGTGGGGCGGACGCCCTCGTCGGCCGCTTTGGCTTTGGGGTTCGCGGGCGAGGGCGGCCGCGCCGCACAAGGTAAAGAGATCGGTATGAGTCGCGTTCTGATTGTCGAAGATGAAGCCCACCTGGCCAAAGGTCTGCAATTCAACCTGGAGGCCGAAGGGCACACGGTCGTGGTCGCGGGCGATGGCGAGCGGGCGCTCGATTTGCTTCTAGGGAAGACTGGATCCACAAAGCCTGCTGAATTTGATGCCGTGGTGCTCGATGTCATGCTTCCGGGCAAGGACGGTTTCACCGTCGCCACGGAATTGCGCGCCGCCATGCAATTTGTTCCCGTACTCATGCTGACCGCGCGCGGACGCCCGGAGGATGTGCTCCAGGGTTTTGCTTCGGGCGCCGACGACTATCTCCCTAAACCCTTCGAACTCCCCATTCTGTTAGCTCGGTTGCAGGGCCTGTTGCGTCGCCGGGAATGGATGCAGCAGAGTCAGGCGTCGCACGCCGTCTCCGCAGCCGGATCCGCAGAGTACGAGGCATTCTCTTTCAACGGCCGGACCATTGATTTCGGCAAGCTGGAATTGCGGGTCAACGGTAACGTGATCCAGCTGACCCTGATGGAAGCGGAACTGCTGCGCCATCTCATCCGGAACCAGGGACGAGTGGTTTCCCGCAAGTCCATTCTCGAAGAGGTTTGGGGCCTGCATGAAGATACCGACACCCGCGCTATCGACAATTTCGTGGTTCGCCTGCGGCGGTATATCGAAGACAATCCGTCCGAACCGCGCCATCTGCTCACGGTTCGCGGCGTGGGCTATCGCTTCGTGGCCGAACCAGACAAGGTGTAATGCACTATTCGCGCCGGCCCAGAGCGGAAATGAAATTTTCCCGGTGGGCCAGGGCGATTCCGTCCACCCGGTTCAGGGCAAAAGCGTAGGCTGCAAACGCGAACGCAGCTGGAAACAGAAAGATCGGTAGCTCGACCCAGAAATTTCCATAGTTGCCGGAGAACCAAAACATCATGGCGGCCACCCCGAACAACACCCCGCGAATGGCAAAGCTCGCCAGCACCGTGGTTAGGGAAGCTCTTTGTCTGCCAAAGACTCCCGCCTCCACCCGTGAGGGCGAGTAAATCGAGAACAAATTTCCCGCAGCCAAATCAATGGGAACCACAAACAGAATGGCAGCTAGTGTGGCCAGCATCGTGCCCGGCGACGGTGGCCGATAGAGCAAACACGTGCCCACGTAAACCAGGGCAACCTCCAACACAAAAACGGCCAGATGCGCGAGATTCTTGCCCAGCAGGATTTGCCGGAAGCGGGCCGGCGAAGCGAAGAAGAATTGGGTCCCACTGCCGTCAGCCCCAAAATTGTTGTAGGAAAGATTGGTCAGCAAGAGCAAAGAGTAGGCGGCGCCGAGCGGGAAGGTGAGCCCGGGCGCATGCGCGAACAGGCCTTCGTTTCTTCCTGAGCTTCGAAAAACCGCCAGCATAAACAGAGGCACGATCAGGGTAAACAGCATCGGCCCGCTGCGGCTGAGATAGAGCAGTTCTTTTTCGAAGACAGCAGCCACCGGTCCGGGAAGTACAGGCAGATTCCAGCCTGGGCGAAACTTGGAGAGCCCGCTGGGTAAGGCTTTGCGTCCTGCCGATTCGCTAAGGTTCTCGCCGCGATATTCCGCCCGCAACCGAAAATGCAAAAGGCCAAGGAATGCGCACCCGTAGCATCCCAGCAGCAGAAATGAAATCACGCTGCTCGAAGCTCTGTTCCCGTTTTTCTCCTGCAGCGCGTCGGCAATCGCGGCCGCTGCCAGCCCCGGCGGGAGTGGCCGCTGCGCGTGCGACAGCTCCTGGCCTAGGATTTTGCTCTCGGGTATGGACCTGTGTTCGTAGACAGCGATCAGGGGCCCAATCAATTGAAAGCTGAGGATAAAGAGAAAGAACAAAATGCCCATGATCTCGCGCGTTCGGCGTTGGGCCAACCAGCGCTCCAGCCACGCAAACATCATGCGCGCGAGAACGATGTTCACCAGGGCAAAGGTCAGCAGCACGATCGTGGCCCAGGGAATCATGCGGGGCCGGGCGACCCCAATGCCAATATCAATCCCCAGCAACCACAGGCTGCACACGGCGGTGGATGGGTCGAGTGAGCCGTAGGCCAGGCGGATCATGAAGTAACTGCGGTAGCCCAGAGGGAAACGGAGAAGGCTCGAGGATTCGATATTCTGGGTAAACACCGTCGCCATCAATGGAAACAGCTGCCAGAAAAGAAACACCGGCCACAGCAGAGCAACGAGCCATTCCACATTGCCTTGCAGGATCAGAAACCATGCGGCCCCGCCCAGTCCCACCGCGCCGCCAATACCGCCGGCTACAAACGCCAGGCCGATAAAAATGTGGGAGGCAAACTCCATGCGGCCACGCCGGGTTCGCAGCGAGTTGACAAAAATCCGCCAGCGAAGTTCCGCGACCGCCGCCAGTTGTTGGCGCGCTCTCGGTGCCAGACTCCGGCCATTCGACGTCAGCCCTGCCTTCGAGCCAGCCATCTCAACCTAACCCTCTAACCTAGCCACGATAATTCCTGTCCACCGGAGGGCGATCCGCCCACGGTGAGGAGGAAAATTTCTTCCAGCGTCAGTTTCGCGCCGGGAGAGCCTCCGTTTGCGCCGAACGGAAGGTCCGCCGCTCGCGCTTCCACTCCCGCACGCAACTCCTCGATCGAGCCTTGCGCCACCAGCCGTCCGCGATGAATGATGCCCACGTGGGTGCACAACCGCTCCACAATCTCCAGCACGTGTGAAGTGAGGAAGACGGTTGCGCCGCGCGCGATCATACGCTGCAGCATGGTTTTCAAAGTACCGGCAGCGATGGCGTCCACACCCTCGAATGGTTCATCCAGAAATAGAACTTTCGGCCCGTGGATCACGGCTGCAGCCATCGCCAGTTTCTTCTGCATGCCGTGCGAATAGTCCGTGACCAGCGTCTTGGGCTGGTCGGTAAGTTGCATGAAGTCGAGCAGTTCAGCCGTGCGTTTGGCCGCCGTCTCCCGATCCAGACCGTACATGCGGCCGACAAAGTTCAAATACTCCGATCCCGTCAGTCGTCCAAACAGCGCCATGCCCTCCGGGACGACTCCAATCTGTCGCTTCACCTCCACCAGGTTCGTAGCCAGATCGAGCCCAAGAATCTGGATTCGCCCGGCAGTGGGCGCAAGCAGACCGGTCAGCATTTTGATGGTTGTGGATTTTCCTGCGCCGTTCGGTCCCAGAAAGCCGAAGAACTGGCCGGGAGCGACTCGCAGGTTCACATCTTCGACGGCTAGGAGTTCACCGAAACGGCGACTCAGATTTTCGGTGGAGATGGCGGGAGAATCCATGAAAGTTTTGACTCTAGCACAATCAGGGACCGCCAGAAGTTCGGCCGTCCCATCTCACTTTGTCGACCCCGGCAATCCGCGCTTTCACAAAAACTCTCCCCGTACTAGACTAAGCCGCTGAAATTGTCAGGTGTCCGGCTGCAGTGCGGACACCCTGCCCTGCGTTTAGCTTTAGGAGGGGATTTATGGGCTCTCGCTGGTTTCTTCTTCCGCTTTTATTCTGCTTGACCAACAGCGCGGTCCTGGCGCAGTCTTCGCCGCCGCAAACTTCACCCGCGCAATCCCAGGCGGCGTCTGCGCCGGGCGAGCCCTCGGTGCAAAGTCTGCTCGACCGCATTCAGCAACTGGAGAACCGGATTAACCAACTGGAGGAGCGTGACCGCCAGAAGGAGGCCACCCAGGCCGTCAGCTCGGAAGCGCCCGCCCCTACGGCTCCTCCGGCGGCTACGACGGCGCCGGCACCGGCCGCGATGCATGAAGATCACGCCAGCATGGGCGAAATCCGCGATACCGAGCGCCGCTTTCCGTCCCTGCAAATCAGGGGATTCGGCGACGTAGACTTCTCCGCCACAGACCAAAAGGGGTCAATCAGTGGCTTCAACCTGGGCCAACTCGTTCTGCATCTGGCCTCACCCTTGTCAGAAAAGGTCAGCTATTTTGGCGAAGTCAGCTTCACCGCGCAGCCGACGGGATACGACCTGAGCGTGGAGCGCACAATTATTCGCTACGACTACAACGACTATTTCAAGCTTTCATTCGGCAAGTATCACACCCCCATCGGTTACTGGAATGCCGCCTTCCATCACGGAGCCTGGCTGCAAACTACGATTGCCCGGCCCGAAATGGTCAAATTCGGCGGGACCTTCATTCCCACCCATTTTGTGGGTGTGGAAGCGGAAGGAAACATTCCCTCGGGCGGTCTGGGCCTGGGTTACAACGTGGGACTCGGAAACGGACGCTCTTCTCTGCTGAGCAAGTCAGGAGACAGTGGCGATTCCAACGACAACCGCTCCTGGGTGGCCAATGTGTATGCCCGTCCCACCCGGCTTTACGGTCTACAGGTTGGCGCGTCCGTGTATCGCGACAAGCTGACTCCCCAGCCAGGCCAGAATTTTGGGGAATGGATCACGGCCGCTGATGTGGTCTGGACCAAGGAAAAACCCGAGTTCCTGGCGGAATACGCCAATGTCCATCACCGCGACGAGCTGACGGCCAATACCTGGGACAGCCAGGCCTTCTACGTTCAGTTGGCGTACCGGCTGCCCTGGCAGCAGAGCAAATGGAAGCCTTACTATCGGTACGAGTATATTCATAAGCCGGAAGGCGATCCGACGTTGGTCGACGTGCTGGACCTGTCAGGCTCGACGCTCGGGGTCCGATACGATATTACAAACTACGCCGCCTTCAAGGGCGAGTATCGGAATAGTCGCCATGGAGTGGACGAGCCCCGGGTGAATGGGGCATTCTTTCAGACCGCGTTTACCTTCTGACATGCACATGACAGCTCACTGGAAATTCGCCTCCCGAGCCTTCGCGCTAAGCTGCGTGTGCCTGGCCTTGGTGCTGCCCCTCGCTGCCCAGCGTCATGACGTTGACATCGCGGTCGTGGTGCATCCCGACACTCCTATTAGCAATCTGACTCTGGCTGAGGTACGGAAGGTCTTTCTCGGCGACCGCCAGTATTGGAGCACCAACATTCCCGTGGTGCTGTTGATTCGCGCGCCCGTAGCCCGGGAGCGCGACGTGGTGCTGAAGATCATTTACCAGATGTCAGAATCGCAATTCAAACAATATTGGATTGCGAAAATTTTCCGCGCGGAATCCGCTACCGCTCCAAAGGTGGTGTACTCGAATGACATGGCCAACCAGTTGGTCACGGCGATTCCGGGTGCAATTGCTTTCGTCGACAGCAAAGACGTGAAACCTGGTACGAAAGTATTGCGAGTGGATGGACGTTTGCCGGGTGAGGCCGGGTATCCCCTGCGGTGCATCGCAAAACTGAGAACCGAGAACTATGAACTAACAACTGATCTTGTCTGCGAACCGGTTTTGCTTTCAGCCTATCTACCGAGATCCCCCCGTGATTGAACCGGGCGAGCTAACCAACAGCCGCGGTTTCCGGCGCCAGCCGCCGCAGCGACTCTCCGTACGGCGCCCGCGCAATCCCGCGCTCGGTCACGATTGCCGTCACATACTTTGAAGGCGTCACATCAAACGCCGGATTTTCCACTTCTACTCCATCCGGTACCATCTGCCGCCCCGCGATGTGCGTGACTTCTTTGCCGTCGCGCTGTTCGATGGGAATCCTGCTGCCATCCGGCGTTTCGAAATCCACCGTCGAAAGCGGAGCGGCCACGTAAAACGGAATGCCGTGTTCTTTCGCCAGCACCGCCACGGAATACGTCCCAATCTTGTTGGCCACGTCGCCATTGGCGGCGATGCGGTCGGCGCCCACCACGATGGCGTTGATCTTCCCTTGCTTCATCATTGCGCCCGCCATGTTGTCGGAAATCACGGTGGTTGGAATGCCGTCTTTCATCAGCTCCCATGCCGTCAACCGCGAACCTTGCAGAAAGGG
Organism: Terriglobia bacterium; assembly: GCA_963698825.1. Classification (GTDB taxonomy): domain Bacteria; phylum Acidobacteriota; class Terriglobia; order Terriglobales; family Acidobacteriaceae; genus JAIQFF01. The sequence continues at coordinate 202,463 of CAVOSG010000005.1, read as the reverse complement.
GCGCGTCTCGTCGGCAAACACATGGATTTTCTTTCCCTGCTCAACCGCGGCCCGGATCACTCCGAGCGCGGTGCCGTATCCGCAGGTAGCGAGGGCCCCGGCATTGCAATGCGTAAGCACGCCGCCGCTGGCCGGCATCAAGGTCGCACCATGCCTGCCCATGGCCTGGTTGGCAGCGATGTCCTCGGCATGCATGCGCTGAGCTTCTTCAATCAGAGCCTGCTTGATCTGTGGCAAGGGCCGTACCCGCAACATTTCAAACTTGTCGCGCATGCGCTTGATCGCCCAGAAAAGATTTACCGCCGTGGGCCGGGTCTTGCCGATGACATCGCAGATCTGGTCGAACTCCTGCTTCAGATCGCCGCCATTTTCAGCCTTGGAACTTTTAATACCCAGCGCGATGCCCATGGCCGCAGCCACTCCAATGGCCGGCGCACCCCGCACCACCATGTTGCGAATGACGTCAGCAACCTGAGCGTAGGTCTTGCAGGTAACGTAAGTTTCTTCCGTCGGCAGCTTGGTTTGATCGATAAAGCGCACGCCGGAATCGGTCCATTCAAGAGTTTGAATCATAAAGGCAGTCGTCAGTCGTCAGTCTTCGGTGGTCAGCAACCCCGTCGTCTCGCGCCTAGCTGAGGACTGAAGACTGACGACCGACGACTATTTCTAGTTTTTGTGCTCTTCGCAGCGGATTCGCGGCTTATGCACCACCGCTGGCTTGCCGCAAATCTCGCAGCCCGCCCCCGCCGCCGGCATACCCGGAGAGGTCTCGTCATTCTGCAACAGATGTTCTTGCCGGACATCGCGGGCCGTGAAGACGGAAACAAATGGCGCCGGCGCAGCCGCCTTCTCCACGTTGGGACGTCCTCCCGCCTCCTCACGTTCCACCAGGCAAAGCACACCCACGACTTCGAAGCCAAATTCCTTCGCCGCTTCAATCGCCTGCACCGTCGAGGCTCCCGTGGTGCAAACGTCATCCACGATTACCACGCGCGCGCCCTTTTCCTGAAAGCCTTCGATGCGCCGTCCTGTACCGTGCTGCTTCTCGGCCTTGCGCACCAGGAATCCATCAACTTCGCCGCTGGCCACCGAGACCGCCACCACAATTGGATCCGCACCCATGGTCAGGCCGCCAATCGCTCTAGCTTTCCACAAGCGGTGCCGAATCTCGTCGAGCACAACCTGTCCTGTCAAACGCGCGCCCTTGGCCGAAAGCGTGGTGGTGCGGCAGTCAATGTAGTAGTCGCTGGTAGCGCCGGAGGAAAGTTTGAACTGTCCCAGCCGGAAAGACTTCGAGGCCAGCAGACGCAGCAAATCCTGACGCGCGGAAGCCATGAAAACCTACGATATCACGCTTGATGCAATCCAACTTACGAAGCCGTCTGCTGGGGAGTGGCTCAATTTTGAATGAACTTCCCAACCCGGGCGTCATCCTGAGGGACGCAGTCCCGAAGGACCTGGCGCGCAGCGCGACAACTCCCGCCATCGTGCGTATCCGCTTCGCGCCGGATGCTTCGCAAGCTCAGCATGACGTCTGTTAAGTAGACACAAGTTTTAGAGTCGGGCCACTCGGCCTCGCTACTGGGTCATGCGTTCCAGATGCCGGAGGTGATCGGTTCCCAAATAGAGTACGGTGAAAAGCATGAGGTTATACCCGACGTGAATCAGGAGGCCGGGCGTCACCGATTGCGTTATCACTCGAGTGATGGTCAGAACCAGCCCTACTACAAACAGCACCAGCAGCGGTCCCCAGGCTTGACCTAACTGTTCTCCGTGCACCATGGCGAAAGCGAGGCTGGTCGCCAGCACCGCCAGTAACCTGCCAAAACTTCCGGCGGCCGTGGCATTCGCTGCCGGGGCTACGCTGAACACTCCGAGCAGGCAAGCCAGCACCAGAAGCACGGTGGTCGCAACTCCGAAGACATGATCAGAAATCGCTCCCGCCGCCACGCCCCACGCCACTACGGTCGCCCCCGGCAGCAAAACCAGGGGTGACGGTCTCTGTCCTGACCTCAAGCGCCGCCCTAAGACCAGCACCGTGGCTACAAGAAAAACTACCACGGCAGCCAGCACCGACCATGCCGGCGGAAGCCGATGTTCAATGTATCCCCAAGCGGCCATGATCAGGATCCAGACACAGCCCCGCCGAACTTGCCGCGGCGCCATGAACAATGTCTGCAGCCACCGGTCCAGGACCGGATAAAGGAACCCGCGGAAAAGCATTTCCTCGGCCAGCGGCGCCACCGCAACTCCGAAAATCATCATCAGGTACACGCTTTGCCGGTTCTGGAAAAACTGGTCCATGGGCAACGACTTCGGAATCGGCAACAGCCGCGAAAGCTCCGCCAGTCCCATCGCCAGGAGAGCGCCTCCCACGATGTAACCCAGCCAGCCGGAACCTCGAGGCCAGCGCCAGCCGACGGTTTGCCAGAAGGGACGCCTCCGGTGACGCGTCACCAGCACATACATGGCAATCAGCATCGCCCCGTAAGCAAGCGTCATGCTCGGGACAATCACCAGCGGCCCAGGATTCTTTCCTAATTCAGCGGCGGTAACACCGTGAGAGAGCGGACTATGCAAGACCACCGCAAAAAATATCGAGCTGAACAGAAACAGCGATGCCACCAGCACCAGTCCCAGCACCAGTAGGTCAAGCCCGCTCCATGGAGGATTTTCCGCGCCCGGATTGATCTGGGCCACCGCTTCCGCCGGCGGCTCTATCTGCAATTCGGGGAGAGGCTGATCTGGTGAGGACAATTGAACCCGTGTGGGGCGGGCGCCCTCGCCCGCCGCCTTTGACTTTCGTTGAGTGCTGAAACTCCACCACAAATCTTAAGAACAACACCAACTGCAAAAGCGGCGGGCGAGGGCGCCCGCCCCACACGCCGGCCCTGCACAACTATGCAATCGAGCTTTTCTGGCCATTGGAGAAATATCCCGCCAGCGCCTGCCCGGTATAGGACTTCTTGTTGCGCGCCACCTGTTCGGGTGTGCCTTGGGCAACGATGCGTCCGCCTTCTTCTCCGCCCTCTGGACCGAGATCAATAATCCAGTCCGCGTTTCGGATCACATCCAGGTTGTGCTCGATGATCATAACCGTATTTCCCAGGTCAGTCAGCCGATGCAACACTTCGAGCAATTTCTTCACATCGTCAAAGTGCAGACCGGTGGTCGGCTCGTCCAGCAGGTACATCGTCTTCCCGGTCTGCCGCTTGCTCAACTCCCGCGCCAGTTTGATGCGCTGGGCCTCGCCCCCGGACAAAGTCACCGCCGATTGTCCAAGATGAATGTAGCCCAGCCCCACATCCACCAGGGTCTGCAGCTTCTGCCTCACCTGCGGAATATTCTCCAGAATCGGCAGCGCATCTGAAACCGGTATTTCCAGCAGATCGGCGATCGATTGCCCTTTGTATTTCACTGCCAGGGTTTCGTGGTTGTAGCGGTGGCCGCCGCAGACTTCGCATAGCACATACACATCCGGCAGAAAATTCATCTCGATCCGCCGCTGTCCTTCACCCTGGCAAGCCTCGCAGCGCCCGCCCGAGACGTTGAATGAGAATCGTCCAGGCTTGTAGCCCCGCTCCCGCGATTCCGGCAGCATGGCGTATAGGTCGCGAATCTGCGCGAACACCCCCGTGTAGGTTGCCGGGATTCGAACGCGGCGTACGCCCGATCGGCGACTGGTCGATGCGAATGACTTTGTCGATATTTTCCGTGCCCGAAATTGCCTTGTGACTTCCGGGCTCTTCCCGCGACCGGTAAAGCTTATGCGCCAGGGCGCGATAAAGAATGTCATTGACCAGCGTCGACTTGCCCGATCCGGAAACGCCGGTCACCACTGTCATCACGCCCAGCGGAAATACCACGTCAAGATTCTTGAGATTATTTTCGCGCGCCCCCAGCAATGTGATCGCGGCCCCGTTCGGCGCCCGCCGCTGCGCCCGCATTTCGATCTGCACCCGGCCCGAAATGTAGGCGCCGGTCAGCGACTCCGCGACCTGCTCGATCTCCGCGGGAGTTCCCTTCGCCACCAGGCCGCCGCCATGCCGCCCCGCCCCCGGGCCAAGATCAATCACATAGTCCGCCCGCCGGATGGTCTCTTCATCGTGTTCCACCACCAGCACGGTATTCCCCAAATCGCGCAATTCTTCCAGCGCTTTCAGCAAACGGCCGTTGTCGCGATGATGCAACCCGATGGAGGGCTCATCCAGCACGTAGAGCACCCCGCGCAGCTTGGATCCGATCTGCGTCGCCAACCGGATCCGCTGCCCTTCTCCGCCGGAAAGCGTCGCCGCCGAGCGTTCCAGCGAGATGTAGCCCAGTCCTACCGCATCCAGAAATTGCAGGCGCTCGACAATCTCGTGCACGATGCGCCCGGCAATGATGGCCTCGCGTCCGTTGAGCTTGATCTTGCGCGCTGTCTCCAGGGCCCGCGACACCGGCAACGCCGTGAAGTCGGCGATGGACATGCCATTCACCTTCACCGCCAGGCTCTCCGGACGCAAGCGCTTGCCCTGACACGCCGGACACTTCGTGGCCGACATATAGTCCAGCAGAAATTCCCGATAAGTGTCGGAAGTGGATTCGTCCACCATGAGCTTGAGATAGCTAAGAATTCCGCGGAAGCCAGTCTTCCGGTTTCTTCCCGTGTCACTTCCGTTCTTGCCGGTTTCGCCGTATAGCAGCAGGTTCTGAATCTTCTCCGGAAATTTTTCAAACGGCGTGGCCAGGTCAAATCCGTGCGCCGCCGCGGTAATCTGCAACTGGTGAATCAAATTCTGCGACGCCGACCCCGGTCCCAGGCCGCCATCGAGCAGCGGCTTCGACCAGTCAGTGATCACTCGGATCGGATCAAATTCATAGCGGCTCCCCAGACCGTGGCACTCCGGGCAGGCGCCATAGGCGCTGTTGAAGGAAAACGACCGCGGCTCCAGCTGAGGCACGCTGATCCCGCAATCCGGACACGCCAGCTTCGCCGAATAAAGCTGCTCATCGCCGCCCACCACTGCCACCTGCACCAGGCCGCCCGCCAGCTTCATGGCCAGCCCCACCGATAACTCCAGCCGGTGCTCGATGCCAGGCTTCACCAGCAGCCGGTCAATCACAACTTCGATGGTGTGGTTTCTTCGCTTGTCCAGGGGAAGATCGTCTTCGAGATTTACCAGCTCGCCGTCGATTCGTGCCCGGGTGAATCCGTGCTGCACCAGCTTCTCGATTTCTTTTTTGAACTCGCCTTTGCGCCCGCGCACGATCGGCGCCAGCACCATGACTCGATCTTCCGGAGTCAGGCTCATGACCCGCTGCACGATCTGCTCCGCCGACTGCCGCGCAATCGCCCGCCCGCACTGGGGACAGTGCGGCACCCCGATAGAAGCGAATAAAAGACGAAGATAATCGTAGATTTCGGTGATCGTTCCCACCGTGGACCGGGGACTCCGGCTGGTGGTTTTCTGCTCGATCGAGATCGAGGGGCTCAGGCCATCGATGGCGTCCACGTCCGGACGCTCCATCTGGTCCAGAAACTGGCGCGCGTAGGCAGAAAGCGTCTCTACGTACCGCCGTTGGCCCTCGGCATAGATGGTGTCAAAGGCCAGGGACGACTTTCCCGACCCGCTCAGCCCAGTAATCACAGTGAGGGTGTTTCGGGGGATTTCGACGTTTATATTCTTGAGGTTATGCTGCCGCGCCCCCCTCACCGAAATCTTGGTAATAGGCATGAAATTGGAAAAAAAACGACTGGCCTTCCGTAATATGGACGGCCCCACAGAAATGATGGAAAGTGGGTTTGCGCGGCTCTACTCACGTATCTTAGTTGCTAACAGCAGCTAGCGTCAACGGCGGGTAGAGTCATTGATCGGCAAAGATTGATCGTGCAAAGATCGCGCAAAACGGGTCCGGGCGTCAGGTCTGGACTTTACTGGAAAGTAGGCCGAACTTGGGCGGGCTAATTGTTGCTTTCGTCATTTCATTCACCGCAGTCACCGTGGTCGTCGTAGGTATCCTCGCGGCTTACGCGGTTGTCACGGGTATTCTGTACGCCTTCGCCTATCAGTCTCGCCAGCGCCTCAGCTCGGGCGCTCCCGTCCTCGTCCAAAGCCAAGCCGGCGGCGACTGAAAACCGGCGTCGGACCTCCGACTTCGGACTTCGGACCTCAGACTTCATAGCTTCCAACAGCAGGGCCTCCCGTTTCGATTCACCCAAATCCGTATCCCCTCATGCCCTGAGACGCCTCCGCAGGCGCACTCAGTTTCTTGCGCTCACTCATCACGACAATGGAATTCAAGTTGTAAGGAGCTGAGAGCTGCGGTCTGAGGTCTGACGTCCGAGGTCCGATTCTAGTTCGGCCGGGACTGGCCGTCTTCGGGCGTGGCCACTGCGGGCTGCTGCTGTTGTTGCTGCTGCAGTTGCTGTAACTCGTGCAACAGCTGCTCCGGCGTCTTTACCTGTGGCTGGTTGGGCTGCTGCTGGTTCTCACTCGCGACGTTTTCAGCCGGGTCGCTAAGGGGACGTTCCGCAATGTCTGGGCCGGACGGACCGGGATCATCCATGTCAGCCTCGTTGATGGCTTGCGCGTCGGGCGCCACCGGGGCGGTCGGCGAAGCCGCAGGTTCCCCGTCAATCTTTGAAGTTAAAATGAGCCGATCCACGCTGTCCGGGTGTGTGGGCGACCCTACCATCACGTAGTTGAAGTGGGATCCGTTCAGCAGGGTGGCTAGCACATCGCGAGCCGGGCCGGGCCCCAGACGCGTCGCTACCCGCTCCGTGGCATTAGGCGGCACTTCGATCACAGCCCCGGTTTGCGCGCGCACAGCCCGGAGAATATCCGACAGGGTCGAGTTCTCGGCCACGATCGTCAGTTGCCCACGGCTGAATCGGACTTGCGGGGCCACCGCTGGCATCTGCTCCAGCGTGGGAGGCGGCGGGGGTGGCGCGGGCACAGGATCGGGTGGTTGCACTACTTTCGCCAGTCGCTTATGTCCCGGACGTTGCTGGGCCGCAGCAGCCATATTCCACAGCAACAGAGGGAGCAAAATCGCGGTCAGGGCCCACCGCGTTCTCGCGTGCCGAGCTATTCTGAGGAAAACCACAGTACCTGCTTTACTCCCCTGCCAGGTTGGATGCCGGCTGCGGCGCAGGCGCAATTGTAGCACCGCAATCGGGCGTCCGACCCGGCTTTCGGACTCTTACGTGGGCCCGCGGACCCCGCGATTTGCTTGCATTTTTAATGAGATAGCTCACGTCCCGGCCCGGACGCCTGGGGTCCTCACATTTACAATTTGCAGTCTCTTCCCCGCGATATTATCGTTGCCCGGCATCGAAGGAGGCACATGTTCAAATCCAATGAAAAGCCGCAGTCCAGGTTACGATTCGTCTTTTTCCTCTCGCTCTCCCTTGCGCTGGTTGCAATCCTCGGCCTCGGCGTTCGCATCTCTTCCGCGCAGTCCGGCGCAAAGCAGCCCGCCGACTTCTCTCACGCCCTGCCCAAGCTGGATGGTGATCATCTCAAAGCAACGGTCGTCGAAGTGAACTATGCGCCTGGAGAGGCTGACAAGCCGCACAGCCATCCCTGCACCGTCATCGGATATGTGGCCCAGGGAACTATTCGATTCCAGGTCAAGGGTGGGCCCGAATCCGTCTTCAAAGCCGGAGAGAGCTTCTACGAGGCTCCGAACGGAGTACACCAGGTATCGGCCAACGGCAGCGCCAAGGAACCCGCGAAGCTGATCGCTTTCTTCATCTGCGACCATGACACGCCGTTGACCGTGCCTCCCATCGACGAGCACGCCGGGCACGAGACCAAATAGCGAGCGCCTGAATTGTTCGAAGCCGAGTTCCAAATTCCATCGCGAGTTCGTATGAAGGAAAGGGCACGGCTCTAGCGCGTCTACCCACGATCCAGGTTTCTGGGGCTTCAGCCCCTGAGGTTTGCTTCGACAGTAGCCACCCTCAGGCGCTAAAGCGCATCCATGATTCTTTGGTCTGCGGTGGCTACGAGTGAACTCAACGCCCGATTCCTGCATCCTTCGTCTCTATCGAACAGCAATTGGACGTTCGAATGCGAGAGGTTGCTAGTGGTAGCTACTGCCGGGGCGCGTAGTAGCCCTTGCGCGGCCCGCACCTGGAGGTCTTTCTTCAGCGCGGTGATTTCAATCGAACGGTAGCGGCCATCGGCATCGAAGTCGGCCGGCTTGTAGGAAACGACGTACTGACTCCGCAATTCATCTTCGATCGCGGCAAACGAATTCTTGATGTCCTTCATCTTGAAGGGGAAAAAAGCGCGCCCGCCGGTGGCGTCGGCCATCTGTTGCAAAGCCTTGTCGCCGCGCAGAATCAGGCCGCTATCGTCGGTAGAAATCGCGTAGATGATCACTTCCGCGCGCTGCGCCATTTCCATGGCCTGGGCCCGGCTGACCTCGCTCTGATTATCTTCGCCGTCACTGACCACGATAATCGCCCGCCGCACCGGATGATCGCCCCGATCCTTGCTCAATTTCTCGCGGCAGGCTCGGTATATAGCGTCGTACATCGCCGTGCCTCCGCCGTTGTGCAGACTTCTCACCCCGGTTTCGAGCAGACGAACGTTGTCAGTGAACTCCTGCGTGACCTGGCTATGAGTGCTGAAACCCATCACGAACGCTTTATCGAAATTGGCTCGCAGCGTGTGCTGCAGAAAACTTACGGCGGCTTCCTGCTCGAAATCAAAGCGGCTGTGCACCGACCCGCTGGTATCCACCAGCAACCCGATTTCGAGTGGCAGATCGGTCTCACGTCGGAAATTAATGATGGATTGCGGCGGCTTGTGATCGTCCAGGATGTTGAAATCACCCTGATTCAGGTTGCGCACGAATTTGCCATGATGGTCGGTGGCAATGAACAGCACATTGACCTCATCCACCCGCTTCTTGATGGTAAGGATGGAATCCGTATCTGTCCCGGTGGTGGCCGATGCGGCCGGAAGCATGCTGTTGGAGGTCACATAGGGAGACTGCGCCCGTGCCGGCAACCCAATTGCCAGCTCTACCAGGATCACTGCAACCGTCCATCGAACCCATTTCGTGTAGTTCATTCCCTGCCAATCCAAAAATTTCACGCCAAACCGCGCTAAAGCCCTCGTCTCTCAATTAGATGCACGTATCGGGCCGAAAGCCGCTACTAGGGCTTCTACCCTCCGACTCTAGGGGACTGCCCGAGCCAAGCCAAGTTACAAAAGGAGCACACGTTTGGTCATGAATACAAATGTCTTTCGGCCCTTCGACTTAGCTTGGATTCCCGGCCCGTCTTGGCCGTAAACTGTTGCATACCGAATCTAGCTCGACTGCCAACATGAAGCCCAAAGCCCAAGACCTCACCCGATGCAAATGGCCCAGCAACCCGCTCTCCATTCGTTATCACGATGAAGAATGGGGCCAGCCACAACACGACGATCTCGTCCTCTTCGAATTTCTCATTCTCGAAGGCGCGCAAGCCGGCCTGAGCTGGGACACGGTTTTGCAAAAGCGCGAGAATTACCGCGCCGCTTTCGACGGCTTCGACCCGCAACGCATCGCCCGCTACGATAGCCGGAAGCAAAAGAGCCTGCTGCGCAATCCCGGCATCATTCGTAACCGCCTCAAGATCGCATCCGCGGTAAAAAATGCGAAGGCCTTTCTCAACATTCAGAAGGAACTGGGTTCATTTGACGCTTATATCTGGCAGTTCGTGGGAGGAAAGCCGCAGAGTGAATGCCTGGCGCTCGATAGACCGGGTTCCAGCCCGCACCCCGGAGTCCGACGCCATGAGCAAGGACCTGAAAAAACGAGGATTCAACTTCGTGGGCTCAACCATCTGCTACGCCTTCATGCAGGCCGTGGGCATGGTGAACGATCACAGCGTCGAGTGCTTCCGCTACGCTCAACTGAATCCAGCTCGACGCCAGCGAGCCTGATGTGCTAAATGTATTTCCAGCATAGCAACCCGCGCAGGGTAAATGGGACATGCCCGCGCAACTTTATATTTCCCACGCCCACAGTTCTTTAAGGGCAACCTGCGATGTCTGGCCCCTTGACAAGGGTTCGTATGACCCGCAAGAACGGCCGAGGTCCGACGCCTGACGTCCGGCGCCAGGATTTAGCTGAGAGCTGACGGCTGAGAGCTGATAGCTGGTTGCACTCTGAACTCCGCCACCTGTCCTGCTAGAATCCCTTCGTGCTTCGAACCATCCTAATCGTAGAAATGTGCCTTGGCTTCGCTGCCTTGGCGAGCGCGCAGCAGTCCTCGCAGCCGCAGGTCAAAGTGAACGTTCTGAACGTCTGCTCACCTTCAGCCGCGGAGCAGCAGGAAATTGCTTCCGCGCTAGGCCGAGTTCCCAAGCAGCCCTCTATTTGGCGCGGACTTCGAGATTGATCGCGGCAGATCCAGCCTCGAAGTTGGGCCAGGATTTCTGCAGCCGGGTTCGGGCGGACAGATGTCTTCCGATCCCGGCATGGCGACCTGGGTGCGCATCCGGCGCGAGTTTTCCGTGCAGGCGCTGTTTTCGACCGTGCAGTATTCGTTCAGCGTCGATCCCAAAAATATGGTCGAAACGCTGGTCTTCCGGGTGCGCGACCCCAAAGATCTGATGCAGGTTTCCATCGAAGACAGCGCCTCAGCGGTAACCACGCCTGCCACCATGCTGACCAGCAGCACGCCGGCCAGCCGGATCAAGCTGGAGCGCTTCGGCAAATCATCCGTGGTGCTGGCCCGGTGCGCTGGATCGGAGGCCGGCCCAGCGCCCGATCAAAGCGCCTACGAGCCGCTATTTCAAAGCGCGTCGTCGATCCTTTCCAATTACCGCGGGCTGCTGGGGGCGAGAACCACGGTGCCGGAAGAACTGGAACGCACGGGCGCGACCGCGGAAAAGAAAGCCGAGCGGCCGCCGGCCAGCAAGTCCGCGACGAAAAAGCCCGCACCGAAGGCGAAATAGTGCTGACACCGGGGTTGCATCCAAATCTGAATTCAGCAATCTAACCCTGCACGGCCGGTACGCCGAGGCCGGGGCTGCACATAAATTATGGAGAACATTCGCAACGTCGTCATCATCGGGTCAGGCTGCTCCGGTCACACGGCGGCGCTTTACACGGCTCGCGCCAACCTGAAGCCACTGGTGATTGAAGGTCATGAACCGGGAGGCCAGCTTTCGCTGACCACGCTGGTGGAAAATTTCCCCGGATTCCCCGAGGGCATCCAGGGCCCCGAGCTGATCGAGAACATGCGCAAGCAGGCGGGTCGCTTTGGCGCGCAATATCAGCTCGGCCATGTGTCCAGCGTTGATCTGAGTAAGCGTCCCTTTGCCATAAATTTTGGCAAGGAGACGATTCACGCGCGCACTCTGATCATCGCCAGCGGGGCATCCGCACGCTGGCTGGGATTACCCGGCGAGAAAGCGCTGATCGGCCATGGCGTTTCGTCGTGCGCCACCTGCGACGGTTTCTTCTTTTCCGGAAAGGAAATCGCGGTGGTCGGCGGCGGCGACTCAGCCATGGAGGAAGCGATTTTCCTCACGCGCTTCGCCACCAAGGTGACGCTGATTCATCGCCGCGATCAGTTTCGCGCTTCCAAAATCATGCTCGACCGGGCCCAGCAGAACAAGAAGATTGAATTTCTTACCGGCACCGTGGTCGAAGATGTGCTTGATCCGGCCAAACAGGAAGTCACCGCGCTCAAGCTGCGCGACATAAAAACCGACAAGCTCCGCGACTTCCCTACCAGCGCCATGTTCCTCGGCATCGGCCACATCCCCAATGCCCGAATGTTCGAGGGCCAGCTTGAGACCGATCAGGACGGATATCTGATAACCACCAACAACGTATTCACGCGCGTGCCCGGCGTCTACGCTTGTGGCGACGTGCAAGACCGGCGCTACCGGCAGGCGATCACCGCCGCCGGCACCGGCTGTATGGCCGCTCTTGAAGCCGAGAGGTTTCTGGAAGACCACGGAGAGTAACGCAGTCGAGAGAGTGCTTTTCGGAGGTAGTTCAAATGCCGAGTCCTGCCCCAAGCTGTTCCCACCTGGAAGAAATCCGGCCAGTGAAACCAAGCGGCCAAGGCTGCAAGGAGTGTCTGGAGATGGGCGATACCTGGGTCCATCTGCGGGAATGCCTGATTTGTGGTCACGTCGGTTGCTGCGACTCTTCAAAGAACAAACACGCCACCAAACACTTCCGTCAGACCAAACATCCTCTAGTGCAATCGTTCGAGCCGGACGAGACCTGGCGCTGGTGCTATGTGGACGAAGTGTTTATCGAGTAACGCGGGCGTCAGCTCTCGGCCCTCAGACTTCAGGCCCCCACCTTGCAGTTTGCCTGGTGCATCTCTCAGAATCTAAACCCTGCCTCTGGTTTCTGCGCGTCCTGGCGAATTCCTTGTCCGACATCTGAAGTCCGGGCGTCTGAAGTCCGCGGTCTGACGTCCGAGGTCCGATTTCGGTTACCAAGGTCATCTTTCGCCAATCCATGGAGGCTAATAAGCTGCAAATGGTCTAACGCAGACGATGAATCGCCTACTTGTAACCGGCTTTACGGTGATGCTTGGACTACTTGTCTGCCCTCCCGCGTCTCTGGCCCAGCAGGAGCCAACCGAGGCCCGTCGGATCATAAACCGGGTCCGCCCCGAATATCCTGAAGTTGCCCGTAACATCAATCTCAGCGGAACCGTGAAAGCAGAGGCCGTGGTCGCTCCCAACGGGGTGGTAAAGGCCATCGAAGTGAAGGGCGGAAATCCGGTGCTGGTGCGGGCAGCACAGAACGCTATCTACAAATGGAAGTGGACGCCGGCGACTCACGAGACCCGTGAGCCTATCGAAGTGAAGTTTGAACCGCGGTAAATGAGTCGGTACTCTCCCTGCACGGCCAGCCTCAGGTCTCATTCAATTGTGATACAAATTTCTGTGCTCTTCATGCCCGCTTACAGGGCGCCTGCCATCCCGACCTTGGCCCGGAAGGAACACGGTGCTGAGGGCGCTCTTCATTTCTCTTTCAGAGAACCGCTCGCTGCGATCCCTGGCCGAACGATCTGCAGTGGGGCGGCGCTTATCCAGCCGATTTGTGGCTGGCACTGAAGTAGACGATGCGCTGCGGGTCACGCAAACCGTCAATCAAGCGGGTCTGAGCGTTTCCGTCGACAATCTAGGCGAGAATGTCACCAACACCGAAGAAGCACAGGCCAGCGCGCGGCTCTACCATCAACTACTGGACGAAATCGGCAGTGGCAAGTTGAATGCCAACGTCAGCCTGAAGCTTACACACATGGGCCTCGACGTGGACGAGAACCTCGCTCGTGATCTGGTAATGGGTCTGGTGGCGAAGGCTGCTGCCATGCACCCTCCCAACTTCGTGCGGGTAGACATGGAAGGCTCGCCCTACACCCAGCGCACCCTAGACTTTGTGCACGAACTGCACCGCATGCCCGGCCATGCGGGCGCAGTGGGCGCGGTGATCCAGTCGTATATGCGGCGTGCCGAAAAGGACATCGAAGCTCTGCTGGCCGAGCGCATCCGCATCCGCCTGTGCAAGGGGGCTTACAAAGAGCCGGAGGACATTGCCTTCCAGAAAAAGGCCGAAGTGGACGCGAACTACGTCCGCCTGATGAAGACTCTGATGAAGAGCGGTGTCTACCACGGGTTGGCGACCCACGACGAGAAGATCATCGACCTGGCCAAAACCTTCGCCACCCAGGAAAATATTTCTCGCGATGCCTTTGAGTTTCAGATGCTCTACGGCATCCGCCGCGACCTGCAGCAACGCCTGGTGCGCGAAGGATGGCGGATGCGGGTCTATATTCCGTTCGGTACGGAGTGGTATCCCTACTTCATGCGCCGCCTGGCTGAACGCCCGGCCAATGCTCTGTTCCTGGCCCGGAATCTGCTGCGCCGCTAGCCCTGCGGCCTGATTGAAGTACAGGGTTCCCTGTATTGGAGGCCCCGGGGTTTGCTGAAACAATCTCAACTACTTTTAGGAATCAGGTAAGAATCCAGATGAGCGCCAGCAATACCTCTCCGACCATTTCCTCTTTGCCTGTGGCCCCGCTGGCGCAGTGGCACGACCACGATGCCATGGGGCACGTCGTTCAATTTTACGGAGAGGATGCCGCCCTGATCGAGGCGATCAGCCGGTTTGTTGGCACCGCGTTGGGTGCGGGAGATGCCGCGGTCGTGATCGCGACCAAAGCCCACCGGGACAGCCTTTCCCAGGGGCTGAAGGCCCGTGGTCTCGATGTGGCAAGAGCCACCCGGCAAGGGCGTTACTTGGCGGTGGACGCAGCTGAAACACTCGCACAATTCATGCACGATGGCCAGCCGGAACCGGCGCGTTTCGCTTCTGTGGTTGGCGCCCTGATCGATAGGGTCCGAATATCCACCGGGGACAAGGCCGTTCGCGTGGCGGCATTTGGAGAAATGGTGGCGTTGTTGTGGGCCGAGGGCAAACCGGACGCTGCGATCCGGCTCGAAGAGTTGTGGAATGATCTCGCCCAAAGCCATTCCTTCACTCTGCGGTGTGCCTACCCCATCGCGTGTTTCAATCGGGAGGAATTCGACGAACCTTTTCTGAAGATCTGCGCCGCACATTCGGCTGTCATCCCAGGGGAAAGCTATGCAGCATTGTCCACCGACGAACAGCGGCTGCGCAGTATCACTCATCTGCAGCAGAAGGAGCAGACGCTCGAGAGCTACCAAGGCGGAGCGCAGAGATGCCCAGGATTCGCTTCGGCGCAAGCAGGCGGAATTGGCCGACCTCCTGGAAAACGCCGTGGAGGGCGTACAACGCACCGGCGCGGACCAGAAGGTCCTCTGGGCCAACAAAGCATTGTTGAATCTTCTGGGATACTCGCGGGATGAGTATGTCGGACATCGGGTGTTCAGAGTTCTACGCCAGCGCGGATGTCTTCTCTGACTATTGGCGGAGACTGATGCAGGGAGAAGACATCTACGACTGTCCGGCGGAACTCAGGTGCAAGGATGGGTCGTTAAAGCAAGTCCAGATCTACGCCAACGGCATGTGGGAGAACGGCCAGTTCCTCCATGCCCGCTGCTTTGTGCGTGACGTTACCGAGCAGAAACGGGCGGAGCAGGCGCGGCAGGAGAGTGAAACCAATTTGCGCCTGGCCAACGAAAAGCTGGAATCGTTGGTGGAGCAGCGCACGGCTGCCCTGCGCCATCTATCGGCACGAGTCCTCACCCTGCAGGACGCCGAGCGCCGCCGCATTGCACGCGAACTGCACGATAGCCTCGGCCAATATCTGGTGGGCTTGAAACTGAATCTAGACATGCTCAAACGATCGCCCGGGCGGACCGATTTGTGGTCGCAATCGGACGATCTAGTGGAACGATGCGTCTCAGAAGTGCGAACGCTCTCCTACCTGTTGCACCCGCCCATGATCGACGATGTGGGCCTGGCTTCCGCCGCCCGCTGGTTCGTTGAAGGCATGGGCCAGCGCAGCGGGATGCAAGTGACTCTAGACGCGCCGCGCCATCTGGAACGCTTACCCGCCGAGATTGAACTGGTGCTGTTCCGGGTGTTGCAGGAAGGCCTGACCAACGTACACCGGCATTCCGGGGCTACGGTGGCGCAAGTCGCGATCCGCAAGGAAACTGGGCAGATGAGCTTGGAAGTGAAAGACAACGGCTGCGGCATGAGACCGGATGTCCTCAGCCGCTTTGAGCAAACCGGCACTGGGATGGGCGTGGGTCTCAGCGGAATGCGGGAGCGGGTGCGAGAGCTCGGAGGCAGCATGCAGGTGGAATCGGGCCAGCACGGCACATCGGTTCGAGTCGCAATTCCTCTCCAGCTGCCCGAATACACCGCGACAGCCTGAGGATCGCATCCTCCTCCGCGACTACCGGCTGCTTTGGGATTTCCTTCCAGCGAAAAAAGTGTAGCTCCTCGCCCAGCCTCCGAATCCAAACTATTGAATCCAATTTATCGCAGGAGGACACATGGAACCACGCATTGATTACTACAAGCTGTCGCCCGACGGCTACAAGGCCATGTTGGGTCTGGAACACTCTCTCGTCAACAGCACAGTTGAGAAGAAACTGCTGCACTTGCTGAAGTTGCGGGTCTCGCAGATCAACGGCTGTGCCTTTTGTCTGGACATGCACTGGAAGGATTTGCAGGTGGCGGGCGAAAACGAGCAGCGCATGTACTCGCTCGACGCTTGGCGCGAAACCTCCTATTACACCGAGCGGGAGCGGGCGGCGCTGGCCTGGGCCGAAGCGGTCACGAATATACAGAGACGGGCATGCGCCGGATGAATTGTACGAGGAAGTTCGGCAGCACTTTAGTGAACAGGAAGTAGCGGACCTCACCCTAGCCGTCGTAGCCATCAATGGCTGGAACCGGATCAGCATCGCATTCCGCGTCGTGCCCGGAACTTATCAGCCACCGCAATTGAAAAAGAGGGCGTAAACCTTCAACCGGGAATCACAATGTGAGTTCCCATATTTCCGATACCAGGTCTTCGCGGCCCCAGCTGCGGTGCTTCTTTTGCTGCACCAGGCGGAATCCCGCCTTCCGGTAAATGTGCCGGGCGGCTGGGAGCTCGCTTTGCGTCCACAAGACTATTTTCTTGTAACTCACCTGCCTGGCGAACCGCATACATTCTTCGACCAGGCGATTGCCGATGCCCAGCCCGCGGGCTGACGGTTCCACCAGCAACAACCGCAGCTTGGCCACTGTCTTTGATTCCCTGACCAGAAACACCGAGCCGACAATCTCGCCATCTCTTTCGGCAATCCAACAGCGTTCGTGCTTGGCATCGAAGTGCTGAATGAATTTAGCCGCGATTTCGGCCACCAGGGCTTCGAAGTGCTCGTCGTATCCGTACTCCTGAGCGTAAAGAACCCCGTGGCGGTGCACCACCCAACCCATGTCACCGGGTTGGTGTGAGCGCAAAATGTATGGCGTATTGGATTCGGGCTGAGGGCTCAGCAGGGTTTCGATGACCTGCATGGCTCCCACCATCCGCGT
Organism: Terriglobia bacterium; assembly: GCA_963698825.1. GTDB lineage: Bacteria > Acidobacteriota > Terriglobia > Terriglobales > Acidobacteriaceae > JAIQFF01. Next base: position 185,480 of record CAVOSG010000005.1, on the reverse strand, counting down.
CCGCGCGCCGGCTGAGAGTTCACGCAGCATGGCCGCGACTTCCTCGTTCTGGCGCTCGTCGAGAGTGGCGAAGGTATCGCGGCCGCGGGCGGTCAGACTCAACAGGCTCTGCCTGCCATCCGCGTGGGAATCGGACTTGCGGACCAATCCACGTTTTTCAAGGCGGCGCAGGATGCGGCTGAGATAGCCCGGATCGAGTCCCAATTGCCTACATAGTTCGGTAGCGGTGGGCTGCCGGCGGTGAGCAATCTCGTAAAGCACGCGTACTGCAGCAAGCGAGAATGGGCTCTTGAGCAGCCCTTCGCGCAGCACCCCGATCTGCCGGGTGTAAAAGCGATTGAAGCGCCGGACGGCCTGGATGGTTGGATCGGATCGAGGGATGGTCACAGCGGTTCCCTCATCATCATATGACTTTATCAACTATATACTTGACTTAGTCATATAAATAAACCGCAGCGGCTTATTTCGCCTCTCGCCTTTTGCTACACCTTCTTCCTCAGCAGATCCTCGACATCGCCAATTTTTTCTCCCAGCAAATTCAGTTTGCGGGCCAGCCCTTGAATTTCCGATTCGGCGCGGCGGTTGACCTCGTAGTCGAGCTCGCCCCGCAGGCGGTCTTTCGTGTCCTGGCGGTTCTGGCTCATCATGATGACCGGCGCCTGAATGGCAGCCAGCATGGAGAGGAACAGATTCAGCAGGATGAACGGATAAGGATCCCATGCCGCCCCCCGCAGCGCGACGTTGATCACGGTGTAGATGCTGATGGCCAGGGCAAAGGTGATGATAAATGTCCACGACCCGCCAAAGCCGGCCACCCGGTCGGCGATGCGCTCGCCGAAGCTCATGTCTTCCTCGATGACATCGTTAGGATTTCGGCTGGCGCGGACCCGCACCAGTTGCTGCGAAGCATGGAACTGGCGGCCCAGCACGGTCAACATATCCATCCCGGCGTGGGGTTTGCGTTGCAGCAGGATGGCGATATCGTCGCGGTCCACTTCCAGGCATTCGCTGTCTTCGATGGCAATCGCCTCGGTTTGGTGAGGAGTTTGATCGAGCATGGAGGCGAAGCCGAAAAATTCTCCCTGCGCCGGCTGGTCCACGATGACTTCCTGTTGATCATCGTCCACGGTCGTAACCCGCACCGCGCCGGAGACCATGACGTAAGCGCGCCCGCCCGGATCGCCAATCTTCCAGATTCGCTGGCGTTGGGTAAATGTTCTGAGTTCGACTTGTCCCGGCCAAGACTGCGGTCTCATCGTCGTCGAGCAGGGCAAACAGGGGAACTCGTTTCAAAATCTCTGGGCTGCACGCCATCGTTCACCTCGTCAGGTAGAAATGGATCGGCTCCGATCCGTTCAGAAGGATTGCATAAAGGACGAAAGGCAACAACTGGCGGGATGAACTACCTTTGTTCTGCGAAAACGCGCGAGTGGAACTCCATGATCTCGCCCATATGGGACAGGAAGTAAGTCAGGCTGTGGTCGCCGGGATACAGATGGTATTCGTGCTTCACGCCTTCCGACTTGAGTTGCCGGTGCAAGCGCGGCGGCTCCGTCCTCAAAACCGAAGTCATCCTGTTGGCCGCAGTTAAAGTAGATGGCCAGATTCCGCAATCCGGATTGGTTTTTTCGCGCGAGAACGAAAACACTGTTTTGTTGCCAATGTGGCACGTTGATGGGCTCGCCGAAAGCGGGCCCCAGCAATCGCCCCAACGGCGTGCCCGAGTGCCCGGCAGCCGCCAGTTCCTGCGGAGTCTGTGTGATCAGCGCGGCGCTCTGGGCGCTGACCGCGGAAAATAATTCGGGATGGGCGAAGGCGAAACGCAGCGCTCCGTAGCCGCCCATTGAAATTCCTGTGATGGCTCGACTCATTCGTCCCGGGCGGATGCGATATTTGCTTTCGATCGCTGGGATGAATTCCTGCAGGAAGAAATCGCTGTAGCGAAGCGCACCGTCTGCCGAGTTGATGTAGAAGCTACGTCTTCCCTCCGGCGCCACCACCAGAAAATCCGAGATCTTGTGCTCGCGGCGCAGGTCTTCGATTACGCTCCACCCACCCGTGCTGAACAGAGTCTGCTCATTCTGGCCAAGGCCGTGGAGGAAGTAGAGCACGGGAAAGCGGCGGGGCGGGGATTCTTTGGCGTCATAGCCGGGGGGTAATTGCACGCAGTAGTGAATCGCTTGCTTGAGAATTCGGCTGTTGATGACGTTGCAGTCGGTACGGCCCTGCGCACCAGCGGCCAGTGGAAGAAAGACGGCCAGCAGAAAGAGGCCCGGAAAAATCTTGTTGTGGCTCAAAATGAAATTCGCGTACCTCAAAGAAGGCGTCAGCTGAGCTTGCGAAGATCTCGCGCAGGACTTCATCTGGTAAACAGTAGGGCCCGCAAGATCCAGTCTACTCGTACCGCAATGCCTGCACGGGATCGAGGCGAGCCGCGCGCCCGGCCGGGTACAAGCCCGAAACCAAACTCACAATGAACGCGAAAACGATGGCCGCGCCCACCAGCCACCACGGCACCGCCCAGAAATTCTCGGGCGGCAGCGCCTGGCGTTTCAGATAAATGTTCGTTCCCAGGTTAATGACGTGACCGATGGCCCAACCCAGCGCCACTCCCACCACTCCGCCCAGCAAGCCCATGGCTCCGGCCTCGGCGAAGAAAAGTTTTTTAACGTCGCCGTCACTGGCGCCGATGGCTTTCATGATTCCGATTTCGCGGCGGCGCTCCAGAATCGCCATCACCAGGGTATTCACGATGCCAATCGAGGCCACAGCCAGCGCCAGGCTGCCAAAAATTCCCAGGAACAGATCGAGGACGGCGAAAAATTGCCGCAAGCTGCGCGTCGCGTCAAGAATGGAAAACGTATTGAACCCCAATTTCTTGATGGCCTGCTCGACCGCTTCCACCTGCTTGGGGGTTTTTACGCGTACGCTGACGTGGAGTAACTGGGCTGCTTGCTGAACCCGCGCATGCTGTCACGCACGTCGGAAGGCTGCAGGACGCGAAGCTCCTGGGCCAATTTCAAGGGCAGGAACACGCGCGCGCGGGCCGCCCCTCGCATGCTGTCTGGATCGAGATCGGAAATTCCGACAATTTTCAGTTTCTGCTCGCGCGAGATGACGGAATAAGCCGCATCCGATAGCGGCTCACGTCGCCCTCGCGGATGTATCGGAAGCCGATGGGACGGATTTTGCAACAGCGTCGCCTCCCGAGCGAGGGCGCAGAAACGCGCTGCGCGTAGCGCATCGTCAGCTCTTGTCCCAGCAGTGACTTCGCCAAATCTTTAACCGGAACATCGTCTTCCTGGCCCGGCGGTGGCGTCTTGCCGAGCAACTCCATGGCAAATGATTTTTGCAGAATGACTTCAGGCGCAGTTTCAGCAGAGAAAAAGCCGCCGGGAATTCCCGCAAATGCGTCGTTCGACCGGGCAGAATCCGGAATCCCCGAAACCATGGTCAGGTGAGGCTTGTCCTGGTAGCGAAGTTCAGTAATAAATCGGATGTCCGGATAGGCCTCGAGCACTTCGGGCAGACGCTCGATTTCCTGGCGGGCGGTCTCATCCAGGGTTCGGCTTTCGGCGGCGGAGGCAGTGCTTCTTTCGTCGTCGCGGCTGAAGCCTCGCAGCTCGCGCCGCGAAGTGACCACGACAGTATCGAAAAGACCGGACCGGGTCAGACGCTGTGTAGCCAATTTTTGCAGACCGATACCGAGCGAAAGCATGGCGACCAGCGACGCCACTCCGACCGAGATGCCGACCGTCGTCAAAGAATTACGCAGCGACGACTCACGCAAATTACGCAGGGCCAGCTCGGTGAGATCGTAAGTTTTCATGGCCGGCCTCCCTGCAGGCTGCCGCTGGACGGCGCCGGATTGGATTGATTTTCATTCGGACGATTCTCATTCTTCCGATCGTCCACCAGTTTGCCATCGGCCAGGAAGATCATGCGCTGGGCATAGCGTTCGGCCAGGGCTCGTTCGTGGGTCACCATCACAATGGTCATTCCCAGAGTTCGATTGAACTCGCGAATGAAATTCATGATTTCGGTGCCAGTCCGGCTGTCGAGATTGCCGGTAGGCTCGTCCGCCAGCAGAAGCCTGGGCTGATTGATCAGGGCACGCGCCAGCGCCGCCCGCTGTTGCTCTCCACCGGAGAGTTCGCTGGGCCGGTGAGTCATGCGAGGCCCCAATCCAACGCGCTCCAGCGCCTGCCGGGTAAGCGTCTGGCGCTGGCTGCGATCTACTTCGGCGAAGCGAAGCGGCAGCTCAACATTTTCGGCCAGGGTCATCCGCGAAACCAGATTGAACGATTGAAAAACCATGCCGACGGTGCGCAGGCGATGCCTGGCCAACTCTTCGCGGGAGAGTTGAGCTAAATCCCGGTCCTCGACGATCACCGCCCCCGACGTCGGCCGGTCAAGACCGGCGATGAGGTTCAGCAGCGAAGACTTGCCCGAACCCGAACTGCCGAGCAGAGCGACAAACTCTCCCGCGCCCACCTGCAAGGAGACGCCGTCCACGGCGCGGATCAGCGCTTCCCCCATCTGGTAGTGGCGGCAGAGGTCGACAATGCGGATTGCGGCTGCGGTGGATTGGTTGGGGTTAGGAGTCATTTATGGAGTGGTTTGCCTCTGCGTACTCCGTGTCCTCTGTGGTTCAAGCTTTGAATGTCGGGAGCTGCCCGAAACACAAGGTCCCTCCACTGCGCTCGCTGCGCTTCGCTCCGGTCGGGATGACAATGTTTTATCAGGGAGTGGATTCATCATCGAACCTGACCTCTTATTACACGCAAAGCGTCGGCGGTGGTTACTTCTCTATCGCCATTTTTCGTCGCGCCACCATCCTCAGCAGGCGCAGCCGCGTCTCCCTCGCCGGGAGCCAGAAACAGATTGCTCTGCAGCCCTTGCTGTTTGGTATACAGGTCGTAATATCGGCCCTGCAAGGCGTACAGCTCGTCGTGAGTTCCCCGCTCGACGATCTGGCCCTGTTCGACCACCAGAATCTGGTCGGCACGCCGGATGGTCGAGAGCCGGTGCGCAATGACAAATGTAGTCCGGCCCTGCATCAGATACGAGAGTCCGTGCTGAATCATCTCCTCGGATTCGGAATCGAGGCTGGACGTCGCCTCGTCGAGAATTAAGATGCGCGGTTCGGCCAGAATGGCGCGCGCAATCGAGATCCTCTGCCGCTGGCCTCCGGAGAGCTTTACGCCCCGCTCTCCCACGATGGTGTCGTATTTTTCCGGAAAGCTTTCGGCAAATTCGTCCACGCGCGCGATCCGGCAGGCGCGCATGATCTCTTCCTCGCTGGCCTGGGGCCGGGAAAATGCCACATTCTCACGAATCGTCCCATCAAACAGAAATGATTCCTGCAGCACGACGCCCAGTCGCGTACGATATGAATCGAGACGTACCGTGCTCAGATCCACTCCATCGACCAGTGCCCTGCCTTCCGTCGGAACGTAAAATGCGGAAATCAGGCCGATGATGGTGGACTTGCCTGACCCGGACGAACCAACCAGCGCCGTCACGGTTCCCGGTTCCGCCCGGAAGTTTACATCGCGCAACACGGGGCGGCTGCCATCGTAGCTGAAGCTGACGTGATCGAATTCCACTTTCCCGCGAATGTCTCGCAGCTCACCGTGCGTTTCGGATCTTGATCCTCGGGCCGCTCGCGCAGAATTTCCTGGGTCCGTTCCAGTCCGGCGAGAGCTTCCGTGATTTGCGTGCCGATATTGACGATCTGCACGACGGGGGCGACCAGAAATCCCAGGAAAAGCGTGTAGGTGAAGAAGCTGCCGATGGTCATGCGTGCCCGCCATAATCTGGCGCGCGCCCATGTACATGATGATCGACCCAACCACGCCCATGAGCAGGCTGGCGGAAAGGCTCATCACCGAAGTGGCCGTGAGGGTGCGCATGACGTTGTCCAGCAGGCGGCGCACGCCCCCGGCGAAGACGGCTTCTTCGCGTTCTTCGGCGTGATATCCCTTGATCACTCGCACGCCGCCCAGAGACTCCGCCAGGCGTCCGGTCACTTCGGCATTGATTTTTCCGCGCTGGCGGAAAATAGGCCGGATCGTGCTGAAGGCCTTGTTCAGAGCAATCGCGAAGCACGCCAGGAATGTGAAGGCCAGCAGAGTCATGCTCGGACTGATGCGAAACAGAACCACCATCGCGATGCCGGAAGTGAGCAGTCCGCCCACCAGGTCGACCAGGCCTGTACCCAAAAGGTTTCGCACTCCTTCAACGTCGGTCATGATTCGTGAGACCAGCGTTCCGGTCTTGTTGGAATCGTAAAACGCGACCGGCAAATGCGAGATGTGGGCCTGCACCTTCTGCCGCAGCTCCGCGATCAAGCGCTGCGCCGCTTTCGACAACAGCTGGGTCAGGGCGAACGATGTGATGCCTTGAATGATCGTGGCCGCCAATACCACCGTAACCAGGCGCCTTAACAACTCGAGGTGATGCTTGGCGATGACGCTGTCGATCAGGAATTTCGTGGAGTAAGGAAGCACCAGTCCTGATACCCGGTTGATGACCATCAGCAGGAATCCCAGCGCCAGCAGGCCTCGACGGGGACGCATCAGCTCCCACACGGCGGGTAGGACGGCCCGCAGCTGGGCGGTGGTGATGGAGGGCTTGGGCTTCGCTGTGGGAGCAGAACTCACTGCTCTGTTTAGACTTTGCTGGGGAGCGGAAGGGTTCATTTTTGCCAGGCGCGTAAGAGACTCCGGGTGAATTGAAAAAGCGCGGCATTGAGCCGCGCTTTTCATGCCATTGAATCGAAGATTGCCCGGCTACTCTTCCAGGTGCGAATTCGGAAGCGCCATTTGTGCGGCCGCGGCTGCGAAATCTTCTTCCGAGAGTTCAAAAGAATCGGATCCGGTTGCCGGTTTCTCCAGTTTTCGCTGGACCTTGCGCTCAGCTTTTTCCTTCTGTTTTTCCTGCCGTGAGCGCTCTTTCTGACGTTTGGTAAAGCTGGAACGGCCTCGACCAGACATAGACACCTCCAAGGGACATTTTTTTGGCAGATCGGTGCTCGTGGGACTCTAATGTGCTACCGAGTGTTGCTCCTTACCAGCGCGGCTCTCGAGGCTGACGCGCATGGCCCTGATAGTCGTCACGCCCACCACCACCGCCTCCGGAACGGCCGCCGCCACCGCCGGGGCGTCCACCACCGCCGCCAGGACGTCCGCCACCACCGCCGCGGGGCGGTCCACCGCGATCCGTCTTGGGACGGGCTTCGTTGATGTTCAAGGCGCGCCCACCCAACTCCTTGCCATTGAGCGCCGCAATCGCTTTTTCCGCTTCGGCGGAATCGGTCATTTCGACGAACGCAAAGCCGCGCGAACGGCCGGTGTCGCGATCAGTCACAATGCTGACTTGCTCGATGGCCCCGTGGGGTTCGAACAGCGCCCGCAACTCTGCTTCGGTGGTGCTGTGGGGGATGTTGCCGACAAACAGCTTCTTCATGATAGTTCCTCGTGCAGCAGGCTAGAGTGTATCGCAAATTTCAAGATGCAGGTTTTTCAGCGGCGCCGCGCGGCTTCTTGCTGGCCTCGGCCTTGGCGGCCACCAACCCGGCTGCCTGGAGCAGCGCCCGAGTGCGCAGCCGGCGCTGAATATTCTGTTTTCGCTCGCGGTTAAATCTGGACTTGTCTCCGTTAAATCGTGACATCAGGGCGCTCCTCCATGAGCGTATTGCCCGAGACTCCTTCAGGCTGGTTAAACTGGACTAGTGAAACTTAAACGGCGCGCCTGCAGGAGGCTGATACTCTCAATCGCGAAGGCGCAGGGTGGTTTGGCGATGTGTCTTCGTGGTCAAGTAACTTCTTGGTCTTAGAATTATACCTGCTTAGTGCGGAAGTGAAAGAAAATACTGGTGGATGAAGGGAATTACGCTCGTCTTTGCGACCTTTGCGGTCAGGTTTTTTTCTCGCAAGAGTTCTTGAGGAGGCAATATCCGGTTACCGAAGTCTTAGTCGCTCTGCCGTCGGATGAGCATTTTGTCCACCTAAATCAGGAGTTTTCTGCTAAACTCATAGTGCGTTTGATTAGAATCGGTTGTTGAGCAGCTTCTTGCATACCAGCTTGAACCGCCCTTAGTACCTCCGATCTCACAGCGTAAATCGATTGAAAAGGAAACAGTAACAAAATGGCAGAACAAGGAACAGTAAAGTGGTTTAACGACGCCAAGGGCTACGGCTTTATCAGCCGCCAGAGTGGCGAAGATGTATTTGTGCACTTCTCGGCGATTCAGGCAGGCGGCTTCCGCAGCTTGCAAGAAGGCCAGAGTGTGGAGTTCGATGTGACCAAGGGGCCAAAGGGCTGGCAAGCTGAGAACGTCCGTCCGCTGTAAGCAGAGCGGAAACTCTAGATAGACAGATGGCGTGCCCGTGCCGGAAACCAACGACCGGGCACGCTCTCCGACCAACCAACGCAAGTCTTCCAGCCAGAAGCGGGGTGTCTCTGACACGCGACGAAACCAAAGCTTCCTATGCCATCATCCGCCACAATATCCGGACTTACGAGTCGGGCGGAGTTGTGATGGTGGTCAAAGGCAAGGAAAACGCCGAACTCAAAGTAAAGCACTTCGAAACCGGACAGAGTTCGGAAGATCGTCATGCCGGCTGGCGCTACTTTGTAGAGAAATCCGACCTGAAGGCCGGAATGGATCCAGCTGAGGCTACCAACCTCCGGCAAATGAAACTGGAAATCCGAGAATCACAGGCGCAACCCGACCCCATGTCGGTCGCCAACCCTTCCGCGGCAAAACTAACCACCGACTTAATTTATCACCGGCCACGTAGGCCCGGACGCCCTCGTCCGGGCGGACGAGCGAAGCTCGTCTTGGGTTTCAATTTCGCCCACTTTCGATTGCCGGGAAACCCAAGAAACCTTTGCCGACCTTCGCTCGGCCAAGGCGGACGAGGGCGTCCGCCCCTACGTGGTTCGTGTTAGTGGCGGCGCTCGGTTTCCTTCATGATGACGGCAAAGCTGCGGCCTCCGAAACTGAAGCCCTGTGAGATCGTGCCTCGGACTCCTACCTTGGCGCCGTTGCTGGGCACACCGTATCTCTGGCTGAACACCCACATCTGGCCGGTACCGTCGTCCACCTGGTAGACGCCGGAACCGAGCAGGCCGAATGAATTGGACACACGTCCGCCGATGGCCACTTCCCGCCCGGCGTAGCGTCCTGGATCGCGATTAATTCTTTCGATGCTGGTGCGGGTGGGACAAGCCGCCAGGACCAATGTCCCCACGATGACCAGCAGTGTGAGTAAAAACCTGCTACGCAGTCTGTCCACGCAAACCTCCCAGACCAAACTAGTCTGAACTCCAAAGCCGCAAAAGCGATTCCTGCTCCAGCCCAAGGGCATTCTAAACGAACTTCCATGCCGGCCCCGAGCCGACCGCAGGCTCCTAGCTATGATGCAGTGCGAAATTTTATTGATGGCTGCCATTGTCGGGAGTATAAGTTTGAGGCTGGTTCACACTCGAATTCGCAGTCCAGGAGAGCGCCGCAGGTGGCGCTCTTTCGCTTTTTAAGGTTGGCTTAACAGAACAGCGTCTTGTACAGACGAAAGAGAGGAAAAGTCCATGCAGGAGACGCCCCAGCAGTACACAGAACGCATGCTCAATCACAGCCGCGGCAAGGACCCAATCCGCCTGCAGCAAGCCGCCCCCAAGAAACTTGTCGCCCTCACCAAAGGGCTCAACAAGAAGCGACTGACCGCTCGCCCGGCGCCGGGAAAATGGTCCATCGCCGAAATCCTCGCCCATTTGGCCGATGCGGAGCTGGTCATCGGCTATCGCTTGCGGCTCATTCTGGCGTCCAACGGGACGTCAATTCAGGCCTTCGATCAGGACGCCTGGGCGGATACCTTCAACTACGGCCGCCGCGACCCTAGGGTCTCACTTGAAACCTTTCGCGCCCTGCGGGAGAACAACCTGAGGCTGCTGGGCTCCGTGCCCCGTGGATTGTGGAAGAATTACGGCCAGCACCAGGAACGCGGCCAGGAGAGCGTGGAACACCTCGTCCGCTTGATGGCAGGCCACGACCTGAATCACATGTTGCAGATAGAAAAGATCGTGAAGGGCCGTTCGTAGCGTAGCGCCGGCTTCCTGCCGGCGCTGCCAAACCTCATGTATTTGAGGCAGTCTTCATAAGGCCGCCACGTTTGCAGCTGACTGCAACTCACTTTCATGCACGGTTCATGAAGAATCGAACTGCGAAGACAACGACTATGATCACCACCACAGCTTCAACTACGGTCGTCAGGTTCATGTTCTCACCTCAACAAGGCAACTATACTCTCGACAGCCATCCGTCTGCGTAAAGCGCATAGCATCCAGGGCTGCAACGGTGCGCCACGAACCCTTCGAGCCAGCCCACGCGCAACCTCCGCAGGGATGCGTGCAAGATCCTTGAACCAGCTCGCCAGAAAAAAGGTGGGCCTTTGTAGCAGGCCCACCTCGAGAGCGACCACACACTAGCGAACCGCTACCACCTTACATGGACGGAAACCTGGATCTGGCGCGCAATGTCGGCCACGGTGGGATCGCCCAAACCGTTGAACTTATACGGAGCCGAACCCTGCAAGCCGGGGTTGATGTTGTTCTTCGAGCTGACCCGTCCGCTGCGCAGATCCTGAATTCTCAGGGCCTGCCCATTCACGCCCACAAACTGGCCATTGAACGGATTCAGACAGCTGGTGCAGTTAGCGCTGAAGTTCGGGTTCGCCATTTGCGGACCGCTGGGATTGTTGGGATCGACCGGAATGGTGAGACTGGGAACCGAGAAGTTGGTCAAGGCATCCAGCCCGTTGAAGCCCAGGAAGTTGGTGTGATTGAACACGTTAAAGAAATCGGCGCGCAGTTCGATGCGAACCCGCTCTCGAATCGGAATACTCCGCGTCAACGACAAGTCGAAGCGATAAAAAGGATCGCCAACGCCAGCGTTTCGTGCCAGGTTTCCGCTGAGGTCTTTGAAGTCGACAGGCGAACCGTCGAAGCTGTCCACTGGGCCGCTTGCGGAAGCTGCCAGAGGAGCGTTGAAGGTAGTCGCTGCCGGACAATTGCCGGCGCCATGGACCGCTTCGCAAGTCGCAACTCCCGAAGGGCTGATGTTCAAGTTGCCGCCGGCGTAGGAAGGAACGTTGGTGACGCTCAGCGTCCCATTCGCCAACACGTTGGGTCGTTGAGAGGTTTCCGCTCCCAGGCCGAAGAATTTCGAACCATTGAAAGCGGCGTTCCCGGTGGACACGTCATAAGGCTGTCCTGAGTGCAGGTTTCCGTTGACGCCCACTTGCCAGTTGTTAAAGATCTGTTTCGCCACCGCCGTGTTGATCAGCCTTTCCGAATCGAAAACGAATCCAAAGTTCACAGCATGTCTTGCGTCGCTATACGCCAGCCCTCTCTCCGCCCTGACATTGCGCGGATCGCCGGGCTCGGACGGACCATAGAAATCTTCCGTGGACGAGAGCAGCTTGGAGAAGGTGTAGCCACCGTGGAATTGAACGTGATGCGAGAAGCGTTTGCTGATGTCGATGATCAGCCCGTTGTAGGCCGATGTCCGGGTATTTTCCTGGGTGCGAATCGCTCCGAACGCCGGATTTGGTCTGTCTCCAAGATAGGAGAATCCGGGATGCGCCGGATCGGCATTGATGCTGGGGAAATTCGTGTCCCGCTCACCGTATTGCCCGAATCCGAATGCGCCCACGTAGCCGAGGCTCATGACTGTCGTGTTGTTGAGTTCACGGCGAATCGTGAAACTGGTTTGCCGGGTTTCGGGATTGCGCAGATGATCGGAAATGGGGCGCACTCGGCCAAAAGAACCGGCCGGTTTGAAAGGTGCCAGTGCGCTGTCCGGCACGGCATTCGGAAATGCGGCCAGCACCGCCTGCTCGTTCGGGCCGCAGCTCTGGGTCGTGGTGCAGCTCAGGTCCACGGTTCCCGTCAACAGCGTGACTCCATCGAAATTCAACGAGTCGAGCGAGATGTTAAGGTACGCCAGCTGGGTTACTTCCGCCGCCCCGAAGCTCACCAGCGACTTGTCCGGATCGCCGAATAACCAGTGCAGTGGGCCATGTTCGAATTGTGGCGCCCAGGCAACTCCGATTCGCGGCTGGAAATTATTCTTATCGCTCGAGCAAGCCGAAATCAGGCCATTCGCCATAAGGCAGCCGCCACCCGGTTTGGGCAGGTAACCGCCCTTGAAGCCGCCCGCTTCATAGTCCCATCGTAAGCCGTAGTTCAACGTAAGGTTGCGGCGCATCTTCCAGCTATCCTGCAGGAACCAGCCATAGATATTGTCCTTGGCACGCACCGCGCCAGGCCCCGCCGCAAAGGTGTACTGGATGGCTGGATTGCCGGTGTCATTGGGCTGAGTAAAGGGATAGGCGCCGTTGAAATCCCATAACCCATAGTGGACCTGCTGGAACAGCGAGTAGTACGGGAAATAATTCATGCTGACGCCGCCCTTGATAGTGTGCGAACCGTGCACCCAGGAGATGTTGTCGCTCCCCTGAACCCGATTCTGGTCGGCTCCCTGGGGACAGCAGAAAGCAGCATGAAAATAGAAGTTAGCTCCCTCCAGGCCCGGCAGAGTCGACTTGGTAGGCGTCAGACTGAAGAAACGGTGCCAGAACATACGAGCTTCGTTGACCAGGTGCGGAGTAATGGCCGAGGTCAGCGAACCGTTGACGCTGTGGTCATGGACGACCGTTGATGTCAGAGCGTCCGGAGCGGAAGTCTGCGGAACCTGCACCAGCAGGTTGTCCCCCAGAATGCGCTGCTGGTTCCAGCGCAGCATGAGCTGATTGTTCTTGGTGAGCTGATGGTCAACCCGGGCGGAAAGCATCAGTTCATTGTCAGGCTGGTTGGTCGCGACGCTGCCCGTGGGCGGGGTAAGCTGCAACGGCACTCCTTGCGCCACTCTCTCGTAACTGACAAACCAGAAAGTCCTGTCCTTGATGAGCGGGCCGCCCAGAGTAAATCCCTGCTCGTGTTTAAAGAACGGAGCGCGCGGCTGGCCATCCACCGAGCACGGTGGAGTCGCACAGGCGCTGCCTGCCAGCCCTGCGTTATAGAAAAAGTTGGACGCGGAAAAATTTCGCCCGCGGGCATAAAAGTGGTAGTCGCCGTGAATTCCGTTGGTCCCCGATTTGGTCACTACGTTCAGGATTACTCCGCCGGCCTGCCCATACTCCGCGTTGTAGTTGTTGGTGAGGACTTCGAATTCCTTGACTTCCTCGACCGAGGCGCCGGGTACGTTGCGGGTGGAGATCACCTGGTCGGAAATATTTCCGCCGTCCACCAGATAGAGATTTCCCCGATTGTTGAACGAGCCGGGTCCGATTACGTCGCCGGAATTGCCGCTGGTGTCAAAGCGTACTCCGGGCGCAGTTGCCGCGAGTCCGACATAGTCGTTCATTTGCCCACTGACGCCGGACACGCCCAGCGCGCTCGGAGCGGATGTAACGGGCAAGCGCCTTACGTCTTCGTCATTGATTACAGTTGAGAGGTCAGTCTTGGTGCTCTCGATCAACCTGGCTTCGGAAGTGACTTCGACCGCAGTCGCCACGCCCGCCACGGCTAGTCTGAAATCGATGTCTCGGGTGGATCCGATATCAAGGTGAACGCCCTTGGCCTCGGCGGCACTGAAGCTCTGTGCCGCGGGAACGCGAACGTTGTAGTCGCCAGGCGCGAGGTTCGGGAAGAGAAAGATGCCGTCGGTAGTGGTTTGCGTGCTGCTCAGAATGCCGGTCGCTGTATTGATCGCGACCACCGTAGCGCCTGGAACCATGGCCCCAGTCGGATCGGTGACCCTTCCAGTGATGCTGGCTGAGGCTGTTTGGGCTTCCATCGGAACACTGAAGGCAAATATCAGAGCAGCCGCGAGAACGACGAAAACTCTTGAGCGTCGTGTCATGTCATTCCTCCTTCGAGCGAAGTGCACCGGTGCCGATCGAGCAATGGACGAAGTTCGTGGACGGCGGTCGAAAACGATCCGGCCCGTGACCTATCTTGCTGATACGTATGGAGAATGCCGGGGGCTATTGCGATGAAGGATGAAAAGACGACAACTTGACTTGCTGGCCCGCCCCTTGCCGCTTGACACGCACGTTCCTCTCCAGAAGCGCCAGCGGTTGCGTATCAACGACATACAGGAAAATCGCGACTGCGTTACTATGATTAACAATAGATGTTATTCACACCACATTCATAATTTAATAATTAACAATCAGGCATTTCTAGTGTTCTCATAAATTCGCTGTTATGTTGTGTTTGGCTGGAACCACGCCAAGAATTAACTCGGATGTTGTCGGTAGACTAGAATCTCCCTGCGATGAAAAGGTGCTTTGGGTCTCTTCTTCTGATTCTTTTGGGCGGACTCCTGTTCGCCGCCGAGCTGCCCAAGTTTGATCCGCTGCCGGTTCCGGTTTCCAACAATGCCGTGGCCATTGTGAAGAGCCGCGGAGCGCCCCTGTTGTTCTCGCTGATGGGCATGGGGCCAAAGAAAACCTGGGACGCAACTACCAACGCCGCTTACGCGCTTGATCCCGAGGATGGAAAATGGGTTTCCGTGCATTCGGTTCCGGGAACGGTTGGCCGTCTGGGCGCAACGGCGGTCGGAGCCCGAGAACACATCTTTCTCTTCGGTGGCTACGTCGTGGACGCGCAGGGCGCCGAAAATACCTTGTCCGATGTCAATGTCTACGAACCCCTTACGGATCGCTGGTTTCGCGCCGAAGACTTGCCCACGCCGGTGGACGATTCGGTCGCCGGGGTGTATCGCGATCGCTACATCTACGTAGTGAGCGGGTGGTCGAAGACAGACGCGGTTCGCAGTGTCCAGATGTACGACGCGCAGAAAAACAAGTGGTCACAAGCCACGCCCATCCCAGGCACGCCAGTGTTTGGCCATGCCGGTGCCGTAGTGGGCGACACCATTGTGTATATCGGCGGCGCCTATAAGAACCCGGCAGGAGCGCAGCCCACGTATATCCCTTCCGACGAGTGCTGGATGGGCAAGATCAACCACCACGATCTTTCAAAAATCGAATGGACCAAGTTGCCTCCCCATCCAGGCACAGCACGCTACCGCATCGCAGCCGGGGCCTCGGAGAAAGACCAGAAGATTTACTTCTCAGGCGGGACCGATAATCCCTACAACTTGGATGGCATGGGATACAACGGGGTGGCAGCGGAGCCCTCCCCAGTGACCTTCGCTTTTAGTTTGCGGACGGGGAAGTGGGAAACTCTCAACGAGCACACCCCGCAGCCCACCATGGATCATCACGGGTTGCTGGTTATACCGGAAGGATTAGTGATTGTGGGAGGCATGGAAAAGGGTCAGCAAGTGACCTCGCGAGTCGCTATCCTGCCCAAATCAGGCAAGACAAAATAACAGGCGTGCGGGGCGGCCGATTCGCTCTGACGTTTCCCAATTGACAGCGGGCCCGGGGACGAGTAATTTTTGCTTTGGAACGAGGCGCATTTCATGAAGCGCTGGCGGTTGTTGGTTCTTATCTTCGAATTGACGCTGTTTGCCGTCATTCTGGTTTTGCCCCAGGTGGCGCTGCCCGACTTTGCCTTCCACGACGGGACCGCACCCGTGGCGGCGCGGGCGCGGATTTGCGACCCTACGCCGGGAGTTGCCATCGGTTTTACGCCGCAGATGCTGCCTTCAGTCGCGCTCTCCTCGATGCGCGGCGAGACTTCGGATGTTTCCTGCTCCACCGCCGGTCCACTCCCGGCTTTCAAGACTGTGCGTCCTGATCTGCTAATCCCTTCTACCGTCTAGCTCAACCGGAATCAGTTTGCTTTGAGTTTGCTCCGCGAGGGGCGTGCCTGTGCTGGTTTGCGGGTCCGCGGAGCTTCGGAGAGGGCGGCGCCGGCGTGCCGCAGGGTCTGTAGCAGAGAGCCAAGGCCGGCCGTGCTGCCGCCAACTCCGAATACCTCGGAACTTATCATCTCCCCTCAACCGTTGAGAGCCGCCGCACGAGCGAGGCGCTCGCGCCCACATAGCCTACCGTCCCCGGGCCAACACCAGGGTTATGTCATCGGGCTGCTCATTGGCGCCGATCCAATCGTCCACCGCTGCGGTCACGATCTCGCTGATACGGGGCAAGCGGCTGGTCGCGATGTTCCCACACCAGGTCAATCAGACGTTGTTCGCCGAATTCCCCGAAATCATTTTCCGGCTCGGTCACGCCATCGCTGAAGGCCAGAAAAAGTTCTCCCCGTCTGAGCGCAACCGTCGATTCTTCGTAGTTTCTGCGGTCGAACAAGCCGATGACCGTGCCTCCCTGCTCCAACCTGCGCACCGACCCGTCTTCGCCCAGAATGATGGGTGGCAGATGGCCGCCGTTGCTATAAGTGAGTTTGCGCTCGTGGGCATCGTAGATACCCAGAAACAGCGTGGCGTATTTTTCCGCCGGCGTGCTCTGATAGAGCTGGTGATTGAGCAGCGAAAGCATGGCCGAAGCAGACATCTCAGCGCCGTTCGAACCCGGACGCCAGCAACATACCGGGGCCCGTAGCGCCCGCCCCCACCGGTTCGCGCAGACTGGGGACGCCTTCCAGGCTGTAGGCGCGGACCGCAGAGTGGATGGTGGCCATCAACAGCGCCGCTGAAATGCCCTTCCCGCTGACGTCCCCCACCGCCAGGATGAGCTTGTGCGGATCCACGGTCAGGAAATCGTAGTAGTCGCCGCTCACCGTGCGCGCCGGACGGCAGAAACCAAAAACCTCCAGGGAGGCCAGTTGCGAAATGTGCTGAGGGTAAAGCTGCTCCTGCACTTCCTGGGCAATGGTCAATTCGTTTTGCAGCCGCTGCTTTTCTTTTTGCTCTTCGATCAGGTTCTCGATGGAAGCGGTCATGGAGTTGAACGAGTTGGCCAGCGTAGCCAGCTGATCGTGCGACTTGACGGAAATGCGATGACTGAAATCTCCGCGATTGATGTGCTCGGTGGCATCGTAAAGTTGGGCCACGGCCCCGGTCACGGTGCGCGTGAGGCGTGTCCCGATGAACAGGGCCAGCAGTTCGATGATCGCGAATACCAATGCTGCAAACAACAACGTGTACTCGACGC
Organism: Terriglobia bacterium; assembly: GCA_963698825.1. Lineage (GTDB taxonomy): Bacteria > Acidobacteriota > Terriglobia > Terriglobales > Acidobacteriaceae > JAIQFF01. The sequence continues at coordinate 168,384 of CAVOSG010000005.1, read as the reverse complement.
CGGTGGCAAAGTCGCCATGGGCAGCAAACAGACGGGCATAGAGCACTGTAGGCCGGGTCCGAACCCGAAGCAGGGCTCCGATTTTTCTCTGCTCGCCGGTGGCCCAGTCCACCGCGGGGAGAGGCGTCCCGAATGTGATCTCGCGATCGAAGCCGTTGCCCGGCGCAGGCAGCGACCCCGCCGTGAATGCGGCTTGGAGTTGCTCGCGGCCGTCGTCGACGGTCATGCCGTTCTTGCCTGGGCGCAACGAAATGGACGGGCTCGTTCGGACTGTCCAGCGCAATCAGTGGAGCTGATTTACCCGCCGGCACGCCCGAGCCAGTTTCGGATGCGTAGAGCGTAATCTCACCCAGATCTTTCGCTACGCTCTCCAGCAGGATTCGATCCAGGGCCTCACTGGAGACCACGGTCAGCTTTTGCGGTCCGGCGCCGATTTCGGTGCCCACCCGCAAATAGAGCTGGCCCTGGTCGCGAACGATTGAGGAAAAGTTCGCCTTGAGAAAGGAGGGAAGCGAAAGTGCAGCCTTCTCGGGTTCACCGCCACGGCGGACGGCGAGCGGCGTTCCGCCCTTCCAGGCACAAATCTGGCGCGCGCCCCAGGCGGGATCGTTCCGCTTCAGCCCTTCGAGAGACTCAGCGATCGGAAGCTGCCCATGTTCGACCCGGGCTGCCAATTCATGGGCGATCGCCGCGTTGGCCGATTGCAGGCTGCGCAGGCGGGAATCCAGTTCCGATGTGACGATGAAATTCGCAAACTGACCGGCAAACAGGTAGATGGTGATGAACGCCATGGCCATCAGCAGGACCACCGGTATTACGCCAATGAACATGTAAGTAACGATCAGCCGGTTGCGCAGGCGCCAGAGCAGCCTGGCCTTGAGCGAGCGGAAGGCCAGAAGCCCCAGCAGGACAAGGGCGATGAAACTGAGAACCCCTACCCATCCGCTTGAGCGCGTCGCCGTAAGAAACCTTGATGATGTTGAAGAGTTTTTGCAGGGCGAAGAGCAGCAGGTCCAGTCCCAGCAGATAGCATGCGGCGCGAGCCAGCCGGGTGCGAGGCAGCATCCCCGCTGCCAGCAGTCGGTAACGCGCGGTGCGGAGGGACAGGTCCATGGGGCAAGATTATAGAGCGGACGACGGGCGTCAGACGCCGGACCTCGGACTTTGGCTGTCGGGCTGCCAACCCGAGCCCGAGGGCTGACGCCCGACGCCAGTCCCTAGATTTCAGGGTAGAAATCGAAGAATGCCTCCAGGCTGGTCTTCAGCTGTTTCTCGATTTCTTCCTTGCTGCCTTCGAGGACGTGCATGGTGACGTGGGCTTCGCGTCCATTCTTCAGCTTGAGGGTGGCGTCCCCTACTTCCGAGACTTCTTCCGAGGGCAGTAGTCGCATTCCATAGACCAGTGTCAGGTTTGCCATGAACCTGATTCTATCGCTTGCGCCCGGGCCGGGACCCGTCCGCGCGGCCTTCTAGGGTGTTTCGTTCACATCGGCGCCCGCGCCATTCGCCGCCGAGCAGACGTAGACATCGGGCTTGATCCCGATTGCCGCCTGATATCGATCCGCCATTTGAGCCGCAAACCTCGGCGCGTCGCCCGTCTTCACCAGGTTTACAGTGCATCCGCCGAACCCGCCGCCCGTCATGCGCCCGCCGCAGAAGCCTTCGAGCGACTCCGCAATCTCCACCATCACATCCAGTTCCCGGCAACTGACTTCGAACAGGTCCCGAAGACTGCGGTGGGATTCCCTCATCAAGCCTCCGAAACGGGTCTAACTCTCCCTTCGCCAGATAGGCAGCGCCTTGCAGCACCCGCTGGTTCTCCGCGACGACATGCAGGCAGCGCTTGTAAATGGTTGCCGGGATCTCCGCGGCGTGCGCTTCGAGCTGCTCCACCGAAATGTCTCGCAGGGCACGCACTTCCGGATACCACTTGCCTCAGGATCCTTACGCCTTCATCGCACTCTTCCCTTCGGCGGTTGTAAGCGCCGCTTGCATGTTCATGCTTCACCATGGTGTTGCAGATCACCAGGCGAATGTTCTCTGGAATAGGAATCAGTTTGAACTCCAACGAGCGGCAGTCCAACAATAGCGCGTGACCGGCCTTACCCAGACACGAAACGAACTGGTCCATGATGCCGACCCGGGCGCCGATAAATTCGTTTTCAGTCCTCCGGCATAATTTCGCGACTTCCGGAAGTGGAAGATGCGTGCCACTGAGACTCATCAGGGCAAGCGCGCTGGCCACTTCAATGGCGGCCGAGGAACTGAGTCCCGCACCGATTGGGACTTCGCCCCGCACCAGCATGCTCGCACCCGGAACGGGATGCCCCATCTCGCGCAGCATGACGGCAACGCCGACAACATAGTCGGCCCACCCGCCTTTCGCCCGGATGGGCAGGTCTTCCAGATCGAATTCGGCCTGCTCAGAAAACTCCTGCGATCGAATCACAAGTTTCCGGTCGGGCCGCGGCGAAATGGCGACGCGAGTGGAAAACTCGATGGCACAGGGCATCACAAAGCCGTCGTTATAGTCGGTGTGCTCGCCGATCAGATTGACCCGTCCCGGAGCCCGAAAAATCCGGGGCGGCGCGCCAAATAAATCTTCGAATTGTCGACCCAGTTCGGTCGGTTTCATAGGAGATCAAGGTGCAACGCGGCCAACACGTGAAGATAGGGCATCTCGTGTGGCCTTGCTCTAGCGTCCTTATATTCTTTGCGCTTTTCGCCTTTGCGGCCTTTCTTTGCGATCTTTGGGGTTAGAAACTCTGCTCCAAAATCAGCACGAGTAATACCGAGCCGGCGGCATCACTACACTTCTACTACGAACTAGCGAGACTTTCGCGTAGATTGTAGCCCAAGGGTCCGGAGACACGGGATTGAAGCTTACCGAAGATCCACATCGCAGACTGAACCCGCTCACGGGCGAGTGGGTCCTGGTGTCTCCCCATCGCGCCGGCCGGCCGTGGCAAGGGCAGCTTGAAAAAATCACGCCTCAACACGAACCCGAGTACGATCCGACCTGCTACCTGTGTCCCGGCAACTCGCGGACCGGCGGGATCCTCAACCCTCGCTACACCGGCACCTTCGTCTTCGACAATGATTTTGCCGCGCTCAAGCCCGGGGTTCGCGACGACCGCATTGACATCGAAAACCGGGGACTTCTGGTTGCCGAAGGCGAACCTGGGCTCTGCCGCGTCATCTGCTTCTCTCCGCGCCACGACCTTACCCCCGCCACCATGCCACCGAAAGACTTTGAAAAAGTGATCCATACCTGGACCGCGCAGTTCCGCGAACTGGGTGAAATGCCGCCAATCAACTACGTCCAGATTTTCGAAAATCGCGGCTCCGCGATGGGCGCCAGCAATCCTCATCCCCATTGTCAAATCTGGGCCACGCATTCGATTCCAGAAATCCCCAGAAAAGAATTGAGCTGCCAGACGAGCTATCACGAACAGCACGACGCGTGTCTGCTTTGCGACTACATTCGTCTTGAGGAGCAACAGCGAGTTCGCCTGGTTTGCCAGAACGATGCCTTCTTGGCCCTGGTCCCCTTCTGGGCAGTCTGGCCATTTGAAATCCTGGTTTGCAGTCGTCGCCACCTGGGGACCTTTCCAGAGTTTACGGACAAAGAAGCCGCCCTCCTGGCCCAACTGCTGCAGCAGGTGACATCCACCTACGACAAGGTCTTTGATGTCCCATTTCCCTACTCCATGGGCTTTCATCAATCACCTACCGACGGCAGCCCGCATCATGAATGGCACTTCCACGCGCACTTCTATCCCCCGCTTCTGCGCTCTGCGAGCATTCGAAAATTCATGGTGGGATTTGAAATGCTGGGCATGCCGCAACGCGACATCACTCCAGAAAGCGCGGCTGCGCATTTGAAATCTTTGTGCGGCGCATGAAGTTGCGGCCTTTGAAAGCGTCCCCTCTTCCCCCGGCTGCGTCATGCTGAGCGTGCGAAGCATCTTGCGCGAAGCGGATATCACGTGGGCAAGGGTGGAACTGAGCTGTTGCGGCCTAGAGCGGAATGTAGTTCTTGAGCATCGGACTCACCAGCCCGGTGAAGGAAAGCAGCCGCTGTTCGGCTTGTGGCAGCGTTTCCCCTGGCTGCAACGGGGTGTTCATTCGAATCAGCGCACTGTCACTCCGCTCGAAACGAAGCGAGTCGAATACCAGGTAGGCGTTCATCCGTTCTTCGCTGGCCACTCGCCGGCCGCGGGCTGAATACCAGAACAGAACGAGCTGGCGATCGCCTCCCTTGGCAATCAGATAACGGTTCGCGGGAAAAGGGGCATCGCCGGGAAACGCGAGCGTCGTTGTGCCGGACTCCATCGTTGACCAACCCGAACCTTCGAGACAGTCTTGCGGCAGGTGGCTGGACAAAGCCTGCTGATTCCGAAGGTATGCGACATACAGATCGACATAAACTCCGCCGCCCGTCTGCTCTTTGTATGTCCGCTGCAGGAATTGCCCCGGACGAAGGCTTTTCGGAATCTCCCCGGGAATCGAAACATCCGCCCCAACCCAACCCTTCAATTCAAATGGGAATGATGCCAGCTCGAGTCGCGGCGCAGCAGACTCATGGTGGGCTCGGGCCTGCAGAAAAGCCCCCGTTGCCGCCAGTAGGAGGACGACAGTCGCGAAACGTGCGTTCCCTGGGTTCATACGTATAGGTTTCATACGTATCGGGTTCATGCGTATCCCTCTCGGGCTCGCGGTTCGTCCTGGCCTGCAGGCAAGAGCCGGAAAAACCGGTGAAACAGAAAGATGAGCGCCAGCGATCCGGCAAAAATAAACCAGCCCGACAGCAGGTGGAGCAACCCCTGCGTGCCCTCGATGCCCCAGTATTCCACTACCAGGCCGGTGAAGGCGATGCGCAGAGCATTAGCCAGTACTGAAATCGGCGCCGCCAGCAACGCCAGCAAGACCCTGACTCCGATCTTTGTTTCCGCCAGATACCCATAAATAATGGTCAGAGTCATCAGCGAGAACAGCGACCGGACACCGCTGCAAGCTTCCGCCACTTCCAATCTCGCATTGGACAGAACAATGATGTTGCCTTCACGGACCGCCGGCACTCCCGCCAGCATCAGCAGAAAACTTGCCGTCTTGGAAGCGACAATCTGAAGCGGAAAGGTAATGTACTCCAGCAGCGTTTCGGATGGAATCATCAGCACCAGAAATGCCAGCGGGAACGAAATTGCAGCCAGGTGTTTCCACCCGGCAAGAAAAACCACCGCGCCCGCGATGAGAAAGAGAAACGACAGGCGGTAGAGAAACAATCCGCTATTGGCTGTGCCCAGTACGAGCGCCAGCAGGGCGAACACAAGAATGATCAGACCCGTCCAGGACGGCTGGACGCGAAGCGCCGCCAGCTTGGCCCGCCTCTCCCACAGCAGGAACACGGAAAACACGGGTACGAAGAAACCATGGGTGTAATTCGGGTCATGCCACCACTGGCTCGCCAGACGCAACCCGAGCGGCGCGTACAGCCAACCTGCCAGAACCAGCAGAATACCGGCCTGAATATAGCTCCGGGCTTCAGGTTTGCGAAAACTAGACATGAACCGGTCGAGGCTGCGCACTAGGGCTTGCGCCTCGATTTGCGCACCTTCCAGTACACCCCCAACAACCCGCTGGAAAGCAGCAGCACGGCGCCAGGTTCAGGAGCCGCCGCCAGGGGCGTATGGGAAGAACCACCGCCGCCGCCCGGCACTCCAAAAAAAGGCAGTATGAAGAAAGGAATCTTGCGATGAGTGGGTTGTAGCGAATTTCCTTCAATCGGCGGAGCCATGGGAAGGATGGCCGCGTAGGTCTCAGGTTGTGGCTCGACTTCGCGCGTCACCATGTCATTCGAGAAGAGAGGCTGATTGAAATCTGCATCCACAGGATCCACGATCGCCGGCGGACCCAGTGGGACCACAGCGATGCGATTACCGCAGCGTGTACGCGCTACGATTTTTCCGTCGCTGATCAGCGTTTCTCCAGGATGCAGCTTCACCTTCTTCCGCGTCCAATAGACCTTGTCTCCCGTGCGGTACGCCACATGCATCGATTGCGGTTCGGAGATCTGTACCAGGTGGGCCCGTTGAAAATCGAATCCTGCGAATTCTCGCGCAACCACCGGATCCTGTCCCATGGCCTGTCGCAGGTCCTCCGCATTTGCAATCCCGCCGGGAATCACAGAATACAGATAGGCCGGCCGGCCCGGGCGCGATGCGGTGAAGGCAGAATAGGAGGGATTCGTCAGGGCGGACGAGTCAGCCGGATTCAGTCCAATCTGGTCCAACCCAGCCTGATTCAATTCCACCGGCACGTAAGACGACTTTGACACCGGCTGCTGACGCGCAAACTGCCAGGTGATGGCCGCGGTGGCAGCAAATAGCAGCGTCGCCAGGAACTTGGCTCTGGCATTCCTTCGACTGCGCCGGCGATAACGATGACGAACCACACGACCGCTCAAATCTTTCAAGTGCTCCTCAATGGAATATGTGATTTCAAGCTCGGGGGGAGTACAAGAGCCCGGGAGACCTCTAAGATGCACGCCGGCTGCCAAACCGGGACCATCATGGAATCATGGGGGTCGCACACCTGAGGGAAGATGGTGTGAAGAGATTTGCACAAAAATGGATTTCTTGTTGCATTCCCCGCCCCTATGGGCCACCCCAAGAACCGGGTTAACTCACATATTCTTCACAAGCCTGCACTTCCGAAGGAATCTCTCTCCGGAAAAGTGCAATCGCATGAACCGTGAGGATGAAGTTGGCGAGCCCTGCTAGTTTGCCGAGGTTATCTGCTGGAGAGCGACCGGTGCGCTGGCTGGTGCGTGCCACACTTCAGGCAGTTTGAGGTATGGCATGGGGGGAGCTGCAAACAGACGCTGGCACGGCTTGGCCAGCCAGCGGGCCCAGCGGGCGGATTTTGAAACCCGTGCACTGTCGGTGGCGATGCCGGTATCGGCGTACATCTGCCGGTAGATCTTCGAGATCAGGACGAAACACAGGCGGGCCCGCATGGATTTTATGAACCCGGATCGCGTCCAGATGTACTTCAGGCTGTAAAACGTATCCCAAACCGATTGCGTGCGCTGCCGAATTTCCTCGGCGGACATGGTGGGATGCGGCCAGTAGAGCTTGGGCCGCAGCGCGGGCGGGATGAGCCAGCGCCGGGTAATGGGAATGCCGGCGATGTGCACCGGAGCGGCTTCCATGTTTTTTTCCCAGCGGATAAAGTCCACGGTTCCGGGATACGGCGTCAGCATCACAAACTGCGCGAAGGCAACTTCCGCCTGAGCCGCAGCCAGGGCAGTGGCGTTGAATGTCTCCGGGCGGTCACTGGGCAAACCAAAAATGAAGGACCCCAGCACGTATACGCCGTGGCGACGGAATGTTCTCAGCCGCTCGACCAGATCTTCCCCCGCCGCATTGAACTCCTTGTAAACATCCTTCAACCCTTCCGGGGTGACGGACTCCACGCCCACCAGCGCGCCCTTGATGTTGGCCGCGCGCATGGCATCGAGAAATTCGGTGTCCTCCGCTGCTTCCATGGTGATCTGGGTAAAGAAAATCGTGTCGGAAGGAAGCTGGGCCAGACGCCCCATCAGCTCGAAACGCTCTGCCCGAATGGCTGTGAGTTCATCAAGCCGGTGAGTATTGTGCTGCTCTCTGGCCAGGCGTAGGTCGGTAAGCGTCACGGGATAGAAATTGTCGTCGGCGAGTGCGATGAAGCGGAAGCCAAGCCTGCGCAGTTGGACGATTTCTTCGACTACCACGTCCACAGCCCGCTGCCGGGGACGCTGCCCGTCGGTTCGCCAAACCGAGCAGAAAGAGCAATGCTTGGGGCAGCCACGAACCGTCTGCACCGAAGCCCACATGTAGGCCTTGCGCGGCACCAGGTCCCAGCGCGCCGGCAGGAACTCCGAGGCCTCAATCCGTCCGCCTTCGTAAACCAATTGGGGAGTTCCTCGGGAGCAATCCGACAATACCTTGGCCCACACCACATCGCCGTCGCCCTTGACCACAGCGTGGGCGCCACCCAGTTCGTGCGCTTCGCTTGGGTAGAGGGTCGCGTGGATGCCGCCGAAGACCACATGCGCGCCACGCTCGCGAGCCATTTTTCCAATCGCGTAACCGCGCAGCGCATTGGCCGTGTGGATGCCGATGCCGACAACGTCTCCAGCCTGAATGCTGAGAGGGTCGACAGCCTCCAGAGTTTCATCAACCAGAGAGGGATCACCGAAGCTTGCGGGCGTTGCCGCGGCCAAGACATACAACCAGCGAGGAGTTATGACAGCGGTTCCGAAGGAGACTTCACTCGGATTAATAAGATGAATGCGCACGCCGCATCGCCTTCCTTGGCCAGGGCCGAAAGGGACGGGGCTGTTTGTCAGGTTGCATGATTAGTAACCGGGGCAAGTGTACGCTAACGAACACATTGCCGCAATCAATAATCCTGGCCAGCGGCCCGTCAGCCCCGGAAATCTCGTTTCCCAAGCCAGACCAGGGCTGTGTAACCAACTGCGGCCCGATTCGCTATAATTCGCATTGCTTAGACCCCTCCGACATGGAACTCTCGGTCCAGTCGGTCCGGCGGGAGATGGCTCCTTTTCGCCCCCCAGCGACCCAAGGAGGTTGACATGTTTGCTCGCCACGTCGCCGTCAAATTAAGACCGAACACATTGGCCGAATTTACCCGGGTCATGGACAATGAAGTCCTGCCCTGGCTCCGCAAGCAAAAGGGCTTCCTCGATACCATCACGCTGGCGGTCCCCGGCGGCAGAGAAATCGTGTCCATCAGCTTCTGGGACCACGAAGAAAACGCACAGGTGTACAACTCGATGAGTTATCCCGAGGCATTGGAGATCCTGAGGAAGATATTGGCAGGAACTCCCCAAGTCAAAACTTTTGACGTTGTGAGTTCGACTCTACAAAAAGTCGACCCGCCGAAGCCTTTCTCGTCCACAGCTCGAGGACGCGGACATGATGGGGACACCACGACAGGGGCGAACCGATCGCATCGGGTGTGAGCGTTTGGGTCGAGCATGCGGCCGCTCCGGAGGCTATGATGATCCCCGCCAAACCCGCAAATGAGCAACAAAGACTCGCCACACTGCGTGGCTACGAGATTCTCGATACGGAACCAGAAGCCGCTTTCGATGACCTCACATTCTTAGCTTCCCACATATGCCAGACGCCCGTTGCACTGATCAGCCTGATAGACGCTGACCGGCAATGGTTCAAGTCGAAGGTCGGTGTCTCCGTTTCCGAAACCTCCCGCGACATTGCTTTTTGCGCCTCGGCGATTCTCCAACCCGATGTTTTTATCGTGCCGGATGCCAGTTTGGACGCAAGGTTTGCAGAGAATCCCTTGGTCGTGTCTGAACCCAAAATCCGTTTCTACGCAGGCGCAACTTTAACCACGCACGGTCATGCCCTCGGAACCTTGTGCGTACTTGACCGGATACCTCGGGAACTAAGCCCCGATCAATTGGAGGCACTCCGGGCCCTGAGCCGGCAGGTGCTGGCGCAACTTGAGCTTCGGCGCAACCTCTTGAGCCTGGAACAATCCCTGGCGGCGCGCGATCGAGCCGAAACCGAAAAAGAGCGTACGCTGCGAGAACTCAAGGCCGCCCTCGCCAACATCCACACCCTGGAAGGACTGCTGCCCATCTGCTTGTCGTGCAAAAAAATACAAGATCAAAAGGGCAATTGGCAGCCCTTCGAGTACTACGTAAGAGCGCACTCTGAGGCGAAGGTGACCCACAAAATCTGCCCTGATTGCTCCAAAGCAATCTCGGCGTGAGCAACCTGCCGGCGTGCCTGCTTTTGGTTCGTTGTTGGTGTAATAGCGATGTTAGGCCAGTTCTGCTCGACGCCGCTATAATGCGGCATCGTAGTTTGCGAAAGCGGCCACGAATGAACGTTCGAGAAGGCTTGTTTTCCTTCGGCATGATGGGTATCTCTGTGCTTTCCGCATATGTTCTATTCCGCAAGAACCCACGCGAATCACTAGTCTCACGCGGCCCACTGTTCATCGTCTGCTTTCTAGGCTTCTTTTATTTTGGATTCGTGGAGCTACCGCTGGCACTGCCAGCGGTTTTTGAACATCTCCTCGGCCATTCCGTGTTCGTGGACTACATGCCTCCGGCTAGGATGAACGTCGTGCAGGAGGGCGGAACGTGGTGGCTTGTACGGTGGCTTGACCCCATTCGGGCCGGATATTTCTACGCCATTGTGGTTGGAACAGTGTGGGCACTCTTTAACCTCGTGCAGCGACGTTCATGGAAATTGAACGCGCTCTGCGTGGTGGTCGGCATCCTTGTCTGGTCAGTACACGTCTATTTGTCGGTCGCGTGCTCTCCACTCTGCCTTTGAGTAGCGCGTTGTTGTTGTCATCAAGCGTTTGCACTAGCGCTCTGGTCCCATGGTTTGGCCGGGGGGTGGTTGGCGCAGTGGGATGTTACGCCCATAACGCTTTTCGAGATAGTGCCAACTCCATGGCCTTCATTGACTTACGCCTTTCCCCTCCGTAAGATTGTGCGCGGATGATCGGCCAGACCATCTCGAACTACTGCATCGTTGAGAAACTTTGCGGAGATATGAGGCGAAATCTACAAGGCCGAGAACTCCAGGCTGCGTCGTTTCGTCGCACTGAATTCCCGCCCGAAGAAGTTGCCCACATCCGTTTTCAACGCGAAGCCCATGCCGCATCCAGTGGCGTGTCGTCATGGTCAGCGAGTTCCGTTAAGGCCTAGTGGAAAGATCGGAAAGGAGCTTGGCCTATGCTGGAGATTCAGACCAAACACTTGCAACCTGACATTGTTGTCCTGGAAATATCTGGAAGAATCACAATCGGGAGAGATTCCAAGCATCTGGAATGGGCCGTTGACGGCCTGGTGCGTGAACAGCGCAAGCGGATCATCTTCGACCTGACCGGTGTTACCTATATTGACAGCACTGGCATTGGGATCATCATGATGTCTGCCGGCCAGGTGAAGGAGGCCGGAGGAGAGTTGCGAGTGGCAGGCGCATCAGGACATGTGGAACAAGTCTTGAAGATGACGAACGTGCATCAGATTCTTGGACTACACCCCACGACCGTGGCAGCAGCAGCATCCTTCTGACGTGGGTCAGGGCCACGGAACTGCGCCACGGAATTGGATCTTCCCATTTTGACGGAAGATGTGAACCACCCGTCGCACTAACGCCTAGCTCACCTCTTTCACAGTGATCTCGTACTTAAAGTTGTCTGGATCGAATGGGTCCACTCGTCCTTCCGAAGTTTCCGCTTGCGGATACATGAAGTACACCAGCGGCTGTTTGGCCGATCCCGGCAGCACGACGTCATGGGCATAGTTGTAAGCCATCCAGTTCATCTCCCATGAGCCGAACAAAACCGATGAGCATCCCCACTCACCCGGATCGGGAATGCGATTCCTGATGTGGAAAAATTAAGAGAGCGTTCCGGGCGTTCTTCCAACCGTCGGTTCCACAAACACACGAGTTATTTCTAACCCCTGTCCAGTTTTATTCGGCACCCAAGTTGCAATCAGCTTTGGTTGAAACATCAGATCTACACATTCGCTTGCACTTGGATTTCAGTACAACCAACTGCATCCAGCCGCTAACCACCGCTCGCGTGATTTTTGTGGGCGCGTGGCCGTCTTGATGTGACCCCAGGTGCAACTGCATGTCGAAAGCCCTGCCAATAACTTGATGAGGTTTTTCTCCATGACGTTTGTGCGCGCCGGCCGCCGCTGCTTTGATTCGATTCAGACCTTTTCCGCCTTTTTTCTGACGACCGCAGGAATAGCTCCGCGCCGCAGCAGATGGTCCCTGCGATGTGTTCCCCTGGCCTGCATGGTTCTGCTCTGCTCGGGGCTTTCGTGGGCAAGTTTCAGTCTGACCTTTCAAGGCCTGGTGCGCCCGCTGGACACGGGCGGCATCACAATGAACTCGCCGGCAGGCATCGTCGCGGATGCGGCAGGCAATGTTTATGTCGCCGATACCGGTAACAACCGGATCGTGGAGGTTAGCGCACAAGGCATCGCATCAGTGGCCACGGTCAGTGGACTGGGTACAGCGTTGAGTGCTCCGAACGGAATCGCCATCGATGGCTCCGGTAACCTTTATATCGCGGATACAGGAAACAGCCGGGTCGTGAAAGTAGATACCTCCGGGGCCGGGACCGTGGTGGCGACGGGCGGTGTGACGCTGAGTGCGCCGAAGGGTGTCGCGCTCGATCAGTCGGGCAATCTGTTCATCGCCGATACCGGCAACAATCGCATCGTGGAAGTGACTTCGGGCGGCTCAGCTGCCGCGCTCACGATTACGGTTTCCTCGGGTGCTTCAACGCTCACCAACCCCATCGGCCTGGCAGTGAATGTAAGCGGCAAACTCTACATCGCCGACTCCGGACACAATCGCGTGGTTACGGTAGCAGCGGGTAGTACGACGGGAGTCGTGGTCAGCATTCTCGGGGGCGTTACGTTGGCCAATCCCACGGCCGTGGCCGTGGATCGTATCGGCAACATCATCATTGCTGATACCAATAACAGCCGCATCGCAGAAGTCGACACGTCGAGTAACGGCACCGTTTTGTTCACCGATTCGCAGACGCTCGATGTCCCGAGGGCTATGGCGCTCGACGTCTTTGGCAACGTCTATATCGCGGATACCGGCGGCAGCCGGGTCCTGGCGGTAAATCCACCGGTCAATGGCGATTTGACCTCCAGTGATCCAACCTATTCGTTGAACCAATCTGCAGTCGGATTTGGCCATGTTCAGCTAGGGGCTGGAAGTCCGGTTACGCTGACCCTGCCGTTCACCACCGGGGCAGACGGCTTGGGTGGGGTGAGGGTGTTGACCTTCGGCACGCCGAATCTTGATTTCACTTCGGGCGCCGGTACAACCTGCACTAGCGCGACCGGAGCCAGCACCTTTTGCTCGGTGGAAATTAGTTTCTTGCCGACAGCTCCCGGCCTGCGAAAAGGAGCGGTGGTCCTGCTTGACAGCTCCTTGCAACCGCTCCTCACCATCCAGTTGTATGGATTCAGCGATGCCCCAGTAGCGGCACTGGCTCCCAATGCGGGAAGCGTGCTCAATACTGGTGGCCTGGTAACCAATAACCCGTACGAGATTGCTTCCGATGGCGCTGGAAACCTCTACATCGGCGACTACACCGGGAAGAATGTAACCAGGGTTGCGGCAGGTGGCGGTAGCGCCGCTGTGGTAAGCCTGGGGAGCCCGGGCAGTATATCCGTGCAGAACATTACAGGCGTAGCGGTCGATGGGGCGGGCAACCTTTTCATCGGAGACCATCAGAACAGCCGCATTCTGGTAGTGACGCCGGGAGGAGTTGTCTCGGTACTCACCATCAACGGCCTTAGTCCAGCTCTGGGATTCCCGACGGCGCTGCACGTTGATGCTGCCGGCAAGCTGTATATCGCGGACTTTACCAACGGCAGGGTGATTGAAGTATCTTCCCTGATCGTAGCGGGATCGACGTCGAGCGGCAACGGAACCGTAATCAGCACCGGCTCCTTTAGTTTTACCGGCAGTACTCTCACCGGAATGACCATCGACCCGCAGGGAAGCATCTACCTCGCTGCCCGCACGCAAAATACCAGCCATGTCATCAAGGTAACGGCGGCCGGCGTGGCTTCAGCGCTGACTATTCCCGGCAACATCACCCCAGCAATCAGCAATCCTCAGGGCGTTGCCGTGGACGCGATGGGCAACCTCTACATCGTGGACACCGCCAACAGCCGCATTGTCGAAATCACTACCGCGGGTGTGGCGTCGGCTCTGAGTATCGGCGGACTTACGAGTCCAATCACTTTGAGCAGCTTGATGTTTGGGGTCACGGTGGATTCATCCGGCAACATCTATATTCCGGACTGGTCGAACAATCGCATCGTGTTCGTGAATGTTTCCGGAGCGACCCTTACTGCCTTCACCACCACCAGGACGGGATTGACCAGCACGGACAGTCCGAAGACGGCGACGATAACCAACCTGGGAAATCAGGCGCTGGTGTTTTCGGCAAACCCTGGTTTCACGGCGAATTTCTCCCAGCCCAGCGGCAGCACCAACCCGTGTCTCAACAGCACTTCTCTGGCATCGGGTACCGCCTGCAATGTGTCCGTGCAGTTCACGCCGCAATCGATTGGCAGCCTGAGCGCCAGCATTGCGGTTACAGACAACACACTGAATGTCGCCAGCAGCACGCAACAAATTTCGGTCAGTGGTATTGCAACCAATCCGGGAGACACGACGGCACTCGCGGTCTCCACCATCCCAACCAGCGCCAGCATCGGACAAACGCTTACCGTGACAGCGGTCGTAACCGACACGACGTCCGGCCACACAGCCACGGTTCCTACCGGAACGGTTACGTTCATGGATACCGTCGGGGCCACGGTCACGTCGCTGAACAACGGAAATCCGGTGACCCGCAGCGCCGGCTCTGCCGTGCTGACAGGAGTGACCCTAAGCGGTGTGGGATTGCATACCATCACCGCTAACTACGCGGGGGTCAGCGGATCTTTCCAGGCAAGTGCAAACTCCACCACATTAACCGTCAGCACAGACACTGAAACCATCACGCCCACCATCAGTTGGACGCCTCCCGTGACCACAATTACGGTGGGCGCGACGCTGAGTGGAATACTGAACGCCACGGCGAGCAACGGGTCAACCACCATACCCGGCATCTTCACTTACACGGCGACGGTCGAGGGGGGAAGTGCAGTGGCCGTCAGCAGCGCAACTGTGCTGACGGGAGGGCAATACACACTCACCGCCACCTTCACCTCGACCGATACGACTACCTACTCATCCGCCACAGGCAGCGTGGCCCTGGCTGTGCAGGATTTTGCCCTGCATGTTCCAACCGGCGGCTCAGCTACAGCAACCGTGTTGCCCGGAGGAACGGCTACTTATGCCCTGATATTTGCGCCTTCGACCGGGCCGACATTTCCCACGGCGGTAACTCTAACGGTCAGTGGAAATCCTCCCGGCTCAACAGCAACCATCACTCCCGATACGATTCCCGCGGGCTCGGGTTCAACCAACGTCGCGCTCGCCATTCATGTGCCTCAGCAAACCGCATCTTTGGGTCATAACCACTCGCTCGCATTACAGGCATCGACATTGATGCTGGGAATGTTGCTTCTCCCCTTCGGCGGAACACTCCGGCGCGCGGCGAACCGGCACGGACGAAAGTTTCGTGTGCTGTTGCTTGCGGTTGCGGTTACGGCGGCGGCCGGTCTTTCGGCGTGCGGCACCAGCAGCGGATTCTTCGGCAACCGGCAAAAGAACTACGTGATTACCGTGACTGCGACCTCGGGAGTGATATCGCACGGCACAACCCTTAACCTGACGGTCCAATAAGGCACGATTCAAGCAAACCGATTCAACCTAACCGATTCACCCGAATAAAAACGGAGCTTAGATTATGGGTAGAACATTCTGGCGCAGCCTTCTCCTGGCAGCAGCACTGTCCGCCGGACCCGCGATGCAGGCCCAGCAAGGGTTTCACCCGCTCTCCGGCGATCTGGCTGTGACCTATACCGCCGAGAGAGCGAAGATCGCCTCCATCGATTGCGGATGTTTTTGGCTGCAGGGCGGCAGCGCCAGCGGGGCAGTCGCACTTTTTCGGGGACTTGGCGCAGCCGCAAATTTCACCGGCGAACACGCGTCAAACATCGCACCCGGTGTGGATCTTAGCAAACTCGTTTTCATGGCCGGACCTCGTTATACCCTGGAGGCGCAGAGTTGAAAGAACGGCCGGCCCGGCTCCAAACATGACCTCAGCATCTTCGGCGAGGCGCTGTTTGGCATTGTCCATGGCTTTGACAGCGTCTTCCCCACCGCGTCAGGCGCAGACACGAGTGCGAATTCCTTTTCTCTTCAGGTCGGAGGAGGACTGAACATCGGGCTCACGAAACACTTCGGTTTGCGCGCCCTGGAAATCGACTACGTGCACACCCGCTTGCCGAATAGCCTTGGCAACACCCAGAACGACCTTCGTCTTGCATTTGGCGTTACCTATCATCTGGGCAAACGACGGGGGAATTCCCATCCGGATCACTGAGCATCGCGATACGGAATTTCTCTGCGTCCTTTGCGTTCCCCTTTGCGCCCTTTGCGGTAAAGCTTTTCCCTGAAGGTCAACCGCGTAACCGCAAAAGTGCGCTAAGGAAAACCGCTGAGGACGCAAAGGAAACCAACGAGCCCTAGGCCACCTCGAACCGATCGCTGTTCATCACTTTGCTCCACGCCGCCGCGAAGTCCTTCACGAACTTCTCCTTCGCGTCCGACGACCCGTAGACTTCGGCCAGCGCACGCAGCTGCGAGTGCGAACCGAAGATCAGGTCGACGCGAGTGCCGGTCCACTTGACCTGGTTCGTCTTGCGGTCGCGCCCCTCGAACACGGCTCCCGAGCCATTGGACGTGTTGGAGGGCTGCCATTGCGTGTTCATGTCCAGCAAGTTGACGAAGAAGTCATTGGTCAACGTGCCGGGCTTCTTGGTGAAGACGCCGTGCGTAGACTTCCCGGCATTCGCGCCCAGCACGCGCAGGCCGCCGACCAGGACCGTCATCTCCGGCGCCGTCAGCCTCAGCAACTGTGCCTTATCGACCAACAGCTCCTCTGGCGACAGGCGTTGCTTGCCGTGAAGATAATTGCGGAATCCATCTGCTTTCGGTTCGAGCGGCTCGAAGGATTCAACATCGGTTTGCTCTTGCGACGCGTCCATGCGCCCCGGCTTGAAGGGGATCTTCACCTCGGTTCCGGCGTCCTTCGCACCTTTCTCGATGGCCGCATCGCCGCCCAGAACGATCAAGTCCGCCAGCGAAACTTTCTTCCCGCCAGAAGCAGAAGCGTTGAACTCCTTCTGGATCGCTTCGAGTTTGTCCAACACCTTCGCCAGTTCCGTTGGCTGGTTCACCTCCCAGAACTTTTGCGGAGAGAGACGAACACGCGCGCCGTTCGCTCCGCCGCGCTTATCAGATCCGCGGAACGTCGACGCCGATGCCCACGCGGTCGAGACCAACTGGGAAACGGACAAGCCAGACGCGAGGATCTTCGCCTTCAGAGCGGCAGCATCCTGCTCGCTGATGAGCGCGTGATTCACCGCGGGGATTGGATCCTGCCAAGGCAGCGTCTCCTTGGGAACCAGCGGGCCGAGATAGCGCACGATCGGACCCATATCGCGGTGGGTCAGCTTGAACCACGCCCGCGCGAAGGCGTCTGCGAACTGCTCCGGATGCTCGTAGAAACGCCGCGAGATCTTTTCGTACACAGGATCGAAGCGCAAGGCGAGGTCAGTGGTCAACATGGAGGGCGCGTGACGCTTTGAAGGATCATGCGCATCCGGCACTGTGCCCTTGCCGGCGCCATTCTTCGGCGTCCACTGATGCGCACCGGCCGGACTCTTGGTCAGTTCCCACTCGAGGCCGAACAGGTTATTGAAGAAGTTGTTACTCCACTTCGTCGGCGTCTGGGTCCATGTGACTTCCAGACCGCTGCCGATAGTGTCAGCACCAAAACCCTTGCCAAATTTATTCTTCCACCCCAAGCCCTGGTCCTGAATGTCGGCACTCTCCGGTTCGGGGCCCACATAATCAGCGGGAACGGCAGCGCCGTGGGTCTTGCCGAAGGTATGCCCGCCGGCAATCAGCGCCACGGTCTCTTCGTCGTTCATGGCCATGCGCTTGAAGGTTTCGCGAATGTCCCTGCCTGCCGCAATGGGATCGGGTTTTCCATTGGGCCCTTCCGGGTTCACGTAAATCAGACCCATCTGAACCGCAGCCAGAGGATTCGAAAGATCACGGTCGCCGCTGTAGCGCTCGTCCGCCAGCCACGTGCCTTCAGGACCCCAGTAAACTTCCTCTTCGGGCTCCCACACATCCGCGCGACCGCCGCCGAAACCAAATGTCTTGAAGCCCATCGAATCGAGAGCGACGTTGCCGGCGAGAATCATCAAGTCAGCCCACGAAATCTTGCGGCCGTATTTCTGCTTGATCGGCCACAGCAGCCGGCGCGCCTTGTCGAGGTTCACGTTGTCGGGCCAGCTATTCAGCGGCGCGAAGCGCTGCTGCCCAGCTCCGGCGCCGCCGCGGCCATCGCCGATGCGGTACGTGCCTGCACTGTGCCACGCCATGCGGATGAACAACCCTCCGTAGTGCCCGAAGTCGGCGGGCCACCAATCCTGCGAGTCAGTCATGAGCGCATGCAGGTCTTTGATCACAGCATTCAGATCAAGACTCTTGAATTCCCTGGCATAGTCGAACTCCTTGCCCATCGGATCAGACAGGCCTGAGTGCTGGTGCAGGACCTTCAGATTCACCTGATTCGGCCACCAGTCGCGGTTCGTGGGAGCGGAGGCTCCGTGGTTGAACGGGCACTTGGATTCGGTTGACGTATTTTTGCTCTGATCTTTGCTCTGATCCTCGGGGGAAACAGTCCCCGAGGAAGAGGCCAGTGTGTTTTCCATGTGTTTTGGATTTTCCATATGCTTTTCCTTTGAATGAGTTCAAACCTGTGATGATCTACGAACCCATCAGACTGCGGTTCGCACAATTAACGCGAAGCATGCTGGCGAGCGCACTTCGTGCAGAGTCCTCGAAAAATAACTTGGCATTCGCGAACAATTCGTTTACCGAGAGAGCGAGAGGCAGGTTTGGGCACGTCGTACCACTCCACGTCCTCCACATTGCCACAGCGGTCGCAAATGAAATGATGGTGGCGCATGCCTTCCAGATCGAACCGCCCGGCGCGGCCCTCAACGGCGACTTCCCGCACCAAACCAGCCTTCACCAGGTCCCGCAGATTGTTATAAGTTGTGGCCCTCGAAGATCGGGGATCCACGCGATTCACCGCTTCGAAGATTTCCGCCGCCGTGGGATGTCCCTTGTGGTCCATCAGGCATGCCATCACGGCGTAGCGCTGCGCTGTGCAGCGCAGCCCCCTGCCCTCGAGGGAATGTTTGATTGCGCCGGTGTCCATTGGAAAGATTAGATTATATCTAATCTGATAGTTTGTCTAGACTGGTGCCTGTGCAAAGCCGGGAGTTGATAAAGGTATACTTCGGCGATCACTTCAGGAGAACAAGCAGGAGAACAAAATTGAGCCAACAAGGGATGCGCGTAGCGGTGGTGACAGGAGCCGCCCAGGGAATCGGTCAATGCGTGGCGCAAACGCTCGCAGCACGCGGTTACGCTTTAGCGTTAAATGATCTTCGTTCACCAGCCGAGACATCCATAGCTGCAAAAGAGGCCGGCGCCCAGGTGCTTGAGCTGGTTGGCGATATCTCCGATGAAAAAAGCGTGAATGCTTTTGCCGATCAGGTGAAAGCAAAATGGGGAAGAGCGGATGTGCTGGTGAATAATGCCGGCATCAGTTGCATCATGCCCGCGGAAGAAACTTCGGAGGAGCAGTTTCGCCGCGTCCTCGAAGTGAACCTGCTTGGCCCCTTTCTGTTGGCAAAGGCCTTCGGGTCCATGATGCTGGCACAACATGCGGGCAGCATCATCAATATCGCTTCCATCGCCGGCATTACGGGCATTGCCGATCGAGTCGCCTACAACTCCTCAAAACACGGTTTGATCGGTATGACAAAAACACTGGCAGCGGAATGGGGCGGCCGCGGTGTCCGTTGCAATGCCGTGTGTCCCGGTTGGGTCAAAACCCAAATGGATGCCGCGGACCAGGCGAACGGCACCTACAGTGACCATGACATCACCGACCGTATTCCCATGGGACGATTCGCGTTCCCCGAGGATGTCGCCAATGCCGTAGCGTTTCTCGCGGACCCGCAACAGAGCGCGTTCATCAATGGCCAGGCAATCGCTGTGGATGGCGGTTGGACAACCGACGGATCATGGCAGAGTTTGCGATTAGCGAATCGCTAGTCCGCATGCACGCGGATTCTTGAACCCACTCTGTCGAACTGCCCCACGCAAGCCACAATCGGGCTTGAATGGGCCACTGTCGTACGACGTTTCTCGAAGCTAGCCGTGTTCGACGCGCGCCTTTATGTCCGAGTATGCGGTATCGATGAGCCTGTTTAGAGCTGCGGCGTTTGTGGCCGTCCCCGGTCTCAGCTTCACATGGCGCATAAACTTGCCGGTGCCTTGTAATAAGCGGGCCGGATCCGGCAGTGTTGCACCCTGAAAGAACCCCACGTTCACGTGCGAAGTGAAGACATTGACGTAGGCAAAGGGTGCATCTCCCAAACATGCAACCGGACAGCCGTCATGCAAGAGCTCTCGAACTTCGTCTCCGCATTTGCGCATCGCCTTGAACCACCGATGCGCGATGGCTCCCAATTCACCTGCATGCTCTTTCATCCACGTCTCGATGGCAGGATCGCGCTCGACAGCACCGTTGAATCGCAGCAGGTCCGTTCTCATGGTCGCTATGCTTTCTGAAAGCCAGGACAGTTTCATCTATCGCTTTTTTCGAGTCAACTGGCTTCAGTGGGGCACTCGGCCCATATGAATTATGATGAACGGCACGGAAAATCGCCTCTGAGGAGATTTGACAATGCGTGTCTCGTACACTCGACGTCTTGCTGCCTGGGTTGTTCTCGTCATTAGTATTAGCTTTGCGCAAGCCACGTTCGCCGCGGAAATCCTGATCGGTGATGCGAAATCGCAGCCGGAAAGTTTGACCATGGCGCCCGGTGGCGTGCTGATTGTTGGCAGTGCCAGTTCGCCGTTCGTCTACAGAGTGCGCCCGGGCTTCAACGCCGAGAAGTTTATTGACGCCAGCGCAGAGGCCCCGGGGACGTTCTTCCTCGGCATGTTGGCGGACGCTGCCAGCAATACCTTGTGGACATGTCAACTGACGCCGGTACCGAACACCACTCCGGCACGGCGGCATACTGCACTGAGAAGCTTTGATCTCGCTACTGGCGCGCCCAAGATTCGCTGGAACTTGCCCGGGGACGACAATGTGTGCAACGACTTTGTGATCGGACCGGACAAGGCGCTCTATATTACTGACACCATACCTGGCAGAATCTTCAGACTGCCTGCCGGCGCGTCCACTGCGGAGCTTTACCTGGAGCATGCGACGCTTAGGGGCGTCGATGGCATCACCTTCCTGGATGGCACGCTCTATGTGAACAACGTGATCTTCAACAAGCTCTACCGCATCCCCGTCGATGCCACTGGAAAAGTGGGCCCACCTGTCGATATCTGGATGGACCAGCCGGTAAAAGGTCCCGATGGTATGCGCGCCGCCAACGGCAAGCTCATCGTCGCAGAGAATGGCAGCGGCAAAATCTCCGCCCTCACCGTAAATGGCGATAAGGCAAGCGTGACCGTAATCAAAGACGGACTCGACACACCAACCGGAGTCGAACCTGTGGGCGACACGATCTGGATTGCGGAGCGTGGCGCAGGCAAGGCCGTTTCGGTCCCCATGCCTAAATAGTTTGCCGAATCCAAATGCGGATGCCGCTCGGAGAACGTAGCCCGCGGTATCCGCGTCAGCCCCGCCGCGCCGCCTGGATGGTCGCGATGTTGATCTTTTTCATCGGCATCATCGCCTCGAAGGCACGCTTTGCCTCAGCGCCACCAGCCGCAAGCGCCTCCGTTAGCGCTCGCGGGGTGATCTGCCAGGAGAGGCCCCACCGGTCCTTACACCAACCGCACTCACTTTCCTGGCCGCCGTTGCCGACGATCGCGTCCCAGTAGCGGTCCGTCTCTTCCTGATTATCCGTCGCGATCTGGAAGGAGAAGGCCTCGCTGTGCTTGAACGCCGGGCCGCCGTTGAGACCGAGACAGGGGATGCCCAGAACCGTGAACTCCACCGTAAGCTCATCACCTTTCTTGCCGCCCGGGTAGTCAGCGGGCGCTTTGTGAACAGCGGTCACTCCACTATTCGGAAAGGTCGCGGCGTAAAAGCGCGCCGCGTCGTGTGCGTCCTTGTTGAACCAGAGGCAGATCGTATTTTTCGGTTTCGAGGTCATCAGGTCTCCTTGTGCGGATCAAGACGGGTGGCCCACTCAAGCCCGCTTTTGGCTTGAGTGGGGATTTTCGCAGGTCACAATCACTACCCCGATCTCTTCGAAATAAGTCGTCGAAGCACATGGCCTTTCCACATCCACAATCCCGTAAGGACCATTACCGGAAGAAAAACATACCGGGTTGGAGGAGCATAATCCGGGAGTTTTTCAAACGGACTGTAAATGTAACCGAGTATCGGAATGCTGAAGATGATGTGAATCCAGCGAAAAATCGAACGTTGGGTGGACTCTTTCATGATCAACTTGTCTCCATTTATCGGTGACGCTAGCGTCACTTATCCGGCAGCCGTCGAAACGGCCCCACTCAAGCCAAAAGCGGGCTTGAGTGGGCCACCCTCGGTGAGCATAGGACCATTCTCGTCAGACCCTTAGTTCGCCTCGGAACCCCCTGGCGGCATAGTAAGATTCCGCACCGTTGTGATACAGGAAAACAGTGTTGTAGCGGCGATCACAAAAGAGGGCGCCGCCGAGTTTTCTGATCGCAGAAGGTGTTTTGACCCAGCTCGACGTTTTCGTATCGAAATTTCCAAGTTTCTGCAGCCCCCGGTATTGTTCTTCCGTTAGGAGCTCAACGCCCATGGCGGCTGCCAGATCCATGGCGCTGTCTTTTGGTTTATTTTCCTTCCTTGAGTCCAGCGCTTCCCGGTCGTAACAAACGCTTCTACGGTCTTTCGGACTTTCCGGTGAACAATCGTAAAAGATGTATTCGCCCGTCTTTTTATCGTGACCAACGACATCCGGTTCACCGCCAGTTCTTTCCATTTCATTGAGTGACCACAGTTTTTCAGAATTGCGTTCCAACTTGGCTTGCACGTTGGCCCATGCAAGATCCTGATGGCGGTTCATGTGTTTTTCGAAACGGGCTTTCAATGCCCCGAGCAATTCTTCTCGCTGTTCTGGTGACAACTCCCTTTTATTTCTCTTGAGTGGTTGCTGCATAGCTTTGCGATCCCTCAATTCAGGACTTCTGAGCCGCCTGAGGCGGCCAGTCGGGCGTTTCAACGCCGAATTGCTTGGCATACTCGGCATTCAATCGTTGCCAGCCACCGAACTTCATGGCCGCGGGGCCCACGATGCGGCCAATGGGCTGACCGGCGAGAAGGCGATCCAGCACGTCGAAGCAGATGTGCCAGCCCGCAGCGCCCATGGCGATGAAGCGGTGACCGATGTTGGTCCAGAGCGTCAGGCGTGTACCGCCACCAGAGGCTTCGAGTTCCCACCGCATATCGAAACCACCCCACTTATACTCAAGCAGGTTGGGCGCGTCGGCTCGCGTCACAGTTGTTTCGGTAACGTGCAGCGCGGGCGCTCCCACTGTGGTGAGCTTCACTGTGCTTCCGACCGTAGCCAGGCTCCCATCGGCGTCGAAGGGCGCCCACTCGCGCAGATGCGCCGGGTCGGTCAGCGCCTGCCAGACTTTTTCCGGTGAGTGACGCAGCTCCCGGACGAGAATGAGCGTCCACTTCTCTTCGCCGTCTTGTCCCCGGTCTTTTCGTACCTGCGCCCCGCTGGCCGGACCCGGCATGTATTGTGCGCGATCGCTCATCTTCCTCTCCTTGTCTTCTTCTTCGGTCGTGCTGATGATCCATGCGGACGTTGATCCATGCGGTCGTGATCCATTCGATCAAGGTGGCGCTCGAGAGCATCTACGTGAGCGGACCAGAACCGGCGGAACTGAGCCAGCCAGGCATCCAACTCCTGAAGCGGTTCGGGTTTCAGCCGGTAGAGACGGCGCTGTGCGTCCACCGTGGATTCCACAAAACCGGCCTCGCGCAGCACTCGCAGATGCTTTGACACGGTTGGCTGCGGCATACGAAGTTGACGCTCGATCTCTCCCACCGACTGTTGGGACGAGACCAGGAGGCTCAATATCGCGCGGCGGTTCGGCTCCGCAATGATTTCAAAGACAGATTCCACTCTCTTCATATACTCTAAAGAGCATATACGTGTCAAGGCATATTAAGACAAGGGACCCGGGCAACGGTTTTCAGTCGGCGTGTTGGGAATCAGGATGGATCTGGTTGTAAATTATTGAAAAGTTGGTAGCGCTAACGGGAATCGAACCCGTGTTTGAAGATTGAGAATCTTCCGTCCTAACCCCTAGACGATAGCGCCGCAAGGAGAGCAGTCATTATACCAAAGCAAAATCACTGGCTTCTGTCTTCCCCGTGCGCGGCTTCTTGGTCTGAGGCCGTGCTGGCCGGAATCGCTGGTTTTCAGCCAGCCTCCAGCTTATCTCTTGACAATCTCCCCTTCTGAAGCTAATTTCTGCTAGCGAATAAAAAGCGAAACTGCGATTCGCAGCCCCGGCTCTGCCGCTCCGGCGTTCCCTGAAATATTGAGGTCCTATGGCTTCCCCGCTTTTTTCCGGCCCGGCGGGCCGGGCGATTGTCTTTGCGTCTCCGAAGGAACCGGCGCTGGTTTTGCAACGCCTGGCGGCATTGCCCAAGCTGGCCGGAGTGACCGCAGCCTCGCGGCTCGAGGTGCGGCCCACGCCGGAAATGATCTCCAGCGGGATTCGCGAGATTGATGAGCTTACCGGCGGCCTGCCGCGGGGATGTTTGAGCGAAATCTGCGGGCCCGCCTCTTCCGGACGCACCAGCGTGTTGCTGGCTGCCCTGGCTGCAGCCACCCGCCGCCGTGAAGTCTGCGCCCTGGTGGATACCACGGACGCACTCGATGCGGCCTCGGCTGCTGCCACCGGAGTTGAGCTGGAAAGATTGCTGTGGATTCGGACTTCAGACGTCAGACCTCGGGCGTCAGCCCCTGAACCTCTTTCAAAGTCTGGCGTCCGAAGTCTGAGGTCTAACGTCCGGCGTCCGACTTCCGAAGTCCGCATCGAGCAGGCACTGCGAGTTACTGATCTACTCTTGCAAAGCGGCGGCTTTGGGCTGGTGGCAATCGATCTCGGGGATGTGCCCGATTCGGCGGCGCGGCGTATTCCGCTGGCTTCATGGTTTCGCTTTCAGCGTGCCGTTGAGCCTACCCCCACTGTGCTCCTGGTCGTGGCCCAGGCGCCCTGCGCTCAGACTTGCGCTTCAGTGCTGATAAAGCTGTCAGCTGTCAGCTCTCAGCTCTCAGCGAAAAGCGG
Source organism: Terriglobia bacterium (assembly GCA_963698825.1). Classification (GTDB taxonomy): domain Bacteria; phylum Acidobacteriota; class Terriglobia; order Terriglobales; family Acidobacteriaceae; genus JAIQFF01. The sequence continues at coordinate 143,251 of CAVOSG010000005.1, read as the reverse complement.
CCCTGGCCCAGCTCACACGCAACTTTTGGATGGACTGCGCGTGGAAGGAGAGCTGCTGCGTTCGCGTTTGCAGCGAAAACCGGCACAAAGCGTCACTACAGCATTCACCACGAAAGCGGTGCGGATTTTGTAGCGCGGGATTTCTCCCACAGCGAGGGCGGGACGCCGGCGGTACAAGTGATAGCTGACAGCTTTTCTCTGACGACTGACGACTGACGACTAGAATGACTGCCTTTGCCTGCATCTTCGTCCCCGACTTTCCCGTCGAAGCCCTGCTGCGTGCCAAACCCAGCCTTCGTTCCCAGGCACTGGCCGTGCTCGAAGGCAAACCGCCGCTGCAAACCATTTTTGCTTTGAACGAAAAAGCCCGGCACGCGGGAATTTCACCGGGAATGACCAAGCTTCAGGTGGAAGCCTGCCCGGGCCTGATGCTGCGTCCACGCTCCTTATTACAGGAAGTTGCTGCCCATGCTGCGCTGCTCGACTGCGCCCAGTCATTTTCGCCGCGAGTCGAAGACGCGGGTTCCGACACGGTGCTGCTCGATCTTGATGGTATGGAGGCGCTATTTGGGCCGCTGCCGAAAATCGCGCGCGCGGTGGCCCGGCGCGCTTCCGGTCTCGGCCTCGAGGCCAACGTCGCTGTGGCTTCGAATCCGGATACGGCCAGGCTCGCCGCCCGCGGCTTTTCTGGAGTGATCGTGATTCCCCCAGGAAAAGAAGCGGAGCAGTTGGGCAATCTTCCTCTGGAGGTGTTGTTTACCGCGGAGCACGATCTTGAAATTCCCAATTTTGAAATTCTGGACATACTCCAGCGCTGGGGCATTCGGAATCTTCGCGCTCTGGCGGTGTTGCCTGACATCGCATTGAGCGAGCGTCTGGGACAGAAAGGCATTCGCCTGCAACAGTTGGCGCGCGGTTGCACATCCCGATCGTTGGTTCCGGTCGAGCCGCCACTGGGTTTTGCCGAAGCCATCGAGCTGGAATATCCCCTGGTGCTGCTGGAACCGCTGGCGTTTCTGCTGGCCCGGTTACTCGATCAGCTGTGCGCCCGCCTGGATGCGCGAGCCCTGTCCACTCAGGAATTGAATCTGACGCTGACTTTAGACGTGGGTGGCTTCACAGACCACGTCGGGACGGGCGCGCAAGCCCGACAGATTTTCCGCCGCACCCTCCGCCTCCCCGTCCCGTTGCTTGATCCCAAAGTTTTCCTCAAGCTGCTGCAACTTGATTTAAATGCGCACCCGCCGGGCGCTCCCATCATCAGGATCGAGCTGTCGGCGGAACCGGTGCGGCCGCGTGCAGCGCAAAGTGGATTGTTTCTGCCTCCATCCCCGGAGCCAGAGAAACTGGAACTCACCCTGGCGAGGATCGCGAGCATTGTGGGCGAGAATAAAGTGGGATCGCTGCAACTGCTCGACACTCACCGTCCGGAAGCATTCCGGATGCAACGTTTTGCCCCCAGCCAGATGCCAGAGCAGGCCGCTCGCAAGCCAAAGGCCTCCCGGAGCGCAGAAGAATCCCCGGAACTTCAAAAACAAAACGAAGTCGCGGTCACCGCCATGCGTATTTTCCGCCCGCCGTTACGCGCCACGGTAACCCTGCAGGAGGGCAGGCCGGCGCACATCGCTTGTCCAAAGTATAAAGATCCAACGCAAAAGGAAATATGCGGAGAAATTCTCTGGGCTGCCGGGCCCTGGCGCTCCTCCGGAGACTGGTGGGAGCAGGAAGGATGGGCGCGCGACGAGTGGGACATCGCTTTGCAGCAAGGCAGCGGCATCACACTCTATCGCCTGGTACGGGATCTGTTCAGCGGGCAGTGGCTGCTGGAGGGCAACTACGACTGATGAGCTAAGGCCCAAACTACATGGTCTATAGGGTCTTCACTGTATTTTGGGGCCTCAAACTTGTGCATAACCTGTTCATACTGTGTTATCCGGCCCCGCGCCGACTATTTCGTGATTACACCGCAGGCGATACGGTCCCCGGCATTCCCGGCCGGGTCAGTCTTCAAGTCGTCCGCTTTGGCATGAATCACCAGCGCCGTACCGCCGTTGCTGAACAGTGAATGGCTGTCGTCGCCGAGCGTTACGTCCTTATTTACCACCTTGAATTTGGCCTGACCTTTGGCGTTCACGGTGAAGTTGTGCATGTCCCCGGCGTGGTGGCCTTCCGGATTCTCCAGGCCGTGCTTCTTTCCCTCCGGGTTAAAGTGCGGCCCCGCCGACTTGAAATCCGGCGCATCGCACTGCGCCTTCTGATGGAAGTGCAACGCATGCTCCCCGGGTGGCAGGCCATGGAGCTTGAGCTGCATGACCACGCCTGACGACGCTCCCTTGCTCGCCAGTACCGCCGTCCCGACGCTCTTGCCCTGAGCGTCTTTGAGTTCCACGGTAGTCTTGGCAGCTGCTGCGATCGACAGGGCGAAGAACAAACACAATCCAACGGCAAACGAAAATGTCTTGGTGGTTTTCATGACACGCACATTATAGCTCTATCGCACAGTCACATAAAAAGCGTTGTTTCCCGTCCGCAGGTCTTTGCCATAAGAGAACGCAACTCCCACTCCAAAGACTCGCACTTTGGCCTGCACCCCCAGGTCCCAGAGCCATTCATGCGAACCCAATCCCGGTGAGGCATCGGTAATTTTCCCCGTATCGAGAAACGGCCCTAACTTCACGGTGAAGATCCCGTTGCGATAGACGTTCTTATCGGCTTCCCAATTGGACAGGAAATAATTTCGTCCCAACGGAGCGCTTCCCTTTCTGCCATCGCGGGTTCCAATGTGCCCCCGCATCTCCAGATCGTTGTCGCGCTCCAGGCCCAGCATGAAGAGTTCGTCGAAGGGGACATCTCCAAACGTCTTGCCGGCCCTGACCCGGTTCTGTATCTCGTAGTCGTCGCCCTCGGCCTGCGGGAGCCAGTGTAGGCGCAACGAGCCCTGCAGTTTCTCGAAGGAGTGCGAGGGCTCCGACCAGATCCGCCCGGCCTGCGACGACGCGCCGCCCTCGAACGTGAATCTGTGCTCGGGCCAACGCCATAGTGCGGCGTCCAGCTGCGCAACTTGCTTAAGTTGGTAGCCCTTGGCCAGCAGGCTCGGCGACAGAACCGTCCCAGGAATTACGCTGCGGAAGTCGCGATGCGAAATTTCGGCCCCGGCCGACCACTTCCAGCGTCCGCTTTCCATCGAAGCAAAGTCTGCGCCCACGGATTCTCGGCGCATATTGAAGCTGCCCTAGCACTGGCGCCGACCCCTGAAAAGAATCTCTGATATCCCAGTTTTCGCTGCGCAAGTCGGCCGTCAGCCCGTAGCGGAATTTTGGGTCCTTGAACGGCCCAGACAGTTGCGCCCCCAGCCGGCGCTTCTCCGCATCCCAGCGATACAGTGAGACGAAGTTGATGGCCTGATGATGCAGGTTGTAGACCTCGGGAGTAATGCTCTGAAAGGGCAACTGCCGAAACAGCAGGAACAATTCTTCCAGCGTGCCCTGGCCCCATCCGTCTCGCTCGCGGTTGCGGAAGAGGATGTCAAACCTACCGTCGTCCCGGGCCTGCAGATCAAACTGGTAGCGAGGGAAAATCTGCAAGCCGTCAATGCGGACGTTGGTCGTCAGCAGATCAGGCTGATGCAGGACGCTGGCGGGCGCGAAGACCATGGCGCGATCGAGCAGCGCGGCATTCACTTGCGGCGTAGGCTGGCTGCGTACCTCCACAATTTGCGGCTTGCCCACGCGGTTCCAATACTTGAGTGCCGCCTCGAGGTTGCCCTGCAGGAAGTAGACGGTGCCAAGAAAATCATTGCCATAGGCATCGGCGGGATCGAGATGCAACGCCCGCCGCAAATGGTGCGCCGCGACCGAGTATCGCTTCTGCCTAAATGCGACTCCGGCCAGTTCCAGCGGAAAACGCTTATCGCCAGGCTGAAGCCGGGCTCCGGCCGCAAATGTGTCGTGCGCGTCGTCCAGGCGACCTAACTGCGCCAGGGCCGTGCCGTAATAGAAATCGAGTTCAGCTGACGAATTTGTAGCCGACTGGGCGAGGCTGACCACTTCCTGCCAGCGCTGTTCCGCGGAAAGTTGTTTGGCCCGGGCGACGAGTGAGTCATCTGACGTCTGCGCGCCGGCGGTACCGAGGAAAAGGAATAAGAAAACTGCGGTGAGAATCAGCGGGACTGGGTTTGAGGTAATGCGAGCAGCGTCCATTTTCCGGCTGCGGTCCATTCCCGTTCGAAGCCGGACCGGTCTTGCTTCAGCAGCTTGCGTTGCGCGGGATCGTTGACCACCACAGCTTCCGGCGTCAGGCCAGTTACGACTACATAGTGCAGAGCAACAACGCCCAATGCGCCACCGGACGCGGGCTTCAGGGCAACGATTAAGGGCCTTCCCTTGTCGAGATGATGTTGGAGGTCTTCCCACTCACCGCGAATTGTAAACGTGCGGAACCCCTTCTCCTGAAAGTACCGCTCCATATCGGAAGCGTAGGTGCCGTGGGCTTTGGCGGAATACAGCGTGCGCTGAATCAGGATCGGGTCGGAAGTATCATTCGCCGTCTGCCCCTGATGGGCCTGCCAGTATTGCATCACCATGGCAATGCTGGCGGCGCCGCAGCCGTCTTTCTCCTGCTTTACGAAAGGAACATCAAGCCATACGCCCGGAAGGTCCGCGGCCACCAGCATGGCGCAGACCCCGAGCAATACCACGGCGATCCTGACGATTCGACCAACCATGCCGCAACCCTAGCGAACCGCAACAATGATCAGGATCAGCGCGGCAATAGCCACAAGAATAATGATCAGGTCCCGATCGCTCAGGCTGCCGGCTGCAAAGTCCGCCTGCGCTTTGTTTACGCGTGAAGCCAGTTGGGTCAATTCACTGTCGTCGAGCGTGGCGACCGCGTTCTTTATCTGCTGCGGATTCATGCGAGCGGACCGCAAAGCGTGCTCCGCCTTCTCCGACGAGAAGAATTGCTGGACCTGCTCCATGTTCTGCTGCCGTACCGCCGAAGCCTTCACCGCAGCCTGCTGCAGGTCAGAAGAACTCACCACGTGTGTGGCCGCTTGCGCTGCCAGGTTCTGAGGAAGAGCAAAAACTGCGGCCAGAACGAAGGCCGTCACGACTCGGGATGCCTGCTTCATATCGAAAACCATGTCCTGCAACCTCCGGTAGATTTCGTCGCTTCAAAACGATTCGTGTGGGGACAGGTTGAACCCCGCCCTGAGCGAGTCGAAAGGACCCGCCCAAGCCGAGCGACACTCGGCGCCTTGAAAAAATACTACACGCTCAAACTTCGATGCGGAGATCGATCTGCGGGTTTGCGCTCACGGTAACAAGATGAATAAACAACGTGGCAATATCGTCGGATTCGAGGCTCTTACAAGTTTTCCACCGCCCTGTGCAGCTCGGCGGCGATCCACTCGGGCGCGCTTTCCGGCGGGAACCGCACCGGAGCTCCGATCTTCACTTGTATCTTCCCCGGCGCGGCAACTTTTTTCCTGGTCTGCTTCAATTCGAACAGTCCATCAATCCGCATTGGCACGATCGGTATTGCCAGGTTGTTGGCCAGCAATCCCACGCCTGCCTGAAACGGACGAATCTTGCCATCCGTCGTATGGTGACCCTCCGGAAAAACCAGAATGCTATAGCCGCGGTCCACGGACGCCCCCGCAAAGGAAAAGCTCTCGCGGAAACCGGCCTCGCGCGGCAGGGGAAACAAGTTGAGTAGCGAGACACCCAGGATCCACTTCACACGGTCATAGGCCTTGCCCAAGACGCTTCGCCCCGATAGCGGAGTGCGCAGTGCCTCCAACGCTTCCCCTCCTGTGGCCGTCGCCAGCCGATGGCGGAAGCGAGCAGGCAATGCGGTCTGCACAAAGCCGACATCCACGTCGTCAATGTGATTGCACACGACCAGCACGGGGCCGCGCACTCCGCGCAAGCTTTCCCGCCCCACAATGCGTGGCCACCCCAGCAGAAATACCGCCGGACGTAAGAGCAGGTAATGGATTGCCAGCCGCACCCAGGTCGTAGGCCAATGCTGCACCCATGCGGGATAGTGATACAGCACTCGCGGCGGAAGCTTGCCCTGCAGCATGCTTTCCAGATCGCCCACCGTCTTCACTGCGGCGAACCGGGTCTCGCTCAAATCCACCTGATACCGGTCTTCGAGCGCACCCAGCAATTCGACGCGATCAAGCGAACTCAGATTCAAATCGCTTTCGAGATTCGACTGCTGACTCAATTCTCCCGGCTCTCCCGCGGATTTTCCTTTCACTCGCGCCAGCAACTCGGCCAACGCATTCGATCCGGCTGCCGGTGCCTGTTTCCCTGTCAGTCCGGCCAGCACAACCGGCTGAATCGCGTTGATCCGCGGCTTCTGTGTGGATGTGCGCGGAAAATCTTCATCAGGCCACACAAACCAGTTCCGCATGCGCTGGTATTCAGCCAAGGTTTCGTTGGCGCGCTTGACTGCTGGTTCCGGATCAACGCTCTTTTCCCGCAGGATCACCACCGCACACGGTTCAGCATTTCCATCTCTCGGCAGCGCCACGATCACGCAATCCTTCACTTCGGGTTGGCGACGGAGCGCAGCTTCAAGGTCCTCGGGATAAACCTTCATACCCGCAGGAGTGACGATCACATCTTTCTTGCGGCCTTTGAAATACAGATTGCCCTGGGCGTCAAGCGCCCCGATGTCTCCCGTCCCGTACCAGCCTTGCTCCGCCGTGATCGGCCGCAGTTCTTTTCCCGTCCAATACCCGGCTGCAACCCCGCTGCCGCGCACCAGAATCTCGCCGTCGGGAGCGAGTTTCACTTCGCGTCCCGCCAGCACCTTCCCGATGGATCCATGGCCAAGGCGAAAGGGATGATTCACGCTGACGATCGATGTAGTCTCCGTAAGTCCGTAGCCCTGAATGGCGGCATATCCCATCCGCCCCCAGAAGTCTTCGGTCACGCGATCAAGGGCCGCGCCTCCGGAGATGAACGCCCAGAACTTCCATCCGAACTGGCGATGCACTCGCCGGAAAATCCACCAGCGGCGGAGAAAATGCTTGCCTTCCGCCGCCTGGAACCTCCGCCGGAAATCCTGCAGTTCGCCGTCGTCTTCCAGATCACGTTCAATTTTTTCTTTCAGCGATTGCAGCATGCGTGGCACCGCCACCAGCACCGACACTCGCTCGCTCCGAATGGTGCGAATGACTTCGCCAGGGTTGAGGGCGCTTTGAAAGATGACGGTCCCGCCCATCAGCTGGGGCAAGAATATTCCCAGGAACTGACCGAACACGTGGCTTAGGGGTAACAAGTTTAGAAAGCGAACAGGATGGACCAAACGTTCATACTTTAAGTACTTCTGGATTTCGGCCTCGAGCGGCGCAATGTTGCCCAGCGCATTGCCGTGCGTGATCGCCACGCCTTTGGGTACGGCGGTGGTGCCGGAAGTAAAAACGACTTCCAGGATGTCCGCCGAGCCCACCGCTGTCGCATCGTAAGGTGCGGACGGATGGGCGGACAATGTCTCCTGCAAATTGTCGAGAAACAAAACCGGGATCGGATCCGCCGGGGCATGTTCTCGCGAACACACGAGCAGCTTTGCGTCCACCTGCTGATAGGCACGCCGGGCAAAATCGGCCACGCCGGCGTCATCGATAGGAACTGCAATCACGCCGCGCAGAGCGCAACCGAAAAACGCCGCCACCCACTCGGCAGAGTTCGGTCCCCACAGCAGGACGCGTTCGCCTTTGCCAATTCCGCGCTTTTCCAGTTCGCGGGCAAACTGAAACGCGGCCTCCGCCACTTGCCGGTAGCTCCAGCGTACGGTGCGGTATCCGTGCCGCTGAACGTAAGCACACTCCCGCCCTCGCCGAAGAAAGCTATCGAGATATTCGACAACGGAGCGCCGCTCCATGCCTAGGATGGTATCGCTTTAGCGCATTGTGAGCGGCAATTGTCATCCTGAGCGGAGGGGATGCTTCGCACAGCGAAGCATCCATGCAGTCGAAGGATCCCGAGTCCCGGCAAGAACGTGGTTGCGATAGGGGTCCTTCGACTGCGCATGCGCTTCGCCGTGCGAAGTGCAAGCTCCGCTCAGGATGACAGGGAGATAGTTCGGACTACGCCGACATGCGCCGCGCGTTTTTCGGGCAGAAGTTGGACAGCAGATTCACAAACTCCGTGAGGAAAGGGGGCGCGGGCTGATTGCGCAGCGTGACTGCGTACCACTGCCGCCGAAAAGCGCGACCGCTCATTGGCCGGATCGCAACCTTACCCGCTTGGACCGCCGGCGCCACCGCCCAGCGAGCCAGAAAGCCAATCCCAGTCCCGGCGCCGGCCAACTCAACAATCGCCTCCGTAAGAGGAACTTCGATGACCCGATGCGCCTCCACTCCGGCCGGCTTCAACAGTTTGTTGATCAGAGTGCTTTCTTCGCGCGGAGGATAGATCAGAATCGTCTCCGTCTCCAGGTCCTTGGGCCGCACCAGGCTGGCCGACGCCAGGCGGTGCTTCGGGGACATCACCAGAAACAACTCGTCCTCGAACATGGGAGTCACTCGAAGGCTCTTGTTGCGCGGCGGACAGCTGACGATGGCAACGTCCAGTTTGCCTTCGAGCAAAGCCGCTGCCGGATCCGAAGTCACGCTGGCAACGATATTCACTTCTACTTTGGAAAACTTGTCGTGAAACTTCCCCAGCACGGGCGGCAGCCAGTGATAGCAGGTGTAGCATTCGGTGCACAACCGTATCTCGCCGCGCCCGCCGCCGTTGAGCCCCTCGATCTGCACCTCGGTTTCATGAAGTTCTCCGAGCACCCGGCGTGCACATGCGATCAGGTGTTCGCCGGCCGGCGTTAACACCATTTTCCTTCCGAGTCGCAAAAACAGAGCCGTTCCCAGCTTTTCTTCCGCATCCCGCAACTGGTGACTCAGCGCGGATTGCGTAAGGTGCAGGCGTCTGCCCGCCTCGGTCACGCTGCCTTCCTCGGCAACGGTCACCAGCAGCTTGAGGTGCCGGACTTCCAGTTTCGGGCTCATTCCAACATGAGTCTAGTTCATGCATTCGATGAAAACAAACAATAAATCTCATGTATCCAAAATCCCGTCCAATCGCTACATGAGCCGGAATCGGATTTGACGGCAAGAAGCGGATAGCAGCGGCGGCACTTTCGCCGCAGACTCCGTGATGACGGCCGCCGTATCCGCCAAGGCGCAGATCGAACCAGCACGCTAGACACACAAGGGGAGGTTGTTATGAAGAGCCAGGTTGTACGCACGCTAGCTTCAGTTTTTCTCGTCACCTTCGTTCTCGGAACTTTGATGTTGGGCCCTGCGGCCCACGCGCAACGGGTCACGCGGCTGATCGAAGCGAATATTCCATTCGACTTCACGGTGGGCAGCCAGGTGCTTCCCGCTGGACACTACACATTGAAGACCATCGAACCCTCGCAGCTTGAGCTGCGCGACTCCGCCGACCACGTGCTGGTCCGTGTGCTGACCCAATCGGTGCAGGCATTTAACGGTCCAGCTCTACCCAAGCTGGTGTTCGACAGCGCAACGGGCGACCACGTGCTGACCCAGGTCTGGCAAGCCAACGATTCCATCGGTCAGCAGCTTCCACTGTCAAAATCACTCACTCGTGCTGTCCGGAAGCGCTCTGGACACGTCCAAACTGCAGAGGCGGGCAATCCACGGTAGACACTTAACAATTGCAATCACCCAAGTGAGGGCTGAATGGAAACCGGAACGAACCAAAGCAACGGGCAATCGCAAGCGGCTGACCTGCATGTTCAGGAGGTCATCCGCTCGGCGGAACGAGAGCTTCACGAACTGCTTGGGCGTCGGGCAGAACTCATGAAGCGGATTGGCACCATCAAACAGACTCTGGCTGGTTTGGCGAATATTTTCGGCGATTCCGTGCTTAGCGATCAGTTGCTCACCTTCCTCGATCGCAAGTCCGCCAGTCGCCAGCCCGGGTTCACCCGAGCCTGTCGTGTGGTCCTGATGGAAGCAACTAAACCCCTCGGCGCCCGGTTGGTCTGCCAGGCGTTGCAGCAGAGATTTCCCGAAGTGCTGGAACGCCACAAGGACCCGATCGCCTCAGTGACTACCGTATTGAATCGCCTGGCCGATTACGGCGAGGCGCGATGTTCGCTCGACACCAATGGACGCCGGGTCTGGGAGTGGATTGCAGAGCGCGGGAACTCTGCCGAACTGATTCTTGCTGGAGAGAGCAAGTCCTCAATCCAGCCGCATCTGGGGAAACGGCAATAGGGTTGGGGAAGCGGTCAACTTGAAAGACCGCGGAGTAGTGCTCGAGGCGGCGGCGAACAGCCAACCTCGGGCACTAAACCGCGATTACGCCTCGGCGCTCCTAGGCGCGAGCCGACACGCGCATTTTCCTGAAAGCGAAAACTGACTGCCGCGCCGGATCAGATCAGGCCGTCTTTGACCCGGCGAAGAAAGTCTTCCGCGTCGGCTTGCGCTCTTTGGGAAGCGGTCGGGTCGTTGCGATTCTCGAAGGTGATTTCCTGCAGAGTGATCTGAGCAGCGTCTTTGGGCTTGAAACCTCGTGTGACTAGCTTCCGGGCGCGGGCTGCGAAACTCTCAGAGTCAGCCAGCACCGCAGGTTCGCCGTGCACCGCACACTCGTGTTCCTGGAACTTGCTTGCCGCCAGGCGGTCATAGGCACTCTTTGCATCCTTATCGGTCAGCATGGACGGAACCGGAAAGGTCCAGCCACACTGGGAGCAGGCCCAGCCCGTCAGGCGGTGGTGCGATACCCACGTCAGCCATCTGCCCATCGTTCTCCCTCATCGCCGCAGGGGGGAATCATACCTGGGCCGAATCAGGTCTTTACTTCGTGAATAGGAATGTAGCGAATGTTCGCGAAGCGAGGCTTCAAACCCAGCGTGCCCCCCCGGGACGCTGAATGTTCCGGCAACAATCTTACAAGAACAGCTCGTGCCGCAATAGTAACAGCCTGGGAAACCGTGAACCCTGTAGACATTCGTGCCCAAGGGCGCGGATGCCCGCTCTCCATGCGGTTAGCAGCGTGGTTCCGGACGTAACTCGGTCGTACACTCCCTTTCGGTAACCCTTAGTAACCATACGATTCTTGGTAACCCGTCTTACAATGACCCTTGTCCGAAAGACCATCCCACGTATGATCGGCAGACATGGCCGGTCGGATGGCCAACCCGTCGGTGAACCTTCTCACGGAAGATGTTTTCTGGCGGGAAATAAACCGGGAGCTGGAGTCAGCAATCTTATGGCGTTCGGTTTTGGCTTCAACAAACAGAAAGCTCTCAGCGCTGCGGAGAAGTTCGTCCAGCAGGGCAAGCTGCAAAATGCCATTGCTGAGTACGAAAAGGTTCTCAAAGCTGACCCCAAGGAACTCACTGTCTCCAATACCATTGGAGACCTCTACGCTCGTCTCGGTCAAAGCGACAAGGCTGTCGAATCCTTTAAAAGCGTGGGCGATGCCTATGCCGCCCAGGGCTTCACCGTCAAAGCCATTGCGATGTACAAGAAGCTCACCAAGCTGAAACCCACCTTGGAGAGCGTGCTCCGGCTGGCCGAGCTTTACACCCAACAGGGGCTCTTTAATGATGCCCGAGCGCAGTACCTGCAGGTAGCGGAAGAATTTTTGCGCTCCGGCGAGCTGGAACAGGCAGTACGAATTTTCCAGAAGACATTGGAAATGGATCCGGAAAATGTGGCCATGCGAACCCGCCTGGCTGAGGTTTACATCCGGCTCAACAAGAAAACAGAAGCCTGGCAGCTTTTTGCCGCCGCGGCCGACAGCTTGCGCGCCCGTGGTCAACTGGGGCCCGCGGAAGAAATCCTGAACCGCATGCTCACGCTCGATCCGAGCAACAGCAATGCGCTGCTGCTGCGAGGCCGCAATGCTTTCGACTCCGGCGACATGCCGGGAGCGGTCAAGAACCTGGAGAAAGTGGCGGACCTGGATAGCCACCCCGACGGACTGCGCGCGCTTATGCAAGCCTACCTGCAAAGCGGACGCCTGCCGGAAGCGGGAACTCTGGCCGGCAAATTGTGCAACGTGCACCATGACACCGGGGCCATTACCAGCTACGCGGACGCGCTCATGGCCGCAGGCCACTTCAATGAAGCCCTGCAGCTCTATCAACAGTATTGCGATCAGCTGGTGGCCACGGATTCAGGCAAGGTTCTCGAAAGCCTGCATTCGCTTATCGGGCATTTGCGCGGGAACGAGTCGGCGCTGGAGACGCTGCTCGATCTCTCCCAGAAGGCCGGGGACACCACCCACATTACCGAGCTGTACGAATTGCTGGCGCATGCGTCGGTTCAGTCCGGACACCTCGACAAAGCACGTGATTGCTACCTCAAGCTTACGCAGTTGGAGCCACAGAACAACCTCCACACCCGCAATTATGAGCAGGTACTGGCCAAGCTGGGCGGAGGCGCCGCCGGTTCTCGACTGATCACGCCGGAAGAAGGAGCGGTCCTGGTGGAGGAACTCGAAGCCACCGCGCCGTTCATCGACCAGCGCTATCCCGACGAGGTTGCTCTGGCGGTGCGGGCCGCATTGACCGACGCTGAACTATTCGTTTCCTACAACATGCCAGCCAAGGCACTTGGGCCGCTGATGTCGGCTCTCCCCAAGGCCCCGCTCGACCTGCGCCTCAATCAGCGCCTGGCTGCGTTGCACACGCGGGCCGGCCGCTTCAGTGAGGCCGCCGTATGCTGCCGCAATCTGGAGCAGCTCTATCACGATGCGGGACATCCCGACGAGGCCAGCCGCTACAAAGATCTCGCGGACAAGTACGAGGAACGCGCTTCCGTCAAGTTAATCAAGGAGAGCGATGCCGCGGCTGCATCGGCCGCGGCGTTTGCGCCGCCGGCGATTACCCCGCCAGCATTCGATCGATTCGCTTCGGCTGACGTGGCGGAAGCTCCCGCCAGCCCCGAGCCTTCAACTTCCGGGCTGTTCTTTCACACCGCATCCTCACAAGCGTCGGCACCGTCGCACCCGGCTGCATCCAGCGAATTTGCGGTCCATGCAGAAGCGCCCGCGCCCGAGAGTGAGATTGACATCTCTGCTGAGTGGGAAGGCGAGATCGCGGAGGAGCCCAAAGCGGCTTCCCTCGCCGAGCAGACCCACGCGGCGGATGCAGACAGCGATCATGCCCGCGCCCAGGCCATCAGCGAAACCGTCGAAGAACTTCGCTTCTACCTGGCACACTCCATGGTCGAACAGGCCCGTACCGTCTTCAGCAAGCTGGAGAAGCTGAAGCCTGGAGCGGCGCAGTTGGCCGCGGTGTGGCAGGAAATCGAAGCCGCCGAGGCCCAAACCGGGTCGAAGCAGGCCGCCGTGGAAGAAGAAGTTTCCGTCGAAGAGGCGGATGAAACTCCGGCCAAATCACGACCCGCTGAAGATCGGGAATTTGTTGCCGACCTGAAACCGGCTCCGGCCGCGGCGTTCAAGATTCCGCTTCATCCATTTCCGGCTACGCCGCAACCCGCTCCGGCAGAATATGCCAAGGCCAGCCCGGAGGCAGCGCCCGCTGGAGTATTGGGCAGCTTCGTCTCCGATCTGGAAGCATCGTTGGGTGATACCTTCTTGCCTCCGCCGCCTCCAGCCGCGCCGTCGGCACCGGCCGTACAGGCTCGAGCTGCGCGTGAGCCGATGGCCGCGCCCGCGCCTCACGCGGCTGCAGCAGCTGCTCCAGCCCCGGCCTTGGAAGCGCCGTCCCCGACCTTCACCTATCAGCCCACCAAGAAGCGGACCCTGGCTCCCGAAGTCTCGCCGGCAACGCCGAAAGTGGACGCGGCCAGCGTGGATCTGGCCGACATGTTCGGCGAGCTGAAGCACGAGCTCGAAGAAGACGCTGCGAATCCCCAGGAAGATCCCGAGACTCACTACAACCTGGGCGTGGCTTTCCGCGAAATGGGATTGCTGGATGAGGCCATCGGTGAATTGCAGAAGGTCTGTCAGGCGGTGGACCGCGGTCATGACTTCCCGCAACTCATGCAGACATACACCTGGCTGGCGCAGTGCTTCCTCGATAAGGGCGTGCCTGAAGCCGCGATCCGCTGGTATGAACGCGCCCTCAAGCTGCCCAAGATTGACGAAGAAACCCGCACTGCCCTGAACTATGAGTTGGCCTCCTCTTATGAAGCGGGCGGCAATAAGTCCGCCGCCCTGAGCCATTTCATGGAGGTATACGGCAACAACATTGACTACCGCGATGTAGCCGAGCGCATCAAAGCTCTGAAGTCGTAGAATGGCAAGATGGATTTCCGTCTAGGCTTGGGAGCGGGCGCGGGAGATTACCAGCCGGTCGCATGCACGGCCCATGGGAGCGCGATGTGACCGCAAGTCCCGATTCTTCCATCGACAAAATCCCTTCCGAGTCCTTGCCCGCGAGTTGCCAACGAAGCGCTTCGTGGATCCGGCGTGCATGGAACCGGCGGGGAAGGCCTGCCCTTGCCCAAGACGAGCTTTCAGCTCTGGATGAACCGCGTTCTGGCGCTGCTGTTCGTCTTTTTCTGCGCCACCATGGGCGTTCTTCTCGTAATCCTGCCCTGGCGGCCAGAGTGGACCGATAACCACTTTCTGCTCGGTGCTCCCGGACTCCGCGCGTTCGTTTCCAACGGTTTTGTTCGTGGCCTGTGCAGCGGCCTGGGAGTGCTCGATATCTGGATCGGATTTTGGGAGGCAGTGCACTTCCACGACGGAAAGCCCTGACGGAAAGACAATCTCATCATGAGTGACGGCAAACTCAAATCTGCGCCCCTGGCGTACGAAAATCCAGGCTTCCTCAACAGTCCGGATGGACGTGTGTTGCGCATCCTCTCGGAGTACACCGAGCCGCTTTCGCGCTTTCGCCGCGAGCAGATTCAGGACACGGTAGTTTTCTTTGGCTCGGCGCGTTTTCAAAGCCACGCCAGCGCCAATCGGAGCCTCGCTGACCTGGACAAGCAAACCGGAGTTCAGCCTGCGGAGGAACGGAAGAAGGCGCTCGCCTTGATCGATACGGCACGCTACTACGAGGATGCACGCCGCCTGGCCTTCCTGCTTACCGAATGGTCGGCGCAGATTCCTGCCCGCCGGCGCCGCTTCGTCGTAACCACCGGAGGCGGGCCCGGCATCATGGAGGCCGCCAACCTGGGGGCGCAGGAAGCGGGTGGCAAGACCATTGGTCTCAACATCCATTTGCCCTTCGAGCAAAACCCGAACCCCTACATCACGCCGTCGCTGAACTTCGAGTTCCATTACTTCTTCATGCGCAAGTTCTGGTTCGCGTACCTGGCCAAGGCCCTGGTCATTTTTCCCGGCGGCTTCGGCACGCTGGATGAACTCTTTGAAATTCTGACCCTGGCCCAGACCCAAAAGCTGGCCAAGAAGATCCTGGTTGTGATCTATGGCAGCGAGTACTGGAAGCGCCTGATCAACTTTGACGCCATGATCGACGCCGGCACCATCGCCGCCGCTGACTTGGAGTTGTTCCGGATGGTAGATTCGCCGGAAGAGGGCTTCGAGTTTCTTCGCGACGGCCTGGTCAAGTATCATCTCGTTCCGCAGCAACCGAAACGCGGCGAAGCTGTGCCGGAGATCGCGAAAACCAATCCTTAACAGTGGTCGGTCTTCAGTCGTCAGGACGAGATGTGACAGAAACTGACGACCGACGACTCAACTTGCTTCTCTGCTACATCACCGATCGTTCGCAATTCCCTGGCGACGAAGATTCTCGTCGCTCGCAATTGCTGGCTACCATTGCGCAGGCAGTTCGCTGCGGCGTGGACTATATCCAACTGCGCGAGAAAGACCTTTCTTCCCGCGACCTTGAAACCCTGGCCCGAACCGCGATCCACCAACTGAGAACAGAGAACCAAGAACTAAAAACTGGCTTTCTACTGAACTCCCGCACAGACATTGCCCTCGCCTGCGGAGCCGGCGGCGTGCATCTGCGCTCGGATGATATTTCGCCATCCGAAGTAAGAAAACTTTGGACGCAAGCTGCCGGCGGCGCCCCGGTGACTATCGGTAAATCGTGCCATACGCGGGCCGAAGTCAGCCGCGCCGCGCAAGAAGGAGCAGACTTCGTTGTCTTCGGGCCAGTCTTCGAAAAGGACGGCGGCAGGCCCGCAGGTCTCGAAGCCCTGCACGAAGCCTGTCAGGAAAAGATTCCCGTGTTAGCCCTGGGTGGAGTCACTTTGGAAAACGCGAAAGCCTGCATGCAGGCGGGCGCGGCTGGAATCGCCGGAATTCGCCTGTTTCAGGAAAATGAAATGGGCAGTGTAGTGGCGGCGTTGCGGCGCCTGCAAACGGACATTGAGCGCCAGACGTCAGCCCATCCCAAGGCTGAGGTCTGACGCCCGGCGCCCGCTTCTAGCTCCTAATCTTGCTCGATTCCTCGTCCCAGGTCACAGCGCTCTTGCGGAAGTACGATTGGTTCGCCATGTGGCACGCCAGCGCCGCGTGATGACCAAACACCGCGTCCTCCACCACCGGTTTACGAGTCCGCACTGCCTGAAAGAAATTCCACAGATGCGGCTTGACGTCGTCCCAGGACGTGCTGCGATAGCTGGTGCCCTCGAGCGCCGGCTCCTTGCCCGGCACGGCATCGTGCTCCTGATGCCATTTCCGGAAATATTCTTCCCGCATGGCGCGCGGGAAGCTCGACGCGTAGTAGCTGGGCGATGTATCCACGCCCGCCTGTGGAGTGTAGGTAGCGCTGAACTCGGTCAACTCCAGAATTCCTTTCGAGCCCTGGAAGCGATAGGTTTCAGGCATGTCGGTTCCCAGGCTGAGCCGCATGTACACCGGGATTTCTCCGTATTGAAATAACGTGCAGTGCACATCCGGCATGTTCCGGCCATCCTTCCAGCGCAGGATCCCGCCCATCGCCATGGCCCGCTTCGGCGCCTCGTTGATGCCCAGCACGTATTGCATCCCGCTCACCAGATGGACCAGCAAATCCCCAGCCACGCCGGTCCCATATTCTTTCCAGCAGCGCCAGCGGGCAAATATCAAAGGATCGAACTGCCGCTTGGGAACGGTTCCCTGCCAGGTATCCCAGTCGAGAGTCTGCGGCGAAAGGTCGGGGGGTGGCGGATATTCCCAGGCTCCGGTCGGATCATTGCGGCCGAGCGACCCTTCCACCAGCATCAGATCGCCCAGAGCTCCCTGCGCCACCAGTTCTTTGGCCTTGGCGCAGATCACAGAACTTACGCGCTGCGAGCCCACCTGCACAATGCGTGCATTCTTTTTTGCCGCCGCCGCCATTTCCACGCCCTCTTCGGGGGTGTGCGACATCGGTTTTTCGATATAAATGTCCTTGCCCGCGCTGACCGCGTCCACCACCACCTGCTTGTGCCAGTGGTCGGGAACCGCCGCCACGATGCAATCGATGTCCTTGTTCTCCAACAGCTCGTGATAGCGCCGCGTGGTCGGCAGATTGGGGCGCACAATCTCCTTGGCCAGCGTGTGACGGCCATCATAGAGATCGCAGGCCGCCGCGCATTCCACTCCCGGCAGCTCGATCGCGTTGGCCAGCAACCCCGATCCCTGCATGCCGATGCCGATCATTCCGAAGCGCACCCGGTCGCTGGCGGCCACAGTTTGCGGCAGGGCCCAAAGCGGGTCCGGATCCAGCAGGATGGTTTTCAGTCCCAGCGATGCCCCGGCCGCAGCCGCACCGAGCCCAATAAATTCACGACGCGAGAAACCGTTCCGGATCATCAAGCCTCCGCCTTATCAGTCGTCAGTCTTCGGTCGTCAGTCTTCAGCGAATACTGACGACTGAGGACTGACGACCGAGACTGTCTTATTTGTTCAGCATTTTGACCGCAACTTCCTTGAAGAAGACGACATCCTTCTCGTTGTGGTTCTGCAGGCCGATGTAACCTTCCTGCGGACGCGGTCCCCGTTCCGGCTCAAAATCGAATTTCCTGGCCGGCACCGGATCGCCTTCCGTGAACTGCGTCACCTTCACTCCATTGACCACCACCGTCGTGTGCGGCCCATCCAGGGTAATTTCCATGGTGTTCCACTCCGGCCCGGGTTTGCCGGCGTGAGCCAGCGGCTTGGTCAGTGAATAGAGCGTGCCAGTAATGTGAGTATCGTCTTCATTGGATTTTTCAGGTTCGTTGTCGATTTGCACCTCGTAGCCATAGTGCACCGGCATCCAGGCTTCCCGAGGCTCGATCGGAATTCGGATATACACGCCGGAATTATCATTCTGATCGCGCATCTTGTACACCACGCGGATCACGCAATCACCCAACTTTCCGCCCGTCCAATAAAGTAGGCCCATCCCGCCATGGGTGCGTATCAGCCCATCCTCGACGGTCATCTCGCCGGGGCCAACATGCTTCCATCCCACCAGGTCTTTGCCATCAAACAACTGCTTCCATTCACCCGACTGGGCCGGGGCCGATCGGGGCGCCGCGGCCAGGAGACAAGCCGTAATCACAATGATCCCTACCGGATGAATTCGCATAGCCTCACCTCTCGATGCGGGAGAAATATACACCAAACAGCTGTGCTAAAAGGACGAGTAAGTCCTTTTGTGTGAATGCTGGCCGGAGAGTGGCGCCGCAAGACACCGGAATCCGGGACGGCCAGTTACCGAAGGTCATTTTTACTCGAAGCAAAGAACAGGAATCCGGCATCAAAGAAGCTATAATATTCCGGTAGCACGCAGGGAATCATTCTCTCCAAAGAAGATTAAATCCGATGTCCATGAAGACCAAGGCTGCAATTGTAGTTTCCTCCGCCGCCGTGCTGCTGTTTATGTATGTGGGCGGATTGGACGGCGTTCGCGCCTCCAACAACGATGGCTCTTACCGCCAGCTGCAGGTTTACAGCGAAGTCCTTTCGCGGGTGCGCAGCGAGTATGTGGAAGAACCCAACATTTCCCTGGTGACCGATGGCGCCTTGCACGGTCTTCTGGAGTCGCTCGATTCGAACTCCAGCTATCTGACCGCCGCTGAGTTCAAGGAGTACAAGGCCAATCAGACCGAGGCCAAGGGCGAAATCGGGGCAGCCGTGTCCAAGCGCGTGGGCTACGCGGCGGTGATCTCGGTCATTCCGGGCGGACCGGCCGACAAAGCCGGCATCCAGGCCAGCGACATCTTCGAAGCCATTGAAGGCAAGAGCACGCGCGAGATGTCACTCGCGGAAATTCATAACCTGCTGCAGGGTCAGCCGGGATCGAACGTGAATGTGTCCGTAGTTCGGGCCCGCCGCGCCGAGCCGCAGAAGATCGTCATTACCCGCGATATCGTCACCGTGCCGGCGGTTTCTGACAAGATGGTCGAGGACGGTATCGGCTACATCCAGGTCGATGCTTTCAACAAGGGCAAGTCTCAGGAAGTTGCGGCCAAGATTCGGGCGCTGCAGAAGTCCGGAGCCAAGAAGCTGATTCTCGACCTGCGCAATTGCGCTGAGGGCGAAGAATCGGAAGGCATCGCGGTTGCCAACTTGTTCCTCAATCACGGGACCATCACTTACTTGCAGGGCCAGAAATATCCTCGTGAAGCTTTCAACGCGGACGCTTCGAAGGCCATTACCAACCTGCCCCTGGCCGTGCTGGTAAACAAGGGCACGGCTGGACCCGCCGAGGTAGTTGCTGCCGCAGTGCTCGAGAATGCTCGTGGAGATGTGGTGGGCGACAAGACTTTCGGCGATGGCTCAGTGCAGAAGACGATTCCGCTGCCCGATGGCTCGGCGCTGATTTTGTCGGTGGCCAAGTACTACTCGCCCAGCGGCAAGGCCATCCAGGACACTGCGGTCACGCCCAATATCGTGATTGCGGATACCGACGATGACGCCGCGCTTCCCGACGATGACGAGAACGCCACTCCGGCGGACGAAGAAAAGAAGCAGGCTCCGCAGCAGGACGAACAGCTGCACAAGGCGATTCAGGTGCTGAAGAGCAAGACAAGCTAGGTGTTTGATCGTTAGTTGCTATTCTTTAACCGTTTGTCTCGATCGCGCGCCCTCGGGCGCGCGATTTTGTTTTGGATCGACCGTCCTGCTTACTTCGGATACCAGTCAAGCAGCCGGACTTCAATGCCGGTCCCTTCCAATCCCTTCTGAAAGACCGCCAGATCAGAACCGCGATAGTGATAGGGAATGACCACCTTGGGATGGAAGGCTTTGACCGCCTCCGCGGCCTCATCGGGCGGCATGGTGTAAGGCAAATTCATGCACACGAACGCCACATCAATGTTCTTGAGCGCTCGCATCTCAGGAACGCCTTCGGTGTCGCCTGAAAAGTAGAAGCGCTTGCCACCGTACGTGAGAACGTAGCCGTTGCCGCGTCCCTTGTCATGAAAGAGTTCTCCCGGCGCCGGGCCGCGCTTCAGGTTGTAGGCGGGGACGGCCTCGATGGTCCAGCCCTGCCAGCTCTTGGTTTCTCCATTGGCAATCGGCTTGGCACTGATAACGGTTTTAACCACTGCCGGCGGCGCCAGAATGTCCGTCTTGCCACCGCTAACTTCCTTGATCGCGTCAAGATCCATATGGTCCCCGTGAATGTCGGTAATCAGGATGAGGTCAGCTTTGGGGAGGCCGGAAAATTTCACGGGCGGCGCGGGATCCAGGTAGATCGTCTTCCCGCCCGCTTCGATCCGAGTGCTGGCATGGTTCAAAGGCGTGATCTTGACCGGCCCCGCGGATGTGGAGAAAACTTGCTCCTGGGTGGCGCCATGAGCCAACGCGGCCAAGGAAAAAAGAGAGCAGGCAAGAATCAAAATTATTTTCATCGTCAATACCGTCCTCTACATGCGATTGGAGTATCTGACGCTGGCACTGCCGCAGCTTATTCTAATGCTACGATGACCAGCAACGCGACTGCCCATGGCATCGTCCACTGTTCTTCACTCGGCTTCATTCCACGGGCTCAGGAACTTTTTATAGCACTCGGTACACAGCCACTCCCGGCCATTGGTGTAACCATCAGCGTGCTCGGAACCTCCATCCGTGTTTAGCTCCCAGTGACAAAGCGAGCAGAAGTCGCGAGGCCACCCGCCAGTCACAAGCATGAACCCCGGTTCAGCTTTCAGCGTCACATCGAAGAAAATTCGACCGCCATCAATTTCGACCAGCGTGTCCACCGGCTTCCATTGGCGTTTGCGCCATGCAAACTTCCGAAGTTCGGTCACCTGCGCCTGAATATAACTCGGATCCCACTCTTCGCCGTGTATCTCTATCATGTCACGCGCTTGTTCAGGCGTGGCCTGCCCTTTGGAAGCGATTTTCCTGGCCCGCTCGAGAGAGAGACCGTGAGAGTTAAGGAGGTGAGCGGCAAGAGCACATTTTTCTCGCAGCAAGCCCAGCAACAAATGCTCACTCCCGATGTGTTTGTGATGAACACGCTCTGCTTCCTCAGCGGCGTAAGCCAGCACCCGCTTCGACTCATTGCTTAGTGGAAGATCCACCGACGTTGACGTCTTCGCCCGAGTGAGCGTGCGTTCTTGGATTTCCTTTCGGATTGCACCGATCGAGGAGGCGGAGGGTAGCGCTACGCTCGTCAGAGCGGGGTTTTCACGCAGAAGACCCAGCAGCAAGTGCTCGGTCTCGATATAGGGCGAGCCAAACTGGCTGGCTTCATAGCGCGCAAAGAAGATGACGCGCCTTGCCTTCTCCGTGTAGCGCTCAAACATACTTTCAATCCGCGTTCTTGCATTCCAGAACACAAATCATAACGCAGTAGGGGTGGTCAGAGACGCCTAACAGGAGATGCAAGCGCTGAAGCAACGCTTGCAGCCATGGGCGGTAAGCCAACAACCAAAGACCAAAGGCTAACGACCGACGACCAACTCCTGCTATCCTGAACTCGACCTCCTGTGAAATTTGAGTTACAAGACTCCCCGGCGCCCGCCACCGCCGAGCACAAAATGGTGGGCCGACTCGTCATCGGCCTGCTGGTGCTCGCCTCCGCTCTCATCGGCGCCACTGCTGGACTGTTGCTGGTTTACTCCGTCGACCTGCCCCGGGTCAATCAACTCGAGCACTACCGGCCCAGTTCGATCACCGAACTCTACGACGACCAGGGACGCACCATCGGCTCCTTCGCGCTGCAGCGCCGCGTGGTCGCCACCTATGACGACTATCCTCAAGTCCTGCGCCAGGCGCTGATTTCCATCGAAGACAAGGACTTCTACCGGCACTGGGGCGTCAACGTCTGGCGGATCGCCGGAGCCGCCTACCGTGATATTCAATCCGGCGGCCGGGTGCAGGGCGCGTCCACCTTGACCATGCAGCTGGCGCGCAATCTTTTTCTTTCACCCGACCGGTCATTTCATCGCAAAATTCAGGAAGCACTGCTGGCTGTGCAGATCGAGCGCCGTTTCACCAAGCCCCAGATCTTCACTCTGTACGCCAACCAGATCTATCTCGGTCATGGCGTCTACGGATTCGAGGCCGCTTCTCAGTTTTACTTCAGCAAGCCGGCCAAGCAAGTTGACCCTCGAAGAAGCTGCGCTGCTTGCCGGCCTGCCCAAATCGCCGTCCTACTATTCGCCCATCACGCATCCCGACCACGCTCTGAAGCGCCGCAACCTGGTGATCAATTCCATGCTCGAAGATGGCGAGATCACGGCGCCACAGGCAGCAGTGGCACGCGACCAGCCCCTTCGCCTCGAACTGGCCCACGATGCCGATTCGCTGGCGCCTTATTTTGTTGAAGAAATTCGCCGCTATCTCGAAGGCAAGTACGGCAGCGACCAGGTCCACGAAGGCGGCCTGAAGGTCTACACCTCACTCGATATGGACTTGCAGCGCGCCGCCAACCGCGCTCTGCTCGACGGCCTGGCCGCCTACGAGCGCCGCCATGGATGGAGGGCGCGTCTTGAGAATGTCCTGGCGAGCGGCGCCACGCTCGGCAGCTACCAGCATCCGGACTGGGACAGCGAACCAGAGATCGGCAGCTACCTCCACGCCCTGGTCATAACTGCAGGGCCAGCCTCAGCGACCCTGAAATTCGGCCGCTACTCCGCCACTCTCTCGCCTGCCGACGCTGCCTGGACCCACCGCAAACTTGCGGAGATTCTGAAACCTGGCGACGTCGCCTACGTGAAAATTCTTGCGCTGAGCGCAGACGGAAAAGCGCGGGTCAGCCTGGAAGAGGATTCCGGCGCACAAGGCGCCCTGGTCGCACATCGACAACGCCACCGGCGAAATCAAAGCTATGGTGGGTGGGCGCGATTTCAATCTCTCCAAGTTCAATCGCGCCACGCAGGCGCTGCGGCAGGTGGGATCGTCCTTCAAACCCTACGTCTACACTGCCGCCATCGATCGCGGCGCCACGCCCGACGACACCATCGTCGATGCGCCGGTCTCGTTTCCCATGCCTTCAGGCCCCGCGTACGAACCGCACAACTACGATGAGAAGTTCGAAGGCACGATCACGCTTCGCCGCGCGCTGGCCCAGTCCCGCAATATCCCCGCGCTCAAACTGGCCGACAACATCGGAATCAAGACCGTCATCGACTATGCTCACCGCTTCGGTATCACCTCGAGCATTCCGCCTTACCTGCCGGTCGCGCTGGGCGCGGTTGAAATCACGCCGATGGAGCAGACCTCCGCCTTCAGCGTCTTCCCCGATGATGGCGTGCACATCACGCCGCGCTACCTCACCAAGGTGACCGACTACGAAGGCCGTACCCTGGAAGAAAATTTCCCTGACGTGAAGGACGTGATCAGCTCCCGCACCGCTCGCACCATGACCGCCATGTTGCGCGAAGTCGTGCTGCACGGCACCGGAATTGCCGCTTCTACCTTGAAATATCCTCTGGCGGGGAAAACCGGCACCACCAACAACTTCACCGACGCCTGGTTCGTTGGCTTCTCACCCTCGATCACGTGCGGTGTCTGGATCGGCTACGACGAGAAGAAATTTCTGGGAGCAAAAGAAACCGGCGCCCGCGCCGCATTACCCATTTGGATGGATTTTATGAAGTTTGCTCTGGCCGGAAAGGAGGCTGGAGAGTTCCAGCCGCCACCAGACTCGCTGCCGAACGCGACGCCGCATCCGGTCGACACGCCAGACACCGCACCCGCAGGGGATGAAACCCACTAGCTACGACGGTCCGTGTAGGAGCAGGTGCCGCACCTGCCCGGCCGAGCGAAGCTCGGCAATCTTATTTCTTCAACGCCGCAAAACTCTCATCCAGAATCCGCGCGGCCTCATCCACATCCGCTTTCCCAATATTCAACGGCGGCGACATACGAATTACGTTCCCGTAAAATCCGCCCTTCCCCACCAGCAAGCCACGCTTGCGCGCCTCTTCCATCAGCGCATTCGTGCCCGCTGACGCCGGCTTCTTGGTCTCGCGATCCTCCACCAGTTCGAGCGCCTGCATCAGTCCCATGCCGCGAACGTCTCCGATGATGGCATGCTTGGCCTGCAACTCTTCCAGCTTCTTGCGGAAATAATCTCCCACCACGGCAGCATTCGTCCGCAAATCGTCCTCTTCGATGATGTCAATCACAGCCCGCGCGGTCACGCTGGTCACGGGATTGCCGCCGAACGTTGAAATCGTCATACCCTGAAACGAATCCGCGATCTCTGGTTTGGCCACGGTCAATCCGATCGGCGTGCCGTTGCCCAGCCCCTTCGCGGCGGTAATCATGTCCGGCTCCACTTCCCAATGCTCGATGCCGAACCACTTGCGTCCAGTGCGCCCCCATGCGGTCTGAACCTCGTCAGAAATAAAATCGCCGCCATATTGCTTGACGATGCTGAACGCCAGCTTGAAATATTCCTTCGGCGGCGTGATGAATCCGCCCACACCTTGAATCGGCTCCGCCAGGAAGGCGGCGATCCGTCCCGAGGTCGAGAACTGAATCACGCTTTCAATATCTTTCGCGCAAGCGACTTCGCACGAGGGATATTTCAGCCCTAGAGGGCAGCGATAGCAGTACGGGTTCATGGCATGCACGATGCCGACTTCAATCGTGCCCTTGCGCCAGGTATGCATTCCAGTGAGCCCGCGAGTCAGCGACGACCGCCCGCTGTAGCCGTGCCGCAGCGCCACCACTTCGAAGTTCCCGGTGTGCATGCGCGCCACCTGGATCGCGGTTTCGTTGGCCTCGGTACCGCTGTTCGTGAAATAAGATTTCTTCAGCGCCCCCGGCGTGATCTGCGCCAACTTCTCCGCCAGATCGACCATCGGCACATTGGGAAAGCAGGTCGAGACGTGCTGCATGCGATCGATCTGCTCCTTGGTGCGCGAAGTCACCCGCGGATTGCAGTGACCGACGCTGATGGTTACGATACCGCCGAAGAAGTCGAGATACTTCTTGCCCTCGACGTCCCACACATGCTGCATGGAAGCGTGGTCCATGGGCAGCGGGTCGGAGTAGTAGGTCGTCACCGAAGGAAAAATGAATTCCTTCTGTTTGCGATTGATCTCTTCTCGTGTCAGTTGCAGCTTTTCAGCCGGAACAATCGTAGTGCTCATTGCTGACCTCAGGCAGGACGCCTCGTTGAGAATATGGTTCTATTTGCGACCCAACATCATAAACCACTCGCCCTCCGGCGTGGCGGCTTCGTCCCCGCCTCCGGCGTGAGGGTGGCGGGGGCGCCACTGCGGAATTTTCTTAGCGCTTCAAACATCTGCGGGCCGTAGAGCGCGGCCTTGTGCTCGCCGAACCCGGAAATCTCAAGCAACTCGGGGATCGAATCCGGGCGCTTGCGGCAGACTTCGTCGAGCGAAGAGTCGTGCATGACCACAAAGGCGGGAACTCCCTGCTGCTTCGCCGTGGTCCGCCGCCACTCACGCAAATACTCGCGCAACGCAGGATCGATATCGGACGCGATCACGGCCGGCGCCGGTCGCAGCGGCGCTACCAGCACCGCGGACGGGCTCATTTGAGCTCTCTCCGCTTTGATCGACTTCACCAGCCAATCGGACTCGCAGCCACACGCGTCGCAGGCCCCGCACGTCGTCCATTTCGGGCTCTCGCCGAAGTGCTGGCAAATCTCACGATGCCGGCAGCCATTCGATTCAGCGAACCTGCGGATCGAATGATAGCGCTGCCACGCGCGATCTTTCTCGGCCGGGTCAATAATCTGATCGGCAAAATATGCCAGCAACGCCGCGTCCCGCTTCTGCCACAGCAGAATGCAATCCGCCGGCAGCCCATCCCGACCGGCGCGGCCGGCTTCCTGGTAGTACTGCTCGATCGATTTGGGCAGCGCCAGATGCACCACGGCTCGGACTGAGGCCTTGTTGATTCCCAGACCGAAGGCGATCGTGCCCACCAGTACACGCACTTCGTCCGACATCCAGCGTTCCTGGTTGTCCCTTCTCTCCGCGGCCTGCATCTTGCCGTGGTAGCCGATGGCAGAAATCTGCTGGGCTTCGAGGAAGCGCACCGTCTCTTCAACTTTGGCGATGGTCGGCGCGTAAACAATGATGCTGCTGTCCTGGTAGTTGCGCAAAGCACGCAGCAACAGGCTCGGCTGCTCGCCCCCGGCGCACTCTTTCACCAGATAGCGCAGGTTCGCCCGGTGAAAACTGGCAATGTATTTGTGCGGATCGCGCAGTTGCAGCTGATGAAGAATATCGTGCCGCACTCGTTTGGTAGCGCTGGCGGTAAAAGCCGCGATGGGACGATCCGGAAAGTGCGCTCGCAAACGGCTCAACTGCCGGTATTCGGGACGAAACTCATGCCCCCATTCGGAGATGCAATGCGCTTCATCAATCGCGAAAAACGCGATGGGCACTCTTTGCAGCCAGTCGATGGTATCGGCCCGCGCCAGCCGCTCCGGAGAGAGATACAGCAGACGGTACTCGCCCTCCGACGCTTTTCGTATGACCTGCGCCTGCTTTTCGTTGGGCAGTGAACTGTTCAGCACGGCTGCCGGAATCCCCATTTGCGCCAGTTGCGCCGCCTGGTCCTGCATCAGCGCGATCAATGGAGAAACCACAATGGCGGTTCGTCCCAACATCACCGCCGGCAATTGATAGCAGAGTGATTTCCCACCTCCGGTCGGCATGACGACGCAACTGTCTCGCCCCTCGAGCAGGCTGCGAACGATGCGCTCCTGTAAGGGCCGGAACGAATCGTATCCCCAATGACGCCGCAACATGCTCAAGAGCTCGGATTCCGGCGTCACGTTTACCGCAGACATGGAAACAGTATAGTTGCTACTTGTGTGGTTATGCCGGATCGCCGGCATCTATAATCTCGCTTGTGAAGTCTTTTTTTCGGCTGGTTCTCCTGGCGCTGGTCTTGCTCGTGGTCGCGTTGGTTTCCGCGCTCACCGCGATGCGCCTGGCGATTCACGGCCACGAAGTGGCGGTCCCCGATCTCGTAGGCAAAGCTCCCGCGGCGGCCCGCATGATCGCCGAACAGAGCGGACTGGAGCTAACCGTAGAACGCCAATACTACAGCCCTACGGTTCCGGAGGGAAAAATCCTGTCTCAGCTCCC
The DNA here is from genome assembly GCA_963698825.1 of Terriglobia bacterium. GTDB lineage: Bacteria > Acidobacteriota > Terriglobia > Terriglobales > Acidobacteriaceae > JAIQFF01. The sequence goes on along the minus strand of CAVOSG010000005.1, from coordinate 115,827 downwards.
GCCCGCCGGAAGCAAAGTACGCCAGGGATGGGAGGTTCGCGTCGCTGAAAGTCTGGGGCCGCAGCGCGTGGCCATCCCTACCCTGCTAGGCCAGAGCGAGCGCGTCGCCAACATCAACATTCGCCGCCGCGGTCTGGACCTTGGCGCCATCGCGCAAATGCAATTGCCCGACGCCCCCGAGGGCCAGGTCCTGGCGCAGGCCCCACCTCCCAACGCCAGCGGCATTTCCGCCCCAAAGATCAGTTTGCTGGTCGCCGCGCCTGCTCAGCCTCAGGCCCTGGTCACGCCCAACTTCGTCGGACAGCCGCTCGGTAGCGTCACGATCACGGTACAGGACGCCGGACTTCGCGTAGGAACTGTGACCGCAGCGCCGTCTCCCCAAAGCTCTTCGCCGGCGGCACCTCCATCCCCAGCCAGTATGGTGGTTTCGCAGAATCCCGCTGCGGGAGAAAAAATCCTCGTGGGCGCAGCCATAAATTTCGAAGTCCGCTAGGGAATTTCGTAGCGCCGGCGTCTCACCGGCTGTCCATCGGAGGTCTTGCGCGTCCTAGAGAAGATCGGCTCTCTGCAGTATCGCCACAAAAAATCCATCACAGGGATGAACTCCAGGAATCGTTCTCAGAAACTGTCCGCTGACCAGCGATTCCAAATCGCTCCACAGCAATTCTCCACGCGCTCGCAACCGCTCCAGCTCGGTGCGGCAATCGAGCAAACCGAATTTAGACTCTTCGGAAAGCGCTGTCTCCACGACCTCCTCATTTTCTTCGGGCTCGAGCGAACAAGTGGAGTACACCAGCCTTCCTCCGGGCGCGACTTGCCGCATCGCCGACCGCAGAATCGCCAGTTGGCGCGATTGCAAGTCGGCCAGATCCTGTGACTGCAATCGCCACTTGATTTCGGGATTGTGCGCCAGGGTCCCGGTGCCGGAGCAGGGCACGTCGGCCAATACGCGATCGAAGCCCGCATCTCTCGTCGAAATCGAGCACGTCCGCGCTGATCACTTCCACGTTGCTCGCCGGAACCAGCCTCCGCAGCAACCGCGCCCGGTGCGCATGCAACTCCAGCGCAACAATCCTGGCCTCGGGATTCTGTTCCGCGAGCACGCGCGTCTTGCCCCCGGGCGCGGCACAGCAGTCCAGAATGCGCGCTCCCTTCCCGACCAGCAGCGCGACCAGTTGCGAGGCCTCATCCTGGATCGCGACTCGGCCCTCCGCAAAGGCGCGGGTAGCTGAACATTCCCAGCGAGAACCCGTCGCGACGACGCCAGTAACTGCCCCGGAGCCAGCGTGACGCCATCACGCATCAATTCCGCTTCCGTGGCGGCGTCAGCCAGGCGAATCGCAGCCGGCGGAGCCTGCTGGTCGTAGCCGCAAATCTGCCGCGCCCGATCAAAGCCAAACTGCCGCACCCATCGCTCCACCAGCCAGAGTGGATGCGCTAGCCTGCGTGCCAGCTCTGCCGCGGATTCGTGCTCTACCCCATTCTGAGCCTTCGCAGAGACACCAGCGGCTGCGACGTCCTTTGCCAACTTACGCAGCACGGCATTGGCAAACGGCGCAGCCGAACCCTTGCGAGCACGCTTTACCAGTTCCACGCTCTCATGCACCGCGGCGCGCGCCGGAACACGGTCGAGAAATCGTAGCTGGTATGCCGCCAGCCGCAATGCTGTGAGCACTTCGATGTCGAGCTTCTCCACCGGCTTGTCGGACAATCGACCGATCTCCGCATCCAGCAACGACCGCCATCGCAGCACGCCCATCACCAGTTCAGTGGCAGGCCGTGGTCCGCCGGCGACAGCTTCGCGTATTGGCTCGAGTGCAATAGCTCGGAGGCGTAGGCATCCTGCTGCTCGATCCGAAGCAGGACGTCGAAAGCTGCAGCGCGGGCAGGCGAAGTGGACATGGATTTCAAAAGCTCAGTTGTCAGTGAGAATTCCCGGTTCTCAGTGCCCCAGCTTCTCGCCGGCGCGCGGTTGATGGCCGTGGATGAAGTCAGCCGCCGGCATTCGTTTTTTTCCCTCCAGTTGCACTTCGAGCAGCTCTAGAGCGCTTGCGCTGCCGCAGCCGACAATCAGGCGGCCGCTTTCCACCACAATTTCACCCGTCGCCAGCGAGCGCTTGACCGGTTGCGCGGACCAGATGTGAAGGTTCTTTCCGCGAAAGCTGGTGTACGCGCCCGGCCAGGGCTGGAAACCACGCAGCCGATTGAAGATTTCCTGAGCGGTGAGCTGGAAATCAATCCGGCCGTCTTCTTTCTTCAGAATGGGAGCGAGCGTAGCTCGTGCATTGTCCTGCGGGCGCGGATGAATCGTTCCAGCCTGCAACCCGCGCAGGGTCGCGACCATGAGGTCCGCGCCGATCGCAGCCATGGGCGGCGCCAGGGTGACCGCCGTGTCATTTGGTGCAATTGGAATTTCCTTTTGCAGCAGAATGTCTCCGGTATCGAGGCCGGAATTGATTTGCATGGTGGTGACGCCAGTTACACTTTCCCCGCGAGCAATTGCCCATTGAATCGGCGCCGCGCCCCGATATCGAGGAAGCAACGAGGCATGCAGGTTAAGGTTTCCTAGCGGCGGCAGGTCAAGCATCCACTGTGGAATGATGCGGCCATAGCCCACGACGATGATGGCGTCAGGCGCAACTCCCGCAAGTTGCGCCCGGAATTCTTCGTTGTTCTTGATTTTGTCCGGCTGGCTGATCTGCAATCCCAGTCGCAGCGCCTCGTGTTTTACCGGAGAGGGCGCGAGTTCCATGCCCCGGCCTTTGGGCCTGTCAGGTTGTGTCACCACCAGGCGAATCGAAAACCCGGCTTCTACCAGCGCTTTTAGAGTTGGAACGGCAAAGCCGGGCGTACCGCAGAAGACGAGATTGAGTGAACCGGGCATCGGACGTCGGACCTCAGACATCGGACCTCACGGCCAGGTGAAACTTCGAAGGATTGGTGCCGGAGGTCCAAGCTCCGACGCCCGAGGTCCGGTTCCCCCTACCATTCTCCGGCTTTCATCAGCTTGCGGATCTTGCGCTTCATGAAATCGCGCTTGAGGGCGCTGATGTGGCTGATGTACAGCTTGCCGTTCAGGTGATCGGTTTCGTGCAGAAAGGCGCGAGCCAGTAAATCTTCCCCTGTTTTCTCGAACCACTTCCCGTTCACATCCTGTGCCCGGATCGTGACTTTGCGGGCGCGGGACACCGGTTCGCGAAACTCGGGAATACTCAGGCAGCCTTCGTTCTGGGTGTGACGGCCCTCGGTATCGATAATTTCCGGGTTGGCAATCACCAGCTTGGCGTCGGGATCCTCCTTGAAGGTAACGTCAATGACGGCCAGCCGCTTCGAGATTCCGATTTGCGGCGCCGCCAGTCCCACGCCGTGTGCCGCATACATCGATTCGAACATGTCGTCGACCAGTTTTTTCAGATGGCTGTCAAAAACGGTAACCGGTTCGGCGGGTTTCTCCAGGACCGGATTGCCAAACTTCACAATGGGATAGATCATGCAGGTTTAGCTGTCAGCCTCGGCTTCAGAAATTCTTTACTTGCTCCAGGTATCCCCTAAAGTTTCGCGTGGTCTCGGTCATCGAATCGCCACCAAACTTCTCCAGCGCGCAACGTGCCAGAGTGAGCGCCACCATGGCCTCTGCCGCCACTCCCGCGGCCGGCACGACGCACACGTCAGACCGCTCGTAGGCCGCCTTGACCGGCTCTCGGCTGGCAAAATCCACCGACTGCAACGGACGCCGCAAGGTGGAAATCGGCTTCAGGTATCCCCGCACGATGACATCCTCGCCATTCGAAACTCCGCCTTCGATGCCTCCGGCATTGTTTCTGGCGCGGGTAAATCCGGTGGCTGCCCCATATCCTATTTCATCGTGCACGGCGGAACCCGGAGACGATGCCGCGGTCACTCCAGCCCCGATCTCAACCGCCTTCACCGCCTGCAGCGACATGACCGCACCCGCCAGCATCCCGTCCAGGCGTTCATCCCACTGCGCGTACGTGCCCAGTCCGGGCGGCACCTTGTGGGCCACCACTTCGAAAATGCCGCCGACGGAATCTCCCGTCCGCAGCACCTTGTCCACTTCTTCCTTCATCTGCTGCTCAGCCTCGGGATCGGCGCAATTCAGCACCACTTCATTGCGCTCCGCAAGGCCGCGAATCTGCTCCCATGAGACTTCCTTCTTCAGTACGGCGCCGCCTACGGCCACCACGTGGCTGAACACTTCGATTCCCAACTCACGCAGGAATAACTTGGCCAGCGCCCCAAGCGCGACGCGTGCCGCCGATTCTCGCGCCGACGCGCGCTCCAGCACATAACGCGCTTCGGAAAAATTGTATTTCAGCGCACCCGCCAGATCGGCATGCCCGGGACGCGGCGACGCCACCCGTTTGTGTTTGGCCGCATCGCCCTCCTCAACCGGAAGCGATTCCTGCCAGTTTTTCCAGTCTTTGTTCTCGAGCAGGATCGCGATCGGCGATCCGATGGTTGCTCCGTGACGCACTCCCGACAAGATATGAGCCTTGTCGGTCTCGATCTTCATCCGTCCGCCGCGGCCAAAGCCCTGCTGCCGCCGCCACAGTTCGCGGTCCAGGAAAGCCTGGTCCACTTTGAGCCCGGCAGGCAGTCCCGAAAGAAAGGCGACCAACGCCTCCCCATGAGATTCCCCCGCAGTGAAGTAACGAAGCATGGTCTTGGAATTGTATCCGATCAGGCAGAATTGCCTGAGCACTGAGAACCGAGCAACTGATAACTGGTATCTGGTTTCTTGTTTCTGGTTGACGGTTCCTGGCTGAATGAACTACTTCGTCCCGTTGGGATACACCAGAATCTTACTGGCCTCGCCGGTCTTAAGCCGCTCCATGGCTTTGGAAAAATCCTTCATCGCAATGCGATCGGTGATCACGGGATGGAGATCCAGTTTCCCAGCCTTCAACAGGGAAGCCATCTGGTACCAGGTCTGGTACATGCGGCGCCCGCTGATGCCCTGAACCGTGATGCCCTTGAAGATGATGTCCTCAGAAAAATTCAGCGAGATAGGTTTGGAAGTCAGCCCGAGAAGAGAAATGCGTCCGCCGCGACGGACAATGTCGAAAGCGGTTCGTATGGCGAGGGGATGGCCCGCCATCTCGAGTACGACATCCGCCCCAAGTCCGCCGGTTTGCTCCATCACCGCGGCACGCACGTCGTCTTTAGAGGGATCAAGAACAAAGTCTGCCTTCATTTCCCGGGCCAACCGGCGGCGGTGCTCATTCACCTCGATGGCGAAGATCGTGGTCGCGCCTACCGCGCGCGCCACTGCAATTGAGAACAACCCGATCGGTCCACAACCGGTAATCGCAACCGTCTTGGCGGCAATCTCCCCCGCCAGCACGCTGTGGACTGCGTTGCCCAACGGATCCAGAATCGATGCATATTCCTCTGGAATCGCCGGATCGAGCTTCCAGATATTCGACTCCGGAATCACCACGTACTCCGCGAATGCGCCGTCGGCATCCACGCCGATGATCTTCACGTTCTGGCAAATATGGGATTCGCCGGTACGGCACTGCAAACATTTCCCGCAAGCCACGTGCATTTCCGCGGAAACGAAGTCGCCTTCCTTCACGCTGGTGACTTCGTCACCGAAAGCGGCAACCTCGCCGCAGAACTCATGCCCAGGGATCAATGGCGGATGGATCCGGCCCTGCGCCCAGCGGTCCCACTCGTAGATATGCAGATCGGTGCCGCAGATGGAAGCAACCTTTACCTTGACCAGCACGTCGTTCCGGCCAAATGCCGGGACTTTGACCTCGCGAATCTCCGCGCCCGGCGCGGCTTCCGGCTTCACGACCGCGAGCATGGTTTTCTGCATGATGTCGGGTTCAAGATCGACGCAAAATCTGATTTTAGCACCGGCTTTGGGGAGTTTCCTCTGCTGAGAGTACGCGAGAGCATTACGCAAGTGAATGTCTAAGTCTGTTTCTTCCCCCACCCACCACCGCCCGGACTCTCGATCCTGACACGCTCTCCCGGGCGCAACCGCACATTGGACTTTCCCGGCAATGTTTCCACCGAACCGTCTTTCCGGATGATGGATGTTTTCCCCGGCGAACCATCCGCGCCTCCGCTCAGCCCCCAAGGTCCACGCAAACGCCGGTCAGCCAGAAGCGTGACTTCGGCGTCGGTCAACACTTCGATTTCGCGCACGATCCCGTCCCCGCCGCGCTGCCTGCCCTCGCCTCCGCTTCCGGGCCGCAGAGAATATTGCCGCACCCGCAGCGGATACGCATACTCCAGCGCTTCCGCTGGAGTGTTCAGGGAATTCGTCATGTGCGTGTGGACACCCGAAACGCCCGGCTTGGTGGGACGCGCGCCCATTCCGCCCGCGATGGTTTCATAGTAGGTAAATGGCTCGCCTGTACGCGGATCCATTCCGCCGATCGTGAGATTGTTCATGGTCCCCGAGGCCGCTGCCGGAATCCGCTCTGGAACAGCTTTCGCTAACGCCCGCAGCAGAACATCCACGATGCGCTGCGCAGTTTCGACATTTCCTCCCGCCACCGCCGCCGGGGGGCGCGCATTCACAACCGTTCCCTCAGGCGCAATCACTTGAATCGGACGCATCAAGCCGGAAGTTGCCGGCACGTCTTCCTCCAGGAGACATCGGAATACGTAGAAACAAGCCGAATAAGTGATGGCTTCGACCGCATTGATGCTGCCCTCCACCTGCGGATCCGAGCCGGCGAAATCCACCGTGACGGCATGTCCTCGGGCCGCTCGACCGCTCCGGCCGCTGAAGTGGATAGCCACCGCCATCTTTACCGGCCGGTCGCTGATTCCGTCACTGTCCATGAAATCTTCGGCTCGATACGTTCCCTGTGGCACGCGCGCCAAAAACGAGCGCATGACCTGTTCCGAATAATCGAGCAACTCTCGCGCTGCGGACTTGGCGCGTTTCAGTCCGTAACGTTCGCATACTTCACGCAAACGCACGGCCCCGGTATGGCAAGCTGCAATCTGCGCGCCCAGGTCGCCTTCGCGCTCCTTGGGAGTACGGACGTTATTCAGCAACAACGCCAGGACATCGGGGTCCATCGTCCCCGCGCGCATGACTCGCACCGGAGGAATGCGTAGTCCCTCTTGATAAACTTCGCGGCACAGCCCCATCGAACCGGGATAAGTCCCGCCCACATCGGCGTGATGGGCCCGCGATGCCACATAGAAATCCGGCCCCTGCTTTCGCCGTTTGCTTCCTACATACACCGGCGCCACCAACGTGATGTCCGGCAGGTGCGTCCCCCCGCGGAAAGGATCGTTCAGCATCACCACGTCCCCGGGCTGCAGCGGAAAGCTGTCAATCGCCGCTCGCACTGACATCGGCATCGAGCCCAGGTGTACGGGCATGTGATCGCCCATGGCAATGACCTCGCCCTGATCATCGAAGACCGCACAGGAATAGTCCCGCCTCTCCTTGATGTTGGGAGAAAACGCGGTGCGCCGCAGGGCCGCCCCCATTTCCTCGGCAATGGAGTGGTAAATATTCTTGAAGATTTCCAGCTCGATGGGATCTCGTCGCATAGCCTCACACAACCAAGGGGGTTCTTCCTCTGCGGCCTTTGCGGCAGGGGCTGTTGACCGCCTGCCAGTGTACGCAATCCCCAGGCTTGAAATCACTATCGAAGGGGTGCCCCGCCCGCTTTTTCAGCGCCTTCTTCTTCACCAGACAGTCAGAAATTAAAGGATTGCTTTAGAATGTGGTTGTCGCCGGGGCGCGGTCATGCTAGAAACGCGGGTGGGGATGAACCTCCTCCCTGCGATTGAACGCGGCTTCTGGAAATTGAAATGAGCCCAAGAACCCGAACCAACGCCAAATCCACCGCCGCCGATGTGCTGATCCCCGAGAAACTTTATTTTCGCATCGGAGAAGTTTCGCGCCTCTGCCACTTGCCGGCTTACGTGCTGCGCTTCTGGGAAACCGAATTCCCCCAGCTCAAGCCGGTGAAAAGCAGCACAGGCCAGCGCATGTATCGCCGCAAGGACGTGGAGAGCGTCCTGCGCATCAAGCAGCTGCTCTACGAAGAGGGCTTCACTATCCCCGGGGCGCGGCAGCATCTCCGTGCCGAGATCAAGAGCGACAAGAAACAGGATCCACTGCCCTTCCCGGTGCGCCCGGCGTCTGACCTGAAGTACATCCGGCAGGGACTGAAGGACATTCTCACCATGCTCTCGGCCCGGCGCTAAGCGCCGGACCAAGAGCCGTTGCCGCTATCGGCTGAAACTTCCGCTAAACTTGTCCCGGTTCACGGTTCCACTCACAGTAATCGTCTCCACCTCGTTTTGGTCCCGGTTGAGCCGGGCTTGGGCGGTTCCGCGAGCGTCGCCACGGTCCGAACCTGTAATTCGCATGGTGAATCCGCCGCCGTCCGACCGCTCGACCACCCCATAGAAGGTGATCGTAAAGTCGCTACCCCTGAGCGAAACGGATGGCCGCGCCCCCGTACTGTCGACGAACCCGCGCGTGATCTTGGCAGTTCCCGCCCGGCTGCTGAAGGTGCCTCGCCCCGACGTATCGACTCTCACCCTGGGATAGTTAGGAATCCCGGGACCGCCGGGCCCTCCGGGATAACCCGGGCCTCCGGGTCCGCCTGGCCCTCCGGGATAGCCCGGGCCTCCCGGCCATCCACCGCTGCTGGCGCGCGGAGAATAGGTAACCTGCTCCACCACATTCCGCCGAGGATCCACAACGCAATCATAGGTCGCAGTCCTCCAGGTATTCGGACCTCCAATTCCGTAGCGCAGCCGGCCGCGAAGACCCTGACGCCCCTTGGACGCCGAGTAAGCGTCCTGGCTGTCGAGATTAAGATTCACTCGCCTGACGGGCGTCCGCGCTCACCCGGTCTGCCAACGCTTTCTGGCATTGCACCGCAATGGGCACGGGGCGTCCCGGCGGATATTGCCCGGGGATATTGTCCGGACTGGTATTGTCCGTTCGGCGCCTGGGCCGGATATTGAGCTGGAGAGGCTTGCGCCCATATCGCGGGAAGAACTGAAGCAGAAGCAAGAATCAACGCGCAGATGGACGCGAGCGTCCAACCCGCGGAGTGATGAGGCGGAAGATTGCGATGCATAAAGATTCTCCTGAAACTGTTTTGGGTGAGCCCGTCCGAGAGGCGAAACTATACATCAAAACGTGCGATTCGTGGATAGGAAGTCTTGTGTGCAAGCAAATCCGTCAACCGTGGAGATTGAAAAATCCACCATCGATCGGATAGTCCACGCCGGTAATAAAGGCCGCTTCGTCCGAACACAAGAATAGTGCCAGCGAGGCGACTTCCTCGGGCTCCGCCATCCTTCCAATGGGTTGCGCCTGCGACAATTTCTCGAACATTTCCCGCTCGCGCCCGGGGTAGGCTTTGCGGAGATAGTTATCCACAAATGGAGTATGCACCCTGGCTGGCGAGATGCAATTGCATCGGATCTTGAAAGCCAGAAAATCCCTCGCAACCGAATAAGTCATGGCGATGACAGCGCCTTTGCTCATCGAATAGGCAAAGCGGTCAGAGAGTCCGGCGGACCCCGCAATTGACGCCATGTTCAGGATCACGCCCCCGCCATTCGCTTTCATGGGCGCAATGGCAGCCCAAATGCAGTTGTAGAACCCCTTCACGTTCACCCGAAAGACGCGATCAAAATCCTCTTCGGTCGTGCTTTCGACCGTGCCAATGTGAGAGATGCCCGCATTGTTCACCAGGATTGCCGTGGGACCCTGCGCGGCCAGTTCGGCGAACGTGTCCTTGACCTGTTTCTGGTCGGTGACATCACAGGCATGAGCCGAAGCTTTCCCCCCGGCCGAAATGATTTGCTGGCAGGTGCCTTCCGCATCCTTAAGGTTAATGTCCAGGACCCGCACCGTGGAGCCGTGGGCAGCAAACTTTAATGCAATCGCGCGGCCAATACCGCTGCCCCCGCCCGTAACTGCGGCAACTCTTCCGTCGAGTCTGAAGCTGTTGTTTTGTGGTTGACTCAGAGCGATACGCCTCGCTTCCATGGGATGAAATCATTCTGAGCATTCAGCTCGGCCTTCGTTTTCACCTCACCACTGGCCACTTTGTTCACCAACTCCAGGATGTCCTCTCCCATGCGCTCGATCGTAGTCTCACCTGAAATGACGCCGCCAGTGTCGATATCAATGATGTCGTGCATGCGCTGGGCCAGGGACGAGTTCGTGGACAGCTTGATCACCGGCACGATCGGATTCCCCGTCGGCGTACCCAGGCCGGTGGTAAACAGAACTACGCTTGCTCCTGCGCCCACTTGCGCGGTCACGCATTCCACGTCATTCCCTGGTGTGCACTGCAACTGCAGTCCGGGTTCGGTCGAGTATTCCGGATAATCCAGCACGGCGGTAACCGGAGACTTTCCGCCCTTTTTGGCGGCCCCCGCCGATTTCATCGCGTCGGTCAGCAATCCATCGCGGATATTCCCTGGGGATGGATTCATCTCGAAGCCGGATCCCACCGATCGGGCACGAGCTTGGTAGTCTCGCATCAGCTTCACAAACCGGTCGGAAACTTCCTTCCGTGTACTGCGATTGATGAGCTCCTGCTCCACCCCGCACAACTCCGGAAATTCGGAGAGAATGGCCCGTCCTCCGAGTGTTACAAGAAGATCGGCGGTGTGTCCGATCGCAGGATTGGCTGATAGGCCAGAAAATCCGTCCGACCCGCCACATTTCAAGCCCAGGCACAGATGCGAAAGTGCAGCCGGCGTGCGCCTTGCCTTGTTGGCCTCGACCAATCCAAAAAATGTTTGCCGGATGGCGTCAGCGAGCATGGCCGATTCCGCTCCACTCTGTTGCTGCTCGAGAACGAACAAAGGCTTGGCAAAATTTGGATTGCGCTTGTTGATCTGGTGGCGGAGTATGCCGCTTTGCGCGTGCTGGCAACCCAGGCTGAGCACCGTCGCTCCGGCGACGTTGGGATGATTGATGTATCCCGCGATGAGGCCACAGAGATTGTCGGAATCTTCGCGCGTCCCCCCGCACCCGCCTTCATGAAGCAGGAATTTGATGCCATCAATATTTTCAAACACTCTGGAGCTTGGCGGGGCCGAGCCGTTCTCGGGCAGCGCGCGAGCAGTGGCATCATCCAGTCTGCCCTCGCGATAGAGCTGCGCCAGCTCAGCCACCTGCCAGCGATACACTTGCGGCGTAGCGAAACCCAGCTCCTCTTCGAAAGCTTGCTTCAGAACGCCAATGTTTCTGTTCTCGCAAAATACCAGCGGAACCACCACCCAGTAGTTGCGCGTGCCGACCTGGCCGTCGGGCCGCTGATAACCGAGAAAGGTTCGGTTCTTCCACTTCGCGACGCTGGGAGGGTCCCAGTGGTACACGCCAGATTGTTCGCGGAAATCCGATGCCTGGTGTTGAACGTTGCCGGTCGTCAGCCTCTCCCCTCGAGCGATTGGCTTCGCCGCTTTGCCCACCAGAACGCCGTACATGATGACTTGAGCACCGGCCGCAAGGTCTTGGGTGGCGAATTTATGTTTGGCGGGCACGCTCGCAACCAGCATGTAGCTTTGCCCGGAAGATTCGATTTGCTCTCCCTGATTCAAGTCAGTGAGCGCGATCAGGACATTGTCCCGGGAATCGAGTCTCAATACCTTGCCGGTCATCATTTCTATTGTAGAACAGGGATTTTCGGCAGACCTGCTGCGGGGGTGAATTGACTTCCTTCGTGCACCTTCGTGACCTTGGTGGTTAAGGCTTTTGTAAACTCACTCTGACGACTTGACCTCCATGGTCTCGTCGATCCAGAACTGCGCTGGACCACCCGCGCCATCACGAGTGGCGGTCACACGAAAGCCGCTGTCGGTGGTTTCGACTTCGTAACTATAAGGAGGCCTCTGTCTCTCGATGGTGATGTACTTGCCTGAGACCAGCTCATCCAGAGATGCGTACTTTTGTTGGGTCGCGAAGTATCCGCGCTCGGCGTTGGCGATACTGATGAGGTCATTCTTCACCCCCACGATAGTCGCCGTTCCGGCAGAGGTGGCGCCATCACCCGGCGCAGTAGCGTTCTTCAACTGGACCGAATAGATGTACATCCCAACCGCCATTACAATCACGATGCCCACGAAACCAAATGCTCGACCCATAGGACCCTCCGCATGCCGTCATTGCATCGCGAAATGGTTCCGAGGACAAGTAACTAGAGTGTGGAGGCGGAAGGCGGTGGAGTCGAAGGACCCCTATAACTGAAACCGCGGCCGGCGGATTCGGGTTCTGTCTGCGCCAGTAATCTCCTCGTGGCAACTTCATTGCAATCTATAGGGGCCCTTCGACTTCGTGGCGCCTTCGCTTCGCGAAGCCAGCTACTGCGCTCAGGATGACTCGTCGAGTTAGGATTCACAATTCCAAATTGACCCACTACTCGCGCCGCGCCTGCCTGGTGGCCTTTCGGCCTTTCAGCTACAATCCTTCCCCAGTAACCTGTACCGCCTCGCGAGCTTACCAGCCGCACGAACAATAAGGAGAATCTCCCATGAGCAAGATCCTGACTGAGGTCCTGGAGTCCAATCGCAAGTACGCCGCCAGCTTTGGCGACAAGAGCAAGCTCGGTCTTCCCCCGGCGCGCCGGTTCGCTATTCTGACCTGCATGGACGCCCGGCTTGATCCGGCGAAGTGCGCCGGCCTGTCGGAAGGCGATGCGCATGTGATTCGGAATGCCGGCGGCCGCGCCACCGATGACGCCATTCGCTCTCTCGTCATCAGTTACAAGCTGCTCGGAACGCAGGAATTCTTCGTCATTCACCACACCAACTGTGGCATGGAGTTCTTCACCAACGAAGTCATGCGTGGCCTGCTGGCTTCAAGTCTGGAAACCGCCCAGCTCACCTCCAGCGGCTTCCGTGATGTCGGCAAAGGCCCTGGATCGCGTGCCGGCGAGTACATCGAGTGGCTTTCCTTCTCGGACCCGAAGCAGGCCGTGATCGACGACGTGGCGCGTATCCGCAACCATCCCCTGGTGCCCAGGAGCATTCCCATCCACGGGTTTATTTACGATGTGCACTCCGGCAAGTTGCTCGAAGTGGAAGGCGCACAGGCGGAAGGCACCGCCGCCTGATATCGCCTGCCGCTCATGAAGCGAACCCGTGCGGTAACTTGCGGGCTCAATTTCAAGTGAAGTAGGCTGCCGTGTATTGCAAGGCCTGTCCGTGCCTTAAACCGGACAACCCAACAGGAGGAATCCATGCCAAGAAGACTCATGAGTTCTTTGGGGCTCATCGCACTGCTGCTGGCGATTTCATCCCCTTCGCCTGCGTTTGAAAAACATCCTGAAATTGAAGACGCGCTAAGCGCCCTTCACAACGCCAGGACCCACCTGGAACATGCCGCTCATGATTTCCACGGACATCGGGCAGACGCGATCCGAGCCATCGACGAAGCCGAGCGGCAGTTGCGGATCTGTATGCAGTACTAGAACAGGCTGTTGACTAAGGGCTCCACCGGCCAGAGGAAGGTTTCGAGAATTTTGCATCGTCTACCGGGACATTCTGGTGGATCTCTGTAATTTGGATGGTTGATTTCCCTCCGGCACGAGCGATCGTCCAGCTGAATGGAGTCTCGACCGAATCCACCGCACGGTAGTCCCGGTAGTCGATTTGCGTGGGGTCGAGCCCGAGCGGCGATTCGGTGTAGCGCACAATTCGCACCAGAAGACTGGACTGGGCATCGAAGTAAAACTTCCAGGGCGGCTGATGCTCCCGAATCCCCATCACAACGTAGGTTTTGCGGCTGTCGACTGTCTCCGGATACTCCACCCGCAGCTCGGGAAAGATTTGCTTGATGTGCAGGGCAAATTGTAGGTCCGCATCCATCCGGGCGGCATCAAGATCGGAGGCGCTTACTTCGTGCACCGGACCTGCGGGACTTCGAGTCCACCCCACGTTGCCATCTAAACCGGTAACGCTATCGCCGGCGGGCGTGTGCTGAATGAACAGGCGCTTGTCGGGGGCCTCGTCTAGAACCTCCACCCGAACCGTTTTCCCTTCGATTTCGGCGGTCCCGCTTTCTACCCGGGTGGTAATTTTCTCGAGCGCAGCGGGCCCGCCGAGTGCCTGAACGTAGTGGTCGACGAGTTGTTCGCCTGTGGGCAAGCCACTGGGCAGTGTTTGAGCCTTATCGTCGTTGGCGGTAGGCTCAAGCGCCATCATGGTTCCACCAATCGCTGGAATCGCCATTGGGTTGGGCGCACCGCGGTGACAGGAGTAACACGTCACTTTGCGGTTCCCTTCAAAGCTATTCTGATTGATGGCAAACATCATGCGCATCATGCTCCGCGCGACTTCTTTCTCCTTCTTGGCATCATCCTCGAAATGACCTTCCACGTGGCAGAACGAACAACGTACGCCCAAAGAAGACGTGATGAAACGCATGCTGGGAATGAGTTGATCTGAAGGGATGCCGTTAAGCACTTTGAGATTCTTGAAAACCGTTTCGGCCGTTTTTGGCGCGCTGGATGTCGAACCCGGCGCCGGCTGGGCCGCACCGGGCCGCTCCTCCATCATGGCAAGAACTCGTTCGGACAATGCGCTGGCTTTGGCCGAATCTCCCTCCTTGGCGTAAAGCCTGATCAGCAGGCTGCTTGCCTGCAGGTGCAGGGGATCAATGGCAACGGCGCGCTCCAGGTGAACCAGAGTGCCCTCTTTGTCTCCGGCCTGCTCGTGAGCCGCGGCCACATTCGTTTCCGCCACGGCCGAGTTGGGCTGGAGAACCAGGGAACGTTCAAAAGCCAACTCGGCCTCGGACGACTTGCTGGCCAAAAGAAGCACCGTTCCCATGCGGTCGAAGATTTCCGGGTCCCAGGCAAATTCCTGCTGAACCTCGGTCAGCAGCCGGTATCCCCGGACCAGGAAATCCATGGATCGGCGCTGCATGCCGGCCGTGATGAGCGCGATGCCCAGGTTCCTCTTCTGAAGATCCACCGCGGGTTCGCGCCACGCGGAGATGTCCCCGGCCGGAGGAAGGTCAGGCAAAGGCTCGGGATGGCGTTGGATTCTGTGATCGGTGAACGCCGTGTGTCCACCATCCTGCGCGTCCCGCCGCGGCATGTGACAGTGGATGCAGTCGCTGTCCGCGCCGGGATGGGACTTGGGAAATGCTTGCGTGTGGCAGGACAAACATCGCGAGCGGTAATACGCCACCGGTTGAGCCGGCTTGTCGTGGGGATCGTGGCAGGTCCCGCACCATAAGCGGCTTTGACTGCTGCGAGCGCAGACGCTCATGGCCAACTGCTCCACGTGGCTGATGACCTTGAACTGGCTCGCAGGGGTATCTGGAGGCAGCGCATCACGGTAAGTGGTAAACGTTGCTTCCAGTCTCTGCCCCGGTTGGAAATCGCGAAATTCCCGCCCCGGATTGAGAACGCGGGCGACGCCGATCAAATGACACTGCTCGCAGGTGCTGTCGCGAGCGCCGGGTTCGAGTTTCGCCGGATTGACAATCGTCCCCGCACGGGGATCGGCGAGATGTTTTTCGCTGGGGCCGTGACAGCGTTCGCAACTGATCGCCGCTGCCGGAAACACAGGATCACGAAATTCATTCTCCGTGCCGGTCACGTGAAGCTCGGTGCCAACGTGGCAAAAGACACAACCTTCGGCGACGGGACGAGTGAAGTCCGGGTCCTGTTCCTTCTCGTAACCGGGAGCTAAGTCGTAAGCATTGCGGCTCTTGTAAAAAGCCACCGGAGACTGGAATAGATGGCCCGCGACATCGACCAGGTAGCCGGAGGCGTGATTTCCGGAGCCGATCACATAGTCGATGTGGTAAGTGCTCTCATCTCCTCCGGCCTGCAAACTCTGCCAGGAGTTCCCCTGCGACGAAGTCATCGTGATACTGCCCGCTGGAGTGGTCACGGTGCCGGTGGGTTCCTGGCCGGCGCGGCGCAGAGAATGCGCCATCGCAGAGCGGGCGTAGCCTTCGACCTCGGCGGAATGGCAGACTTTGCAACGGTTCGCGCCCATGGGCTCGCTGGCCGAGACAGTCTTAGCAATTTGGGTATTGAGGGCGGACGGGGCTCCGGGTCCTGATTGTCCCAGGGCGGAGAAACCAAACAGCAACAGCAGGGCCGAGAGTGATAGGGGCAGGATTCCTCGTTCAAACATACCTTGCATCCTTCGCGTCCACGCCCCAGCAGTTGAACGCGTCGGTTTTGACTCTTGCTAGCCTACCACAAGGAAGCTGTAACCCTGCGCCCCGGGCGAGCCATGCTGAACTTTAGTCTTTACTCGGTGCGGTCTCGGATGCGCCGTCGCCCGCGCATACGTGTTCCGCAAATTGGAGTCTGAGGCCCTCTTGCGCGTCAGCAACCCTCTTCATGAGGTTCAGGGGAACGCTGAACTGGCGATTGCACTGGGTACAGACGCCAATGGCGGGAACGGCGCCTAACCACTTGACGACTCTGAGATTACGTTTCACGCTCCGGCCCCTCGATATCTAGACAATAGCAGTGTCAAGAGCAGGTTTCGATACAGCACAGTCTGTAGGCCGGACTTATCGTGGACAGCGAAACGAAGAGGGTGCCCCACTCTTGCGCGTTCGGTGCGCAAGAGTGGGAGGCACGGACGCAAGCAGGGGAGGCTCTTGATTCACTCCAAAAGAACCGCTGGGCGAGCCTGGAACCCCTCCCGGCCCGCCCAGCAGCGGTTTCAACCAAACCTTCAATTCGCAACCATGGTGTGACTCTTCAATTCCACGGTGACCATGTCAAAGCGTGATTGGGCCAGCGTGCTGGCTCCAACCTGGTGAAAGCCGATACGGAGATAGTCCTTGTCAACGGCGATGCGCAAGTGACCGTAATTGTGATCGTCATACTTTTCCAGCAGCAGCCCCCGAGCGTCCACCGCAGCATTCTTGTCCTCCAGGTAGTCCACTTTGCTGCCGTTCGAAGGTTCATGCGACGGTTCGCCCCGCTTTGGCCGGACCATCAGGTTAACGTTGTGGCCACCGTCGCCGCATACGATGAACGGTACATCGTAAGCGTCCTTGCCTTTTTCAAACTGCACCGTGCGCGTGTAGCGCTGGTAGTTGTGAGCGTGCCCCGAAAGAAAAGCGTGGGGATAGACTCCGACCTCGCTGCAGATCGTGTCAATTTCCCGAAGCATTTGTGAGCTGCTGCTATGGTTCCCGCCCGTTCCCTGGCCCTTGGGTGGAGGCGAATAGCTGAAAGGCGGATGGTGCATGGCCAGCAATACAGCTCCCTGGTAGGCTTCATCCTTGATTCGCTGAAGCTGGGCCTGCAGGTATTCAATCTGGAAGTCAGGTACCTTTTCCCAATTCCACTTCTTATCTTTGAGCAATGATCCGCTGGAAATTACGCCTGGGTCTTCCAACGAATTGCTGAACAGCCCGATGATGCGCACGAACGGCGCATCCAGCGTGTAGTAGACGCCGGGCTGTGTCATGGCAGTGCGATGCAGAGATGCCGCTTCCGGCGTAATGTTCGGAGATTGCGCGCAAAAGTTCCGGGTGAACACATCCAGCGGCGGTTCCTTCGCACGCGGAACCACAAACGAGTCGTGGTTGCCGGGGATTCCGAAGATCGGCCCCGGGTAGTTGCGGAACGGCTCGTAGAACTGATCGTAGTAATACTCGGCCTCTCCGAAGTTGTAGACCACATCTCCCAGGTGGTAGAAAAACATTGGCCGCTTCTTCGGGTCCGAGACCTGACAGTCGTTCGTAAGCTGGTCGGCCACCCGAATCTCATTCTTGTACTTCTGCGAATTGGACGCGCCGGTGTCGCCCGCAGCGTGAAATACGATCTGACCCGTCTTGAGGATTCCCTTGACCATGTCCGGTCCATGCTGCGGCCCAATCGCGTCTTCAAATTTATAAAGATCCTCGGGGCTTCCTCGTTTCTTGTCAAAACTTACAACGTCTTTCTTCAGCAGATTCTCAATCTCCTTGTATGTGGCGGTGTCCGAAGGATGAACCTTGGTAAAGCCACTCGGGTCAGGTGTTACGGCACCTTCGTTGAATGTAGGTTCCCCAAACACAGGTTGGGTAAGGTGAGAGCTGGCACGCTTAGGCATAGGAACTCCTTGGAGTTGGATTTGCGTTGCACTTACAACCTGAAGGGCCCTTACCAGTAACTGCGAGGGGGAAGAACGTAGATTTGCTACGCACATAGCATACGCCAAGCCTCAGCAAGGTGAGTATGAAGTTTTGATGAATCCAGATCTCAGAAGAGACGGGCTTTCGAACTGGTCAGAGGGAGGAATTTGAGCCTCCGATCCCTCAATCCCGTAACGGACGTATGATGAAGAAGTCGCTGTCCAAGAAGAGGCCAGCAGAAGGTTGGTCGGATTAATCCTTGGGCTTTGGCACCTTGCTCAATGGGATGATTCGTACCGGAATTGCCTTCTTTTTCTTGCCAATGGTCACGACGAGGATTTTGGCCTTTGCTTTCGGAACCTTGGCCACGGCGACTATGATGCCAGAATTTTGAAGGGGTTGCGTAAAGTGCATACTCCGTCCCGTAAAATAGGATCCATGGCCTTGATGAAAACCTCCAATCCGGCGTTGAGTGCGGATACCTTCCGCCTTCCCTATGCGGGGCTAGGCGAAAGCATGACCATTTCGGGCGCCGTGAACAAGACCGGCATTCTTCTGATATGTGCTGTGCTCACTGCAGCCTGGAGTTGGAACCGATTTACGGTCTCTCCTGAAACCGCTGGGCTGCCGCTCATGATCGGGTTGATCGGCGGATTTATCGTAGCCCTCTTCACCATTTTCAAGAAAGAGTGGGCGCCGGTAACGGCTCCTCTGTACGCGCTGCTGGAGGGCCTGGTGCTGGGCAGCGTGTCGGCAATGTATGAAGCCCGCTTTCATGGAATTGCCATACAGGCAGTCGGGCTGACTTTTGGCACGCTGTTGGCGCTGCTGGTCGCCTATCGCGCGGGCGTAATCCGCGCCACCGAGAAGTTGAAGCTGGGTGTAGTCGCGGCCACGGGCGGGATCGCAATCTTCTATCTGGCGCAGTTTGTGCTGGGCTTTTTCGGTGTCCACTTCAGTGCGATCAATGGATCAGGCGCGATTGGAATCGGCTTCAGTGTTGTTGTGGTCATCGTTGCCGCGCTGAACCTGGTCCTCGACTTCGATTTCATCGAAAATGGCGCCCGTTCTGGAGCTCCCAAATACATGGAGTGGTACGCCGCTTTCGGCTTGATGGTCACGCTGATCTGGCTGTATCTGGAGATCCTGCGCTTGTTGTCGAAAATCAACAGCCGGGATTAGATCACCCATCCACTCACTGAAACGAGCCGGTCAGATGCCCGCGTACCAGGCATAGCCACCTTCAGGAGAGGCGGAACCCAGACCCTTGCCGAACTTCTTCAGATCGTCCGTGACCGTCATGTGGGTGACGAATTTCACGCTCTTGTAGCCGAGCTGGCGGGGAACCCTTAGGCGAAGCGGCCCCCCGTTGCCTACCGGAAGCACATCGCCGTTCATCCCGTAGGCGAGGAAAGTTTGCGGATGCGATGCATCGGCCATATCGATGCTGTCCCACCAGTCGCGCTGGAACGAGAAGTAGACAACGTATCGGGCTTGCGGGAGGACTCCCACGACATCCAGGACGTGGGAGAGAGGAACCCCGATCCACTCAGCTATATACGACCAGCCCTCTTCACACTGCAGCATCGTGGTCTGGGTGCGAGATGGATAACTCTTAAGCTGGTCCAGAGAAAACGAAGCAGGACGAGCGACCAGGCCATCGATGGTAAGCCGCCAGTCCGCAAATCCCCCCGCCTGAAGGCCCTTGAACTCCTCACTCAATGGCGAGATTTCGTTCGGGAACGGAGGCTTCGAAATCTGGCTCCGGGGGAACTCACGGGCCAGCGAGTGCTTCGTCAGCAGCCGGTGGGAAGCGTAAGTCAGCGTTTCGCCGAGGCCGTAGATTCCACCGTGATCGGGCGGCACCAGTCCGTACTTTTGTGCCATGCGCGCGGCAACGCCGAGGCCCGCTACGCCCGCGGCGCAGTCCGCTTGTGATCAGTTTGCGGCGTGAGATGTCGCTCATGTGCGCTCCATATCTATATCTGTAGCGGCGCGGCCCGTGATCATGGCTCGCATGCGGCTCCTGAATCCGGCCAGAAAGACCATCCCGACGTGGACCAGCAGGAAGATCACGAGAGCCAGGGAGACGAAAAAGTGAATCGTGCGCGCGGATTGCTGGCCGCCGAGCAAGTTGACGGCCGCCGGAACCGCAGAAACAAAGGCGGGAGACATCGCCAGGCCCGTCCAGATGACTAAGGGAAACAGAACGAAGATCACAAACAGGTAGCTGACCCGCTGCAGCACGTTGTACGACAAGGCATCCGCCGCGTTCGGCCGCTTGAATCGCAAACGATTAGCAATCGCGGTCGAGAACGCCCGCCACGACAGATCGCCCTTACCCGGGAGCAAGTTCTTTCGGAAATGCCCCGTGAAGAAGCCGGAGATTACGTAGAGTAAGCCGGTCAGTACCACTATCCAGGCCGATTGAAAGTGTAGATACCGGCTCCAGCCGTTCTGGTCGGGCAGGACATACCCGTAGCCCGTCGGTACCAATGCCCTCGAGGCAGGGACCGGCAGTTTGAACAGCACCGGAGTCAACACATTGCCGGTTTCGCCCCAATAGAAGCGAGGGTGAGACATCACAATCTCAACTCCGCTGACGAGTAGTGCAAGGAAACACAGGGTAGTGATCCAGTGAGTAACGCGGACGAGTGCAGAGTGCCGCGAAGTAACCGTCGTGGCTGAGACGGCCGAGACCGAACTCGGGGCGCAAGCAGACTCGCTCACACCGGGGATGGTATCACGGGGCGCAAACACCACCCGCCCATTAACCGAACGGCTACCTCGCTAACCGTGACGTTAGCGTGAGCCGGTTGCCCGCCCACGTTCAGAGTGGAACCTCCTTCCATCTGCCGGTAACAACGTGCCGCGAATCAGCGAGTTGATAGCAACCAAGTCAAATTCTTGCAAACCTCGGACTTTGGCCCGACACCTGCAATTGAGAGCGAGTATCCATATGCCAGAAAAAGGAAAAAGGAGAAATATTCGATGAGCACGGCACAGGTTCCCGTTCTTGACATGAATAAGTTGAATGCTTTTATCGGGCAATTCGTAACTGATCTCGGCGCCGCGGTTCATGCCGGCATGGTCGTCATTGGAGAGAAGTTGGGGCTCTACAAAGCACTGGCCGACGGGCCTCTGAGCCCTGCACAACTGGCCGCTAAAACAAAGACCGATGAGCGCTATGTGCGCGAGTGGCTGGCTTCACAGGCGGCCGGCGGCTACATCACCTACAACGAAAAGACCAGCAAGTTCAGTCTGACCGAAGAGCAGGCTTTCACGCTGGTGAACGAAGACAGCCCCGCATATTTGCCGGGAGCATTTGAACTGGCTTTAGGCTCGCTCGCGGCGGTCCCGCGCATCACGGAATCTTTCCGTAGCGGCGATGGCATGGGTTGGCATGAACATGTTGACGGCGTCTTCCACGGCTGTGAAAAATTCTTTCGTCCCGGCTATGCCGCCAATCTCGTAAGCGCCTGGATTCCGGCCTTGCGCGGTGTCGAAGCGAAGCTGAAGGCGGGGGCGCGAGTGGCCGACATCGGCTGCGGGAAAGGTGCTTCCACCATCTTGATGGCACAAGCTTTCCCCAAGTCTCAATTCTTCGGATTCGACTACCATGACAAGTCGATTGAGGCAGCCCGCGAGTCCGCCCGGCGCAACGGTGTCGCCGACCGCGTCACCTTCAACGTGATAAAGGCGAAGGAGTTTCCCGGCCGAGACTACGACCTCGTGACCGTCTTCGATTGCCTGCATGACATGGGCGACCCGGTCGGGGCGGCTGCGCACGTCCGCCAGTCTCTGGCCGAGGATGGCACGTGGATGATCGTTGAGCCCTTCGCCAACGACCAGTTGAAGGACAATCTGAATCCCGTGGGCCGCATCTACTATGGCTTTTCAACCCTGTTGTGCACGCCTTCGTCACGCTCGCAGGAAGTCGGACTGTGCTTGGGTGCCCAGGCCGGCGAGGCCCGCATTCGGGAGGTCGTAACTGCGGGCGGCTTCAACCGTTTCCGTCGAGCGACGGAAACGCCTTTCAACATCGTCTACGAAGCCAAACGGTAAGTTACCCCCACGTGCACTAG
This sequence comes from Terriglobia bacterium, assembly GCA_963698825.1. Taxonomy (GTDB): domain Bacteria; phylum Acidobacteriota; class Terriglobia; order Terriglobales; family Acidobacteriaceae; genus JAIQFF01. The sequence goes on along the minus strand of CAVOSG010000005.1, from coordinate 93,657 downwards.
CGACGGCCCTCCGCGAGGAGCCGTCGCTCGTTGCATGGCCTCGCTCATTGGGTACACCGCACGTGCCCCACTCATTCCCTCCTTGAATTCCGCTCAGGGTTCAGCATCCTCCATCATAGAGACCCGGTACAGCACACTGCCGTGCGGCGGCAGGATTACGTTCACGGAATTCGCCGAACCCAGATCCTTCCGTTCCCACAGGTCCCTCAATCTGTATTTCGATGCCGCAAGCCCCAGATCACTCCACGAGTACTGCACCGTCTCGCTGGACTCACCCAGGTTAAAGACAGCCAGATAGTGATCACTCGGGTTGGCTCCTTGCGCCAACCAGACCACCGTTCGCTCGGTCGCGATGACCGGATGATTGCCGCTTGAGTGCTGATCCACCGCAATGACCTCCGGGTTGGTCAGCAGTGCGGTTGTCCAGGCATCGGCTTTGGGCAAATCGCCGCCGACCATCAGAGGAGAAGGAAATATGCACCAAAGCGTGACGAGTGTTCGCTGCTCGTCGTGGGTAAGCCTGGTGTAGCGTGCCTGGCCCCATCCCGGAGCAGGCCCAAGGAATCCCAACGGCAGCATGTCGGCATCCGGCCAGTGTCCGGGTTGGGCCTTGCCCGCCCACTTCGCGACATTTGCGAACTGATCTCCCAAGCCTTGCGGATAGGCGACCGTGCTGTGCCAAAGATCCCAGACGTCATTCGAGATCCGCCACATCTGAGCGTACTTCCGCATCTCCTCTATCTTTTCCAGCGGTGCAGGCCCGGGCGATAGGCTTAGAGCGATGGGCTGGCCAGTCTTTTTCAATGCTGTGCTCAACATTCGGATCTCATCGCCTTTGTACGGATCGCTGCTGATGCAGTCCACCTTGATCAAATCCACTTCCCATCCGGCGTAAAGCCTTGCGATCGAATCGTAGTAGGCTTGCGCTCCCTTCTTCGAACCCTCTATGCCGTAGTTGTCGAAGTTCCAGGGACAGGTGTCGGAGGAATCGGCGGCGTCGGCAGCGTGGAAAGAGGATCCGGCAATGGGGAGATTCTTGTCCACCGCCAGTTTCGGAATACCACGCAGAATGTGGATGCCAAACTTCAGACCGAGCGAATGCACAAAGTCGGCGAGAGGCTTGAAACCGGCGTCATGTGCCGCTGATGGGAAACGGTTCACGTCCGGCGTGTAACGGCCGAAGTTGTCCAGACTGTACTGCGAAGTCTTGGAGTTCCCTTCCGGCGTGGGATTGGTGACGAACCACTCCATGTCCACCACGACATACTGCCAGCCGAAAGGTTTCAGGTGTTCTGCCAGCCATTGTGCATTGGCTCTTACATCGGCTTCTTTGACCGTAGTACCGTAACCATCCCAACTGTTCCACCCCATGGGCGGAGTCGCAGCGACGAGAGAGGGATCACTCCTGTCGTTGGGCGGGGCGGCCTGTCCGAGCAAACTGCAAGAGCACAACGTCAGAGCGATAACCAGGCGACAAGTACGTTGTCTCATATTATTGGTGGCGTGTAGCCCACGCTTTGTCCAGCACAGCATAGACCATGGGTGCCCCATCCTTCGCACCACCTGCGAAGGGTGGGGAGATGGAGCCCGAACTAGGTTGAAGTTGTTGGTCGGCCCTAGCAGACGATTTTCGACTTTCCTCTTTGGCACCGGCGGTTTTGAACTATGCGATTTCAGTAGTCTGGGATTGAATCAGTCAAGATCGTCGGCGTTGGCAGATGATTTTTCGAACCGGCGCCCGAGTCTTAACAGCACTTTGCCGACTCGCCCAGCACTTCGTCCTTATTCTTCCCAGAACGCGTTTGCGCGAGTATCGTAGGCCGAGCCTTGCTCCTCGAAAAGGAGAATGAAATGCGTTTTCAAAGACGCCAACTGCTGCGAATTCTGCCATTTGCTTTCGGGTCGAGCTTCATCTTGAGCCGGGACCGACTTGGCATGGCGGCCCAGACGACACAGCCAACGACTTCTCCTTCCCCGGCGAAGCCAGCTGCTCCATGCGATTGTTCTGACCCTGCTCGACACTGGGTGCCGGATTGATGAAGTGCTGAGTCTACGTGGCAGCGATGTCGATATGCAGAACCTCTTGCTGACCGTGACAGGCAAGGGCAGGAAGCAACGCCGCATCCCGTTCTCATTTGAACTTCGTCGGGTGCTGATGCGATACACCGAAGGTGATGGCTTGCTGTTCAGGACACGGGACGGCAGAAAACTGGGCAGACGGAATGTCCTGCGGGACACCAAGCGATTGTGCCGGACGCTGGGCTTCAATCCACGAGCGAGAACGTTGCATTCGTGTCGGCACACCTTCGCAGTCAACTATCTGCGGAAGGGCGGGTCAGTCTTTCATTTGCAGAAGGTCTTGGGGCACCAGACGCTGGAGATGACCCGGCGATATGCGAACCTCATGACCGAGGACTTGCAGGCGGTTCACCAGAAATTGAGCCTGCTGGCAGCATAGAATGCAGAACAGGAGGTCAGTATGCAAATCAGCGAAGCCCCATTCACATGTGCCGAACAGCGGCGGCTTGAGCCTCGGCAGGACGATGACGCTCGACTACAAAGTCAGATTTGCGTCGAAAGTCATGCTCGTCCAAGAAGAACGGAACATGAACAACGCACTCAACAGACAGCGGTTGAGTGAAGAGTTTGAGTCACAGCACTCGCCCTACCAACGATTATAAGCATGACCGCCCCACACCTTGAACTGATAGCGTGTACATCACCCTTATCCGGTGCTAGACTCTCCCGCATGTTTTGGCAGGCGAACTGGTTTGCGTGTGTGCGGGCGGTTCTGGAACTATTTTACTTTGCTTCGGGTGTCGTCATTGCTGCCGCAGCAATCTTGGCGTTGAAACAAATCAGTCTGACTAAAGAAATAGCAAATAAGAACGCCCGTCGTGAATCAGTGAAACTTGCAGGCGAACTTTGTAAGTACTATGCGGAGACCGTTGTTCCCAAGTATGTGAAGGCGACCGAAGAACACACCGAATTAAAACTTGGCTATCTGCTAGTTTCGGCCGAACCTGCATTTGTAATCCAAGACGGGAAGATTCTACATACCAAGTTCAGTGACCGACTCACTGAAGGGCCATCACACAAAGCAGGTATTGCCACCGTCAACGTCCTTGAAGCGTTCGCTATCCCTTTTGCTGAGGCTGTTGCCGATGAAGTTATCGGGTATCGGGAAACAGGGGTAAGTTTTTGTCAGGCAGTGCGACGCTTCATGCCCTTGATTTATGAACTCCGAAGGACAAACTCGGGGCGGTTTGAGAGCATCGTCAAACTTTATGAGATTTGGAACGGGAGATTGTTTGCTGAGATGTCTGCCCCAATGTTGAAGGCCATGCAGGAAGCAGTGAAGAAGGGCGAGAGCGGCCAAATCAAGCCCCTTGATTTCGACTAATTAAAATAGACCTGCCCCACCAGTCATCCCGGCTGCGTGGGGCTTTTACTACTTCTTGGGTTCATCAGGGAGTTGAAGCCAAAGACTTCGGTTCTGCTGGTCATGCACCAATACGAATGTCATGCCGTCAACGATGTGGCACGTTCCGGGGTCAAAGACTTCCAGATACCCGTACTCTTTGCACAACTTCTCGGCTCGTTCTTTAATATCCTGCCGAAGTGGAAAGGCTGCGGTCATACTTTCACCATCCCTGCTGCCAGCAGGCTTTTACAAGAGCGTCTGACCTGCCGCTGTAATCCGGTCAAGGTCGGCTTGGGAAACACGACCGTGTTCGAAGACCTCTTTGAGCATTCGGTGCATTCCGGCTAGCACAACTAACTCTGGCAATGACCCCGCCACTCTAGAGTTTACGGCGAGTCGTTCTATGTAGGTCTTGGAAAGGTCAACGGCGAGATTAAGCAGCAGTTCCCGTTCTCGGGCGACCCGTTCCCGCCATTGATTGAAGAGTGTCAGGCCAGCAGTCACGATAGCGGAGAATACTGCTCCGATGACCGCCGAACCCAATATCAACGAAACGATGTCTTTCTTGTCCACAGGTCTAGCAGGCTAACCCTTCTGATGAATTGCTTGCAACCCGTTGACCCCTAGCATAGACTTCCGCCCACGGAAGATGATGTTCGCATCTTGCTGATTCTAGATTGGTCGGGACGGGCAGATTTGAACTGCCGACCCCTCGCACCCCAAGCGAGTGCTCTACCAGGCTGAGCCACGTCCCGACTGGAAGGAACCGGCCGCAATCTCACAAGCGGCGGTGGGGTTGACTTAGGGATTTTACACCAGGCCTAGCGTTTCTTGCGCTTCGGGACCGGCTTTTCCTCAAGAATCGCGAACTGGATTTTCTTCTCGACCGGGTCAATCCGGTCAACCAGCACCCGCACTCGCTGTCCCATGCTGTAGATCCTTCGACCGTGCTGGCCAATAATTTCGCGCGTGTTCTCGTGATAGGTGTAACGGTCGTCGGAGAGTGAATCGAGCGGCACCAACCCTTCCACGAAGAGGTCCGTGAGTTCGACGAAGAATCCGTACTTGGTTACGCTGATGATCAGACCGTCGAAATCTTCTCCAACCCGGTCCGACATGAACTTGACCTTCTTCCATTCCATCAGCTCACGCTCGGCGTCGTCGGCGCGGCGCTCCGACTGGCTGGATTCTTCGGCAATATTGTGCAGTTCTTCGATCGGGATGGGGCCGCCTTCGGGCTGGACTGCTTCGCGATGAGCCGAGTGGTCACGGCGCTTCGACCATGGCGAAGCAGCGGTAGCGCCGGCATCCTGCCGGCCCGATGGCGGGCTGGAAGCCCGCTTGAATTCGGGGCCTGCAGATCTTCCGAAAGATGCTTCCCTCGACCCTTTTACTTCGGTTGCTCTCGAATCGTCGTCGCTTAGCGGACGTTCCGTCCGCCTTTGGGCCGGCGGGATCCCTCGACTGCGCTCGGGACAGGCTTTGGCGCTACTTTCAGCCAGTACTTCTTTCAGAATCCGGTGAATGATCAAGTCAGGATAGCGGCGAATGGGCGAAGTGAAATGCGTATAGGCAGTCGCGGCCAACGCAAAGTGACCCAGATTCTCTTCGGAATAGCGCGCCTGTTTCAGCGAGCGCAACATCAGGAAGGAGAGAATGCGCTCTTCCGGCTTGCCGGCGATCTTCTCCGTCAGCTTCTGATACATGCGCGGCGTGATGTGGACTTCTTTCGGAATCTCAATCTCGCGAGTGCGCTTTCCGGTGCCGTAGTTAGCCCGGCGGTCCGTTTTGAGTTGTACTCGTTGGATTGGCAACGGTCCTACGCCCAGTGAATACCCGAAGGTCGCGGCGATCACTTCAAAGTCGTATACCCGTTTGGCATCGGGCTTTTCATGAATACGGTAGAGCGAAGCGATCTTCCTGTTCTCGAGATAAGACGCCACGCACTCGTTGGCCGAGAGCATGAATTCCTCGATCAGGCGGTGTGCAATATTGCGCTCCGACCGGGTGATGCTCTTCATCAATCCGAATTCATCAAACTCGATCACGGGCTCGGGCAAATCGAAATCAATGGACCCTCTCCGCTCGCGCTTGCGGTTCAGGATCAGGGCCAGGTCGCGCATCCGCTCGAAACCGGCCACCAGCTTGCTGTAGCGCTCGCGCGCACCGGAGTCGCCTTCGAGCACAAGATTCACGTCGGTGTAGGTCATCCGTTCGGCGGAGCTAATCACGCCTTCGCTCAATTCGTAGCCGAGTATCTCGCCGTGATGATCGATTTCCATCACACACGACATCACCAGGCGGTCTACCTGGGGACGAAGGCTGCAAATGTCGGTCGAGAGTTCGAGCGGAAGCATGGGCACGGCGCGATCGGGAAAATAAACGCTGGTACCGCGCAGCCGGGCCTCCTGGTCGAGCGCGGAATCCGGCGTGACGTAGTGGGCCACGTCGGCAATGTGCACCTGCAGCTCAAAGTTTCCGTTCTCCAGATGCTGAACGATGACCGCGTCGTCGAAGTCCCGCGCCGTTTCCCCATCGATTGTGACAATTGGCAAGCCGCGGAAGTCGCGCCGCCGGTTCATTTCGCGGGCTGGAATGACAGCCTCGGCATCCTGCGCTTCGGCCAGCACGGCGGGCGGAAAGCGATGCGGCAGGTGATGCTTGCGAATCATGATTTCGACATCCGCTCCGAAATCGTCTTCGTAGCCCAGAATCTCCACCACATGCCCGCGCGGATTCTGGGTGGCCGTCGGCCAGTCGGTGATTTCGACATCCACGACCACGTTTTCCAGGTCGTCCCAATCGGCGCGCCGCGCAGCTTCCTGACCCAGCACTCGATGCGGGCTTTTCTTACTCACGGGTAGCGCCAGAGCCTGTCCCGAGCGCAGTCGAGGGATCCCGCCGGCAGTCGCGAGGGCATCTTGCCCTCGCCGCTGCGGACCAGAAGCATCTGCTTCGGGTAGGGATGCTGGGCCCTCGCCTGGATACTCCATCCCCGGTGGTATGACAATCTCCTGGGTGATTTTCTGGTCAATAGGAGTGACGAAGTTGTGGCGGCTGCCGTAGTGAAATTTTCCCACCACGGTCGAGTGGGCGCGTCCGATCAGGCGCAGGATCCGGCCTTCGGCGCGTCCGTCGGGGCGAACATTGCCGATTTCGACCAGCACACGATCGCCGTGCATCGCCGACCCCACCGCTGGCGGCGGAATGAAAATATCTCCGACCAGCCGCCCTTTCAGGCGCTCATCCAGCGAGCCGGCTTCCGGAATCACAAACCCGAAGCCATCGCGATGCATGCTCAACCGCCCCACCGCCATGTTCTTGCCGGCCGCAGTCTGGGGAATGGCGTAGCGGTCCGGACCGGTTTGCTGAAGCTGTCCGCTGGCCACCAGGTGTTTCAAACGCTCGAAGAGCTCGCGGCGCGCATCCCCATGGACACTGAGTTCACGCGCCAGCTGCTTGAAGCCGGCGCTGCGTTTGGGCTGTTGCTCGATCTTCTTCAGGATGGCGGAATCGGAAAGCATGATGGGGTCACGGTAAGAATACCTGAGCCAGCCTGGACGGCTGTGCTTCAGGAACCGGAGGCAGGAAAATATTTCTGCTGGAAGAGTCTACGATGATGGAGTTCGTGGCCGGCAATGATGTAGGCCAGAGCGCGTACGGTGACTTCCTTCTCGCTGGCCACTCCGCGCCGGGTCCACGCCGCTTCGTCAAGGGCGCGAAACAGCGGCACAGTCGCCTTGCGAACAGCCAGGAACTCTTCCACCAGCGCCGCCAGGCTGCAGTGGCCAAAAGGCCCATACTTCACATAGTCATCCTGCTCGAAGCTGGCTAACGGAGTCTTGTCGTTGCGGGCAATCCGCATGGCGCGGTAGGCGAAAACACGCTCGGCGTCAATCACATGCCCGAGGGATTCCTTCAAACTCCACTTCCCCGGAGCGTAGCGGAAATCGCCATCCACATCCGGACGCGAAAGCAGCACCGCTGTCTCCGGCGCTTGTGTTTCCAGGGCGGCGAGGATGTCACCCTCAGGAACCAGGGAAATGTACTTGCCGTAGTAGGCTCCGTACTCGTCTGACTCAGGCCGGGCGCTGATTGCGATATTTGACTTCATTCCAACTCTCCTGACTCGAAGGCTTGCTATCAGGATACCCCGAGTTGGGCAGGCACCGCGAACGCCCCCACAAGCACGGAAGAGGATTCGTGCCTGGCCGGGCTCATGCTCAGCGCTAGTTCAATCCCAATTGGGTGAGTTTGACGGCGCAGCGAATATTCCCGTTACAGCCGCCAGTGTTGACGTTCGGACCCAATGTGCTGAAGTAGACGCTCGAAGCCTGGCCGCCGGTGTTGATGTTATCGAAGATGATGCCACTGATTCCGCCCGGGTAGCTCTGTCCGCTAAGCGTTCCGGTAATGACGCCGGTGCTGATGTCATCGGTACGCAGTACTCCATTCGCGCCCGCACCCACCACACCGCTGATGACAATGTCGTGATGGCCGGCACCGAAGTTCACATTCGGGTTGAAAATCTCGGTGATTGGCGTACAGGGATTGCCAGCGGTGGTGCCGCGAGCAATCGTGCCAGTCGGGATTGAGTTCATGACCGGGTAGGCGGTAAATCCGATCCAATAGAAAGCGGCGCTGGTATCGGCGGCGATCGTCCCGCACACAAAGAGCTGGCCATTCGTAGGAGTTGGTCCAAAATAGTCGTTGTCGAAAGCGCCGGTGTGAAGGTCCACGTTCGAAGTGTTGTTGCCGACGCTGCCCAGACCGACGTGGGCCCGCACCAGCCCCGTCAGGTCCATCGTGAGCTGCGCCACAACCGCGCTGGCGCCCGCGGTCCCGTCGTTGCCGGAAAACGCAAAGACTCGCTGGGCGACGCCGGAGCTGTCCAGGATCACTGAATCAGGAATACCAAAAGATCCGCCATTCGCCGTGCAAGGAGCGGGCGTGCCGGTGCGCCCCGGCGGGTTGGTCGTGGTGCACCCGCCACCCCCGATCATGACCGGGCCGGCGTTCAGGCTTGGGGCCCCACCGGCATTGATCACCCAGAGTTCTCCGAGTTGATCGCCCACAAAAAGGCGGCCGCTGGGAAAATCGTAAACTGGACCATTCGGCTTCGCAGCCGCACCCCCGGTGCCGGCTACGGGCAGCGTGAACGTCCAGTCCACTGCCGGTTGCGTATTGATGGCACAGGCAAACACGCAACTGATGCGATAAATTTTGCCGTCGTCGGTGCCCACAAAAGCTTTGTCGGTCTGATAGTCCACCCAGGGGGAGGACAGTGTGTCCGTGGCAGCCCCGGACACAAGGATCGACTTGAGGCATGAACTGATCGGGGCCAGGACTGTGCCAGTGCAAGCACCGTTGAGGGTTGGAGTCACGGCCGCTGTAGCGGACGTGCCTTGCCCCGCCTTCCAGGTGAGCACGTGAAAAATCGTAGACCCGGCGGTGCTCTCCACATAGGCGATTTTTTTGCCATCCAGAGAAATCACCGGGGAAGTCAGGACCGAACCGCCCGCCGTGCTCCCGTTGTACGCCCAGTTAACCGTCGGATTGGCGGCACACAGGCGGGGATTCGCGCCGCTATAGAGGTTATTCACGCCCACCAGATTGGCCTGGCCAGGGGTAGCGCCCGCCACATTCAGCCCGAACACCACATAGTCGTTGGCGCAGCTCGGCGCGGCATTGATGTCGAAGCTGTACTTCGCCGGGAACATGTTGGGCGCGACGATGCCCGCACCCAGTGGGAGGCTCCAGTCGATCTTCATGCCCCGAGTCTTGGGGGCGAGTGGACGCAGCGGGAGGCGATCATCCGCACCCATACGCCTCAGTTGCTGTCGCGCAGGAACTCGCGGAAGATTGCGCTCGACCAGACGATAGAGAATGCGAGGCTCGGTCTTGGCACGGTTGAGATCGGCCGCCGGCAAGCCGCCGCTCAAGGTTACGTGGCGATAGCTCCAATCCAGCACGCGGCCAACGTGCTGCTGGCTGGGCTCGTCCTGGGCTCGCCCGGCCAGGCTCAGACAGGCGACAAACGCCAGGCACAACACCACATAACCGCAAATCCGTTTCATCTGTTCCCCCCAGGACCAGGCCCGTTCAGCGATCAGCTTCCTAAAGATTAAAGGACTCTAATCAATTTCTAACCCCGTCTGAGGAAGCCCGCATTACATTAGTAACCTCTCCCCGCAGGCACCTGATGTCTCCAATCGTATCTAAATGGCATCATGATGGTCGAAGAAAATGGCACCGGGGAAAAATTGCCGCCCCGGGAGGAATTTGCATAGTCTGGGAGTGGTCGCGGCGAGGGGCGGGAGAATCGCACCCTGAGCGCCTGACAACCCAGCCTTCGCAGGTCCTGCCGTTTCAACAAATAGGCGTTTTTCACAGGCCCGATTCGCGTCCTGCTGGAGTAAAATGCCAGTTGGTCACCGAAGTGCGGCCTTTACCTGAATCCCAATGAGGAAAGGACTTTAGCCACATGTGGAAACCCACGAATCAGCCTACGACTCCAGGCCGGCCAGGTGAGCCGGAGCGCCCGGCGACGCCCGTCTCCGCCCCAACCTCTGCTGCGAGCGAACCGGCTCCGGCTCCGCGTCCGGTTGCGACCACCACGGCAGACCAGGCCACGATTGGCAAGTCGCTGGTGATCAAAGGCGAAGTCACGGGTTCTGAGTCGCTTTACATTGACGGGCGGGTGGAGGGTTCCATCAACCTGTCGGGCAACCGAGTGACGGTTGGCCGTAATGGCGTTGTTTCCGCGAACATCAATGCCCGCGAAATCGTTGTCTTGGGTAAAGTGCGCGGCAACCTGACCGCCAGCGACCGGGTTGACATCCGCAGCGACGGCTCGCTTACAGGCGACGTCGTAGCCGCCCGCATTTCCATCGAAGATGGCGCCTTCTTTAAAGGCGGCATCGATATCCGCAAAGCAGGCCAGAAGCCGAACGGAGAAGAGGTCAAGGCCTCAGCGGAAGCGGCTACCGCAGCTCGCGTATAGATTTTCGGCGGACACTCTTGCTGACTACGAAGAGCGTCCGCCGTTTTATTTCTGCCGGAAAACTGAGAACCGGGAACTAAGATCTAAGAACTGAATAAGTTAAGACATTTAAAATCTGAAAGACTCTAAGGTTCGATCCCTTTACTCAACTCTTCCGCCTGCCGCTCCGCAACTCGAGGATAGGTCGTAGGGCGTCGCCGGCGAAGGTCGCCCGGCAGCGAAGACCGCATAAGCCATAGACCCGCCGCTCCCGCTCCCGCCCAGGTAATCATAATCAGGCCAAGCGCTTTGAGGTCGGCCACGCGGCTATTGTTGACCAGTAACACGCGTGCTACTTGAAAACTCAGCAAGCCCGCTACCACCGACGTCACTGCTGCCTTCCCGATCTCTCCCCACTTCAATTCATTCATACGGACCAGTTGGCGGCGATGCAGCAGCAGTGCCAACGCCAGAGTATTGGCCACGATCCCCAGATCGGATGCCATCGCCAGCCCCACGGTCGAGAATCTATGGAACAGAGCCGAGTACAGGGGAATCGACGCCACCGTAATCAGACTGCTGGCCACCATAGGCACCAGCGTATTTCCGGCGGCATAAAAAGCGCGCGAATAAAGACCCTGCGCCGACCAGAAACAAAGCGACAGCGCGAACCAGAAGAAGTACAGCGCCGTTTCCTGCGAATCGGAAAACTGGAAGTGTCCGCGACGGTAGACCAGATCAATCAGCGGCAGAGCCGCCGCCATCATGAAACTGGTTGCGAGCAGGGACGTGGCCACGATGCGATAGATGGATCCGTTCACCGTATCGGCAAACTCGCGCATCCGGTTTCTCGCCGAACAGCTTGGCAAAAAACGGCAGCGAGGCCTGACTGGTCGCCTGCCCGAGCACCGCGATGGGCACGGCGAACAGACGCTTCGCATAGTTCAGCCGCGTAATATCGCCGACCACCCCGGATGCGAAGTAGCGCAGGATCCAGTCATCAGCGGTAACCAGCGACACGCCTAGCATCAGCGGGATCGAAAGCCGCACCCATTCGCGGAATGCCGGGTTGCGCACATCGAACGAAATGCTGTAACCCGTGCCAATGCGAGCGGCGCCGATGGCATTGATCAGGAACGGCCCCAGGAAACTCCCGGCCAGCGCGCCGTAAGCCAGAGACGCGATGCCAAAGCGATGTGACAGCAGCACGCCGCCCAGAATGATGGCTGCGTTGTAGAGCAGCGGGGAGAAAGCAGGAAACAGGAATAGCCGCCGCGACAGCAATACCGCCGAAACCACGCCCCCTACATAAAAGAAAATCTGGGCAGGCAGCAGAATACGAGTCAGCTTCACACAAAGTTCGAGCTGTTCAGGGCTGAAGTTGGGAAAAAGATGTCTGGAAATTTCCGGCGTAAAGAATTCCGCCAGCAGCACTCCCACGCCCAGTACCGCGGTCATCACCGTGATGATCACTGAAAACGTCTTCTGCGCCTCGTCTTCCTTATTTGCGGCGAGAAAGCGGGTGTAGATGGAAACGAATGTGATCGAGGCGGTTCCGCCTGCCACCAGGTAATTAAGCCAGTCGGGGATGGTGAAGCCAGCCACATAGGCATCGGTCGCGGGCCCGGCTCCGAAGGCGTACGCGATGTAAGCTTCGCGCACATAGCCGACCACGCGCGACAGCATGACCGCGGTCATGAGCAGCAGCGTGGCCGAAAAGGCGGTGTGCTGATGGGAAGGCTTGAAAAGACGAAGCAGGCGGGCAAAGCCGTGGATCGGTTGCACCTCCGAAGGCTCTGCAGGATTCGCCATCAAAGGCCGATTCTACACGCAAAGATTCCACTGGCCTGATACGCCAGATGGTTCAGGGGATTGCTTCCCGAAAAGGGACTCGACCAGGTACCTACCGGCTACCAATCCTTGACTGGATTCGCGCCGGCGGTCGCCGGAATGTAGAGCGACGCAACTGCGCCCGCGATCTTGACCGTGTCGCAGTGGAATTCGTCGAGGTTATTCATGGCGATGACGGTCAGGCGGTCATCTACATAGCGAGAGATGATGACGAAAAAGCCCTGGTTCCCTCCGGTGTGCCAGAGGACGCGATGTCCATTCGCGTTGCTGATGTTCCATCCGAACCCGTAGGGATAGGTCTTCCCGGAGTTGAGTTTCACCGGCGTCCACATCTGCTCCAGGCTTGACCTTTTCAAGAGCTTCTCGGTGTACAGCGCTGCGTCCCACTTAGCCAGGTCGAGGACGTTGGTATAGAGACCACCATCCGCGGTCGTATTGAGTGAAGGCGCGAACCCATTCCTGGTTCTTCAGTTCTCCATTGATGATGCGATATCCGCTGCTGCGGTTGGGAACGATGTCTTCTTCGCTCATGACTTTGGTGGACGTCATGCCCAGCGGGTGGAAGATGCGCTGTTGCAGGAAATCGCCCCAGTACTGCCCGGTTATCCGGTGAATCATGACTCCGAGCAGCATGTACCCGGTATTGCTGTAGTTCCATTTTTCGCCGGGCGGAAAATCCAACGACAGCGCGACGAATTCTGCGTACCATCTCCTCTTCCGAGTAATCTCGCCGGAAGTCGAGAATCCCTTTGGTGTATTCGTCTGCCTCCGTTTCCCCAAAAATGTCGGGGATGCCAGACGTATGAGTCAGAATGTGCCGGATCGTAACTGCCTTCCACGCCGGCGGCGCTTCTGGAAAATACTCGGTGATACTGTCGTCCAGCCCAACTTTGCCTTCTTCCACCAGCATCATTACACCGGTTGCCGTGAACTGCTTCGCCACCGATCCGGATTGAAAGATTGATTGCGGCGTTACCGGAACGTTCAGTTCTACGTTGGCCAGACCATAGCCCGTGGCCTTGATAGCTTTCCCGTCGCGAACGACGGCCAGACTGTCGCCGGGGATCTTCTGCTCGCGCATGAGGCCGGTGACAGCCGCATCCACTTTCAGGGCCGGGGGATCGCTACCACGCGACTGAGCTGACACAAATCCTGTCAGTATAAGGAGAACAATTGCTCCGCAGTTCTTCATGCTAAATTTCGTTCGGATATTCATTCGAGACTTCTTGGCAACGGCTTCAGTCTGCAGCCGAGTGCGCACTGGTTGCTCCCTGTTCGATACTTAGAGTTGGAATAGGACAGAGAAGTCTCAACGTACCACTCAGTGCTGTCAAGGGCATCCATCACCCGCGCCGCATTTTGACACTGCGTCATGCGCCCGCCGATAATCCACACTGTGGCTGATCCCATCGCAGCAGAAAAGTCTGCCCGCTCTTCTGTCTTCCGCCGCTCCTTCCGCAAGACATTCCCTTCAGCAGTCCGCGGAGAAGGCGTTTACCTGTGGGACACCGACGGCAAGCGTTACCTGGATTTTTCCGGCTCGGCAGCCGTGAATCTCATCGGCCACGGTGTTCCCGAGATCGCTACCGCGATGACGGAGCAGGCCCGGCAACTGGAATTCGCCCACACCAGCCAGTTCACCACTCCGGTCGCGGAAGACTATGCGCGGGAGTTGCTCGAGTTTGCCGGCGAGAACTTTCGAGGCGGCGCAGTGTACTTCACCTGCGGCGGATCAGAGTCGGTCGAAACCGCACTGAAGCTGGCGCGGCAATATCAGGTGGAGATCGGTCAAACCAAGCGCTACCAGGTGCTCAGCCGGACCCAGAGCTATCACGGCTCGACCCTGGGCGCGCTTTCCGTTTCCGGCAACCAGCGGCGGCGCGAAATTTATTTGCCCATGGTGCGCGAGTTCGCCCACGTGGGAATTCCATATTGCTATCGCTGCAACTATGACTGCACGGACGGATGCCGTAACTGCGGTCTGGAATACGCGGCGGAGTTGGAAAAAGCAATCAAGGCCGCCAAGGACGAAGCGGCGGGCTTCATCTTCGAGCCGGTCAGCGGAGCCACGCTGGGCGCGGTAGTTCCTCCGCCCGGATATTTGCAGGCAGTTGCCGAAGTATGCCGGCGCCACGGCGTCCTGCTGATCGCCGACGAAGTCATGACCGGCATGGGCCGCACCGGAAGAAACTTCGCCATCGAGCACTGGGACATTGCGCCCGACATCCTGATTGCCGCCAAGGGTCTGTCCAGTGGCTATGCTCCGCTCGGCGCGGTAATTGCCACGAAAAAAGTGGTGGATGGCCTGGCCTCCGGAGCCTTCCTGCACGGCTTCACCTACAACGCTCATCCCGTCTCGCTGGCCACCGGACGTGCCGTGCTGCATCGCTTGCAGCAGCAAAAGCTGGTGCAGGCATCCGACTCCGAACGGGCCGGCAGCGTCGCCGCAAAACTGGAGCACTCGCTCTCGACTCTGCGCGACTTGAAAGCCGTAGGCGATGTCCGCGGCATCGGGTTACTGCGAGGCGTAGAGTTCGTTTCCGACAAGCAGCATAAAAACGCCCTTCCCTCCCGACTTGAATTTCGCGGGACGAGTGACCGCTGCCGCTCTGCAGCGCGGCCTGCTGGTCTATCCTATGCAGGGCTGTGTCGACGGAATCTCCGGCGACCACCTGCTGATCGCCCCACCGGCAGTCATCACCCCCGAGCAGATCGACTGGGCGGTCGACCAACTGCGAGAATCCATCGAAGAAGCGTCTAAGTAGCGCCGGCCTAGGTAGCGCCGGCGTCCCGCCGGCTGTCGTGGGGGCGTCCGCGCCCCCACTTCGACGAGGCGAATGACGGCTATCATCTCCACTGTTTTCAAATACTTACTGGTTTACCCCGGGTTGACCCACAGTTTACCCGCAGTGCATTGCGCCCCGCCGCCCGTGGGCCAAAACTGGCTCCAGGGAGCAACCCATGGCGAGCCATCTGACTGTTGTTCGCGGACAAGACTTCCGCGAAGATTTCTGCGAGCAGCCGAACCCTAACGTTTTGAACGAAGTGCGCCGCGTCAAGCGCTTCGAGAACGCCACCCGGATCCACAACGGCCTGACCAGCAACCCGGAAAAGCGGGTCCTGATCTGGATGGCGGAACGCACCCCGCGCTGGATCAGCTCCGACCACCTTACCTTGTTAGGCTTTGGGGCCCAGGTGATGGCCGGTGCCAGCTACGCTCTGGCCCGCTGGAACCGTTACTGGCTCCTGGCCGGCATTTTCTTCCTGGCGCTCAACTGGCTGGGAGACAGTCTCGACGGCACGCTGGCCCGCGTCCGCCAGCAACAGCGTCCGCGCTACGGCTTTTACGTGGACCACATTGTCGACAGCTTCGGCGGGCTGGCGCTGATGGCTGGCTTGGCGCTCTCCGGCTACATGCATCCTTACATCGCCATCGGCCTGCTGGTCGCATTCCTGCTGCTGTCGATCCAGTCCTACCTGGCCACTTACACGCTGGGAGAATTTCAACTTTCATTCTGGAGCTTTGGTCCCACCGAGCTGCGCGTCCTGTTGTCGATCGGCAACGTCGCGCTCTTGTTTCACCCCATGATTTTTCACGGCCACTACCGGCTATTCGACGTCGGCGGCGCGATTGGATTGGTTGGCATGACCGCCATGGTGATCTTCTTTACCATCCGCAACACGCGCCGACTCTATGTGCAGGAGCGGATTCGATGACGGCCGGCGTCTGGCGCTCCACTGCGATCCGATGGCTCAAGTTCAATGTCGTGGGAGGAATCGGGCATTGCCGTGCAGCTGCTGGTTCTGGCCATGCTGAAGACCGGGCTGCATTTCAACTATCTCGTTGCCACCGCGCTGGCGGTCGAGACCGCCGTCATTCACAATTTCCTGTGGCACGAACGCTTCACCTGGGCCGACCGCGCGGGCCATGGCTTCGCGCGCTTCCTGAAGTTCAACCTGACCACGGGATTATTTTCGATCGCCGGAAACCTGGCGTTGATGAAACTGCTGGCCGGCGTGGGGCACATGAATTATCTGTTGGCCAACGGAATCACGATCACGGCATGTTCGGTAGTCAACTTCGTGGTGAGTGATGGCTTTGTGTTTGCGGAAGGGCGGAGAGAAATTCAGTCCACGTGATTGGGCATCTGGCGCTCGACCGACCAGATATCCTGCGTCTTCTGTTCGAAGGGATAGACGTGCACCATCCAGCCGAAAATCTGCGGCATGAATTTTCCGCCGGCGGCCTCACACTCGTCCCGGGTCGTGATCGAGCCCGCCAGACCGAATTTCGCCTTCGGTCCCCAGGCTTCCTTTTTTCTTTCAGGGGGTGGCAGGCACATGTTGATGTGGGCATGCCACTGCGCAATGCTCAACGGAATCCGCTGGTCGAGGTCGTTCCAGTTGGAATTCTTGGGCGCCGTGTACATCACCCCGATCAGCTTGTACCCGTCGCTGGTCTTTTCATAGAGCAATGACGTCGGATGTTCGGGATTGAACTGGATCGCATTCTCGAATGCATAGCGGTAATTGGTGAAGTGATATTGCTTTTGCTCCACGTTGGGCAGAAAAATCTTGTAGCCGTCGGCCAGCGCAACTTTGTAATCCGCGTATTTCGCCGCGGCGGCGCGCGCGGCCGCCACCACCTGATCCGCTTTCTCCGTGTCTCCGGGCTTCAGATCGCGCAGGGTGGTCATCTTCATGTGCGGACCCATGTCCATTTGCCGATCGGACATGGAAAGCATGGCGTGGGCGCTGCCGTCGTTGTTCATCCCCTTCATGTCCGGCATGGCCATGTCGTTTATCTTAAGTTTGTCCTGAGACGCTTCCTGAGGGTCTTCGCGAGGGGCCTCGCTGGGAGGCTGCGTCACATCGTGAGGGGTATCGCGCGACACGTCAGCCGGAGATTCCTGCGCGGGCTTGTCGCCGTTCGAAACATCACCCTGTGATTTCTGTTCCTGCGCCTGCAGTGGCGCCAGCGCGAATACGGCGAGCGAAAACAGGGCCAGAATCCGTTTGCTCATGGGCTTTCCGATTGTATTAACCCTGACCGAGCCCGGATGTTTCTGCAATAGAAGAGAAGTTACCTGTATTACGGGCGTAACCACAAGACGACATGTAGCGCTACCAAAACCTAGCCCGCCAACACCTGTTCAACCGCTGCTTCCCCCGAACGCACACAATCGGGCACCCCAATCCCGCGATACCCATTGCCCGCCAAAGCCAGCCCTGGCAATTGCTTCAGCAAGCTCATCGATTCGCTGCAAACGCTCCAGATGCCCCACGTTATATTGCGCCATCGCTCCCTGCCACCGGTATACACGCGGTGAAGAGCGGTTCCGACGTCAGCCCAAGAATCTGCCGAAGTTCCTCGCGCACGATGCGCAGGATCTCTTCATCCGGCAGTTGCAGCACCTGCTCATCGCGGCTGCCTCCGAGGAAGCATCGAAGCAACGCGCGGTCCTCTGGAGCACGATGAGGGAATTTGTTGTGCACGAAAGTCGCGGCCAGCAGGCGCTTGCCTTCGCTGCGAGGCACCAGAAATCCGAAGCCCGCAGGTAAAGAGGCTCCGCACAGCTTTATCGAAACCCAGCGCCACCGTCACCGACGAACTATATGGAATCGCTCTTGAGCTCGTAAGCAAGCTCGGCGCTGGTGATCTCGATCAGAGGAGCGGCAGCCGTGGTCGGCGTGGCCACGATCACCGCATCGAAGTGATCGGAAGCATATCCCGCGGACACTACCCAGCCTCGATCCTGTCTCTGCACCGCTTGCACCGGAGAATTGGCTTGCAGCACGCCCGCGGAAAGCCTTGCCAACACTCCCTCCGTCAATTGCTGCATGCCTGCTTTGAGGGAAGTAAAAATCGCCCCGCCTGATGGCGCCGCTCTCATGTTCGCGCGAGCCGCCAGCATCCCTCGCCCCAGGCTGCCATACTTCGACTCCATCTCCGCAAACCGCGGCAGCACCGCGCGAACGCTGAGTTGCGAGGCCTCGCCTCCGTAGACGCCGGAGAGCAGCGGGTCCGCCAGGCGATCGACCATCTCCGCACCGTAGTGGCGCTCGACCAGGGCGGCAACACTTTCGTCGCTCTCCGCCCGGCGCGGCGCAAAACGCCATTCCCGTAACATGCGAAATTTAGTAGACGCGGAAAAAAGCGTAGACAACATCGCCGGCGCCAGGCTTGGTGGGGACCATGAACATCAGCCCATCGGGCATGGGCACGAGCCGGCCCTTCACCAGGATGTAAGTTCTGCGATCGCTGTCATTGGAACCGATGAGCTGATCTTCGAGGCCGATGCCGGCGGCAGAGGTCCGCGGCCCAGGGCTTTTCCGTGAGAAACGAATCCGGACCGGCCTCCACCAGGCAGCCGTCCACCTCCTCCGTGCGCAGGACGCCGCCGAAGCGCGGGCTGGCTTCGTAAACTACAAATTCCAGCGGCTCGCCTGCGCGCCGGCGCTCTTCAAGAGCGAAAGCCGCCGCCAGCCCAGAGATGCCGCCGCCGACAATCGCGATCCGTTTCATACGTACTTGAAAACTGCGGCTGGCCTCCAGACCGCTCGCCCGGCCATCGGAGCCGCGCCTTTATCACCTGGAGCCGGAACGCGCCGAATATTCCTGCACAAACTTCGCCAGAGCCTTCACATTCTCGACCGGTGTCTCCGGCAGAATCCCATGCCCCAGATTGAAAATATGCCCCGGGCGTCCGCCGGCGCGTCGCAGAATTGCTTCCGCACCCGCCTTGACTTCCGGCCAGCCTGCAAAAAGCAGCACTGGATCGAGGTTTCCCTGCACCGCCCCGGACCCCACCGCTTTCCAACCCTGGTCCAGCGGAATCCGCCAATCCAGCCCAATTACCTCAGCCCCGGTCTCTTTCATCGACGACAAAAGCGTAGCGCTATCGGTGCCAAAATAAATGATTGGGACGCCGGATTTCTGCAATGTCTTCACCAGTTCAGTCGTGCGCGGCAGCACGTAACGCCGGTAGTCGTCCACACCCAGGCATCCTACCCAACTGTCGAACACCTGAATCACGTCCGCGCCCGCTCGCGCCTGTTCAGCCGCATACTCGGAGACCACCGCGACCAGCTTGCCCAGTAAGCTCGTCCCAGGCGGCGGGCGAGGAGTACATCATCTTTTTTGTGTGGACATAGTTGCGCGAGCTGCCGCCTTCGATCATGTAGCTGGCCAAGGTAAACGGCCCGCCGCAGAAACCGATCACCGGCAGTCGCGGTCCGAAGTGTTTGCACACCCGGCGCACGGACTCCGAAACATATCCCAGATCGGCGGCGCGGTCGGTGCGCAGGCGGGAAATGTCCGCCGCTTCGCGCACCGGTTTCTCGATCACCGGGCCTTCTCCCGGAGAAAAATGGAACGGCAACCCCATGACTTCGAGAGGAAGCAGCAAATCGGCAAAAATGATGGCCGCGTCCACGCCCAGGGCTTCAGCAGCGGTAATCGTCACTTCGGCCGCCACTTCGGGCCGCTTGCAGATTTCGATCAGCGAATACTGCTTGCGCACAGCGCGGTATTCCGGCATGTAGCGCCCCGCCTGGCGCATGAACCAGACCGGCGTCCGGTCAACCGGAAGCGCGCGGCATGCCTTGACGAAGCGGGATTCAGGAGCAGACATGGACTCTTTAACTGTAGCATCTTGAGCTGTAGCATCCATCGTCCCAGCCGCCAGGGGACAACTTCATCATGTTGCCAGGGTCATGTTGCTGAGCCGCGAAGCGGCGAAAGAATGCAGCCCACGGCGCAAGCCGTGGGTGTAAGTGGAAAGCGCAAGACAGCCCCGAAGAGGCGAAAGAACCCCTCGCCGAACTCCCAACCTTTCTGGGAAAAAACTGAAAATGCTCCGTCGAGATGCCCGAGGAGGCATCAAGAGAGTACCTCCAATCCCCTTCCGATTCGGCCTATGATTTCGGAGACTAACCCGGGAGGTTTTTCACATGGCAGCGAGTCAGGTGGTTCTCTATTTTGACAAGCAGGAAGACGCGCTGCTCTTCACTTTGGCCGCCAGTTCGATGATTTCAGACGACGGCCCCGCACGCGCCGATGAGGCTCTGGTGAAAGTTGCCGCCGAAATCCGCAAGGCCAGCCGGATCACCACCGAGGGTGTTCTGGAACCTTCTAACTAGCGATTGGCAGTCAGCTGGCATGTGACTTCTGAAAGCGCGCTCATCGCCCCAATAGCGGCTGATTTAGAACTTGCTTCCCGCATCAAGGTGTCATGCTGAGCCTGCGAAGCATCTTGGCTGGAGCGGATCTGGACAGGGCTTGTAACGTGGCGAAACACGCCAGATCTCGGGACTGAAGTCCCTCGGATAAGCGACCCAGGACTCGTTTCATACCACCTTACCTCGCCTCAGCTTTTCCTTGTCTCTCTGACCGAAACATCCGACCAGCGTCGGAAAAGCGACCCAAACGGTTCTTTTCTTAGCCCATAGTTTTTTGCTGTAAGAATTTCCTCAGATCATTTTTCCTCAAAATCGCCGGAGGTGATTCCGTGGTCCAGGGTCTGAAAGCTGGCAAGAAGCTTTACAGCGCTCCGGCTTTTCATATTCTGGACGCCGGCACTGCCAAGGCAGAACTCGAAGCCGCCGGTGCTGCGCAGGATGCCAACGCGCGTCAGATGCTATCGGCGATCAACCAGGAGCTGGAGCGAACGGCATCCCAGGCCGAACCCGCTTGGGGCAGCCCGCATCCCAAGAGCATCCCATCAGGCCGATGAAACACGAGAAGATCAATTGGAATCCCGCCACTCAAGTATGGTTCTGCACCAACTGTGGCCGGACTTCAGAGCGCAGCACCGAGACCGATGCGTGTTCCGAACTCGAACAGCACGACTGCCAGATTCCCTGGGTAGAAGTTCCTGCGGAACTCTTCGACGCGCCCGGCGAATAATCTGGACGCCACTAACCTTCCCATCTAACAACTCATTCGTGGTCGAGACGAGTGTAGGCGTGTTCCGCGAGTACCAGACCGCCGAGGACGCCGGCGCGGACTCCGAGCTGGGGAGCGACCACGTACTCGTCCATGTCGCGCGTCACTTCCGTCGCCTGGATATATCCATTGAGCAGTCCCGCCAGCTCTTTCCGGATTCGGGGGAAAAGATGTGCCTGCCGCAAGACTCCTCCTCCCAGCAGAACGCGCTGCGGCGACAAGCTAAGCACCCAGTTCGCCAACCCGAGCGCCAGGTAGTGCGCTTCCAATATCCAGGCCGGATGGTCCGGCGGAAGTTCTTGCGCCGCTTTGCCCCAGCGCCCCTGCATCGCCGGACCCGAGGCTAATCCTTCCAGGCAATCGCCGTGGTAGGGGCAACCGCCGGGATACGGATCTCGCGCCAGATCATGCGGGACTCGAATGTGTCCCATCTCCGGATGCACCAGCCCGTGAAGAACGCGGCCATTGATGATGGCGCCGCCGCCGATTCCGGTGCCCACGGTGAGGTAAAGAAAATCGGTCAGGTTTTGGGCGGCGCCCCAGCGGGCCTCGCCGAGCGCGGCCGCGTCCACATCCGTGTCAAACCCAACCGGCACGTTCAAGGCCTCGCGCACCGTGCCCGCCAGATTGAAATTCTGCCATCCTACTTTCGGTGTGGAGGTGACGTAGCCAAACGTGAGGGAAGTGTGGTGGAGATCGATCGGCCCAAACGAACCGATCCCCACCGCATTCAATTCTCCGTGAGATTCTTCGCGCAGAAACTTGATGGCGAGCGCCAGCGTGGCCTCGGGCGAAGTCGTCGGGAACTGCAGGGTCTTCAAGTCAGCGGGCCCGGTTCCCACTCCACACACGAATTTGGTTCCACCCGCTTCTATCGCTCCAAACATTTTTCGAGATAAGCCCCAAGGGAGTCTGCCACAGAACTTCATCAGGACAAAATTTTCGCCACAGCTAAAAACAAGTTACTCAAGTCCCCCGTACAGCTGGCATTGGCCCAGTAACCAGTGACCCGCGCCATCTCCCTTTCCCCATGAACGTATGGGACTTATCGGGCTTTCTGGACTTCGGATAAGGTTCCTCTAATGTCGCCCAAAAATTGGTTCCCCCTCGCTTCCCTGTTGCTGCTGGCATTTGTATTACCCAGCTGCGGTGGCGGTCTCACCTCCACCACCAAACCAACGACGCCTACCAACCCGGCGCCGACCGTAGCCTCGATCACTCCCAACACCGGGACAAGCAACGGTGGAACCGCGATCACCATCACGGGCACAGGCTTCCTGACAGGAGCCACCGTGAGCTTTGGCGGAACCCCAGCCACGAACGTGACCCTGGCTAGCAGCACATCGATCACCGCGACCACGCCAGCCCATGCAGCCGGGGCGGTGAATGTCGTGGTCACGAACACGGATAGCCAAACCGCCACCCTGACCAGCGCCTATACGTACGTCCTCACGCCGGCAGTGACTTCGATCACGCCCAACTCTGGAACCATCAATGGCGGGATCGCAGTGACGATCACCGGCGCCAACTTCTTGTCGGGAGCCACGGTCAAGTTCGGCGGGACGTCAGCAACCGGCGTAACGCTGGTAAGCAGCACATCGATCACAGCCACCACTCCGGCCCACGCAGCCGGCTCCGTCAGCGTCGTGGTGACCAACCCGGATACCAAGACCGGCACCTTGAGCAACGGCTATACCTATATCGCGCCGAACCCGGCGCCGACCGTAATTTCGATTACCCCTAACTCGGGAACGACCAACGGCGGAACCGCAGTGAGCATCGCAGGAACGGGTTTCCTTCCGGGAGCCACGGTCACGCTAGGAGGGACGTCAGCAACGGTGCTTCAGGTAGCCAACAATACCATCATCACCGCGACCACTCCGGCCCACACCGCCGGGGCCGTCAGCGTCGTCGTCACCAACACGGATACCAAGAGCGGTACTCTAGCCAACGGGTACACCTATAACGCGCCTACATCGCCGAACCCGCCGCCGGTGGTGACTTCGATCGCGCCAAATTCTGGGAACACTACCGGCGGAACCGCGGTCACTATCACCGGCACAGGCTTCCTGTCCGGCGCCTCGGTGAAGCTTGGCGGAACTGCTGCGACCGGCGTGACGGTGGTGAATGGCACCACCATCACAGCCGCGACTCCGGCCCACGCCGCAGGGGCGGTAAGCGTCATGGTCACCAACACGGATGCCCAGAGCAGCACCCTGGCGAATGCCTACACCTACACCACGCCGGCCGGCACGCTGGCCCTGACCACGGTGGTGAGTGGACTCAGCAATCCTGTAGGAATGGAAAGGCAGCCCGGTGACAACCGGTTTTTCATCGTCGAACAGCGGGGCACCATTCGGATTCTCGACAACGGAGTCCTGCAGCCGGGAAACTTTCTGGACATCCAGAGCGTGACCAACTTCGACGGTCAGGAACAGGGACTGTTGGGTCTGGCCTTCCACCCCAACTTCGCCACCAACCACAAGTTCTACGTGAACTACACCCTCGACGAGGGCAACCGGGAGACCGTCATTTCCGAGTTCCAGACTCTGCCCACCGATCCCAACACGGCCGACCCCAACAGCGAGCGCGTTCTGCTGGTGGTGAACCAACCCTTCCCCAATCACAAAGGCGGTCAGTTGGTCTTCGGCCCCGACGGATTTCTCTATATCGGGCTTGGGGACGGCGGCAGCGGTGGCGATCCTCAGGGCAACGGCCAGAATTTGTCCACGTTCCTGGGAAAAATGCTGCGCATTGGCGTGGATCCTCCCTTTACCGGAGGACGGGAGTACGCGATTCCAGCCGACAATCCATTCGCGGTCAGCGGCGGGCTGCCGGAAATTTGGGCTTACGGTCTGCGCAATCCCTGGCGCTTTTCCTTTGAGCCTGTCACCAATCGGATGTTCGTCGCCGATGTGGGCCAGGACAGCTGGGAAGAAATTGACATCATGCAGAAGGGCGGCAACTTCGGATGGAACGTCATGGAGGGCATGCACTGCTTCCCGCCCACGACGACCACCTGTGACATGACCAACAAGATACTGCCGATTTTCGAATATCCGCACACCGATGGCATTGCGGTCATTGGCGGTTACATCTACACCGGCAGCGCCATTCCCAGTTTGGCGAATAAATACATCTTCGCCGACCTTACCGGCAAAATCTGGAGCCTGACGGAAGCGCCCGCCAATACGTGGACGCGCGCCAACCTGCTCGCCACCGGTCTCACACTTACATCCTTCGGCCGTGACGCCAGCGGAGAACTGTACCTGTGCGACTACAACGGCAATATCCTGAAACTAGTCCTGCAATAGACGGATGCGAGGGTGCCCCACTCTTCGCGTTTCTTGCGAAGAGTGGGATTTCGCAAACTAAAACTCCTGGGGATTTTCTGAGTGCCCAATCCTCAAAACCCAGCGCGCCCTTCTCGAATCCGCCGGGAAAAATCCGGAGCATCGTTCGCCGCTCGCGCCGCGGCATTGATGTGGGCTTGTTCCTTGAATTGATCAAAAGGCAGATTCTTCATCGCCAGATCTCCGCGTTCATAGAGCATCCGGTCCGCATGCCCATTGAGCAGAACGCGCCAGTCCCATTCCGGCTCGCCCGCTAGGCGAGTAATGTTCGTCGTGCAGTTATTGGTCAGTGCGTTGTACCACTCTGGCTTATTTCGTATGTGGTTTATCTTCGCCAGATAATTCAGAAACGTGCTCCGCGCATGCTCGGGCGTGGCTCGGGTGTGAAAGAGATATGTCTCTTCTCCCTTGCGGTAGTTGGTCCGCAGGCGCACCACATCGCGCTCGTCACTCACCGTATAAATCAGTTCGTAGTACCGGAAAAATCCACGGATGGCGGAGTACTCTTCTCCCACTTCCTTGCGCGTCTCAATCGACATCGCGATGTAATCATGATCGCCGAACTGGAAGCTTACGATGGGATGCGCAATCCAAGGTGAACCCCAGTAGGTGAGAAAGATGTCCATGCCCCGTATTTGCGAGAGGTCAAACGATCGCGTCTCCCAGCGCGGGGTGTAGTCGCCTTCGGTGCGGTAGTCGCAGTTGCGGACGTTGTGGATGGCCACATGATCGCCATCGATTTCCGCCCAAGCGGTCTGCGCCACATCGGGCTGCCAGGCCCGGTCATTCGACGGCTTCAGCGTGAGCCACCACGCCAGCACCAGGGCGAATGCCGCAATGCAAATTGCGATGCCCTTACCGCGCCCGCGGAAAACCAGCAGCGTTCCCAGCATCGCGATCCCGTAGCCGGACGCGATCAAGCCTCGCAGCGAGGTGCCGGAGAGCAGATCGAAATAGAGAGCCGCGACCGCCCACGCGGTGAGCAACAGAACCAGCAGCCAGGCGAATCCGCGTCCCACTGCACTCGCGATTCGCCGCCATAACGGGGATGGCTTCATCCACCAGTCCAGTTTTTATGCGTAGATTCCGCGCTGCCGCAGCGTATAGGCGACGCGGTCAACGGCCAGCATGTAGGCCGCAATGCGGTTGCTGACGTTGTGAGTCTCGGCATACTTCATAACTTCTGCGAACGCGGTCCGCATGGTGTGCTTCAGATGATCGTTGACCACGGGCTCGGTCCAGAAATATCCCTGGCGATCCTGCACCCATTCGAAATAGGAAACTGTGACTCCGCCGGAGTTCGCCAGGATGTCCGGAATCACGAACACACCCTTGTCGACCAGAATTTCATCGGCTTCGGCGGTGGTCGGACCATTCGCGCCCTCGCAGAGAATCTTGGCCTTCACCTGTGCCGCATTGCGGCTCGTGATCTGGTTTTCGAACGCCGCGGGGATAAGAATGTCGCAGTCCGCAACCAGCAGTTCGGCGGAACTCATGCCTTCCGCCTCAGGAAATCCGTTCAGCGTGCGGTTACGCTCGTGGTGCAGCAACAGTGCCTCAATATCAATGCCGTTCTTGTTGTAGAGACCACCCTTGCTGGTGGAAACGCCGACGATCTTGTATCCCTTCCGGCGCATGAGACGGGCGGCATTCGAGCCCACGTTGCCGAACCCCTGAATCACCACCCGGGTTTGCTCCGGACTCATGGCCAGCCGCTTGACTGCCTCGTCACAAACAATCATCAGGCCGCGGCCGGTGGCTTCAATGCGTCCATGCGATCCACCCAGTTCGAGCGGCTTGCCGGTCACAACCGCGGTGACGGTGTGGTGCACATGCATGGAGTAGGTATCCATGATCCAGGCCATGATCTGCCCGTCGGTATTGATGTCCGGGCCGGGAACATCTTTTTCCGGTCCCAGCACCTCCATCAACTCCGAGGTGTAGCGGCGCGTCAGGCGCTCGAGTTCACGCCGCGACATTTTGTCGGGATCGCAAATGACTCCGCCGGCCGCGCCGCCGAACGGAATGTCCACCACGGCGCACTTCCAGGTCATCCAGCTGGCCAATGCGCGCGTCTCGTCCAAAGTGACGTTTGGGGTATAGCGAATTCCGCCCTTGGCCGGCCCGCGATCGATCGAATGCTGCACCCGGAACCCGGTAAAAGTCTCCAGGCGCCCATCGTCCATCTGCACCGGGATGTGCACGATCAGTTCCCGGGTAGGCAAGCGCAGGATCTTCCACAGCCCGTCGTCGAGC
Source organism: Terriglobia bacterium (assembly GCA_963698825.1). Classification (GTDB taxonomy): domain Bacteria; phylum Acidobacteriota; class Terriglobia; order Terriglobales; family Acidobacteriaceae; genus JAIQFF01. Next base: position 66,844 of record CAVOSG010000005.1, on the reverse strand, counting down.
TTGAGCTTCTGCGCCGCCACGTCGGACCGGGCAACCTGCGCTTCCCACGGATTGATTTCTTCCAGATATGCAGTTGGCATGCGGATGTGTCGGCCGGGAACAGGTTCGTTGGGCGAACCGCTCCGAAACAAAGTCTATCTCAGTATCCCACAGTCGGAGTACTGGCCTCAGGAAGTGGGGACGAGAAAGGCCCCTGCCGCGAAGCGGCGCAAGAATGCAGCCCAGGGCGCAAGCCCTGGGTGATAAGCGGAAAATGACACAGCCCTGAAAGGGCGAAAGAAGCGGGGGCCTATCCCTTCGCGCCCGACACCATCTTCTGCGCCTTGATCCGAACAAACGCATAGTTCAAGGCCGGCAACGAATTGAACCCCGCAGCATCCGCATAGAACTTCTGCGCTTTGTCCTTCTCCCCTTTTGCCTGGTAGGCCTGGCCCAGGCGATACAGGTTGCGCGGATCCTGCTGGTTGGCTTGCTCCAGTTCCTTGATGGCGGTGTCGTAGTCTTTTTGAGCCAGCGCAATGCGGCCCGCCAATTCATGCGCGAGTTTTACCTGCGCCGGATTCCCCGACGCTTCGGCTCCCTGGCGATATTCTTCCGCATGAGTTTTCGCGCCAGCATAGTCTTTCTTCCCGATCGCCATGGCACTCAGATTGAAATGATGAAGAAGTTTGGCGTTGTCCTTGATCTCCTGCGAGAGGCTTGAGCCTTCCACAATCTGGAAAGACCGGTCGAATTGCTGCGCGGCCAGGTCATACTTGCCCATCTCAGCGATGATGTTGCCCTTGGCTTGGAGGTCCGCCGCCATGGACGCCACGTCGTTCTTCTTCTCCGCTACCGCATACTCTTTGTCCATGGCCTGGACCGCTTTGTCCAGCTTGCCTACATCCGAAGCCACGACCGCCATGCCGAACAACGCGGTCCGAAGCTCTCCGTCATTGCGCGACTGGTCCACGACTTTTTGCAGTTCGGCATCGGCCTCCGCCGGCTTGCCCAGGTAGAGCAGATCGGCGGAAATCCCAAAGTGCGATGCCACAAAGTGCGGATCAATCGTCAGCGCCTTGCGATATTGGGTGATCGATTCGTCAAACTTTCCCATCTTCAGCAAGAGTTCCCCATACGAGTCGTAAGGATTCGGATCGTTCGGAATCAGCTCGATATATTTCTTGAAGGCCTGCTCAGCGCTCGCATAGTCGCCCGTTTGCCGGTAGGCATAGCCCAGCAGGTTGTAGGCACCCGAGTAGTTGGGTGCCACCTCCGTCGCCTTCTTCAAGTGCGTGATGGACTGGGCAAAATCCTGTTGGATAAAGTCGAACGTGCCCAGATTGAAGAGCGCGCGTTCATCATTCGGATAAGCTGCAATCAGCTTCGCGAAATACTCCTTCTGTTTCGCCACGTCGCCATTCGCCGCCGCCTGGTTCGTCAGGATGATAAGCCTCTCTCCATCCGAAGCCTTGTCCGCCAGGCTCACTGCCTTGTTCAAATGCTCGAAGAATTCTTTCGTCGTAGCGGCGGCATTGGCCCGCGCCAACTCTGCGGAAGCGAATTCCGGATCGAGCGCGATGGCCTTGTCAAAGTGCTGGACCGACTCCTGCGCCTGCAACTTTTCCGAGAGATCACGCCCCAGGAGAAATTCCTTCCTCGCATCCTCTGATTTGGTCGTGATGGGAATCTTTACCGCCGCAGGTGCGGATGCTCCCGTGTTGTTCGTTCTGTCGCAGGCGCTCCAGATCGCGGTACCCAACACGACCAGCCCCAATATCAGATGGTTGAATCCATTTCGGCGCATAGAATTACTCCTTCGAATTTGTGCTGAGGTGGACGGACCCGCCCTGGGCGAAACTGTCTCGTCCCGAATCGTTTCCCAGAAACCTACAGGCTGGAGTCGACTGATGTCCCGTTGTGCTAGACGTGGACCAGATGGATTTGGATAGCAGGAATGATGAGGGTGCTCTGGGCTGGCTCAGCGCTCAACATAACACTCAACAAACGATTCCCCTTGACCGTCTGCGAGCAGGCCTATGCCGCGGCCAGATAGACATACCGCAAAATGAAGAGCACAGTCAGGATCCAAACTAGCAGGTTGATCTCACGGGTTTTTCCAGCCGCGATTTTTACCACCGTATAGGAAATCAGACCCAGGCTGAGGCCAGTTGCAATACTGAAGGTCAAGGGCGTGGCCAGCATGGTGATAAACGCGGGCACGGCTTCGCTGAAATCTGCCCAGACGATATGCGCGATCGACTGCGTCATCAGCGCGCCCACCAGAATCAGCGCGGGGGCTGTGGCATAGCCCGGAATCGCAGTCGCCAGGGGAGAGCAAAACATCGCCGCCAGAAACAGCACGGCGACCGCGACGTTGCTGAGTCCGGTGCGAGCCCCGGCCGCAATCCCGGCCACGCTTTCAATGTAACTGGTCACCGTGGACGTGCCCGAGACCGCGCCGAAAATCGTTCCCGTCGCGTCCGCCAGCAGCGCCCTGCCCACGCGAGGTATCTTTCCATCCTTAATAAATCCTCCCTGCTCGCACACTCCGACCAGAGTGCCGACATTGTCGAAGAGGTCCACAAACAGGAAAGCAAACAGGATTTCGAGAAATCCCAGATGAATCGCGCCACGAAAATCCAGCTGCAGAAAAGTAGACGAAGGGTGAGGCATCGAAAAGATCGCCGTAGGCCACTGTGAAATGCCGCGCAGCATGCCGAGAAGCGTGGTCCCGACAAATTCCCATCAGGATCGCGCCATTTACCTTCCGCGCCATCAGGAACAGGGTCAGCACAATTCCAAAGCAGGCGGTCTGCACTTCTTTATCGGCAAAGCTGCCCAGGCCGACAAACGTCGCCGCGTTAGCCACCACCAGCTTCGCGTTTCGCAGCCCGACGAATGCAATGAAGAAGCCGATGCCGGTTGCAGTCGAATGCTTCAGGCAATCGGGCATGCCGTTGACGATTTGCTCGCGGACGCGCGTAACCGTCAGCGCCAAAAATAGAACGCCGGAGAAAAAGACCACCCCCAGCGCCGTGCGCCAGGGAACATGCATGCTCAGGCAAACCGAATAAGTGAAATAAGCGTTCAGCGACATGCCCGGCGCGAGCGCTATCGGATAGTTGGCGTAGAGCCCCATCACCAACGTCGCCACGGCGGCCGAGAGGCAAGTCGCAAACACCACGCCTTCGACCGGCATTCCCGCCTGCGCCAGGATTTGCGGATTCACCACGACGATGTAGGCCATCGTCAGGAAGGTCGTGAGGCCGCCCAACATCTCCTGCCTCACGGAGGTGTGGTTTTCCGTTAGCTTGAAATAACGTTCGAGCAAAGTATCTCCTTGCGGTTGGGCACCCGATTCAATACGGAGTCTTGTCCGGCTTTTCCTGCCAGGCGCGGAATCCTTCGAGCGCTTCCTCTCGCATCATCTGGATCATCGGAATCTTGCGCTGGGGAAGCGGCTGCGCGATTTCACGGTAGATAGCGGAGTCGTCGAACCCGGCCTTCGAAGCGTCCGCCGCGAGACTTCCAAAGTAGACCCGGGCAAGACGCGCCCAGTAAATCGCCCCGAAACACATGGGACAGGGCTCGCACGAGGTATAAAGTTCGCAGTCTTTCAGTTCGAAGACGCGGAGCTTCTGGCAAGCCTGGCGGATGGCAAGCATCTCAGCGTGCCCCGTGGGATCGTTGGTCGAGGTCACCCGGTTCGTGCCTTCCGCGATAATCTCGCCGCCGCGCACGATCACCGCGCCAAAGGGTCCGCCTCGTCCCGAACGCACGTTCTCGATGGAGAGGTGAATGGCGCGTGTCATGAAAGGATTGCTCATGTTGTAGTCAGCGGTCGAGCAAGCCAGTATAAGCGGAGCTTGCAACCGCAACATATTTTTCAGTGGCAACCGGTTGCGCTTCCCGGCGAAACTTTCTCCAGTTGATATAGTCAATTGAAAGTGATGCCCGTCGAATCTCAATCCGTCTCTCACGCCCCGCTGCGCGCAGATTTTGTTCTCACGCTGCGTCTGGCTCTGCCGCTCATCATCGCCGAGGTTGGCTGGATGAGCATGGGCATCGTCGACACCATCATGGTGGGTCGCCTGCCCGACAGTGCCGTCGCCATCGGCGCCACCGGCCTCGGCCAGAGCCTCTATCACAGCATCGCGATTTTTGGCGGCGGCCTCCTGCTTGGGCTGGACACCTTCGTTGCCCACGCCTACGGCCGTGAAGACCTGAATGATGCGCGACACTCGCTGGTGAACGGATTGTTTCTCGCTTTCGCGCTTACTCCCATCCTGATGCTGGCGGTCTCGTTCTGGCCGCCGCTCATGCAGCGCTTTGGAATCAGCCCCGAACTCGTGGAGCCGATGCGCCCGTTCCTGTACGCGCTCAATTGGGGCACACTGCCGCTGCTCGCTTACTTCGCTTTGCGCCGATATCTGCAGGCGATGAACGTCGTGCTTCCCATCATGTTCGCGCTCGTCACCTCCAATCTGGTGAATCTGGTCGGCGATTGGGCGCTGATCTACGGGCATCTCGGACTGCCCGCCATGGGCATTACCGGCTCCGGATGGGCGACGTGTTTTGCGCGCATCTACATGGCAGGCGTGCTGGCGGTCACACTGCTCTGGGTGGAATCAAAACGTTCTCTGCCGCAGGTGGACGATGCAGTCCGCATTGATCTGCGCCGGGTTTCGGCTCTGCTCAAGCTGGGAGCTCCGGCGGCAACTCAAATTCTTCTCGAAATCGGAGCGTTCTCCGCCGCCACCGCGCTGATCGCAAAGCTCGGTCCCGTCCCGCTCTCCGGCCATGAGATCGCATTGAACTGCGCCGCTTTCACCTTCATGGTGCCGCTGGGAATCAGCTCGGCCGCAGCCGTGCGCGTAGGACAGCAATTGGGAAGAAAAGATCCCGCGGGCGCGCGCCGCGCGGGATGGTCCGCCATCATGCTCGGCGCCGGATTCATGACCTGCTCAGGACTGGTCTTTGTTTCGATTCCTACTTGGATTGCCCGCTTGTTCTCTCCCGATCCGATTGTGATTCGCACCGGCGCCCGGCTCCTGCTGGTGGCGGCCGCATTCCAGTTGTTCGACGGCCTGCAGACCGTCGCAACCGGAGCGCTTCGCGGCGCAGGCGACACCAAAACGCCCATGCTGGCCAACTTCATCGCCTACTGGCTGATCGGATTGCCCGCCGGCTATCTCTTATGTTTCAGACTGGGCTGGGGTGCGGTGGGTGTGTGGATCGGACTATGCGCCGGCCTGATGATCATCGGCTCAGCCCTTCTGCTGGCCTGGCACAGAAGAAAACTTCCAAGCCATTGACCGGAGGCAGACAAGACGTGCCGCGTCGTAACGCGATTTACGTAGCGCCGGCGTCTCGCCGGCTGTCCCGAGGGCATCTTGCCCTCGACACGCGAGCCCAGCCGCGAAGGGCGCCAGAATGCAGCCCGGGGCGCACGGACGCACGACTGCGGGATATCACGCTACGGCATCCCTTTACTCCGAGATTCGCGAATCCTCGCATAACCGGGTTTGATCACGGAATAAATAAGATCACACCGCTGCCGGTACGGCAAAAACGCGCTCTTCATCGCATTGATGGTAATTTTCTCGAAGTCATCCAGCGACAGCCCAAAGGTTTCCGCGGCCGCCTCGAATTCCCGGCTCATCGAGGTATCGCTCATCAACCGGTTGTCGGTGTTGAGCGTCACCCGGAATTTCTCCTGGTAAAGAATTTTGAATGGATGCTCCGCCAGGCTGGGAGTCGCGCCGGTGTGGACATTGCTGATCAGGCAAATCTCCAGCGGAATTCGTTTATCGAGAACGTACTGCGCCAGATCGCCCAGCTTCACCACTTTGCCATCGGCCACGGCGATGTCATCGATCAGCCGCGTTCCATGTCCGATGCGATGCGCCCCGCAATACTGAATCGCCTGCCAGATCGATTCCTTGCCGTAGCCCTCCCCCGCGTGAATCGTGATGTTGAAATTCTGGCGCTGAATGTAGTGAAAGGCATCGACATGCTTTTTGGGCGGATACCCGCCTTCCTCACCTGCCAGGTCGAAGCCGACTACACCGCGCTCGCGAAAATCCACCGCCAGCTCGGCCATTTCGAGCGACACATCCATATTGCGCATGGCGCAGATGATCAGCCCCGGAACGATTCCGAAATCTTTTCGGCCATGCTCCAGCCCCTTTAGAACCGCCGAGACCACCTGCTGATGGGTCAAGCCCCTGCGCGTGTGAAAAACGGGCGCAAAGCGCGTTTCAAAGTAGACCACGCCATCCTGGCTCAGATCTTCCGCCTGTTCATACGCGACCCGCTCCAGCGCCTCCTCCGTCTGCATTACCGCGATGGTGTGGGCAAAACCTTCCAGATACTTGGCCAGGCTCCCCTTGTTCGCGCCCTGATGAAACCACTCGGCCAGCGACTCGCGCATCGCTGGTCGGGAGACCTGAATATTTCGCCTCCTTCGCCAAATCAATGACCGTCTGCGGCCGCAGCACGCCATCCAGATGCTCGTGCAAAAGCACTTTGGGCAAAGTTCTGAATCGCTCTTTCTCAAGCTTCATGAAACGACTCCGGATTTCTCAGTCCTACACAGCAACGCCCTCACTCGGTAACTCCGCCAGCCCAATAGTTGCTTCGGAACAGTACCGTCTCCTTTCGCGCCGGGTCCTTCAATAGCACGCGAATCTGATGCAGCCCGGGACGGGGGCTCTTAGGCGCGAAACTGAGCAAATAGCGGTTGTGAAGATGATTGGAAAAGCTGTTCATCTTGGTCTCAAAGCTCTTGCGCGAGGCAAAGAGTTCATACTCGCCGCCGCTCATTGACGCAATCGCCTGGGACGCGTTCTTCTTCATCGCTGCCAGCGCCATCAGAAAAACGCCTTGTACGTCGGGTGGCGCGCCCCAAAAGGTCTCGTCCCGGTTGCTGCCGCGTTCGGTATCCAGCACCTGGGACAGCGACGGTGAAAAGGGCAGCGCGTAAACCGCAACATTGACCACTCCAATCAACTTCACGACGTCGTCAAGTTTGGCAAAGCGGCTGCCGTGGTCGCGATTTTCGCTGATCAGAAGCAGCACCCGTTGGCGCCCCTCAGGCTGCTGGTTGAGCAGCTTGACCGAATAGGCCACCGCGTCGAGAATCGCTGCGCCATTGTCGCCTGCCTCCAGGTCTTTGAGATCAGACTCGATGATGTCTGAGTTTCGGGTGAAATCGTGCACCAGATTCAGTTTGCTGTCGAAAAAGAGCAAGGCCGTTTGGGTATCAGACTGGCTCAATACCGGCTCCAGCATCGACGGCAGGCCGCGCATGCGGGCAAACTCACGCTTCGCCCTGCGCCCGCATTGCACCGCGATCAACAACGAGACCGGAGTAGCCTCGGCGGCTTCGTCCAGAAACGGCGCTTGCTCGACACCATCGTCTTCAACAATGAAATCCTTGGCTTGCAATCCGTACACCACGTGACCGCCTGCGTCTCTCACCAGCGTGGGGACCAGCACGACGTTGGATTGGGCATTGAAGGTGGGCTCCTGCTGCGCGGCGGCAGGCCCAAACACCAGCGCGAACACAACGACGTACAAACTGGCTTTGACGGCGTTCATGGTCCCTGCGACTTACTCTTCTCCAATATCTTCGTTCCACACCGCGGGGTTCGCGCGAATATATTCGCTCAGCAGAGAGACGCATTCGTCGGAATCAAGATCGATCACGTTCACTCCCAGCGACCTCAACCACTCCACTCCGCCCTGAAAGTTACGGCTCTCGCCCACAACTACTGTGCCAAATCCAAACTGCCGCACCAGCCCGCTGCAATACCAGCACGGAGCCAGAGTAGTTACCATAATGAGATGCCGATAGCTGCGCTGCCGTCCCGCGTTGCGAAACGCATCGGTTTCGCCATGCATCGAGGGATCGCCATGCTGCACCCGCCGGTTGTGGCCGGAGCCAACCAATTGGCCGTTCGCATCAAAGATCGCCGCGCCGATCGGAATGCCGCCTTCAGCCAGCCCCTTGCGGGCTTCGGCCAGAGCGACAGCAAGCATGGCGGCATAGTCCGGAGTCAGGTTCGCGCCGTGCATGGCCTCATTATGACACTCGCTCATGGCCAGACGATCTTGAGCGGCCTCGCTTACACAACCGGGGCGTCTTGCGGTAAGATTCCCTCCTTCTCATGTGCGCCAACCCGGATTGGTCGTGCGGCAAGCGCTCCCAGTTCGGTGCACTGGACCCACAGGTCTGGATTCTCCCGTCAAGAGGCGAATGGTTGATGAAAGTTTTTCGCAAAGCAGCTTTCATGCTTCTCCCGCTAGTAGTTCTAGCGGGAAACACTTTGGCACAAACCAGCTACAGCCTGCTCTCTCCCGACAAGCGAATCCAGATAAACATCCGGACGGGCGACCGCTTTCAGTACGACGTCCTCTTCAAGGGAACGCCGTTGCTCGTGAATTCCACGTTCTCCATCGACATCGATCACCAGACTCTGGGCTTGCAGCCTAAGATCAAGACCGCCAAAGAGCGCAGCTACGACGGCACTCTGGAACCGCCGGTACGGCAGAAATTTGCGAAAGTTCGTGAGAACTACAACGAATTGCGCCTGACCACGGACAGCAACTATGCGGTCATGTTTCGCGCTTACAACGAGGGTGTGGCCTACCGTCTGGAAACCTCGCTGCCGCAATCCGAAGTGAAGGTCTACGGCGAAGAAGCCAGCTTAAACTTTGCCGGCGACTATCGTGTCTATTACCCCCTGGAAGAGTCGTTCATGTCACACAATGAACGACGATACCTTCCCATGAATTTGAATGCGATCGCGCCTTCCGCGATCGCCAGCCTGCCCGCCGTGGTGGACGCTGCGAACGGTGTGAAGGTAGCGGTTGCAGAATCCGATGTCGAAGACTACCCCGGCCTTTGGCTGCGCGGCACCAGCACGAATGGATTGGCTGCCACCTTCGCTCCTTACCCGCTGAAGGAAACGTTAGGGCGTGACCGCGACCTCAAGGTCACCGAAGCGGCCGACTACATTGCCGTCACTCGCGGCACACGCACCTATCCCTGGCGCTTGTTGGGAATTGCCGAAAAAGATGGTGACCTGATCACCAATCCAGCTGGTCTGGCTGCTGGCGAAGCCGTCGCAGGTCGAGGACACTTCCTGGATCAAGCCCGGAAAAGTGGCGTGGGACTGGTGGAACGCGCTCAATCTCTATGGCGTGGATTTCAAGTCCGGAGTTAACACCCAGACCTACAAGTACTACATCGATTTCGCCTCGAAGTACGGCCTGCAGTACATCATCCTCGACGAGGGTTGGTACAAACTCGGCAACGTGCTGCAAGTTGTCCCCGAAATCAACATGGAGGAGTTGATCGCCTACGCCAAGCAGAAAAACGTGGGCGTCATCTTGTGGGTCGTCTGGAAGACCTTCGACGACCAGTTCGACGCCGCCTTCGATCAGTTCCAGAAATGGGGCGTCGCGGGCCTCAAGATCGATTTCATGCAGCGCAACGATCAGAAGCTGATCAACTTCTATTACAAGACCTGCCGCGAAGCCGCAAGGCGCAAGATGCTGGTTGACTTCCACGGCGGACAAACTCAGATCACAATGACCCGCACCTGGCCCAACATGCTCAGCGGCGAGGGCGTGCGTGGTCTCGAATGGAGCAAGTGGAGCACCGATACCGAGCCTGAGCACAACGTCACCCTGCCCTTTACCCGCATGTTTCTTGGCCCCATGGACTTCACTCCCGGCGCCATGCTGAATGCGTCGAAAAAGAGTTTCGCCCAAATCTTCGAGCGGCCCATGAGCCTGGGCACGCGCTGCCACCAGTTGGGAATGTACGTCGTGTTCGAAAGTCCGCTGCAGATGCTGGCCGACAGCCCTTCGAACTACTTGCGCGAACCGGAGATCATGGAGTTCCTTTCACCCGTTCCCTCGGTGTGGGACGAAACCAAAGTGCTCGACGCCCGCATCGCCGAATACGCCCTGGTCGCTCGCAGAAATGGCAAGGATTGGTACGTCGGCGCCATGACCAACTGGACCGGCCGCAATCTGGAAGTAGACTTCTCTTTCCTGCCTGCGGGAAATTTCTGGCTGGAAGCGTATCAGGACGGAATCAACGCCGACCGCATGGCCAGCGACTACAAGAAAACCAAAACTCAGATCACCCGGGACACCAGGCTGAAAATAACTCTCGCGCCCGGCGGCGGCTGGGCCGCAAGAATTCATCAGTAACCTATCCCGCAAACACTTGCCTACGTGAAGATGCTTCACCGCCTACAGGAACGCCCCGATGGTTCCCTATTAGCCTCGCCTGTAACTTAGTCCAGCAAACAGGTGTCCAGCAAATTAGCTGAAAAAAAACGAGGAGGACTTCTATGGGAACAATTGTGATCGTGCTTCTGGTGCTGTTGTTGCTCGGTGCGCTTCCGACGTGGCCCTACAGCGGCAGCTGGGGATACTACCCAAGCGGCGGACTCGGACTCGTCCTGCTGATCGTTGTCATCCTGGCGCTCACCGGCAGGGTTTAAGAGAGCGAGGCTATTTCTCGCTCTCCTTGGAGTGTTTTTCGATCAGGCGCTTGGTCAAAATCACCAGCGCCAGAATCTGCGTCCACTCCGAGACAATATTTCCAGTTACCTGCCCCCATTTCGAGTCTGGGTCGGCGTGTTTGTAGACGACGACCCAGCAGACGCCGGTCAGCAACAAGAACAACGTGAGCGAGTGATCGGTAATGACCTCCCACACCGATCCGCGCAAATTCAACGGCGGCTTTCTGCTTTCCGCCGATCCTAGCTCATAAAGATATTTGGTGGCCAACACGGTCACGACCACGCCCGACCAATCGGCGATGGCGTTTCCGAAAAACGAGCCCCAGTGCGTTTTGGGGTCGGAACGCGAATAGAGCACGATCCAAAGAATGAGAATGGCAACGGTCGCAATACTCAAAGAGTGCTGCGCCAGGAAGCCAGATTTTCTGGTGGATTTTGTCTTCTTCGCCTTGGGTGCGATGTCGCGATCTGGTAGCGGCACCAGAACAGTCTAAACCTTGATGGGAATGGCCGTGTCGGCCAGTGACCCGCTCTGGCAGGACCAGCAAAAGCTCAGACCGGAACAAAAAGAAACGGCACCCCTTGCGGGATGCCGCTTCCATCAGCCAACAAGCCTCAGCTTACCTGCGGCCCGATCCGCCGTGCGGACCGCCACCGGAGCCGCTACGTGAGCCGCCGCCACCGCCATGACTCACACCTCCGCCTCCACCACCTCCGCCATGACTCGCGCCTCCGCCTCCGCCCCCGCCACTGCTTCGCGGCGGAGCCGATTCGCGCGGAGCGCTGCCACGCATTTCAGAGTTACGCGGAGTCACAATTGGCTGCCTCATTTCCAAAGGCGGCCGCGAGTAAGTCCGTGGCGAGTCCTGGGTCATGCCACGCCCGCCGGAATCCGGACGCGAAATCTGGTTGCGCGATGGGAAATCGGCACCGCGCCCGTTCATTCCGCTTCCATTACTCATCGGCTTGCTCATCCGGTCGTTGCCCATCCGATCCATGGAGCCCTGAGCGTTTCCGCCGGACTGCGGTGTGAAGTGCCGCCAGCCTCCATCGTTGGTCGAAGACTCGGCCCGAGGCGAATTCCCCGGCCGAGGAACGTTGGACATTGTGCCCGGCGATGTCCCCGACGGCTGGTTCGCAGACCCGCTGGAAGAGCCGATTGACGACCGGTTCATCGCGCCGTCGCCCCGCCCCGTATTCGTGTCGGAGAACCGCCGCCAACCCGCGCCTTCGGAAGACGTCGCCCCACCCGTACGCACATTGCTGGCTGCGGCTCCCCGCTCCGCCTGCTGCGCGCTGAAACCTCCGCCGGTTGCCGGAGTGCGAACTCCGGGCATTGGCCTGGCCACCGTTTCGCGCGCAGCGCCTGCCGCCGCGCCGTTCGCGGAATTCATGCTCGCTCCTCTTGAGAAGTCTGACCCGCTCCAGCACCGCTGCGCTGGATCGACTGCTGCATTTGCGAAACCTGCCTGTCGAACGATTGCGGAGCCGCCGCCGGACGTGACCTCTCGAAGAAGCGCTGTTGCGCCCCTCCTCGAGGTATGGTGGACGCCGCTGCCGGCCGGTTGCTCACCGATAACGCCTCGCGCGTCGGAACCACGGGAAGATTTCCCGCAATCATCCGCCCGCCACGAAACACCTCGCCATTCACTCCCACCGGAGTGGATCGTCCCGTGCCGAACTGTCCGGTCGGAACCGTCGAGATGCCTCCACGCACCCGCTCGTTCGCCGCCGCCAGCCGCAGATTGGAGTACGCGCCGCCTGTACGCAGCGGGGCAATGCCTCCAAACCCGCGTCCATTGTGAAAATTGTTGATGTTCGTAATGTTGGTGACGTTGACCACGTTATATCGCGAGCCATAACGCCCATACCACGGATAGAACGTGTCACACGGCCCAATCGGCAACCAGCCGACTGACCCGAATCCGAATCCCACGCCTACGCCAACTCCGCCGCCAAACCCGAAGAACGATACATACGCGGGCGCCCACACCGGCCGATACCGCGGATATCCATACGCCGGTCCGGGCCACCATACCCACGAACTGTTGTAAACGAACCAGCGTCCGTAGTGATAAGGAGCCCAACCCCACGGTTCATACGAAACCCAGGTCCAGCCCCAGCCCGGCTCCCACACCCAGCGTCCGCTGCGATACGGCGCCCATCCCGGGCCCGCTACCGGCGTCCACACCGGACCGTACTCCGGCACTGTCACCCAGCGTCCGTACGCATCGAGATCTTCCGAACCCGTGTAGTAGCGGTTCGTATTGCTCCAGGACTGAGCGTCATAAATCGTGCGGTCGCGCTCGTTGTTCCACGTATCCCATGCGTCTTTCGAGGGCGCCTCGGCCAGCTTGTATTGCGTTTCGCTTCCGGTACCGCGCACGATCACCATCTGCCCCTTCTCCACCTGCGTGCTGCCCTGTGGAGTGGAAATTTCCGCTGCTCCCTTGCGAACGATTACCTGGGTTTCACCCTCGGAGTTCACCTCGACCCGATAAATTCCTTCCCGCTGAGAAGGACGGACGGCCACGTTGGCCGTGTCGATTTCAACTTCGGCCTCTGTCCCCTTGAAAACGGAGTAGTCGATCAGTCCGCGATCGACCTGGATCTGAATCTGATTCCGGGTAAGCCCTGCCAGGCTAGCCAGCGTGTTGTCGCCGAGCCGCACGATGTTTCCGTGGTCGAGCTGAACTTCAGCCCGGGAACTCACGCCCGTCGAAATCTTGTCGCTGCTCACCATCGGCTGGTTCAGCGCCGCGGTCGCCCAATCCCCGGAATCGCCACGCTGCGTGGAAACGTCTCCGTGAATCAAGCTGATGCGCGCCACGCCGGACGTAGGCTCGGCTTGAGCGCTCCCTTGAGGCTGTCCCTGCTCCTGCCCCCGCGGCTGTAGCGGCACATCTTCTGAGACCTGCGCACCCGCCATTACGGTCGCGCCTATGATTAGTGCTCCGACGATCGATGCAAATCGGTTCTTCATGGCCCCACCTCTTGTGCGAACCCTCGAAAGCAGAGCTCGCGCCATATGGACAATGCAGGTGCCCTGCCAAACAAGCCCATTGATGAGCTAAATAAGTATCGTATTTTCAACGCGTTGGAGGGCCCGCAAATTGGTCTGAATGGACGCTGGAGCGGGCCTGGCTGAGTTCCACCGAAGGTGGTGGTTTTCAGCCACCAGAAGGGGCTGGGTGCCAATCAGAAGCGGCCACGGATTTCACAGATCAGTCTTTGTCCCTTGATCCGTGTGAATCCGTGAAAATCCGTGGCGCCTATTCTTCGTTTTCTTTTTCCGGGTCGTCGCCGATGCCGATTTTCGAGAGCCGGTAGCGCAGCGCATTCCGCGACAGCCCCAGCATGCGCGCGGCCTGGCTCTTATTTCCATGCGCGCGGCGCAGAGCTTCGCGAATCATCTCATCTTCCCACTTGCTCGAGAGTCATGCCTTCGGGAAGAAAACCGGCTTGGACATCAGCCGCCTCGCTACCCCGCGCATCAATGTGGATATCGTCCGCCTCGAGTGACGGCCCTGCCGCCAGAGCCGACGCCCGCTCCATGATGTTCTGCAACTCGCGAACGTTCCCCGGCCAGTGATAGTCCATCAGAGTCCGAAGAGCTGCCGGCGAAACGCCGCTGATTTTCTTGCCGGAGTCCTGAGCGAAGCGAGACAGAAACAGAGTGGACAGCTCGGGAATATCTTCCTTGTGCTCGCGCAGCGGGGGAATATCGATGGGCACGACATTCAGCCGATAGTAGAGATCTTCGCGAAACGTGCCGTCTTCCAGCGCGGCCCGCAAATCCCGATTGGTGGCCGCGACCAGCCGCACATCCACCTTGATAGTCTTCGTGCCGCCCAGCCGTTCAAACTCGCGCTCCTGCAAAACGCGCAACAACTTTACCTGGATCGCCGGTGGCACATCGCCGATTTCATCCAGGAAGAGAGTTCCCTTGTCAGCCAGTTCGAACTTTCCCGGCTTGCTCCCGGTTGCGCCGGTGAAGGCTCCCTTCTCGTAGCCGAACAATTCGCTCTCCAGAAGATTTTCTGGAATCGCGGCGCTGTTGATCTTGATGAACGGCCCGGACGCTCTCCTTGATTTCTCGTGGATGGCGCGCGCCACCAAGTCCTTGCCCACACCACTCTCTCCGCCCAGCAGCACGGTCGAGTTGGTCGGCGCCACTCGTTCCACAGTAGCCAGCACGTCCTGCATCTTCGCGCTGCGCGCCACCAGGTTGGGATGCTGATAGCGTTGCTGCAAGGCTTCGCGCAGCGACCGGTTCTCCACCCGCAGGCGCTGCACGTCCAGCTCCTTGTGCACCACCATGCGCATCTCGTCCAGTGAAAATGGCTTCAGCACATAGTCGCTGGCGCCCGCCTTCATGGCCTCGACCGCAGTCTCCACGGTCCCGAATGCGGTCATGACAACCACGGGCAGCGCGGCCTGAAAGCGTTTCACCGCTTGCAGAAAATCCAGCCCATTCATGCCCGGCAATTTGAGATCGGTGATCACCAGGTCAACGGAACCGCTCTGCAGCAGCTTCAATCCAGTTTCTGCATCCTCGGCAGACAAGGTTTGAAAGCCGTCATCTCCCAGATCGAGTTCCAGGAGGCGGCGCATCTTTGCTTCATCCTCGACAATCAGGATGGTGGCCTTCGGGTCCGTCATGAACCTCCCACTCCCTGTCTGGATTCCTCTTCAGCTGGAAAGAAGAGCACGAAACAGGCTCCCCTGCCCTCCGTCTTCTCCAGTCGGATGGTGCCGTGATGCTCGTCCACGATTTTTGAAACAATGGAGAGCCCCAGACCCACACCAGTTTTCTTGGTGGTCACAAACGGATTGAAAATCTGCTCTCGCATTTCCGGTGGCACGCCCGTCCCGGAATCTCGCAGCCTCACCTGGACTCCCTTGCGCCCATTCGAATCCGCGGCAGCCACCTCAACTCGAAACGTTCCACCTTCATCACCCATGGCCTCATAAGCATTCTGGACCAGATTGAGGAATACCTGCTCGCAAAGATTTTCGTCGAGTGGAACCGCGGGCAAATCTGCCTGATATTCCCGGCTCACGGTCGACCGGCCCGCCCTTCCATTGCTCCGCGACCGATTTCAGCGCCTGATCAATCAAGTCCGTCACGCGCAGCAGACGTGTCTCGGTGCGCAGCGGCCGGGCAAAGTCGAGGAAGCGAGTCACCAGACGCGCTCGCCCGGTTTACTTCGCTCGATATATAACCCGCCAGTTCGCTGGCCAGAGGGTTCGAATTCTCCAGCTTCCGGTTGAGGGTTTCCGCCGATCCTTTGATCACTCCCAACGGATTGCGAATCTCGTGCGCCAATCCTGCTGAAAGCTGCCCCAGGGCGGCCAGTCGCTCCGAACGCCGGGCCTCCGCCTGGACCTTCTCTAGTTGCCGATTCGCCTCCCTCAGCTCTTCCGCCACTTGCTGGTATTGCAGGGTCTTCCGGCGGTTCTCCAGCGTGAATCGGTTCACCACCATGGCCGCCAAAAAGAAAAACATGATGCGGATGGCGAGCTCGGCCGCTCCCGTCGGGGTCAGCGTGTATTCCTGCAGCGCGGGGTAAAGATACGAACAGTAAGCCGCCGACGCCAGCAAAGTCCACAGCAATGTACCCCAGGGGCCGAAGTGAATGGCAGCGGTGACAACCGGAACGTAATAGATGGGATAGTAGCTGCTGTTAATACCGATCTCGCCCGTGTGATTGATCAGCAGCGTAGCCAGCAGAATCTTGATGAGTACTACCAACGCGCTTCCGTATTGCCCGCCTTTCGCGATGATTCTGCCCTCGGCCAACTGCACCACACCGATGGCCAGCAAAACCAGCTGCTTGTGCCGCTCCCACACCGGCGGCAAAGCCGCCAGACCCAGCAGAAAGATCAGCCAGAGCACGTCCATCCACTTGATGCTGCCGTGTTTTTCTTCGTTCATACCGGGACGGCTTTGCCCTGGCGAAAGCGTCTGCACCGGGAAAGCAATTTGCCAGTAGTCTATCGCGGAAAGCCGGAATTGCGGGATAGCGGGCTAGAGAGGTCGCGAACACAACACGAGGCTGACTACTTCAGATGCTCGTCGAACCAGCGCACGGTTCGCTTGGTGACGTCGTACTGATCGGCGGGCTGGCCGATTCCATGTCCTTCATGGGCGTAGAAGAGTAACTCGGTTTCAACCCCCAGATGTTTGAGCGCGCGCCAGAGCTGAAAAGTTTGTGGCGCCGGGCAAATATTATCCTCCCTGCCGACGTAGAACAGCGTCGCAGCCTTCGCGTTCTTGACGAAACGGATGGGAGAACTCTTGTCGTAGATGGCAGGGTCGTCGTACGCCGAAGCTCCCATGTATGGGACCACCCACTTTTCAACGTCGGTTTGCCCGTAGTAGCTCTGCCAGTCGGAAACGCCCGGCCCCGCCACCGACGCACGAAACATATCGGTTTGCGTGATGGCCCACATTGCCATGTATCCGCCATAGCTCCAGCCCGTAATGCCTACGCGGTGCGGATCAACCGGAAAATTTTTCAACACATACTGAACTCCGGTCTTGATGTCCCGAAAATCGCCATATCCCAGATTCTTCACATTGCCTTGCGTAAAGGACTCATCCTGCCCGAAACTCCCGCGCGGATTCGGATAAAAGACAAAGTAGCCCAGGCTGGAAAGCACGCCCACGTTGTCGAATGCCGCGGGCCAATGCAGCAGAAACGCCGCCGCGGGGCCGCCATGCACCGAAACCACCATCGGATATTTCTTGTCTGGGGAATAATTCTGCGGATACAGGAGCCACCCCTGAATCTGCATTCCGTCACTCGTCCAGTGCACCGTTTCGGCCTTGCCGATCGTAGGCTTGGCGTCCTTGTTGACGGTGGAGATCTGCCTCCATTGACCTACCGGCCCGGCCCAGACCTCAGGTGCTCGATCGAATGATTCTCGAACCGCCGCGGAGGTTCGCCCATCCTTCGCAAGTGAAAGCGCAAACATCAACCCGCCGCTGTACGGACCTTCCGCCCCCTGCCACAGTGTGGCGCGGGCGCCCTCGCCCACGGGAGTTGTGTTGTCCGCATGCACGACCGCCACAGCGCCCTGCCCGTCAACAATTTGAGCGGTCAATATCTCATCGCGG
The DNA here is from genome assembly GCA_963698825.1 of Terriglobia bacterium. Lineage (GTDB taxonomy): Bacteria > Acidobacteriota > Terriglobia > Terriglobales > Acidobacteriaceae > JAIQFF01. The sequence goes on along the minus strand of CAVOSG010000005.1, from coordinate 49,195 downwards.
CCAGTCCATGCCAACCAGGTCACCGATGCCTTCAGCCCCCGCGTCACATTCCGCGGCTCTCCGCCATCCGCGGCGATCACAAAAACGTCGCCGCCTGGAGCGATGAAATCACTCATCAGCCCACCGATGAAGGCGATACGCGTGCCGTCCCAAGACCAGCGCGGGGATGCGATTTGCAATCGCGGCTTGAAGATGGAAACCGCGCGGCCCGTTTCCACGTTCAGCTGATATAACTCGGCCGTCCACCAGTTATCGTCGCCATCTCCTTTCGCGTCCGTGCAACAGGGTGAGGCCGTGATGGCCATCTGGCGGCCGTCCGGCGACCAGTCGAATTCGTACACAAACAAATCGGGTGCGGTGAGAAGCCGCACGCTGCCAGACTTCGCGTCTACCAGCGCCAGGCGCTGCCGCCGGTAGTCTTTGCCCACCTTCACTACGCGAGCGTCCTCGCTGGGCGCCGGATCCGCCTCCGAGGAGAGCAGCGCGATGGTTCGCCCATCGGCCGACCAGCGTGGCGCCGTCACCATGCCTTTGAAAGTCGCCAGCGATCGCGACTGGCTGCCATCGGCGGAAGCGATACGCAATTCGCCTTGTTCAGACGACCCGATCTGCTGCGCGTAAACGAACTCTTTGCTATCTGGCGACCATGCAACCACGGTCATTCCGTACTGCGCCCGCGCATCGCCAGGACCGACTTTGACCGGCACGCTTCCAGTCTTCGCTTCAGCTACATAGACCGTGTGTTCATATTCGCTGTCGTTCTTAACGCTCGATTCGATCCACACCACGCGCTGCCCGTCCGGCGCAATTGCGACTTCCGCAAAATGCCGCGTCGCCAGCACGGGGCGGAACACAGCATCAAACTTGCCGCTCTTGTCGTCCTGGGCCGCGCTGGTTGCCACCAGGGCTGCGGTCAACAACAACGTCGCAATGACTCTGAACGATCTGTCAGCGCTTCTGGCGCATCGCATTCGTAGCATCCTCATCAATCTTGTTCTGTTCCGTGATTGCGACCTTGTAGTCCCTGGCCGCGGTTTCGCGCGACACCACTCCGTCCAGCACATCGTTGAGCACCGCCGCCGGCTCTCGTTTGAGAGGATCGCCGTAGCCGCCCCCGCATGGGCTGACCGTTCGCAGCGTGTCCCCGGCGCTCAGACTCAGATTGCTGATCATGGCCGGAAGCTTTCGACTGCCGGCCCGCGGATTGAGAATCAGATCTCCGCAACTTCCCGGACTGCCTCCGAACACTCCCCAGGGCGCATGGCGGTGTCCGTCGCCTTCAACCGATGCGTGCCCGGGCGAGAGAAACATGACTTCACGGATCGACCCCACTCCCCCGCGCCAGGTCCCGGCTCCGGCAGTGTCTTCCCGCATTTCGTAACGCAACACGCGCAGCGGATAGTGCGACTCGATATCTTCAATGGGATTGTTGCGCGTGTTGGCATAGAGCGTGTCCACGCAGTCCAGCCCATCCTTGCCGAATCGCCCGCCGTACGAACCTTCCGTGATGTCCATGTACACCCAGTAGTTCTCCTGCACCAATCCGGAATATGCCACTACTTTCAGATTGCCCACCCCGGCGCTCACCTGCTTCGGCGCCGCCTGCGACAAAGCATGCATCAGCGTGCTGGCCACAATGTTCCCTGGGCAGAAGCGCGCGATCGTCGGCGCCGGAAACGTCGGATTGCAAATCGAGCCCAGCGGCGCGTGGATGTGAATCGGCCGGGTCAGGCCGGAATTCTGCGGAATGTATTCGTGAGTTTCCGTATCCAGCAGGATCGATCGCAACACCAGGTACACCGCGATCGCGACCGTCCCCTCAAAGGGCATGTTCACCGGCCGGTCAGAAATCTGCGGTGACGAACCGGTAAAGTCCACATAAATATCGCTGCCCTCCACTTTCGCGCTCACCACAATCTTGAGATCGCGCTTGGCCGGGTCAGGATCATTTTCAAATCCATCCACCAATCCTTCTGCTGTGTACGTGCCATCAGGCAGGCGCTCAATTTCGCGCCGCAGCATCTTCTCCGAATAGTCCATTAAATATTCGCTGGCCGCCAGAACGCTCTCCAACCCCTGTTCCCGCACCAGTTCGAGATAACGCTCCGCGCCCGTTCGGGAAGCCGAAATCTGCGCCTCCATATCGCCCAGAACCATCGCCGAGGCTCGTATGTTGTCGGCAATAAACTGCCACATCTGCTGGTTCTTGACGCCGCGGTCATACACCTTGATGGCTTTGAACTGCAGGCCCTCGGCGTAGGCATCGACGGCATCTACGATGCCGCAACTCCCCGGAACCAGCGCTCCGATGTCCAGATGATGCGCGGTCGTCACCGAAAATCCGATCAGCTCGCTGCCGTCGAATACGGGCACGCAAAATGCCACGTCGGGCCCATGCGAGGCCCCGTAGTACGGCGAGTTGTGCATGATCACATCGCCGGGATGGAACTCCTCGCCGCGTTCCTCGAACACCCGCTTGATGCCACGCACATACCCCGGAATCGGTCCCAACTGTAACGGCGTGCTGAACACCGACTCACACAGTTGATGGCAATCAGGATCGAGCAGCGCCGCGCCAAAATCCTCCGACTCGCGAATGATGCTGGAGTAGGACATGCGCGTAAGCTTGTGTCCCATCTCGATAGCAATATTCTCCAGCGCCCCCCAAATCACCTGTGCGGTGATCGGATCAATCGCGCTGCCCGCCTTGGGCCCCGGGTTGATGACCTTGCTCATTGAATCTCGACTGTGAATCCGGTCTACGAATTCCGCGAAATCACCAGATTGCCCCACTCATCCGCCCGCGCATTCCAGGCGGGCGGCAATACCGTGGTTGTGTCTTTCTGGAAAAATACCGCTGGGCCGGAAATCATTTCTCCCACTGGAATTCGCGCCCGGTCAAAGAATTCCGTGCGCAGCTTTTGTAACTTTCCTTTTACACGGAAGTAAGTCTCGCCCGTTTTCAATCGGGCGTCGCTCAGCTTCGACGCGGAATTACGCTCGAAGCGCTCCGGCAATCGTGGCATCACTCCCAGCCCGGTAACCCGAAGGTTCACTACTTCAATCGGATTCTGGGGAAAGCAGTGATCGTATTCCGCCCGGTGGCGTTCATGGAACTCCGCCCAGATGCGCTCGCAACTGCCCCCATCGAAATCTTTTTCAGTGACCGGAATCCGCAATTCATACCCCTGTCCGACATAGCGCAAATCCAGGCCCCGCACGAAGCGGATACGATCCTCCCCCAGACCATCTTTTAGCAACTGCTCCCGCGCCGCCGCCTCGAGCTCCCGCATATCGCGGATTAATCGGGACGCGGGGTTGCTGGTCGAGATCAGCAATTCGGTCTTTATAAAGTCATATTTCAGATCGGTGGTCAGCAGGCCGAATGCGGACGTGATTCCGGGATAGACCGGCACAACCACTTCCGGAATTCGCAAATGATGCGCTACGTCGATCGCGGTCATGGGGCCCGCGCCGCCAAACGCAATCAGGCTGAACTGGCGTGGATCGTGCCCTTTCTGCACGGTGCGCGATCGTATTGCGTTGGCCATATTGCTGGCCAGAATCGTACAGATGCCCTCGGCCGTTTCGTATGGGTCGAGCCCCATGCGTTCCGCCAGCCGCGAAACCGCCGCAAAGGCCAGCTGCGGATCAATCGGCATCTCGCCGCCCAGAAAATGATGCTCGTCCAGCCGGCCCAACACCACGTTCGCATCCGTCACCGTGGGTTCTTCGCCACCCTTGCCATAGCAGGCCGGTCCTGGAACGGATCCCGCGCTGCGCGGCCCCACCCGGAACGCGCCGCCGGCATCGACGTACGCAATACTGCCGCCACCGGCCCCAATGGTGTGAACATCAATCATCGGAACCATCACCGGAAATCCGGCGATCTTTGTATCCCGCGCGGAAGCCTCCATGATGCCCTGCGCAGTCACGATCCCGATGTCGGCGCTGGTGCCGCCGACGTCGAACGTGATCAGATTCTCCCGTCCGGTCCGCCTTCCTACCCACTCGCCGCCCAGTACGCCCGCCGCTAGCCCCGAGAGCAAGGAGTACACCGGCTTCTCCGCGATAGTCCGGGCGGTGGCGACGCCCCCATTTGAAGTCATGATGTGAACGTCGCCCTTCAGCCCAGCCCCCTCGAGTCGCTCCGAAAGCCCCGTGACGAATTGCTTCACCTTGGGCCCGAGAAATGCATTCATGCACGCAGTCGTGAAACGCTCAAATTCGCGGAACTGCGGCGAGACTTCCGCCGAGCCGGTGACAAACGCCTCGGGGAATTCTTCCGCCACCAGCGCGCATACTCGCTTTTCATGTTCCGGATTCAGATAGGAAAATAAAAAACAGACCGCGATGGCCTCCACGCCCTCAGCTTTGAGTTCGCGAATGCGGGCGCGCACCTCGTTCTCGTTCAATTCCACCAGCACTTCACCATGCGGCGGTGCCAGGCGCTCGCTCACCGTCTTGCGATGACGCCGCCGTACCAGCGGCCGGGTCTGCCACGGAATATCCTGCATGATGGAATAGTTCTGTGGCCGCTGGTGACGCCCAATATGAAGGATGTCGCGATAGCCTTCGCTGGTGATCATGCCGGTTCGAGCGCCCTTATGCTCGAGCATGGCGTTGGTGGCGACCGTAGTGCCGTGGAATAGATAATCGACTTGCTGTGGGCCAATGCCTTCGCGGGAGCAGACGCCAACGATCCCGGCCAGCACGGCTTCGGACGGGTCGGGCGACGAAGTGGGCAGTTTATGAGTAGCCAACTGCCGCTTTTCCGTGTCTGCCAGAATGATGTCCGTGAAGGTACCGCCGACATCGACTCCAATCAAAATCATTCCACTGACCCCGTAAGCTCGGGCAGGATTTCGTCCAGGCGCAGAATTGATTCCAGCAGCAACTGCGCCCCGCGCGCGCAGTCTTCCGAAGAGGTAAACTCACGCGGCGAGTGGCTGATGCCTCCCATGCTTGGAACAAAGATCATACCGATGGGAGCGAGCTTTGCCATCATCTGGGCGTCGTGTCCTGCCCCGCTGGGCAAAGTCTGAAATTTGAACCCCAGCTCGGCGCAGGATCGCACAATCGCTTCCCGAACCACCTCGGAACAGGGCACGGACTCAATCGGCGTCCGCACTGAGAACTCAATCTGAACCCCAGACCGGAATGCTATACCCTGCCCACACTCCTGCAGGTGTTTCACGGTGGCCAGCATCTTCTTGCGGTCCAGGTCCCTGACTTCAATGGTGAGCAAAACTTCGCCCGGAATAATGTTAGTGGCATTCGGCGAAACTGCGAGTTGTCCGACGGTGGCCACCTGGCATCTTTTGTCCAGCGCCGCTCGTTGCACGCACAGCACAAGTTCGGCAGCGCTGGCCAGAGCATCTTTCCGCAGCTCCATGGCCGTGGTGCCGGAGTGATTGGCACTGCCCACAATCCGCACGTCAGCGTAGCTGATCCCCGAAATTCCCTCCACAATTCCAATGGGAACCCGGGCCTGCTCCAGCGTGCCTCCCTGTTCGATGTGCAGCTCTACAAAAGCCGCTACGTCCCCCGCCTGGCGCGTCGCCGTATGCAATTTCTCGGGATCTCCCCCAATGCTGCGAATGGCGTCGCCCAGCGAGCGGCCAGACTCATCCGAGTGCGCCAGATCTTCCGCCCCCAGAGCTCCCACCATGGCCCGGCTACCGCACAATGCCCCGAACCTTTGCCCCTCTTCGTTCGAAAATACAATGACCTCGAGCGGATGCTCGGTCTTGTGCCCGGCCTCCTGCAGCGCTCCCACGCATTCGATCGCGGCCATCACTCCCAGGATCCCGTCGTAGTGTCCGCCATTGCGCACGGTATCAACATGCGACCCGAAAGCCAGCGGCGGAAGGGACTGCCGCCCCGCGCGCCGGCCCACAATATTTCCCGCCGCGTCCACTGACACCCGCAACCCAACCTCACGCATCATCTCCATGACCACCGCTCGCCCCCGAACATCTTCCTCACTGTATGCCAGTCGCGTCGGGCCGGTCTCGCTCATGAGTTGAATTCTGCGGTAAAGGCTGGCACCATCAATTTGCGCTTTCGGGGACAACGGGCGGACGGGGGCCATGAGTGCGCAGTGCTCCTCAAAGGACGGGCGGATTCTAAGCCGATGACGTACCATCTCCAATCAGGCATATTCCGTAAGTAGGACCGTCAGGCCGTCCTCAGGTGATCCAGGGACTTCACCGGATTGTTTTGTTGATGTCAGCAGTCATAATGCTTCGCCAATATGCCAAGCTCTATAAATTCGACTCGAGCAGTCCCTGGTTTTGCCGGTGGCTCCCTCCCGCAACGGTCCGCCGCATACAGAATGACGCGCCTCCGGTTTTCCCTCCTGGCTGTCTGCACGCTGGCGCTGTTGTGGCCGCAGGTCGCAGCCGCCCAAACCGCCACGGGAAGCATTATCGGCACCATCACCGATAGCACGGGCGCGGTCGTCTCCGGCGCTACCGTGACCGTACAGTCGGCATCCACGGGAACCACACAGACCCGGGCCACGACCTCATCCGGTACCTATTCCATTGTTGCGCTCGATCCCGGAGACTATTCCGTCAAGGTAGAATCGGGCGGATTTCAAGGCGTTCAGGCTAGCGTCCACATTCTGGTAGGCCAGACCCTCAACGGCGATTTCACCCTGCAACCCCAGCAGACCAAGACCGAAGTGATCGTCCAGGCCGGCGTGAATGAGGTCAACACCATTCAGGCCACGATTCAGGATGCGACCACGTCCAAGGAAATTGATGTGCTGCCCCTCAATGGCCGCAATTTTCTCGACCTCGCCCAAATGAGCCCGGGCGTTCAAATTCAGGACGGCGGAAATTTCGATCCCACCAAGAATGGTTTCACCGGTATTTCGGTGCAGGGCCGCTCCGGCCGCTCCACCCGCATCGAGGTCGATGGCGTCGACATTTCCGACGAGACCGTGGGCACGACCACCATCAATCTTTCGGAAGACTCCATCCAGGAATTTCAGGTAGCGCAATCTACGCTGGATCCGGCTACCGCCTTAACTTCCACCGGCGCCGTGAACGTGATCACGCGCAGCGGCAGCAACAGCCTGCATGGCAGCGCCTTCTATCTCTTCCGCAACGACGCCACTGCCGCCAAAGTCGGGCCGGTTGCCGCGCCCTTCGAACGCGACCAGGTGGGCCTGCGCCTGGGCGGACCGCTGATCAAGAACAAGCTGTTCTGGTTCGTCAACTACGAACACACCTTGCAGCACGGCACCGTGTTCACCGCTCCCCCCGCCCCGTTCACCAGTTTCGGCACCGCCTTCCCCAATCCTTTTACCGAGACGGAAGCCACCGGACGCGCCGACTGGAATATCTCGAACAACTGGCGTGCCTTCTATTCCTTCCACCATGATCAGTTCAACGTTGTCACCGGCTACGGCGGCGCGGTCTTCCAGCCCTACGGCAACCGCAACCTGACGGACGTTCACACCGCCGCCGTCGACGGCACCACGGGCAATTTCACCCACAGTATTCGTTTTGGTTATCTCACTTTCCGCAACTACATTGTCGACGCCCGCTCGCAGGTCGCCGGCCTGCCCCAGCCATTCCCGGGAGGCCAGCAAGCCGCCATCGCGATTGGTGGCGACCCCAGATGCCTGTTCGGAATCGACTTGCTGTGCCTTGGCCCCTCCTGGCTGGCGCCGCAGACCACGCTGCAACGGAACTACCAGACCCGCTACGACGGCTCCCATCTGATCGGCAGCCACACTCTGCGCTACGGCGTGGACTACGTTCAGATTCCGCAGTTCACCTTCGGCAGCTTCAGTGGCCTGGGCCCATTCCTGAACTCCAATGGCAATCCGGCCGAGATTGCCTTCGCCCAGACGGGACCTTTCCCCGGCGGCGCATCGAATCCGCTGAACTATCCCCTGGAGCAATTGGAAGTCGGCAATGGTCTGGGATTCTTCTCGGAAAAACCTGCATTGGGCTTCCCCCACGGCGGTTTTCACGTGCATCGCACCGGAGCTTATTTCGCGGACTTCTGGAAGGTTCGGCGCAATCTTTCCCTGACCATGTCGCTGCGTTACAACCGCGTAGGCGGACGCTCCGACAGTGACCTGCCTCCGATTCCTGAGTTGAACGCCCTGTTGCCGGGACTGGGCAACCGCGTCAAACAACCGAACCTCGACTTCGCGCCCCAGGTCGGCTTTGCCTGGGATCCGTTCAAGAACGGCAAGACGTCAATTCGCGGTGGCGCCGGTCTCTTCTATGACGATATTCTGCTCACCGTCACGCTCTTCGACCGCACCCTGCGTATCCCCGCGGGACTGGGCAATTCTTTCCTGATACTCACCGGCGGCGTTCTGCCCGGAACATCCGTAGATGTCACTCCGCTAATCGGACAGCCGATCGGCAGCGTGGTCGATCAGGCGGTGGCAGCTCAGAATGCGTTCGTCACTGCGCAAGCCGCCAACACCGCAAATTTCAATCCCAACGGAACTCCGGGCATTATCGACCCCAACGCATTCCTCTTTAACAGCTTCGGTGGACTGCTCGATCCCAATTACAAGACGCCGTATTCCACTCAGGTCAATTTTGGGATTCAGCAGCAGCTCGACCAACAGCCTTTTCCTTATCGGTGGATTTCGTTCATAACACCAACATCCACAACGTCCAGGTACACGACGCGAATATTGTCGGCGCCGTCAAGACCTTCAACGCCGCGAATGCCCAAGCAGCGGTTGCAGCCACGGAAGCCCAGTTCGGCTGCGCCACCGTCGACTGCACGATCGCCGCTGGCGCGACGATCACCGACTTCGCCGGCAACGGTCTGGGCAGCCCCGCTTCCGGCCTGGCCCAGCAATTTGTCGTCCCCAACAGCGGATGGGCTTTCCCCGGCTTGAATCAGAATTTTGGCCAGATGGGAATCATCAGCACGAGTGGACGTTCCGTCTATAACGCGCTGCAGGTGCGCCTGAAGCAATCCATCAACACCCCAGCGCCCGGCGTGAAATCGCTCAACTGGAATGTTAACTACAGCCTGTCTCGCTTCAATGCCATGTCGTCCGACCAGGATGCGTCACTGGTGAACGCGGGTGACAATGTTGACCTCAACCGGTTTTACGGTCCCACCAATCTCGACCGCACCCACATGCTGGCGCTCTCCGGTGCGGTGCAGTTTCGTGGCGGCCTGCAACTGAGCTGGCTCAGCCGCATCTACTCGGCCTTGCCGGCAACTCTGACCGTACCGGTAACCTGTGCCTGCCCCGCCGAAGTATTCCTCACCGACCTCACCGGCGACGGCTCCGGCGGCGATGTTCTTCCCGGAACCAACCTGGGCTCGTTCGGACGCGGCGTCAGTGCCGGCAACCTGAACTCCGTCATCTCTGCCTTTGATTCGAATTCAGCGGGAAAGCTGACCCCTGCCAGCCAGACTCTGGTCAACGCCGGCCTGTTCACTCCCGCCCAATTGCAGTCTCTTGGCGCCTCGGTTCCCAGCATTCCGCTGGCCCCCAAGGGTCAAGTGGGCATCGATAATTTCATGGCCAACGATGTTCGCGTTTCATGGCCCTTTCACATCGGAAGGTTCGAGCGGCTCAAGCTGGAACCCAGCATCGACGTCTTCAACATCATCAACAAAGCGAACTTCGATCCCCCGAACGGGCTGAACACATTCACCCTGCGCGGTGCGCTTTCGGGCACCCCGGGCACGCTGAACGGCACAACCTACAGCGAGCGGACAAACCGCTACGGGTTGGGTTCAGGCGTCTTCTCCCAGGGCATCGCACGCGCCGTCCAGTTCGGCCTGCGAATCGAGTTCTAGAGGGCCTCGAATCGTAGGCTGCGAAAATCTCGGCTCCGCACGGCTTTGGAACCGCACGATCTTGCGGGCGCGTGATTTTTGGGAAGGGCACGGCTTCAGCCGTGCCACATCATGTGCAAACCTGGGCGCTTTAGCGCCTGAGGTTCGCTCGACGGGCTCCGCACCTCAAGCCATCGCGTCGCTCAGACCAATGCCCTATACTTCTGATATCCCACGCGAGCATCCGTAACTATCTCTCATGACAATCTCCCGCCATCTCGCACTGCTCATCATCGCGGCCTCAACTTTCACCGCCGCAGCCGGGAATCCAACCGTCGCCTTCACCCATGTAAACGTCATCGACGTAACTGGCGGCCCAACCCAGACGGACATGACGGTCATCATTGAAGGCCAACGCATCGTCAAAATCGGGAAGACTGCCGATGTCCCCCTGCCGAAAACCACACACGCCGTCACCGCCACCGGCAAATATCTGATCCCCGGCCTTTGGGACATGCACGTACACACGGTTTTCGGAGACTGGCTGCCCCGCGATGAGAAAGTCATTCTGCCATTGTTCGTCGCGAACGGAGTTACCGGCGTGCGCGATATGGGGGGCGACCTGGAGGCTCTGAAGCAGTGGCGCTCGGCCATCGCCTCGCAGAAGCTGTTGGGCCCGCGAATGATCATCGCCGGCCCCATGCTCGATGGCACCACGCCTCGATTCCCTTCGTCCGCCCCGGTGGCCAATGCTGCCAGTGGCCGCAAGGTAGTAGACGACCTGGTCAAATCCGGCGTTGACTTCATCAAAATCCAGTCGCTGATTCCGCGTGACGGCTACTTCGCCGCCGCTGACGAAGCGAAAAAGATGCACGTCCCGTTCGTCGGTCATGTGCCCGACACAGTCCGGGCGTCCGAAGCTTCCAACCTCGGTCAGAAAAGCATCGAGCACTTTACCGGAGTTTTCGAAGGATGCTCCACCCAGGAAGACGAGTTGCTGAAAGGTCCAAAGGGACCCGGCCGCGTAGTCTCCACCTATGACCCGGCGCGGGCAACCGCGCTCATCAGTCTCTTTGCGAAAAATCAGACCTGGCAGGTTCCTACGCTGTTCTGGGAGCGTGGCCAGTGGTTGATCGACGATATCGATCTAAGCCACGATCCCCTCACCAAGTATGCTCCGCCTGCATGGAAGGACCGCACCTGGCCCATGTTCACCAAAGATATTTTGAAAGACATGGATACCGATCCCGCTTCCCGTGCGCCAGCGCTTCGTCCAAATGGAACTTGAGATGACGCTGGCCATGCACCGGGCCGGCGTACCCTTCATGGCCGGTACCGACACCGCCGCTGGCGTTCACGTTTTCCCCGGCTTCAGCCTGCACGACGAACTGGGGCTGTTCGTGAAGGCGGGGATGACTCCGCTCGAAGCGCTGCAGACCGCGACCTGGAATCCAGCGAAATTCCTGGGCACACTTTCTGATATGGGGACAATCGAGAAAGGGAAGTTTGCCGACCTGGTGCTGCTGGACGCCGACCCACTGGAGGACATCGCCAACACGAAAAAGATTCGTGCGGTAGTTTTGGCGGGCCGTTACTTCTCGCGCGATCAGCTCGACCAGATGCTGCAAGAAGTGGCAACGTCCGCTGCCGCATCGCACTAGGGATCTGACGGCCCCTTCTACGGCGCGAGCAGCTGATTTCTTACCGCGTATCTCACCACTTCCGCGATCGAATGCAGATTGAGCTTGCGCATGATGTTGATGCGATGCGCCTCCGCCGTCTTGATCGCAATTCCGAGCGTGGTAGCCACCTGCTTGTTGCTCTTGCCTTCCGCCAGCAGATGAATCACCTCACGTTCCCTGGCCGTCAACGAACCCGGTTGGCTTCGCTTTTCAGCGGGTTGGCGCTTGCGGTCAAGGTAGCCATGCAGAACCATCTCCGCAATTTTCGTGGTAAAGAATGTCTTGTGCTCGCTGACCGCTTCGACAGCCCTCAGCAGGTCCCGCCCAGTGTCTGTCTTCAGTACATATCCGCGAGCACCCGCCTCCAGCACTTCTGCCACCAGTTCTTCCGATTCGTGCATGGTCAATATCAGGATCTCGGTGCGCGGCAGCGCGGCGAGGATTTGGCGCGTCGCCTCGAGGCCGCCCAGCTCGGGCATAGTGACGTCGAGCACGACAATTTGCGGCTTGAATTTTTTTGCCAGCTCGACCGCCTCGCGCCCATCGCAGGCTTCTGCGCAAACCTCCCACCCCGGCCGCGATTGCAACAATGACTTCATTCCGCGGCGGACCACGTCATGATCGTCGGCGATGAGAATTGAAACGGACATTAATCTGGCGCTCCGGATTCTGGAACCCCGGGTTGAGGCTGCAAGACTCGAAGCGTCGTGCCGTGCTTATCGGACAGGATTTCCAGCCGCCCTCCCAACTGCCGGACGCGCTCTCGCATACCCGCAATGCCCACGCCCAGTTGTTCCACCGTGGCGCCTTGCAGGTTCACCGGCATTCCCCTTCCCTGGTCGCTGAGCTCGAGCACCACCTGCTCTGCGTCCGCTGCAAGATAGATGCGGGCGCTGGCGCTGCCTGAATGACGGTGGATATTCGTCAGCCCCTCTTGTACCACGCGGAACATCATGGTTTCCACGTCCCGCGGCAGCCTCTCGAAGTCGGACGATAGATCCAGGTTCACCTGCACGCCGCTGCGCTGCGCAAACCCGCGGGCATACCAGGTGATGGCCGAGGTCAGCCCCATATCATCGAGCGTGGGCGGATGCAACAGGTAAGCCAGCGTGCGCAGCTCCCGCGCGCTTTCTTCGGCCAGGTTCAGGCTGTCGGAAATGGCGGCCTCGGCCTCCGGGCCAGAGCCGGCACAAAGCTCCTTGAGCCTGGTCAGGTTCATATTCAGCGCCACAAACTTCTGCGCCGTGGTGTCATGCAACTCCCGCGCGATGCGGCGCCTCTCCTCGTCCTGCAATTTTAGCAACTGCGCCGAAAGCTGACGCACTTCCAGTTCCGCCTCCTTGCGCTGCGAAACGTCGTGGTAAATGCCGTACACTCCGATCAGCTTGCGCTTGATCACCAGCGGAATGCCGTGAATTTCCACCTCGACAATAGAACCGTCTTTCCTTCGCCGCTTGGTGGACGCGTAAACCTTCTCCCCGCGCAAGACCCTTTTCCAGATGCCGACCGCCTCGGGCGTCAGATCGTCGGTCGTGATCAGGTCTTCCAGGTTGGCGTGCATCAGCTCTTCGCGACCGTACTGGAACAATCTCTCGAATGCCGGATTGCACATCTGCACATGGTGCTTGGGATCGAGCACCAGGATGGCCACCGGGCTGTTTTCGATCAGCTCATTCAGGTACATAGCAAGCTCTTCCAGCGTCATCTCGAGCTTCTGCTTTGTGCCGGTGCGCCTCGCGCCGACCCTGATCTGCCGGTTTCGTTTCATGGCCAGTTCCTACGCCAGGCAGCAGTGTATCTCGCCTGACATCGGGATGCTCAACGCAACTCCGACTGAAATATGGAAAATGGAAGAGCATGTTAGGGGATTTCCACAGTAGCCCATCCGTGCCATTCCCACAGCAGACCGCCGTCACTAAAGTAGGTGATGAGCAGACTTCGGGGGAGGGCTGTTCGACAAACGTCCCATGACTCAAACTGAGTCTGGGACGTTTTGTATTAGCGGCTCAACCCATACTGAAAACTGAGAACTAAGAACCAAGAACTGAAAACTACCTGCTATTTCCCAACTCCCGCCAGCGGCAACTCAGTCCGAGCTCACTTGGGTGCGGGATGACAAGATCGCTGCCGCACCAATTGGCGCCTCCGCCAGCCCTCAGTTGCGGCCGTTTATTACGGCTTCCACCAGGTCGCCCAGCTGTTGCGCGGTGAACTGATTGCCTTCGAGGTTCGCAGCCAGCTTTCCGTGCCGATCCACGACAACCGTGTGAAGGGAGTGGGTCATGAGGCCTTCGTCGGTCCAGGCATCCACGCCAAACCTGCCGCACACTTGCTTTACATCCTCGACCGGTCCCGTCAGAAAGTGCCAGGTTCGGGCATCGGCTTTCCAGGTCTTAGCGGCGGCCGCCAGAACTTCGGGCTGATCGTGCGCGGGATCGAATGTGACGGTGAGCAGCATCAGGTCCTTGCCCATCCGCTCCGCGAAACGCTTCTGAACCAATGCGAAGTTGTTGGACAGCCGGAAGCAGAATTGCGGCAAGGCGCAGCGAGTATAGATAAAATTGATGGCCACCACCTTGCCGGCAAACTCGCTGAGTGAAACTGGCTGCCGGTTCTGATCGATCAACTTGAAATCAGGGACGGACTGTCCAACCGCCAAAGCGGCAGTCGTCGCCGAGCCTGGAGTAACCAGGGTTTGCAGGGCTTTCAACCGGTGGGCGGTAAATGGGTCCTGCTCCACGCTCTCGAATTTACGCACCCGAATATTTTCCGCATACGCCGAATCCTGGCCGACGATCAGCGTGAACTCTACTGACATACCCGGCTGCACTCCGTTCAAAGCATTGCCATCGCGAACTTCGAACGGCATCACCATCGCTTCCATATATCCGGGGATGGTGTTGCAGGAAACAACCAGGGTCTTCTTTGCAGGATCCACCTTGAGCACCAAGCCGGTCACGGAATACTGCTGTGCGCCCCACCCAGGATGGGCTGCGAGAACGAGCCACACCAGCAGCGATATTGCAGCGACGTTTCATCACTTTGTCTCATGAGGGCCCAGGCGGAACGATTTTCGATCCAGCTTGGTGTAGTCCTGGGCGAATTCTTTGATCTCTATGAACTGATCCTTGCCAATGTTCGCGAACTTCTGCCGTGTGTTGCTGGTCGGCCACCATACTTCGACCGCTGCTGATGCGCGCGGACTTCCCTAGCCCGATGTGCTGTTCCAGCGGAGACGCCCCGAACGATCCGCCACCGCTGACGGTGCGGTAGATCGTGCGCGTTCCCTGGCCTTCATTCTCCACTGTCACCGTGATACGCGCGCCGATGGCTGCGCGGTTCGTCTTGACGCCCACCAGTTTCAGATTGATCCAGTCGTTGCCATTCCCCGGATTTTCGAAAAAGCGGAAGGCATGGCTGTCACCGGGCGTGGCGCCGCCGATCACGGTAAGGATGTCCTCATCGCCGTCGCGATCCATGTCTGCAAAGGCCACGCCGTGTCCCTTGTGCAATTCACCAGTGCCTGCCGCAGCCGTGACATCTACAAAAGACTTCCCCTCTCGATTGCGCAGCAGCACGCTGGGCACTACGGCAGTGTACGGAGACGCTCCTGAGCCCAGGTAAATATCCAGGTAACCGTCATTGTCTATATCCCCGAAATTTGAACCCATCGGCATGAAGACTCGATCGAGACCAACCTCTTTCGACATGTCTTTGAACGTCCCGTTGTGCATGTTCCGGTATAGCTTCAGGTTCTCCGCATTCGTGGGAAGCCCAAGAGAACTACGCATCACTTCATCGCTCGATCCGGCATAGCTGCTCACAAAGAGGTCAGGCCAACCATCGTTGTCATAGTCGAAGAACCACGCAGGAAAGCTGGCCCAGGGATCTTGCACTCCGGCGGGGCCGGCGACTTCGGTGAATGTGCGGTCGTGATTATTGTGATAAAGGAAGTTGCTGCCGTTGTAATTCGAAAGATAGAAGTCCACATAACCATCATCGTCGTAGTCTCCCGCGACCACGGCCTTGGTGAAAGCGGTACGGTCAACGCCCGCCGCATGAGCGATCTCCTCAAACGTTCCATCGCCCTTTATTGTGGAAGAGCTGAGCCGGACCGCTCTCGCTGCCCACAAACAGATCGACGAAACCGTCGTTATCAATATCAGCCCAGGCTCCCGCTTGGGTTGCACTGGCGGTCGCGCCAAGACCACTCTCGCGAGTGACGTCTGTAAAGGTGCCATCACAATTATCTTTCAAGAGCGACATGCGCTGAGGAAATTCCCACCCTCCACGCAAAACCAGAATGTCCAGGCATCCATCATTGTTGTAGTCCGCCTGGATCAGGTTCAATCCTCCAAGCTGATCGCCCAGTCCCGATTTCGCTGATTGGTCGGTGAACGTTCCATCCCCATTATTGTGAAAATAGTGCATGGGCTCACATACGCCGACACTCGAGGTGACGATATCCAGCCGCCCGTTGTTTTCGAAATCGTCCACGATGATCCCGCCCGCCATCGAGAACGTATCCATCCCCAGGAGCGGAGCCACGTCCACGAACCGGCCTACTTCTCCCTTCGCCGCGAAAGCCGCAACCGGAATCAAATATTTCGGCGGCACCGATGTCGGATAACTCCCCATGGTGAGATAAGCCAGGTTGAGAAGCCACTTGACCTCCAGATCGTCAGGCTTCTGCTCCAGATATTTCAGCAAGTACTGAATCGCTTTCTCAGAATCCGCAGTGTCCCCATATTTGAAGCTGGCGCGGGGTGGAAAGATACAGCGGTCGCCGGGCTTGCGATAGGCATCGTTCTCCATTTCCGATTTGTGCAAATACGCGATTCCCAACGCCTCCAGGAACTTCGGCATGGCGGCCGGCACCGCGTCGTTCGCAATCCGGTACGCGGCCTGCCACTGCTCGATCGCCTTGTCCATGTGTCCCTGATAGGCCTCAAGTTGCGCCAAGGAATGATGCTCTCCCAGCACGTCGTAAGGGTGCAGTTCTGCATCCGCGGAAGCCAGCTGCTTTCCCAGTTGCTCGGTGGCCAGCGCCAGCGACTGCTTGCGCGCCGCGCAGATCGCCGGCAGGTCCTGTTGCCAGCCAGCCGTTTTGGGGAAAGCGGTGAAGACCGCGTCCGCGTCATTCAGGCCGCCGACATTGAGTGCGTAGCGCACACCGCCTCGGGCGGAAGTGGGAAGACTGGGTTTCGAAGCCGGAGTGTTTGCCGGGCCCGTTGCCGGCAAGACTTTGAGGATGGCGTAGCCCTCAGAGAACTTTACGACCCCGGTGATCTGACCCGGCGCCACTCCTTTGATGGCGTCTCGCAACTCCACCCGCAAGGTTGCCGGGTCCAACCTGCCCATGGAGCCGCCGTTCGCCGCGCTCGGGTCAATGGATTCTTGCTTTGCGAGCGCGGCAAAATCCGCGCCACTCTTGAGCTCTTGCAGAACTCGCTCTGCCTCGCCGGAAGACTCCACCACAATGATTTGTACGCCGACGCTCCCGGCACTGCTCTCACCCGTGTTGCCCTGCAAACCCAGCAGATCCGGAGAGCAGACCAAGGCGCACAGGAACAACGACGCCGCCCGCAGCCACACGTTCCGCGAAGGCATCGTTGTTATGCTTGCGAGAGAGCGCATCGTTCTACTTCCATTTGCCCTGGCCTTCGACAATCGTGATGTAGCGGTCGCTGGGCAAATCTGTAAAGCGTTCTTTGGTTCCGCCGGGCTGCGGCCAGGTTACCTCCAGCCAGTCAATTTTGGCGCGCTTGCCCATCCCCAGCACCAGCCGCGGATCATGCGACGAGAGATAGCTTCCACCGCCAACCTTTACCCGCGACCGCTTCAAATCTCCAGCCTGATAAATCACGCGCGCGCCAATTGCATCCGGATTCGATTTCTTGCCCACCAGAGTCACTCCCAGCCAGTGGTTCTGCGCTCCCACCTTATTGCGCAGGAGCAGAGGCGCGGCATCGTTGACGCTTACCAGCACGTCGAGCGCACCATCATTATCGAAGTCACCCACCGCCATCCCTCGGGCCGAAAGCGGCTTCGCAAAAACGGGGCCGCTCTGCTCGCTCACATTCTGAAACGCCTTGCCCGTGTTATGAAAAAGCATGAGGGGCTCGCGGTAGGTGACGCCCGGATGCAGAGACTCGATGAGATCGTCCGGATTCCCGTTGGCCAGAAATAAATCCAGATTGCCATCGTTGTCGTAGTCAAAGAACTTCAGGCCCCAGCCGCTCATCATCCGGGTCGCCTTGGCGATCCCCGTGGGCAGGGCCATGTCGTCGAAGGTTTCGTCGCGGTTGTTCTGGTAGATCGAGTACATCTCGCCGTCGATATTGGCTACAAACAGATCCATCCATCCGTCTTCATTGAAGTCCGCCGCGTCCACTCCCATGCCTGAGCGAGCTTTACCTTCTGCGCTATAGGCCACACCCGCCTGGTCGGCAATCTGATCAAAGCGTCCGGCGCCCCGGTTGACAAACAAAAAATTGGCCACGGTGTCGTTGGCGACGAACAAATCCATGCGGCCGTCATTGTTTATGTCGGCGGCCACCACCCCCCAGGCCTTGCCCGGATACTTCGCAATCCCCGACGCTTGGCTCACGTCGGAAAACGTGCCATCACCATTGTTGTGGAATAGCCAACTGGCCATCGGCCCATAGAGCCGGGGAATGCAGTACTCCGGTTTGCCCCCGGCCCCGCACGGCCGGTTCTTGGATTGATCGAAATCTACAAACCGGCAAACGAACAGATCGAGGCGGCCATCATTGTCATAATCGAACCAGACCGCGCTCGACGACCACCCCGGAGCCGCCACGCCGGCCTTCTCCGTAACATCAGTAAACGTGCCGTCGCCGTTGTTGTGATACAGAATGCTTCTGCCGTACTGCGTGACGTACAGGTCCGGGAAACCGTCGCCGTCGTAGTCGCCGACCGCCACACCCTGGCCATATCCGCGCGCAGCAACTCCAGCCTTTTGGGTGACGTCGGTAAAGGTGCCATCGCGGTTGTTGTGATACAGAGCATTGCGCAGCGGCGGATTGGGATTCAGGAAATCACACTTGCCGCTGTTCACCAGATAGATGTCCATCCAACCGTCGTTGTCGTAGTCCAGAAATGCGCAGCCCGCGCCCGTGGTTTCCGGCAGGTATTTCTCCGCCGATTTTCCGGCGCTGTGGGTCCAGGTGATGCCGCTCGCGGAGGGCACAACTTCTTCAAAGGGATAAACCGCGTCGGGCAGGGCACCCGCAAAACGTGGCCATGCACTGATTGCCAGAGTGCCGGCCACTCCCCACAAGAACTGCCGGCGCGAACCATCGATTCGACCCCAGGTCCGGAGGCGACTGCTTCAACCCAGCAAATCGTGTGGGGAAGAAAGAGGAATGAAAAGGAATGAAGGCCTCCGCGCCCGTCTCTGCGCCTAGTTGGGATTCTCGGGTGCACCTGGCTGCCCCGGCGCGGGCCCGTTCTGGTCCGTCATCTTTCTATGGATGGCAAACTCCCGGTCCGCATCCGTCTGCCGTCCGCCCCGCCGGTACGCCACGGCGAGGTTGTAGTGCGCCGTAGGATTCATCGGCTCCAGCTTGACCGCGGTCTCCAGCGGCGGAATCGCTTCCGAATATTTCTTTACCGTAACCAGCGACATGCCCAGATCGAGAAAAGCGTCTCCGAAGCCGGCATCGAGTTTGGCCGCCCGCGAGAAATGCTCGATGGCCTCGTCCCACTGCTGGTTCTGCCGCGCCAGTGCGCCCAGCACATACTCCGCGCCTGCGTTCGAAGGATCAAGCGCCAGCTCCTGCTGGAATTCAGCCTTCGCCTGCTCCGCTACCGCGGGACCGAAATCCGGCTTGGACAGCAGAATGCGTCCTAACCGGTAGTGAATACCCGGCATGCTGGGGTTCTGCCCCAGAATCAGGCGATATTCTTTTTCCGCCTCGTCCCACTTGCCTTGCACTTCCAGCGCTTCGGCGTTGAGCTGATGAGCCTCCGGAGAGGCCGGCGCCGTGGTCGCTAACTCCAGCGAGGCCCGGGTGGAAAGATCAGAGAAAGTGTGCACCGCAATGTAAAGCACGTCGGGATCGTGAGGAAATTCGCGCTTCAGAAAACGCAGAAAATCGATGGCTGCGTCCGTCTCTCCGATGGCCATCGCACAACGCACGCCGGCGAAACCGACATCGCGTTTCAAGATGCGGGTCCGCACCGTGCTGCGCCGCTCGCTTGAGCCCTGGCAGCGCCTCTTTGCAGTGGCCGGTCTTGGCTAGACTTACAGCTTTCTTGCCCAGGGCAGAGACATCGGGCGCGGCCTTCTTGTCCGCCACTTGCGCGGACGCGGTCAAGGCAAGAAATCCGCAGAGAAGCAAAGAGAAGAACGCCGGATGGAAGTGTCGGGGCATAAAAAAATAGGCAGGCGTCGAAGTGACGCCTGCCTCAATCATACAACGGTCAAAAGTGGAACTTGAGAGCGAACTGAATGTTCCGTTCTCCTTGTCCCGTGGTGATCTGTCCGAACGTGGCCCCCAACAACATATTGGGCGCGTTCAGAATCGGATGGTTGAACAGATTGATGAACTCCGACCGGAACTCGAACCCCTTGGTTTCGCTGATCGCGAAATCCTTGTGTACTCCGAGGTCCACTTGAGCCAGCGTCGGCCCTCGCGCGGTGCCGTTGTGGCAATCGCCGAAGGTGCCAACTCCAGGCGTAACGAATGCACCCGGCGCCACCCACTGAATGCCGGTCTGAGCGCCGCTCAGGTGGGTTTTTGGATAGGTGGGTGCGGCGACGCAATCCGGCCGGGCAAAACCGAACGGACCGTTGCCGCCGGTTCCGGAGTTGTCAAAGAACGCCAGGCCTGCGGTCATCGCGTTGCCAGTGTGCAGCGTAATGATCGGGCTGACTTCCCATCCTCCCACGATTGCGTTGGCAACGTGATTCAGGTTTGCGCCCATCTTCTTTCCGTGACCGAAAGGAAGCTGGTAGTTGGCGTAGGCAGAGAGAATATGGGTCTGATCGAAGTAGCAGGGCCCCCACTCAGCTTTGCGATCGTAGATGTTCTGCCAGAAGGACGCCGGCAAGCTGGTTTGCGTGCCGCCCCATCCGCCGCCGAAGTAGCCGGTGGCATCCGTCATGCACTTCGAGTAAGTGTAGGCCACCTGCCCTTGCAGACCGCTGGAGAAACGCTTTTGCAGAACTGCCTGCAGAGCGTTATAGGCCTGGTTGGAGGCGGAGAACGTGGCAATAGCAGCTGGCAACCCGGTAAAGGTTCCCGCTCCGCCGGTAATCTCATCCCGAAGGGCCGGATTCCCAGCGAAATAAGGTCCTGGCGCAGTACACGGAGGAGTCGCGCAGGCAGAGTTCGGAAGCAGAATCCGCTGTGTAATGAGTTCCGGCACTACCAGGTGG
Organism: Terriglobia bacterium; assembly: GCA_963698825.1. Classification (GTDB taxonomy): domain Bacteria; phylum Acidobacteriota; class Terriglobia; order Terriglobales; family Acidobacteriaceae; genus JAIQFF01. The sequence continues at coordinate 28,324 of CAVOSG010000005.1, read as the reverse complement.
GCTCCTCGTTGACCGACGTATCCAATCTGGAACGTCGTATCGTTGGTCAGCTGTTGCTGCACTGACAGGTTCCACTGTTGCACACTGGCCGGCCTGAGATTCGGGTCCCAGGGGAAAATTCGCACCCCGTTATAACAAGCCAAGTCAGCTGCGGTGCAGATCGCCGCTGGCGCTCCGAAGCCATCTTGAGTATTGCTGGCGGTGACTGAAGAGACGGCCGGAACGAACGGCCGGTTCTGGCTCATACGCAGGTTGGCCCCCATCCCTTCCATGTAGGAAGAAACCGAGTAGGCCGCACGCACCACGCCCTTTCCGCCCATGAACCCAGGACTCCAGGCAAATCCCACTCGCGGCTGATAGTTCCCAATACCGTTGTAAGAGTTGACCAGAGCGCGGCTATTCCCACCCTGTCCTGCAACTTCGATGGCTCCGGTGAACAATCCGAAATTGACCATGTGGTCATTGATTTCCGTCCATGGCGTGTGGTCTTCATAGCGCAGGCCCAGATTGATGGTCAGGTTGCTGGTGATGCGCCAGTCGTCCTGAACAAACGCAGCATAGGTATCACCGCGCATCCCCCACTCCTGGCCGGCACCTTGACGGGCTCCGGTGGAAACCAGGCCCAGCCAGAAGTTAGCGGCGTCTGACAAGGTCTGATCGTTGGCAAAGTTCAAGTGTCCAAGCACGCCATCATTGCCGGAATACGCGGAGTTTTCGCGCATCCTCCAGTACTGAAAGCCAGCGTGGATGATGTGACGGCCGCGGGTAAGAATTACGCCTTCCGAAACCTGGAAGGTACCGTCGCCGAAGTGCTGCTCGACGTCCTGAGTGCCCAGGTCCAGCCCGGCGTTCGCGAAATTCAGCCCCAGGAGTCCCCTTGCCTGGGCGTTGCCTCCGGCGATGCCCAGACTATCGGAGAAGTTACCCAGACCCAGATCGCTATACCCCGAACTGAAGCGCACGTGATTGATGCCAACCCGAAGGTCGTTCAGCAAAGTCGGACTGAAACTGTGGGTCCAGCTGAGGGACAAGTTTTCTCCGGGTTGCTCCGAGACATCCGGATTGGCGCGCGCACCCATCACGAAGGTTTGGGTGAAGGGATTGGACACGTGGAACTGAGAGTAGCGTCCGAATACGTGATCGTTCTGCGAGAGGTTGTAATCGATCTTCAGGTCGCCCTGATTATTGTTGAGCTGATTTCCTACACCGCCACTGAAGTTGGCACCGACAGCCGTATCAACCTGCGCGTGGGGATATTGAGTCGCTGCGAACAGGGCCGACGCCACCGGATTGATGGTGAACCCGGCGGTTGCCAGATTATTGAAGGGGATATTCGCGGCGGTCGTGGGGTTCTTCAGTTGGGTTCCGCCCGTGCAATTGCCCGCTCCATCGAAAGTTCCGCCACCCTCCGTACAAAGTTGGCCGAAGTCCCCGGCGCGCTCCCGATCGGTAAATACCTGATATCGGGTGGTGGTCTGCGGGTGGTCGAAGCGTTGTCCTTGAAAGTCAGCGAAGAAGAACAGTTTGTTCTTCACGATCGGACCGCCAATGGTCGCACCAAACATATTCCAGCGCAGCAACGGCTTCTTGCCCACCCCGTTCGGTTCCTGTACCAGGGGGTTGGGGTTCGCTGAGCCAATGGTCAGTCCGTTTTGCCAGGTGTTGGCATTCAGCTTGTCATTGCGGAAGAACTCAAAGACGGATCCGTGAAAGTTGTTCGATCCGGATTTGATGGTGGTGTTGATGATGCCGCCCTGATACTGGCCAAACTCGGCCGATGCATTCTGAGTGATCAGATTGAATTCCTGGATCGCATCCACACTGGGCTGATAGGCGACTTCGTTGTTGATGTTCTCCTGATTGTCGATGCCGTCCAGCAGGAACGAGTTGGCCTGCTCGCGGTTGCCATTGATATAGGGACGTCCGGAACTGGTCATGGACTGCGCTTGCGTCAATCCCTGCGGATTGACCACAGTCACGCCCGGCGCCAGCAGGGTCAACTGAATATAGTTACGCGACGCCAGCGGCAGGCTGGAATTTGTCTTGGCATCGATGATGGTGCTGATTTCGGTGCTCTGGGTCTGAAGGATGGGCGCGGCACCCGAAACCTCGACCGTCTCCGTGACTTGTCCGACTTTCATCGCCACATCGATTCGCGCCGTCTGGTTCAGTACCAGGGCAAAAGCCGAATGGACCGCTGTCTGGAATCCTTTGGCTGCGACAGCGACCTTATAATTTCCGGCCGGAACCCGCGGCAGGGTGTACGCACCGCTTTCATTGGTCGTTGCCGCCCACTGCGCTCCCCGATCCACGTCGGTGGCGGTTACAGTCGCTCCCGCGATCGGAGCCCCACTTGGGTCGGTGACCGTTCCCACGATCGCAGCCGTTACTTCCTGGCTCCATGCCGGCCCCGCCAGCATTCCCACAACCATACCCAAAAGTAAAAGTCCCAGTCCAAGTCTGGCTGAATGTCGCATGCTAAAACCTCCTGAAAACGCTTCGTCCATCCCACAGCGGTTCGCGTCTGGGAACCACAATGTTGATGCTATATAGCACGAAAAGAGTGACAGTCAAGAAAAAAATGCTCAGGGCCAGAAATAATTTGCCCCGGCTAGTGCAACCCTATAGCACATGGCCGCGATGTTGAGGTCGGCGCCTCTATGGAAAATGGAAGGATCCGGACTCCCTCGTCCACAATTTGGAATGGCATCAAGGCTCGTATTTCCGGCTATTATTGGAAACTCCAGGCGGATTAACCTCACTCTTTTGAAACAATTCGCTGCTTTCACTGGACGGACACGCCACTCGATGGCATACTGCAGCTATATAGCTGTACCGAAGAGCAGCAGCGGGCTCCCCGGACACGTTCGACTTCGGTGTGGGCCCGCTCCATGTTGCCGAAGCTCGATTGACGCTCTATAGCAGTGGCTGGAGCAGCTTCCCTGCTTGAGGTAAGCAAGAAGATCGATGACGCAAATTCATAAAAATGGAACGCCGGCCTACCAGCGGATACGGACTGCGATCCTCAAACGCATCGAAGCGGGACAGCTGAAGGCGGGCGCCCCGGTTGATTCCGAGCGCGAGTTGGCCCGGATTCACCGGGTCAGCCTGATGACGGCGCGCCATGCCCTGGCCACGCTCGAAAAAGAAGGAATGGTGGAACGCCGCCGCGGTGCCGGCACATTCGTTGCGCCTCCGAAAATTCATTTCAACAAACTGATGAGTTACACCGAACAGATGGCCAGCCGTGGCCTGGCCGCCGGCTCGCGCCTGCTTTGCAAGCGCGTGGTGGACGATGCGCCAGATATCGCTGCCCGCCTGGCCCTGCCCCTCAACAGCCGCATGGTCAAAGTGGAGCGGCTGCGTCACGCTGCCAATGAACCCTTCGCGCTGGAGACCTGCTATCTTTCAGCCGACGATTTCTCCGGCCTCACTCGGGCGCCCCTGGAGCGCAGCTCCCTCTTTTCCATACTGGCGCACGACTACGGCCTGGAAGTGGCCCACGCCGATGAAGAAGTGGACGCCACCGCTGCCGACTCCAGAACCGGAGAGCTGCTGGCTCTGCAACGCGGGTCCCCATTACTGAGAATTCGCCAGGTCATATATGCCACCAATGGCAGGCCCACGGTCTATATGCTGGGTTTGTACCGTTCCGATCGTCACACTCTGATGATTCGTAGATTCCGCAATGGAATATGACACGCCGCTTTTCTGTTCTAATAAACGACAGGCTGGATGAAGACTCGTACAGAATCGTGACACCGAATGTTGAAAATCAGGATCATCCTGACTGCGTTCCTCGCATTCGCGGCTGCTCCCGCTCGCGCCGCCGATAATCGCTCCGCTCTGCCCACCAACTATGTCGGCGACTCCGTTTGCCGTTCCTGTCATCAGGAACAGGCCGACACATTTGTTCGCGCCGCGCACCACCTGACCTCGCAGCCGGCAGACGCGAATTCCATCCTCGGCAAATTTACCGATGGTGAAAACATTCTCAAGACATCGAACCCCGAACTATTTTTCAGAATGGAGGCAAATGAACGCGGCCACTTTCAGACCGCAGTGATGGGAATACCACCAGACACCACAACACGCAGCGAACACTTCGATCTGGTGATCGGTTCGGGAGGAAAAGGACAAACCTACTTCTATTGGAAGAACGAAGAACTGTTTCAGCTTCCCGTCACTTACTGGACGGAACTCGGACAGTGGGTGAACAGTCCGGGATACCGCGACGGCATTCCCGATTTCAGCCGGAGGGTCTTGCCCCGATGCCTCGACTGCCATGCCACTTACTTTGAGTCCCTTGCACCGCCCTTGAATCACTACCGCAACACCGGTTTCCAGTTGGGTATTACCTGTGAGAAGTGCCACGGCATGGGCCGCGACCACGTCGCGCGCCAGACATCCAAGGAACCTGCGTCTTCACCGCAGTTGATTGTGAACCCGGCGAAATTGTCGCGCGATCGGCAGATGGATCTGTGCGCCCTCTGCCATGCCGGCATCGGGGAGCTCGCAGCTCCGCCCTTTTCCTACCTACCCGGAGAGCCGCTGGAAAAATACCTCTCTCTGCCGCGGCTCGATCCCAATGCCAGCATTGATGTGCACGGCAGCCAGGTGGAACTCTTAAAGAAGAGCCGCTGCTATCAATCTTCCGAAGCCATGTCTTCCGAGGCCAGGTCTTCCGAGGCAATGACCTGCTCCACCTGCCACAACGTTCACGTGCCGCAACACGATCTGGCCGCATTTTCGCAGCGTTGTCTGGCCTGCCACAAAGTTGAAAGCTGCGGCCTCTTCCCCACGCGAGGTCGCGAGATTGCCGGCAACTGCATTGACTGCCACATGCCCAACCAGCAGACCAACCTGATTGTCTCCGATTCGAACGGCAGAAAGGTAAAACCCAAAGTGCGCAATCACTGGATCAAGATTTACCCAGGAAACTAGGCGCCGGGCGCAGCCGATTTCCTCAGCGAAATCTTCGGATCAGCAGGGTGTGCCGGTCGGAGCGGTAGAATCCCAACCCATAGATGGTAGCTTTGCCTTTGGTGGAATAGATCACCTGGCGAATCCGCAAGAGCGGAGCGCCGCGGGCGACACCCAGCAGCTCCGCGATTCTCCCGTCGGCCGCGGTGGCGTCTACTTCTTCGTCCGCGTGCGCCAGCTCCACCCCGAAGTCGTGTTCCAGGATGGAAAACAGCGAACCTCTTCCCAGCGGCGCGGAAACCAGGCCGCCAAACTCCTCGGCGGAGAGATAGCAGACCTCCAGAGCGAAGGGTTCGTTGGCGGCGTGCCGCAGGCGCTCCACCTTCACCAGGCGGTGGTTGGGCGTTACCGCAAGACGGGCCGCAATCTCCGGATCGTAATCAATGATCTTGCTGCACAGCAGGTCGGAGCCGGCGACCAGGCCGCGGCTCGCCATCTGCTCCGAGTAACTCATCAGCTTATTGAAGTGAATTTTGGGAGGCGCGACAAAAGTGCCGGCCCCGCGCCGCCTCTCCACCACCCCTTCGCGTTCGAGCGAAGTCAGGGCGTGCCGCGCGGTCATCAGACTGACCCGGTGGATTTTGGCCAACTCTCTTTCGGAGTCAACCACATCACCCGGCTTCAGCTGTCCCGCCTCGATGCGTTTTCGAATGACACTCCGAATCCTTTGGTAGGCCGGAGTTCCGTTTCGACCGTTCTGTGCCATGCACGCTCCCGCGCCAGTATATAACGCATCCGCCGCGCCGAATCGAAGCCGTCACGAACGCGGTTGACCACCGGGCTACATTATTTATTAGAAGAGAGATTTCCGCGGCCGCTAACAGGCCTTGCGTTGCAGGTTGGGTAACTCCCGCATTCGGCTGGCTTCCAGCGCCTTATACGCCGCTCCCCAGACGGGCGCATCTTCATTCAGGACCACATAGATCGGAATTCGCGCCAGCACCGGAGCCAGCAACGTCTTATCGCAAAACGCGCGGAAGAACCCGCCCTCTTTCAGCATGGGCAGAATCTTGGGCGCGATCCCGCCCGCCACGTAGATGCCGCCGAGTGCAAGCGCCCGCACCGCAAGATTCCCTGCTTCCGAACCGTACGCTTCGGTCCATAGGTTCAAGGTCGTCACACACACCTGGCACGCCTGCGTGCATGCCTTCTCGCTGATCTCGCGCGCTGGATCGAGACCCGAGCCCTCGAACGAGGGATGGCGCACCGCAGGATCCAGAAATTCATGAATGGCGCGAATTCCGCGTCCGGAAAGAACGTCCTCACAACAGACCTGAGGCAGGCGCTTCTTCAGGTGGATGAGAAGCTGGATCTCGCGATCCGTCCGGGGCGCAAAGCCTGCCAGTCCGCCTTCCGAAGGAACCACGCGAGTCTGGCGCCCATCCCAAAAGAGAAACGCCTCGCCCAGGCCCGTACCAACGGCCATCAGCGCGCGTGTGGCATTGGGCTGCAACACTCCCTTATTCAGAACAGCGAGGTCCTTTGCGGGCAGGCGGTCAAGGCTCCATGCGGTCGCCACCACATCATTGAGCAGCACAATGTTTTCAACGTTCACATCGAGACGGCGCGCAAGTTCTACCGGATTCAGCTCCCAGGGCAAATTGTTGGCGTGCAGACGCCCCTCCACCACCGCTCCGGCCACGCCGAACCCAGCCGCGCTGATCCGTTCAGCGCCAAGGACAGGGTCCTGCTCCGCGGCTTGCCGCCGGAAGTGTTCGATCAGATCTTCAAATTTCGAGAAGTCGCGAGTGGCATAGCGGCGCTGGAAAACCGGCCGGAGGGCAAACCCCTCCGCCTCCTGGAAAATTGCCAGGTTGCACTTGGTGCCGCCAACGTCTCCCGCCAGAATGACGCTCAGACACTCACCTCCAACCAGCGGGACCGCGTCCCGGGAGAAAGCCCATCAGATGGGGCCGCAATTGTACAACATCCGGACCCTATCCGAATCGGCCTCCTACTCTCTAGATGTAGCGGGTTATGGCGCTCGTGAGAAGAGCGAGCCTGCGTAATCGCACGCTAACTCTTCTCTCGCTTGAACTTACATTAGAGACTAACTGGTGGGAGAGGACCGCACTAACTCCAGGTCGATGACGATCGGCACATCGTCGCCAACCATGGTACCGGCCCCACTCACGCCGAAGTCTTGGCGGTTGACTTTGGTGGAGGCCGAAGCTCCCATATGGAGTCTTCCGCGTGGATCCTTGACCTCAGCGCTAGGTCCATCAACGTCGAGCACAACTTCCTTCGTTACACCGTGAATGGTTAGATCCCCCGTGACCCTCAGTTTTCCCGCTCCTGCCACTTCCACGCGCTTCGATTTGAATGTGAGCGTGGGATATTTGGCAGAATCGAAGAAATTGGGGCTGCGCAAGTCGTCGTCCCGCATCTCGACCCGTGTGTCCACGGATGCCGCCTCGATCGTCGCTTCAATCGTCGTCTTAGTTGGATCGGCAGGGTCATACTGAACCGAACCGCTGACCTTGGTGAATGCGCCTCGTACCGTCGAAATTCCCATGTGTCGCACGGAAAACTGCGCCGCTGAGTGCGCCGGATCTACCTTCCAGGTTTGCACTTGCCCAACTGCGGGAAGAACCGCCACCGCTGCCGCTACCATCGCCAGAATCAAGAAACGCATTGCTGTTGTTCTCCTGAGGATCAGAGGAATGGATGACCTTATCCAGTTTACCGTCAAACCTATCTGCTCAGGAGATCCTTCCAGCGCATCCATGCATCCTGGCGGGCCTTCTTGTTCGCGTCATTGGCATCGGGCGCTTCTCCGGCCCGCATGAAGCCGTGCCCGGCGCCCTCGTACACCACTGGCTCGAACGTTTTTCCCGCCGCTTTCATTTGCGCTGTCGCATCGGGAAGCGTGGCGCCGATGCGCGCATCATTGCCGGCATAGAATCCATAGACCGGAGCCTTGATTCGAGCCATGGCATCTTTATCGGGCGGCGAGCCGTAAAAGACAAAAGCTCCGCTAAGATCAGAACGATTGGTGGCGAAACGGAAAGTTTGACCGCCGCCCCAGCAGAAGCCTCCCACAAACAACTTTCCGTTGGACGCGGGAATCTTGTTGGCGTAGTCAGCGACGGCGTTGAGATCGGCAGTGACCTGGTCAGGGTTGAGATGGCTCACCGCCTCCGTGACTTTATCCTGGGCAAAGTCAGAAGTGCGTCCACCCTTGGGCCCCATGCCGGAAAGCAGGTCTGGAGCTACGGCGATATAGCCCGCCGCAGCCACCTGATCGGCAAGATCCTGCACCCAATCACTCATGCCGAAAATCTCGTGAATCAGAATGACCACCGGCGTCTTGTCCTTGGACTCGGGATACACGACGAAAGTTTCCACCGAACGCCCATCATGCTTCACCGTGACCCATTCGCGATGCCGGGGAGATTTCTCCAACTGAGCGCGTGCCCAATCCTGCGCCCAAACTGTTTGCGCGACGAATGCCTGGGTTACGAAGAAGACCAAGATAAGAGCGCTGCGTTTCATGATTCCTTCTTTCGAAAGCCGGAAAAAGCCCTCTTCACATGCGGTGAGTGCGGACACCGAAGAGCCCGGCTTCCTTTCCTGACGAATCGGGTCCTTGTTTCCTTCTAGAGATCTTTTCTTTCTATAGATCTTCTTTCCATAGATCAAGGTCATTCATAGCGAAGTACGGGAAATCACCATTCGCCGTGACCAGGCTCACACACCGCAGAGGATGCCGGCACTCAAACTTGCGGGTAGGCAATTAGAGTAGAAGAATTGCATCACTGATCTGAAATGCACCTAAGGTGTAGGGCGGGCGCCAACCATCCCGGCACCCGGCCGATCAGGAACGTTGCATACGACGGGACACTTGAAACCAGCGACGCAATCCACGGATGAGCAAAGCGGCCTGCAGGCCGACGGCAAGGCACGATCGCCCAATAACTGGCCGAGTGAATACGGGAAAGACGCCCCCATCGCCATATTCAGCGCTTTAACCATCCTGGTGTACTTACTCTTGCACTATGTGTGGCGAGTCGGCCACCTCGACGTGTTGCCGCTCTACCTGGCTTTGCTGGCCGGCGGAATTCCCCTGCTGCTCGGACTAGTGCGTCAGGCTTTCAAGCTCGAATTCGGTGCGGACTGGTTAGCTGGGATTTCTATCGTCACCGCAACCCTACTGCATGAATACCTGGTGGCGTGCATCGTGGTCCTTATGCTCTCCGGGGGAGCGGCTCTGGAACAATACGCAACCCAGCGCGCCTCCTCCGCACTGCGCGCCCTGGCCAAGAGAATGCCGAGCGACGCTCATCGCGTCACCGCGGAGGGCTCCGCGCCGATCAAGGTGCACGACATCGTCCCGGGAGACATTCTTCAGGTCTATCCCCACGAGATTTGCCCCGTGGATGGCGAAGTCGTCGAAGGCCGCGGCGAGATGGACGAATCGTATCTGACCGGTGAACCCTTCGAGATTGGGAAAGTGCCCGGATCGCAGGTCTTGTCCGGTGCCATCAATCGCAACACGTTGCTCAAAATCCGTGCGACCAAATTGGCCGTGGACTCGCGGTATACCCGCATCTTGAAGGTTGTCGAAGAGGCAGAGCAAAACCGCCCCAACATGCGTCGCATCGCCGATCGGCTGGGCGCCTGGTACACACCCTTGGCTTTGCTGATTGGCGTCATCGGCTGGCTGATGGGAGGATCTGCCGAGCGGTTCCTGGCCGTGATTGTCATTGCCACACCTTGCCCCCTTCTCATCGGCATTCCCGTCGCCATTGTTGGCGGCATCTCCCTGGCCGCCAGGCGCGGCATTGTGATTAAACATCCCAAAATCCTGGAGCAGATCGATACCTGCCAGACCTTTTTCTTCGATAAGACCGGAACCCTGACCTATGGCCGACCGTTGTTGACTGACGTTTCCTGCCCTGCCGGAACCGACCCGATGGAAGTTCTGGGCTATGCGGCCAGTCTTGAGCAGTACTCCAGGCACCCGCTCGCGCAGGCCGTCCTGGACGCGGCGAAAGCTCGGAAAGCCAAACTTTCCGTTCCCAACGGAGCGAGCGAGAGGCCTGGCCAGGGACTCTTGGGCGAAGTAGATGGGCATCAGGTTTTTATCACCGGCAGAAATCAGGCCGTTGCCGGAAACCTGGTATCCGGCCTCGAACTACCCCCAGCGGCCTCCGGGCTGGAATGCGTGGTTTTTGTCGACCAGCAATTTGCCGCTCTGCTTCGCTTTCACGACGAGCCGCGCGCCGAAAGCACCCCCTTTGTTCGCCACCTCCGGCCGAAGCATCATGCCGGGCAGGTCATTCTCCTCTCCGGGGACCGGCGCTCGGAAGTTGAGCATCTGGCCAAGATCGTAGGCATTGAGCATATTGTTGCGGGTGCGACGCCCGAGCAAAAGCTGAAGCTCGTAACAGAAGAGACAGCCCGGCGTGGAACGCTATTCGTCGGCGACGGCATCAATGATGCGCCGGCCATGCTGGCAGCCAGCGCCAGCGTTGCTCTGGGAGGCCAAAGCAGCGATGTAACCGCTGAAGCCGCGGACGCGGTAGTGATGGACTCATCGCTGCGCAAAGTAGATGAATTGATGCATATTGCCCAGCGTACCCGTTCCATCGCATTGCAGACCGCGGTGGGCGGCATGATTCTTAGCGGTGTCGGCATGTTGTTCGCCGCTGCGGGCTACTTGCCACCGTTGGCTGGCGCCATCGCACAAGAGATCATCGACCTGGCGGCCGTTCTCAACGCCCTCCGGATCACCATACCGCCCAGTCAGCTCAGCGATTTCTAATTCTGTCGCTGTCAGCGGCGGCCAATGAAAGATTTGATGACTCCGATGCCCGACCTCGCTAAGAAGCGCCCCCATCACCCACTTGCCGGTAACAGATTTCGAATGCCCGGTAGTGGTGCAGTTTGAAAATCCTCAAAGGATTGTCATTCCGAAGCGCGGCGTTATCGCGCGAGGAATCTGCTGTTTCGCTGTTGGCAGTTGCGCATTCCATTGCCACGCATCAATACGATCTGAAGCGGGCAGGAGATCGGTGGTGAACAGCTGTGACATTCTGGATCCTGAACGCCGTCGAGGTCTCACTGTTCGCTGCAACCGGGCAGTCAGCGCGAATAAACCGGCCCATGCAATAACAACTCCTTATTCTGCATGGCCAGCGCCCTTTGGACGGGAACCGTAGCACATAAATAAAACAAGGGTGCAATATGAATCGCCTTTGAGGTTTCAGCGGGACGCCCTCTAAGGGGGCCCAGAAAAAGAAGAAAAGAGGTAACCGCGGAGGGCGGGATATTGTATACAATCGGGCCCTAGGAAATTCTATGAGCCGAGCTACAGCCCTCCGCACCTTCCTTCGATGCTGCGTGATTTTCTTCGCACTAGTCATGCTCCCGGCGTTCTCACTGGCACAAAGCGCGTCCTCCAGCCAGGCAGCGGCGCCGCAGGTTCCACCTCCCACGCGCGACGACGTTCTGCGCGGCGGGTGGGGGCCTTATCGCGCCAACAACAAGCTGCTGTACTACCATCTCGACGTGCGGGTTGATCCGGAGAAGAAGTTTCTCAGCGGCAAGAACACGATCCGCTTCAGGATGCTCAAAGACGACAACCGCATCCAAATCGACCTCAATCCGCACCTCGACGTTAACAAAATTCTTCTCGGCACGACTGAGCTTAAGTATCAGCGCGACACCGGCTCCGTCTTTATTGATTTTCCCCAAACGCTGAACAGTGGCCGCGTGTACGCGATCGACTTCTACTACTCCGGCTATCCCGTGCCCATCGGCAGGTTCGGCAGTTTTGTATTTGACAAAGATTCCGCCGGCCATCCCTGGATATACACCGCCTGCGAAGAAGTGGGCGCCAGCATGTGGTGGCCCAACAAGGATCAGTGGCATGAAGAAGTCGAGAACATGGAAATCAGCGTCTCGATTCCCAACAATCTCGTCGACGTCTCCAACGGCAAATTCATGGGCAAGACCGATCTCGGCGACGGCTACACGCGCTGGGATTGGTTCGTGCACTATCCCATCAACAACTACGATGTCTCGCTGAACGTCGGCAACTACGTTCACTTCAGCGATCATTTTGGCCGCCAGCAGCTCGACTTCTATGTGCTGCCCGAAGATCTCGAAAGAGCCAAGAAGCAATTCGTGCAAGCCAGAAGCACCATGCAGTCCTACAAACACTATCTTGGCGACTATCCCTTCATGAAGGATGGCTACAAGTTGATCCAGGTGCCTTATTCAGGCATGGAGCATCAGACTGCCGTCACCTATGGCAATCACTTCGCCAACGGGTTTCTGGAGCGCGGGACGGAGGTCGCTAAGCGCTTCGACGGCATCATCATTCACGAAAGCGGGCACGAGTGGTTTGGCAACGCAGTGAGCGCCTTTGACCGCTCCGACATGTGGATTCACGAAGGCACAACCAGCTACATGGACGGGCTCTACGTAGAATTCATGTGGGGAAGGGCCGCCGGCCTGACCTATGTAAATGACGGCAAGGAGAGAGTGAAGAACGAGCTCCCCGTAATCGGTCCTCATGATGTCTACTACACTCCGCCCGGAGACCAGTACGGGAAGAGCGCTCTCTTCCTCAACACACTGCGCAGCGTGGTGGATAACGACCGCCGCTGGTTCAAAGTGCTCCACGACTACTACCAGCACTTCAAGTATCACAACATCATGACCGAAGATGTGGTGGCATTTTTTAACCAGCACACCGGCATGGATCTCACGCCAATCTTCAATCAGTATCTGCGGCACGCTGCGATCCCGGTTCTCGAGCTGAAATTCGACGAGGCCAAGGGAACCGTCTCGTACCGCTGGAAGGTGGATGAAGCGGCATTTGCCATGCCGGTGCGCGTCGGCAAGAAAGACAGCTGGCAGATTATCCGTCCCACCACGGAATGGCAGACGATGCCTACGACGCTGTCTAAAGCTGATTTTGACGTGGCTACCGATCTTTATTATCTGAATGTCGACAAGCAATAAGAAATATATGATCGCCAGAACATTCCGATTGAATACGGTGTCTCCCGGCTTCGCTTCTGCCAGCCGGGCCGGCTCGAGGATCTGTTCCTTGCGGATTTTCCCCGTTCCATCATTCAAACACTTTGAAATCCTGGCTACATCATCCAGGAATCTCTTCGTCACATTCTCCACGAGGCCGAAGGCCTGATGCTCCAAGGCTATCTGTAGCCGTGCTCACTGGCCGTGTTCGGTCGGGTGGACTCTCGAAATTGCAACTGCGCTTCCAGGGACTCCAGCCACGCCTCAAAAGATAGGCGACAATCGGGTTCGATGCGGAGAAAACGCAGGCCGGCCGCAAAAGCATCTTTCCACACTACCTCAGCTTTGGCTCGGAACAGTTGAGCGGTTGTACTGGGAAGCTCGAATTGTATGGTGACGGTACCTTCAATCGCCGCAGGTCCGAATTGAGTCAGCGACAGTCCGCCTTCGCTAACGTTCATGATTTTCCCCACGACGGTTTCGGAGGAGTACGTGACCGTAATGGGCAGGTCAATTCGGTGGCGGAAATATCTGCGATACTCGCGCTTCATCTTCGCCAATGCTGCGTCAAGGTGGTTTCGTAACAGCGTGTCTGGTACGGGCTTACCTACGACAAAATTGGCTCCCGCTTCGATGGCTACCGTGACGCTAGTCTTGCCATTCAAGATGGCGAAAACTGTTGATAACTTGTTGGAGCGGCTGTTGCGAATCGTCGCGAGCGCCTCCGTGGCCGCAGGAACATCATCGCAATCAATAACGAAACTATCGATGTGTCGGCGGACAATGAGCTCGATCGCGCTTGCCGCATCCGCGCGATGCTCAACTCCGACGCCGACGGCACCGAAAGTGGAGCGCACCACATCCAGCAAAGCCGCATCGCTGGTTAGCAATAGGCAGGTCAAAGCCATCCTCCAAATCTATGCATACGCCGGGGATTTCCAAAGTGACCGAAGTGTTGTACAGAGCGGCCTCGACCATGCAACCCGTCTCGTTCGCTGCCGGCGCGGCAAATGTGCCCAGAAAAGCTGGACTGCCGGGCTGAACGGAACAACTCAACTCTTCTTTTCTTGCGAACGAGCAATACGCGCCCCGCTTCGTCCATGGGCAGATAGTGACAGTACCGAGAAGTCGGCTTTTAGGAAGTCATTTCCCCCGATCAGATTCTGGGGCCGACCGGGAGCCCAGAACCTCGTTCTCCGACTCTTCGCATGTTACTTTCAGCACTACAGCCCGCGTATACTCCGAGACTTGCAGGTTCAGCCATATGGACTCGCTAACTCGCCGTGCATTCCTTGAAAAGCTATCCGCTCTAGCAACTGGCGGAATTATCGCGGGCGGGATGGGGGACGCTTTCGGGGCTGGTCGAGATTAATCGACCTCGCGGATTTCGCAGCCGAGGTGGTGAGAAAGTTCAACGTCCGCAATATCGAGCCACACAATCGCCATTTTCGTTCGCTTGACCCGGCTTATCTGCGCAGCTTTCGGGAGGCGTTAGCCAAAGCGAACGTGAAAGTCGTGGGCATCGCAGTCGATGGCCCGGATAGCTTTTATGACCCGTCGCCTGAAATTCGCAAGAAAACGACTGCTTACGCAAAGAAGTGGGTAGACGTCGCCGTCGAAATTGGGTCCCCCAGTATCCGGACGCACATTCAGCGAGCGGCCAACTCACCGCCAGATGTGGGACGCACAGCGGAATCCTTGCGGGAAGTGGCTGAGTACGGTGCTGGGAAAAACGTTGTAGTCAGTTTGGAGAACGACGATCTGGTCAGCGAGGATGCGTTCTTCGTAGTGAAAGTGATTGAGGCCGTCAATCATTCCTACCTTCGCGCTTTACCCGATTTCGCCAACTCCATGATGACCGGCGATGCGGAATTCAACTATCGTGCACTGCAGGCGATGTCCCAGCACGCCTACTGTGTTTGCCATGTGAAGGACGGCGAAGCCGACGACCACGACAAGCTTTTGAATGTTGACCTGAAAAGATCATTCGACATCCTTAAATCCAGCGGATATCAAGGCTATTGTTCAATGGAATTCGACGCTCCGGGCGAACCTTATGCACCGACGGCTCGACTGATCGAACAGACGCTGCGGTATCTCGCTTAATCTGCTTTCACTCGCTCAGCCGTCTAGCCCTCAGGTGCCCGATCGACAATGGTCTCGTTGACGGCGTCCCAATACTGTTTCTTGCCCGAAGTGTAAGCCTCCGCTGACATCATGCAGGCCACCGAGTGCGCGAATCCGTCCTGCACCGTGCAATTGGGCTGCTTGCGCGAACGCATGCATTCGAACCAGTTGGTCATGTGTTCCAGCGACAGGTCATCGATGCCCATGGGCGGCAGCTTGGTTTCACCGGGGAGAAGAACGTATTTCGCAGCTCTCGATTGATCGATGTCGGCGTTGTCCTCATGATTGCCTTTCTCCTCGACCAATTGATATCGCGGACTGCCTTCGCCGCCAATATTCATCAGGGTTGATTTTTTCCCCATGAAGCGCGTAAAGCTTGGGGAATCGTTGCCGAAGCTGGTTGAGTAGCTCAGCAGAAAACCCTTGGGATATTCCAACAAGGCTTGAAACGTATCGGGATTCTCCCGGCCATCGCGCCACGCAAAAATGCCGCCATGAGCGACCGCGGAGCGGGGGAAGCTATCATTCATGAACCAGTGCACGATGTCGGTTGCGTGGCTCATCCATTGGTCGGGAATGCCGCTGGAAAATTCCTTGTACAAGCGGAATTCGCAATAGACTTTGGGGTCAAAGGGACGATCGGGCTTGGTGAGCAGCCACTTTCGCCAATCCGTATCCGCCTCCCGCAACAGCTTTGTCTCCTCGCGTCCGCGCCACCGGGGGCCGTGGTAATTCCAAACAATTTCCACTTTGCTCACTTCCCCGAGCACGCCGGTCTGAACCAATTCGTGGGCTGCCCGCGGATACGGTTCGCTGCGATGCTGCGTTCCCACTTGTACAATCCTTTTCGATTTCATGGTCGCATCGCGAGCCGCTTTCGCCTCAGTCAACACGTTGCCCATCGGCTTTTCCACGTAGGCGTCCTTGCCGGCTTCTACCGCCATTTTCAGGATGGGCGAGTGGGAGTGCTCGGGTGTGGAGATAATCACGGCATCGACGTCCTTCAAAGCCAGCACGTCCTCCAAATACTGATACGAGCGTGGAGCGCGGCCGTAGTACTTGGTATTCACGGCAACCGCCTTCTCGCGGTTCAGTCGCCACAGATCACACACCGTGTTAATTTCCGCGTTTTGGCTGGTCTTCAGCTGAGAAACGATCCAGGCTAAATCCCCGCCGCGGCTTCCGTTGCCGATGTGGCACAAAGAAATCCGGTCGTTCGCGCCCAGAATCCTGTCGTACGAAAGCGCTGTGCTCGCGAACGCTGCACTTCCGGCAAGCAGCGCTGCCGACTTGGTCAGGAATTTTCTCCGATCGATACTTTGTTCCGGGTCGCTCATGCTCGTTCTCCTGTGCGGACCAACTTCCAAAATGCTTCTACGGGGCCCCAATTATGCCAGAACGACCGGCTCAGGGCCGTTGCGCCGATTGCTGTTGAAAAGGTCATTGTCATTCCGACCGAGGAATGGATTCTGGGTGAGTTGTCTGTTACCCGGAGACTCTCCTGCTTCCACGGCGGCATTGGTACCTGGAAGTCGGCTTATAGGAAGTGATCGATTGCTCCCGAGTCCCGGGCAACTCCACATCCAGAGCTGCGGTCCCATGAGCAATTTGAACACGGAGCGCGTGATTCCCGTCCATCCAGTGATCTCGGTTACGAATCACTGGCTAACTCCGGAAGAAGCCTTCACTTCAGACCATTGGTCCTAAGGAGACGAGTGTGTATCCGGGGGATGCTGAAGAGGTAGGTCTACGAAAAACGCGGACATTGCACCAACAATCAACTTGCGATTCGGAAGATCAGCTTAGTCGGTACGCTTTCCGAAACTCAGGTTTCGGAACCCACGGAGACTCAGGACACCTCGGGGACATCTGCACCGCATGATACAGTCGCGATTAACAAGGGCGGTGGCAAGCAATGCGGCATGCAAGCGCTTGATATTAATAACTCTGGCGGAGAGGGAGGGATTCGAACCCTCGGTACCGGTATTAGCCAGTACAACGGTTTAGCAATACACAGGAGGGTCCTGAACCGTTTGCAAAATTTCCTACTCTACTCCTCTTTCCAACGGGTTACAAATCCGTCGATTTGATCCGTTCTGCTTGGAAACGATTCGTTCTGATCGTGCAACCATTACAATTTCATGACAGTCTGGGTGGCCTCCGAGAGAGGTTCACCACCGACGGTCCGGGAATTCGAGCGAAAAGCGCATACGGCAACCTACTTTCGCGCCCTAACGGAAAACAGTTTGGCTTGCATAGACCCCGCCTGCTCAGACGTGAAAAAGCAATGTTTCCATGCTGATGCTCCGCAATTTCCGACCCTGGCCAGTTTACGAGTATCGCGTCATGATCGTCTCACGCATGAGCCAGTATTCCGGACTCCAAAGAATTCTCAGGGCCAACAATGTGGAGCTGAACTCAAGAAGGGGTGGGGGCGACAGAGGCTCAGCGACCAGGTTCCGCTGGAACGCGGAATGCAATTGGCAGGGGGACTCTATCACTCATTGGTAGAGGTTGAGAGGTGACACCGTGAGATGGATCACACGACAGAATGTGAAGGTAGACCGGGTGGCTTGCCCCTGGCTTATTCGACGTTTCATTGACCCCGAGGCAGAATTCCTCCTTGTTGTACCTGAGAGCCAGCTGCTGGAAGCGGCTCGGCGGGAGGGTGCAATTCCTTTCGATGCAAATCGGTTTCCAGAAGTAAAACTGAACCACCGTGGAAACCGCTGTACCTTCGAGGCCATTCTCGAGGACTACCAAATGACCGATCCGGCTTTGCAACGCCTTGGGCTCGTCGTCAGAGGCGCGGACGTTAAGGGCCAGGAGCAGATCTCCAGTGAGAGCGCCGGACTGCGGGCCATTGCCCATGGATTTGCTATCTCTGGAGCCAGCGACGAGGAGCGTCTTACGAGGGAATTTCCCATCTATGACGCACTATTCGAGTATTTGCGTCGGCAGGTGGGTTGAGTAAGAAATTTTGTCGCGATCAGCCGAGTTCTAGAAACAAAATCACAGGAGGATTATCCCATGTCTGGTTCCATGAATATCAAAGCACTCTTCGCGAGCGCATTTCTCTGTCTCGCCTTTTTCAACGTAGTCGGATTCGCTCAGGACATTCCAAGCGACTATCAGGAAGTTTTAAAGAGCCTGGACCGCAAAGGCGACTTTAAAGCGGGAGTTCTGAAGCTCAACATTCCGCGCAATGATTTGAAGATGACAATCCAGGGCATACCCGCACCCACACCGTTCGGTTTTGGGGGCTGGCTTTCAATGACGAAGACGTCCGCGGGCGCTGACTTGATGATGGGAGATTTGGTGTTGCTTCAAGATGAGGTAAATCCGGTCATGTCCGCTCTTCTGGACAACGGAATTGAAGTGGCCGCCCTGCACAACCACTTCTTTTGGGATGAGCCGCATGTCTACTATATGCACGTACACGGTCTCGGCAAGGCCGGTGATCTCGCTCGTAGCCTAAAGCCTGCGCTGGATTTGATTGGGCATGTCACGCCAACTGCTCCTGTCCCCATGTCCTCCATTGGAACGGCACTCGACACTGGGAAACTGGCGAAGATTGTCGGCCACCCCGGGGAACAGTCCGGTGCCGTTTTCAAAATCACGGTGGGACGCGATGACCTGGCGATGAAAGATCATGGCGCGGTCGTGAACGCTCGGATGGGCCTCAACACATGGGCGGCGTTTGTAGGAACGCAAGAGGACACTGCCATTGCGGGTGACGTCGCCATGCTCGAAGGCGAAGTTAACGCGGTTCTCAAAACCCTGAGAAAGAATGGCCTCGACGTGGTTGCGATTCATCACCATATGACCGAAGAGCAGCCGATGGTGATTTTCCTGCACTATTGGGGCAGGGGCCCTGCCGAGAAACTGGCGAACGGTTTCAAAGCAGCTCTGGACGAACTGGGGAAGAACGCCCCTTCGCACGCTGACCATCCCGGGAGTAACTGATGACGCCGAAACTCTTTCAGCGACTCGGAATTGCAAATTTTCTTCTGTTCGGTTGCTTATGTTCAACGACTACGCAGGGCCAAACTCTTAGGCAGGTCGCCAAGTTTGACCTGCCAGGCCCCGGCGGAAAGCGATTCGACTATCTTGCGATCGACACTGACGACCGCTACCTGTTGTCGGCTCATCTGTCAGCCGGCCAGACCTACGTCATCGATCTAGCAACGAACAAGGTTGTTGCCACAGTTACCGATACGCCTGGCGCCGAAGGGGTGGAATATGTCCCCGAACTGAAGAAGTTCTACACTTCCAACGCCAGCGACAACACCATCGGCGTGGTTGACCTGAAACAGATGAAGGTCATCAAGAAGCTGAAGACAGAAGCAAAGCCCGATGGAAGTACCTACGCACCTCCGTTCCACAAACTCTATGTCTCTGACGAAAGAGGGAAGGCAGAAGCTGTGGTGGATGTGCGAAAGGACGAAATCGTCCGCACGCTGCACTTCGATAGTGAAACGGGTATGCCGCAGTACGATCCTGTTGCGCGCAAGGTGTACGTCAACCTGCAGGATCAGGATATTTTCGCTGTACTCGACCCCACAACGGATGAAGTCGTTGGCAGGTATCCGGTGGGACGATGCAAAGGAAATCACGGAATGGCGCTCGATCCAGAGCACCATCGCGCCTTTCTGGCGTGCGAAGGGAACGAACTGATGGCAGTGTTCGACCTGGATAAGCACGCACCCATCGCCTTTCTTCCGTTGCCTGGAGGGCCTGACGTTATCAAATTCGACGCTGGCCTGGGGCGTGTGTATGTGGCTTGCTATAGTGGCGCCATTGCGGTCTTTCATGAGGACGATGCAGATCACTACCGCAAGCTAGAGGACTTTCGAGTCCAGCACGCGGTGCATAGCCTCGCCGTGGACCCTCAAACGCACCGCGTGTATACACCCGAACAGGAAGAGGAAGGCAAACCAGTGGCGAGAATGATCGTGTATGAAGCCATTGTGGCCCGTCCGTAGGACTACTATTAACAGCGCTCTATCGATGCGTGGGCGATTGGCATGAATGTACAGAATCATTGGGAACGAATCTATAGTACGAAGGCACCCGAAGCAGTCAGTTGGTACCAGCCGCACCTCGAAATCTCTCTTAGGCTAATAGAGCGAGCGGCACCTGACTTCTCGGCGTCGATCATCGACGTTGGTGGCGGCGAATCAACGCTCGTTGATGACTTGCTTGCCCGCGGATACAAGAACGTTACCGTCCTTGATGTTTCCCCGACTGCCATCGATGTGAGCAAAAAGCGACTAGGGGAAGCCTCGGATCGGGTCAAGTGGCTCGTCGTCGATATAACCAAGGCCAAGCTAGCGCCCGGCGCTTACGACGTATGGCACGACCGCGCGGTATTCCATTTCCTAACCACGACAGATGAACGAACAGCGTACGTTCGGCAAGTGGCACACGCCGTCAAGCCGGGAGGGCACGTGATAGTCAGCACCTTCGGGCCGGAAGGTCCAACCAAATGCAGCGGTTTTGACGTTGTTCGCTACGACGCAGAGTCGCTGCACAACGAGTTTGGTGTGCATTTCAGCTTGCTTGATCACTCGGAGGAACTGCATCGGACGCCGCTCGGCACAGTCCAGCAGTTTCTTTATTGTTTGTGCATGGTCGAATGAAAGAATCTGTTTCGAGATCACACGTCGAAAAGCGAGAATTTGAGCACATTAAAGTCAAAGTGGATTAGCAAGAGTCGCAGCACGCCTTACCCTTCACCCCGTCAAAGCCCTCTTTGGCAACAATCGGAACCATAGCAAGAGCCGCAACTGGATCTGCCCACCACCATCCCAAAGCTACGTTGAGAATGAGACCTGCGAGCAGAATAGCTGACAAATACACACAGAAGTCCGTCTGTCTAGCATCTGCGTTCATGGCTGCGCTCCTGAGTTCCTTGCCTACCCGTTTCTTTGCGCGTGAAAGAATTGGCATTACGACCAGGGAAACACAGGCCAGAATAATCCCTGGAATGCTGTGTTCAGGGGCCTTTTGGGAAATGAGATCAGCAACCGATTCATAAGCGATGTAGGCGGACAAAGCCAGAAAGCAGGTGCCTACGATTCTTAGGCTAAATCGTTCGTTTCGTTCTCGGGTTAGCTCTTCTGCATCGACAGTCATTCTCCACAGCAGTGTGGCGCCAGATGTGACCTCGATAAAGCTATCGATTCCGAACCCAACGAGTGAAATGCTGCCTGCAAGCGCTCCCGCTATTAGAGCTACAAGACCCTCAAGGCTGTTCCACGCAATGGTGAAGTACTCCAGTCGCTTCCCACGCTCGGCTGCGGCTTGGCGGTTTAGCGCGACCTCGACCATGACTGAAAGATTTTACCCCTACGACCCGATCAATCGGCTATCCGTGACTCGCTGTCCCACGCCGAAGCGCACGTTTTTGTATCAACTCGAAGAAAACCGGCACCAGAATCAAAACATGGATAGTGGAAGTGATCATCCCCCCCACGATGGGAGCCGCAATCGGTTTCATTACATCGGAGCCAATGCCACTTTCCCAAAGAATGGGGACCAGACTCGCTAGAACGGCAGTGACTGTCATGAGTTTCGGCCGGAGCCGGTGAACCGCGCCTTCAATGACTGCGTCCTGAATCGATTCCGAGGTGAGCGGCTGGCCTGAGGCGAGTCGTCTTTCGAGAGCTTCATGCAGATACACCACCATCACGACTCCCGTCTCAACTGCGATGCCGAACAGCGCGATATAGCCCACCAAAACAGCAACGCTAAAGTTGTAACCGAGAATCCACTGCAGCAGCAGCCCGCCGCTGATTGCGTAGACAGTAGGGAAAATCAGAACCAGGGCTTCGGTTATGGAATGGAACACCAGATACAGCAAGAGAAGGATGACAGCGAAAACGATTGGCAAAATGAGTTTTAGCCGTTCTCGTGCCCGCACCTGAAATTCGTATTCTCCCGACCACTGATAGGTGAAACCGACTGGCAGCTTCAGTTCCTGTTTCAGAAGCTGACTGGCGTGATTCACGAAGCCGCCATAGTCCGATGTTTTGAGATCGATAAATACATACCCGGTGAGCTGACCCTCTTCATCACGAATCATCGCCGGGCCGCGCGAGAACGATATGTGTGCGACGTAACCGAGAGGCACCTGCACGCCGGAAGGAGCTTCGACCAACACGCGAGCCAGTTCCTCAGGAGTGTCCCGGAAGTCACGTTGATACCTCACATTAATGGGATACCGCTCCCGGCCCTCGACGTTTTGCGCGATGTCTTCGCCGCCGATTCCAGACTGCACGGCACGCTGCACGTCTTCGACCGTCATCCCGTAACGGGCAGCTTCCAGCCGATTGACATCGATATTGAGATAGAAGCCCTGCGAAACACGTTCCGCAAACACTGCCCGCACGCCGGGCAGGCGCGACAACAGTTTCTCGATGCGGGAGCCGGCCTCCTGAATTCCTTCCACGTTTGTTCCTTGAATCTTCATGCCGACTGGCGTTTTGATTCCAGTGAGTTGCATGTCGAGACGGTTTTGCACCGGCATCGTCCAGGTGTTAGAAAGCCCCGGAAACTGCAGCTTTGAATCCATCTCAGCAATCAACTTTTCGTAAGTCATGCCGGGACGCCACTTCTCGCGCGGTTTCAGCATGATGGTCGTGTCGTACATGTCCAGTGGGGCGTTATCGGTTGAGCTGTCGGAACGGCCAACTACTCCAAAGACACTGTCCACTTCAGGAAAGCTGCGGATCATCCGATCCTGTTCCTGCAGGAGCTGCGTGGCTTGGGTAATGCCGATTCCGGGCAGCGACGTCGGCATGTAGAGCGATGATCCCTCGTACAGGGGCGGCATGAACTGACTCCCCAGACGGAAAGCGAGAGGAATCGTTGCCGCAAGAAAGATCAGGTTAAGGGCAATTGTCAGCCACGGCCACCGTAAGGCTAACCGTAGAACAGGCAAGTACAGCGCCTGCGTGAATCGCGACACGGGGTTTGCCGATTCCGGGCGAAGCCGTCCGCGGATAAACAAGACCATCAGGGCAGGAACCACCGTAATTGCAAGGAAAGAGGAGAATCCCACGGACAGGGTTTTCGTCCAGGCCAGCGGTCGAAACATCCGGCCCTCCTGCGCTTCCAGCAGGAACACTGGGAGAAAGGAGACCACGATGATGAGCAGCGAAAAGAACAATGCGGGTCCCACCTGCTTGGCCGCATCAATGAGAATTCGTCGCCGTTCGCCCTCTGTAACCTGGCCAGCTTCGGAAAGATGCCGATAGCCGTTCTCGACAATAACGATGGCCGCATCGATCAATACGCCAATCGCAAGGGCGAAACCTCCCAGAGACATAATGTTGCTGCTGATATGCAGAAGATACATCGGCACGAATGCACCCAGCAGAGCGACTGGCAAGGTAAGAATGGGGATCAGGGCTGACCAAAAGTGGAATAGAAAAACGATGGTGACAAAACTGACGATCGCACACTCGGCCAACAAGTCTCGTTTCAGAGTGCGGATGGATTCCTCGATCAATCCCGAACGGTCATACGCTGCGTGAATCTCGACTCCGGCAGGCAGCGAAGGCGCAATCTCCGCGACCTTCTTCTTGATTCCGTTGATTACGTTCAGCGCATTCTCCCCGTAGCGCATCACTACAATCCCACCCACGGCCTCGCCTTCGCCTTGCCATTCGGCGACGCCCTCGCGAATCTGCGGCCCGAATGTGACCGTGCCTAAATCCTTTAGGAGAACCGGCGTGCCGTTCTTGGCCATAACGGGCACGTTCTCCAGGTCACCCAATGAACGCAAGTATCCAAGACCACGAACCATGTAGCGCGCGCCATTCATCTCCAGCACGCGCCCGCCAACCTCGTTCGTGCTGGCGCGCACGCGGTCAATCACTGTGGAAAGTGGAATGCCATAGGCGAGCAGACGATTGGGGTCGAGCTGCACCTGATACTGCTTTACGAAACCGCCGATGGACGCTACTTCCGCGACTCCGGGCACGGTTTCTAGCTGGTAGCGAACCTGCCAGTCCTGAAGCGAGCGCAGGTCGGCAAGGCTATGCTGGCCACTGCGGTCGATCAGCACATATTCGAACACCCAGCCCACACCGGTCGCATCCGGCCCGATCATCGGCGCTGCCCCTGCAGGCAAGCGTCCACCCAGCCCCTGGATGTATTCGAGGACACGCGAGCGAGCCCAATAGATGTCGGTGCCGTCCTGAAAGACGACATAAACGTAGGAGTCGCCGAACATTGTCTGCGCCCGCACAGCCTTCACGTGGGGCGCCGCCAGCAAGGTCGTAACAATGGGATAGGTAACCTGATCTTCAATGACATTTGGAGGTCGTCCCGGCCACGAGGTGTGAACTATGACTTGCACATCGGAGATGTCAGGTAGGGCATCCAGAGGCACTCTCTGAAGTGACCAGATGCCACCGAACACGAGCACTAGAACGCCGATGAAGACAAGAAAACGGTTGCTGGCGCACCATTCAATCACACCAGAGATCATGGCTTAATTGCCTCCCGTCGCGGTCAGATTCACGCGCTTGGTTATTACCGTTTTTCCGGCCTGCTCTGCACTAACCGTGACCTGAAATGAGCCTCCAGAACCGAGTTCTACTTCGCCGACATAGACTCCATTGCCCCGGTCAGTCAGCTGGGAGGTCACGTTCATCTCTGCCATGCCCATCTCGGGCATGCCGGCCATGAAGAAACGAACCGCTACTCTTGCCGCGGAGAGCGGTTTGCCGTCGGATGATGTGAGCTTCACCTGGAGGCGGTTCTTTCCCTTGTGTAGAGGCGTTGGATCAGTGGTGAGTTCGGCCGAAGTTTGCTGCTCCAAGCCATTCGTCGCTGCTGCAGTTCCAGCACCAGGCGGTGGAGGCGTGTAGGCTCCTGCAGCAGCCTGGAGCTGGCTTTCCGAATCAATCAGGAAGTTGGCCGAGGTCACAACCGTGTCACCAGACTTGAGGCCCTTGAGTACAACGAAGCCTTCGTCCGTGGGTGCGCTGAGCTGCACCTCACGTGGCTCGAACGAACCCTGGCCTCGCGACAAGAACACAATTTGACGGCTTCCTGCCTGCAACACTGCCGAGGCGGGCACAAACAGTTGGCGTCCGAGCGGCGCTCGCAACCGCGCATTTACGAACATGCCAGGTTTCAGCGCAAGGGTCGGGTTCGGCATCGACAGTCGCACACGCAGGGTACGCGTGGCTGCATCTACTTGGGGAAGGACCTGTTCGACGTGCGCGTGAAATACCCGTGTGGGATACGAGTCTACCGTGACGTCAGCAGGATCTCCCGGCTTCAGCTTGCCGGCATCCTGCTGGAACACCTGCGCGTTTACCCAGACGGTCGAAAGGTCCGCGATAGAGTACAGTCGCATTTCCGGTTGCACGTAGGCGTTTGGCAATACCATGCGTTCAACCACGTAGCCAGAAACCGGAGAAGCAAACGTAAATTCCGTCAGCGGCTTTCCGCTGGTCTCTAGTTTCGAAATGTCTTGCTCCGACAGGCTCCACTGCAGCAAACGTTCACGAGCCGAGCGGAGCAAAGTGTCTGCGCCAGCGGAAACGCCCTCGACAGAACTCTGACCGAGTCGGCCTGCGTTCGCTTTTGCGAGCAAGTATTCCTGCTGACTGGCTACCAGTTCTGGGCTGTAGATTGTGAAGAGCGGCTTGCCCTTTCTCACAAATTGATAGGTCGCATTCACAAACACATCTTTCACCCAGCCTGGATAACGGGTCTGCACATACGCCACGCGCCGCTCATCCACCTCCACCGTGCCCACAGCGCGGATTTCAGAATTAATCGTCTTGTATTCGACCCGCCCAGTGCGTACGCCAATGCTCTGCATGCGCTCCGGCGACAACTCGACCGGAGCAAGTGTGGGCGGAGCGCTTTCAATTGCAGAGGGAGTGAACCCTTCCATCGGCGGATGCTCTGTAGCGGCGTTTTCTGATGGTCTTATGCCCCGGGAAGACTGCCAGAACCAGTAAGCGGCAAACGCCAGTGCGAGATTGAGCACAACGGCGACAATGAAGAGTCTGCGGTAGTTCATTTCAGTTCCTCCCCAATGAGGCGCTCGATGCGGGCAACAGCAGCCTCATGTTCGGCTAGTGTGCGTTCGCGATCCATTGCGAGGCGGAGCGTGTCGTTGTACGACCCAAGCAGACCCTGATAGTCCTGTTTTCCTGCGCGATACCCAGACAAGCCGGCGTTCAATGCCGACTCACTCTGGGGAATGAGTCCCTGGTCGTAAACCGTCAGTTGCTGTTCGGAAGTTTGAACAATCGCGATCTGTTCTCCCAGATCACTTTCCATTTGCTTCAGGCGGGATTCCTTTTCGGCTTCGGCCTGCGTGAGCTTGGCCTGCGATTCGGCTTCGGCGGCCCGCACTCGAGAACGATTTGGCAGCTTGATCGAGAACGTGCCCATGTAATAGTCGCGGAAATTGTCCGCCGTATGCTGCCACATGTACTGGACCGCAAAGTCGGGTTTCTTTTCCCGATTCGCGAGGGCCGCAGCGGCCTGGCTTTGGGACACTTGCTCCGCGCTCACCTGCAACTCAGGATTGTTTTGCCGGAGCTTTTCGAAGAGCACAGCAGCCTCCGGGATGCGGCGGGAAGAAAGGGGCTCTGGAAGGATGTCACCTGATTCGGGTGCGCGATTCAACAGAGCCTTCAAAACGACCTGGGCCTGAGCGCTCTCGCGGCGCTGCATGGAAAGCTCGTTTAGCAGTTTTGTTTGCTCAAGTTGGATTCGGAGCACATCCTGCTGCGTGCCCTGTCCCACGCGATAACGGATTTCTGCAGCTTGCTCGATCTCATCCGTGCGTTGCTGATTTTGTTTGAGCACCGCGACGAGTTGTTGGGATGCCGCAAGCTGGAAATATGCCAGCCTCAGGCGGGTGAGCACTTCCCACGCGACTGCATCTTGCTCCGCGCGTGAGATGGCGATCCCATGTTGCGCGACATTTCCGCGCAATGCACGCTTGCCCGGATAAGGGAGTTCCTGCGATGCACCAAAGCCGATGTAGGCAAAGTCACTATTGCTGTATCCGGCGAATGGCCGCGGACTTCCCACAGTAAAGCTTTGGACCATCACTTCAGTGTCGGGCAGCGCCGACGCCTGCTTAGGCATGTATTCGGACGTCTGAATGGCACGCTCTGCAGCTTTGATCGCGGCGTTGTTCTGCCGGGCTTCTCCGATGAGTAACTGCAGGCTGGTTGGAGCGCTTTGGCCGAAGGCCGTTACGGCCCAAAAGACAAACACACAGAGTTTGCTGATCTTCGTCATTTTCTCCTCGCACACGACTGGAGATGAAGTCACACGAGGACACACAAGTGCGGCCTCGCACTTCTATAGCGACGAAGGGATCAGATTCTGAGGACGTTGACGCTTTGCGGAGGGCTTTCCGGCGGTGACTCGAATGTGCTGACAGCGATTCCAATCATTGGACGGGCGAAAGCGGAGGGGGCTTCGGCCAGCATCGTAATCGCCAAGCCGAAATCGCTGCTCTGCATTTTTGACGCGGTAGCTGTGTGAGGCGAGGCAGGGTGCGGACAACACGAGTGCGAGCTGGGCATTACAGACATTTCACAGCGACCAGCCATCTTTTCGCAGCAATCTCGCTGCTCTGGGCTCATCCCCGCGAAAGATGTCAGACATGCCAATAGCGGAAGGGTGACCACAATGATCGACAAGGCGATCGAAACGAATTGTGACGCTCTGCGCACCATATTGATTCTACCGCAGGCTGCTCATTCCAGACCTAAGAGGAAGTTTCTCGACGAAGCAACCGGCCGCATACACCGGACAGGCCCAGCACGTGTACTCAGTGCCAGTCGCCTATCGCCAACCAAGGCTGTCTGCATCCTAATCCGGCACCAGAGTAGTTCCCTGTGATTGGCGTCACAGTACTCGGTAAACAGCGTCACTCGACTCTTGTCCTGTTTGGCGCTCCTGGCGACGAATTCCGCGAAGGGATCAGTAATCAGCCACGAGTGGAAACGTCTGCTGAGGTTGAGGGGTGGGGTCTAAGAAATTCCCGTTTCGCAATCAAGTGCTGGCGTTCAGGACACTTGCGGGGCACCTGCACCGGGGAAACAGCCGCGCTCTACAAGATCCTATCGGGCAGATGTCACGTAAGTGATTGAAATTAATAAATCTGGCGGAGAGGGAGGGATTCGAACCCTCGGTACCGGTATTAGCCAGTACAACGGTTTAGCAA